>JANNSO010000139.1:0-68883 GCA_031402655.1 Spirochaetota bacterium | reverse complement strand
GAGGGGCGGAATCTCAATTCCTATATCCGGCCCATTTCGGCCTGGCTGCGATGTGGAGAAAAAATAAGGTTCGATGCCGGCGAAATCATTTTCCTGCAGCATTCTCTGCATAAGGACGGAGCCAACCATTCCCCTCCACCCCACAAAACCGACACGCAGCATAAACGCTCCTCGCTTCAATTTTTGATTTTATACCGTAGGCGCAGCATTGGGCTAGCCTGTGTCGCATCGACTGGAGCGCTGTTTTGCGCCTGGGAATTGATTAACAGGTTGTTGAAAAAGCTTGTGGCTTTTCCAACAACCTTAAACATTCCTCGCATTTGATTACAAATGCTGCGGTAATGTTACATTTTGGAAGTGTTGAAAATCCTCATCCGAGGATTTTCAACACCCTGCTAACGATGGATTATCTTGACAATTACCGGCGTAAAGCCGAAATTTCAGTATCAGGAAGTAGGTACGCGATGGATAGTCAGCGCTTTGTGCAAAAGAGTCGGTTGGCTCTTTCGGTTTTATTGGTTTTAGCGCTTCAGGCACTGCAGGCACAGTCATCAGCAGAACTGGAAGCGCTTCGGGCGGGAACGCTGGAACGCATCAACGCGATACGGTCGATGGCGGGTCTCGAACCCGTAACCCTCGATGCCGAACTGAGCAGGGGTGCCCAGGAGCATGCTCTTTATCTTATCAAGAACAAGGTGGATTCAAGAGCCGACGTGCATACGCAGGACCAGCGGCTTCCTGGCGCAAGCGCAGCCGGATTCAAGGCAGCCCAAGCCGCGGTTATCATGGAGCGAGTGCCTCCCACCGACGCGATATCGTTTCACCTTTCCACGCTGTTTCACCGACTGCCGCTGGTGGCGCCAGGTCTTAAAACCATCGGGATCGGAGCGGCAAAGGGAGATCCCTGGGTTTGGGCAAGCGTCATCGACGTGCAAAGCGGCCTGCAATCCTCGAGATGGAAGGAAGCCGTGTGGGTTCCCGGAAATCGCGGTACCAACATCCCCACTACCTTTGGTTTGGCAAGGCCGGGGCTGGTTGTGCACGAGAGCCCCAATCCCCTCGGCAACGACCTGAGCGCCGGCTATCCCATTACCGTAAGCTTTCCCGCGGGTACGCGCATTGCCGATGTGAATTTCGTGTTGACCGGTCCGGGCGGCCCTTTGCCTCTGTACGTGTTCTGGCCGGAAAAACCTCCGGCCGGCGTGGGTCCCGAATACATGATGCACAGCGCGGCCGCGATTCCGCAGGATCCGCTGAGCATAAATACGCGATACCGGGCCGTATTGCAGGCTATGGTCAATGGAAAGCCCTATGAGGCTGCGATTGAATTTACCACCGGTGACAATGCAAAGCTTCCCGGGCCCGAGGGAAAGCCAAGCACCGAGCCTTTATATGCCTACTGGTTTGAAGCATCCCCGGATTCGGATCTTTGGGGGCTCATGGACGAAACGGGACGGACGCTGCTGGAACCCCGTTTCTCGTCGGTTGACCATTTCAGGGAAAAACGGGCTGCGGTAAACGAGGGTGGTGAAGTTTCCATAACTGGTCGGGTAAGCGGGGGCAAGTGGGGTCTCGTCGATACCCGCGGCACCGTCCTCTTAGAACCGAAATTCGACGAGTTGACGGCCTTTAGCGAAGGGAAGGCCGGTTTCCGCCAGGGAAAGCTCTGGGGCTACATCGATTTATCGGGGAAAATTTCTATAACCCCGTCTTATGAAAGCGGCAGGGTTTTCTCAGAAGGCATGGCCGCTGTAAAAAAGAATAAACTCTGGGGCTTCCTCGACGCGGCCGGAAAGGAAGTTATACCCCTCGCCTATACGCAGGCCGGTTCGTTTTCCGAAGGCAAGGCGGCCGTAGAGCTAAACGGGCGCTGGGGATACATAAACAAAAAAGGTAAATTTATTATAAGTCCGGCGTTTGACCAGGCCTGGCCATTTTCCGAAGGTTTCGCACCCGTGCGTGTTGGTGCCTTCTGGGGGCTTGTCGACGAGGCCGGTAAAATCGCCATCAAACCGGAATGGGACGCGGTTTTTCCGCCGAGCGGCGGGCGCGTCGTCGTAGGCAAAGGCGGCTTGCAGGGCCTGAGCGATTTAACTGGGCGATTGATCCTTGAGCCGGCGTACAGGAGCATAGGAGTCATGAGCGAGGGTCGGGCACTGGTAGAAAACAGCAAGCTGATGCAAGGCTACATTGACGCCGACGGCAAACTGATCTCCGGATGGTTTTTGCATGCCCAGCCTTTTTCCGAGGGACGCGCGGCAGTGGCGGATACTAAACATGCTGGTTTTATCGGTCTCGACGGTCGATGGATTATAGAAAATCCATCATGGTCCTATATAGAAAACTATGAAGGTCCGCTGGCACTTGTTTTTCTTAAGAGAATGGATCAGGTAATAAGCACGGATGGGCGGGTTCTCTGGCATGGAGGCATCAATTCCCTGTCCTTTAATTCCTTGGGCCAAGGCATGCTGGCCTACAACGGCAACGCGGGTCAATCCGGTTTCATCAACCTGGACGGCAATGCGGTCATGGAAAAGGTTCCTTATGCGCTTAAGGCTTTTTCCGAAGGGCTTGCGCCGATAAGGGACGACAAGTCGCGCTGGGGTTACATCGATGCCAAAGGAAGCGTAGTAATTGTTCCGCGCTTTGACGAGGCTGAAAAGTTTGGCGATGGCCTGGCTCCGGTTAAATTAGGCAAGCTCTGGGGCTATGTAGATAAAACGGGACGCATGGCTATCGAAGCGCGCTACGATTTTGCTTCGCCTTTCTTAAACTCCCGCGCCGTGGTTCGAACAAACGGGCTTATGGGAGTAATCGACCGGAACGGCAAAGAAATAATTCCCCTGGGTTCCCACTCCGTATCGATACGCGGCGGTAAAGCGGCGGAGGCGGGCTGGTTCGTCGTGCGGGAAGGCGGAAAAGCCGGGTTCATGAATGATTCGGGGAGCTGGGTAATAAAGCCGACTTTCGATGCGGCGCGCAATTTTACCGAAGGCTTGTCGGCGGTCATGGCCGACGGGAAATGGGGCTATGCAGACCCGCAAGGACGCATAGCTCTATCCGCGCAGTTTCAGGAAGCCTGGCCCTTTTCCGGAGGTCTTGCGCGCGTTAAGAAAGACGGCAATTATGGCTATATCGATAAAACCGGAAAGACAATCATACCATTCCTGTTTCGCGATGGGCGCGAGGCCTTTGCGGGCTTTGTCTGGCTGGCCGAGGGCAACGGGGATTTTCCGCCGCGCTGGGGATTGGCGGACTTTTTCGGCGCCTGGGTAATTCCCCCGATGTTCGATGAAGTACTGGAAACCTGGCCGGGCAGGGCGTCCGTGCGGTTTAAGGACGAAGGCCCTTCGGCATACATCAACCGGGAAGGAAAGATAATCAGGCAATGGTAATGGAATCCCTGTTTTTCCTGCTTTCTTCCGCATCGCGCCGCGCATAGCATTTCTCGGCGAACATCGCTATCTCGGCTTCCATGTTGGGCAGTTCGGAATCGCCGAACACGCCAACGAGGTAGGGAATGATGCGGTCCGCCATTTCCGGGGAGTTTTGGCGCTTCAGATCGATGAGCGAGCGTATCTTGGATACGGCGACGCATTCCTGCATGCAGCCGAACGGTTCAAGATGATAGACGCCGTGCAGGTTTTCCGGGTTGCCGTTCATCATGTTGAAGGTTGTGCCTATCGATATGCCGGCTTCACCCTTGATGCGTATATCGAAGATATTATGCTTGCGCAGGATTCCATACACTTCCAGCGGGCGCAGACGGAATCTGCCTCCCAGATAGTCCTCAAAGGCGGCGGACAGGCGTTTCTCCACCGTGCGCATATAGATGCCCTTGATGATGGCGATGAACCAGGCTTTGTAGCGCCGTTCCTTGAGGAAGGCATCCTTCTGCATCCGGTTGTTGTACTCCAGCATGTCCGCTATCAGGCGCGGCGCGACCTCGAGCCCGTGGCGTTCCAGAAGCCGTATCGATTCCTCGTTGGACCCGGTATGGCTTCTGACGAAAATCTCGCCGAACAGTCCTACCAGGGGGAATTTATCTTTTATAACGGGAATCCCGGCGCAGGATCCATGGGCTTTGGCCATCAGCGCCTCGAGTTCCTTCAAGTCGCTTCCGCGTTCGACAATACCTATAAACTCTTTATGGATAGCCGCAAAGACGCGGTCGGTCTCGCCGGGGTTTATTTCGTAAGGCCTGGTCCTGAGGCGGGCATCGTAGATTATGTCCGATGCGATAACGGATTTGGCAATTCCCTGGCGGAGCTTTCCCAGGCGCTTGGGCGAAAGAGGAATGTTCTCCCAGTCGAGGTATGCGGCCGGATTGACGATGGGTACCCTGTCGTAGCCGGCCATGTCCAGGAAATAACGCGTAATGATATGGTATTGGCCGAGTCGGCAGGGACCGCCCGCCATGGGTATAAAAAGAGCGAGATCTTCGTTGGGGTTCAAGCCTTCCGCTTCCTTCTGCTTGAGCCAGGCGAAGCTGTCGCCGAAGAGTATGTGCATGGGCAGGCAATTGTTTGTTATAAGATATTTACGCGCCCAGTAGTTCGATTCCCTGGTCATCGTGGGCATCAGCTCGGATGCGCATCCTACCGACCTGAACACGGCGGCCAGAGCGTCCGAACTCTCGGTTCCCATGTTGGGTATTCCCAGGAGCCGCTTGTCGAAGCCCCTTGCATGCGAAGCGGGAGTTCTAAGCTGTTCTATGGCAACCGGGCCGGAAGTGTGATTCTTGACGACCTCATTGAATGCCATGGTGCGCGTGCCGAACTGCGCATTGGAGTTATGGCCGTCGGTCTGCAGGGTTAAATACGGTTTCTTGGCGTTGTCGAAAAGCCTGGTCTCGTGATACGAGAGCATCGCGTCGGGGCCGCAATTGAAGTTGGTCTCGCGCACGCCGTAGAAGTCCGGATCCAGGGCAGTGCGGAGCGAATAGCGGACCATCTCGCGACCCTGGTACCAGTACATGTGGTGCACGATTTCGGAGAAATCGTTTTCGGGTCTGTTGAGGAAGAATGCCGGCATGAAGTGCAGGCCGTTGGCGATGAACAGTTCGTGGATTTTTGAGCTGGCTTTGTCGTCGAATAAAGTATAACCTCGTCCTATGCCGATGTAAACGGTTTCTTTCTTGGCCTTGAGCCTCTCCACTATGGATTCGCCCGTGGCGTAGACCTGGACGAGGAATTCGGCTTGTGCTTTTTCCGCATCCCTAAGGGCTTGCCTTACCCGCCGGACGGTAAATTTTCCCGTCTGTGGAGCATTCGCGAAGGCGCGCGAAAGGTCATCGGCGAAATCGACCTCCGCCGGGTATATCGGGTCGTTGAATATGATCAGTGGAAGCAGGGCGTCCTCGGTCGCCAGCTTGATGGCTTCTTTGGCGGCGAAACCCGCGCCGGAGACGTAGGGGCAGGTCTTGGCCTGGTTCTGTGCGGCACCCTTGTCGCCCTTCCCCAGGAAATTAATGAGGCAAAGCTTGTCCTTACCCGGCCGCAGCCACTTTTTGAGATAGGCTGCGTGGCCATTGTGCAGCTTGGACGGGTAGCAGGCTTCCGAGTGCGACCGGGCGATGCCGAGCTTGGCTATATGATCATTGGATTCCGGTGAGACGACGACCTTGAAACCGAGATTTTTGTAGAATGCGCACAGGAGGATCGACCGTTCGTTAAGAAAATGCAGGCTGCGGGGAATGAGAATGCGGGGGCCGTCGGAAGGATCGGTTTCTTCGGGCTTGAAGGAGTACTTGCGGATTTCCCTCTCCAGCATGGTCTTATAGAGGCCGACATAGTCGGGTGTGCGTTTTCCTGCAGCCTCAGTGTTGCCTTTGGGACAGAGCCCGCCGGAGAAGATAAGGTCCCTGCCATGGCCGTATATTTGGAGCCTGCAGTCGCGCACGCCGCAACTATTCTCCACGACCTTGCTGCATTGATCCACGCTCTTGTCGAAAACCGCGTCCGCAAGCGAGAAACCCTTCCAGCGAAGAACGGCTTTTGCCCCTCGTCCTTGAACCTCTCGCAGTCTATTGCGGGCGATGGCGGCGGCACCCAATGCCCCGAAAAGCTGGCGGTGGGGGAATGCGTTTATCACCGCGCCGGTATGCAGGGCGAGCGCAGCGAGGCATGCAAGCCCCTTGAATGGCCCGCCTTGCGCCGAGGCATAGGTGCCGAAGGTTTCGCTGCCAACGAACTTATTGGCGTAACCGCCCATGAAGCCATAGGCGATGGCCGCGGCGATTTCTTCTTTGGGAAAGCCAAGGGCGACAAGCTTGAGAACGCCGGCCTCCGTAAAAATTGCGCACATTTCATCGCATACCGGCGTACGCGTCGCTGAGAGGGCAAGATCGTCGAACGACTCGAAGTCGAAGCCGAGCATGTCCAGCATGTTCTTCATGGACTGACCGGTTCCGGCCATGCATGACAGATTCATCTTGGCTTTTCGAACGTTTCCGTCGGGGCCGAATACGGTAAATTTCGCGTCCTGGCCGCCGCACTCGAAAATCGTGTCCACTTTTTCGTCGAAGAGCTTGACTCCCGCGGCGTGGCAGGTTATCTCGTCCTTTACGATATCCGTGCCGCTGCCGCCGGCCTCGATGCCGTGGTTAGTGAATAATTTATAATAAAAAGCGCCGGATGATCCGGTGTACGCGATTCCTTCGACTTCTATCGAGTCGTTAAGGGCGTCCCGTATTTCGGCGAATACCTTCTGGGCGGTTTCCAGGGGCTTGCCGTCCGTATCCAGGCAAATTTCGGCGATTATGGACAGGTCTTCGGCATCGGCTACGATGGCTTTGGTGGTCGTTGAGCCCCCGTCCATGCCAAGGACGACGCGAGCCTTCCCCTGGGGTTCGCGGAATACGGTCAGACCGCCGGAGGTTTTCCTGATGGCAGCCTCGTTTTTGTGGTTTATGACGCGGTTCAGTGCCGAGGCGAGCGGCGGGGCAAATGCTATGTTGGCTTTGTGCGCCGCGACGACGTCCTTAAGCCTGCCGGCGTCGAAGGAGGATTCGTTTCCTTCTTCGAGCGACTTGAGTGCCGCGCCGAATGCTCCGACTTTGTCGAAATGCGGGGGAAGCCCGAGTTCAAGCCCAAGTTCCCCCGAAAACACGCCCGCAAGGCTTCTGTTAAGAAAAGCTCCTCCGGTGGCTATGGCCTTGAGCGAGGCGTCGATGCTGCGCGTGCCAAGAACGTCGCAGCGGAAATTTCCGGCGATCCGGGCATACATTCCCTTGAGGATGTTTTTTATCTGCTCGCCTGAATTCTGCATGTGGATCATGTCCGACTGGATGATAACGCCGCATCGACCGCCCACTTCAAGGCATTTGTCCGAGCTGGTCATGGAGGCCTCGGCCAGGATGTGGATGCCTTCCATCTGGTCCTGTAGCGCTTTTCGGTTTTTCCAGCGGGTGGCGATGCGTTCCGTCTCGCTGCCTTGCTCGATGTCGATATGCGCCGGCACTGCTTCCGCGAAAAATCGGCGAGCCTGTTTGTTAATTAATATTCCCGATCCGCCTCCGCATTTGGTGCCGGTGGCGTGGTCCGACACACAGCCCGGATCGTCATCAGATCCTGCTTCTATCTCGAAAAAATAAGGGTCTTTGGAACCAAGGTGCACGACATAGCGCGCGTCGGGGGAGAGTATTTTGGCTCCTTTGGATATCGTGATGGTATCGTACCAAAACGGATTACCCGTTTTCTCCGCGACGAGCCTGCCGGAGAAGCCGGTAAAACCGAAACCCTTGATGCGGTCCTTGCCTACTAGGCGGATTATTTCCCCGTGAGCCTCGGCGAGCGCATCGAATGGATTGCCGAAATGCATATACGGTGGCATGGCCAGTTCGATGCGCCCTTCCCCGTCCAGGACAACCGCATAGACGGTTTCCGATCCCAGGTCATAGCCGACGTGCAGGTCTCGTTCACTCATGGATCTGTCTTTGGGCAAGTATGCCGTTATATGTCTTTTCGTCCAGGCGATAACGGTTTAAAAGTATGATTCCCATAACAAAGATGACCGCCGGGATGGGGCCTATTATCAGGCGTATCGCGTTGAGCGTACTCTGTGTCTGTTCTTTGTCGGCCATAAAACCGGAAATGCCCAGGAATAATCCGGTAAGGGCAGGGGCAAGGGAGACGCCGAGGGTGGAGATAAAAGTCCACATGCCGTAGTATGCGCCTTCCTTTCGTTTGCCTGTCGAAATCGCGTCTACTTCCACGATGTCCGGAAGCATGGCAAAAGGCGGAACGTAGCCAAGTCCAACGCCGATACCGGCAAATACCATGACTCCGACGGTAAAGTACATGCCCAGGATATGGCCAAGCGCAAAAATGGTCATGCAGCTCAGCGACAGGATTCCGAGAGCCAGCTGGTACGTGCGCTTTTTTCCGATTTTCTTTGCGATGGCAACGGAGATAGGAACGAAAACCATGGCGGTAACGAGAAGCGCTATCATGGCCATGGTGGTCATGCCCTCGTTACGGTATAGATACTTGAAGTAGTACACGAGAATTGTCTGAACGAAGGTAATGCCGGTAAGGTTGCATCCATAGATAAGGATGAGCCGCACGTAGGTCTTATCCTTGAAAACCGCCAGGAAAGTGGCGAAAAATCCTTCGGTCGGAACAGGGGTGCGCGAACGATCGGGCTCGCGCACCGAGAAAAACGTTATCAATATGGTAATTGCCATGACCAGGCCGAAAGTCAATCCGACAATGGAAAATCCCAGAGACTTGTCTCCACCTGCCAGGCCTACTATCGGCAGCACGATGGCCGCGCCTAGAATCGTCCCTATGACCGCGAAGCTGAACCGGAAACCGTTGAGCGAGGTTCGTTCCTTGTAGTCTTTCGTCAGTTCGGGAGTAAGGGAGCCGTAAGGAATATTTACCAGGCTGTAAGCCGTATTAAGCAGGCAGAGCGCCAGAACCGCCCATATCGCGCCGCCGATATCGGTGGAGAAGGCAGGCGTGGAGAAGAAGTACCACATCGACAGGACCAGCGGTATTGCTCCGAACAAGAGGTATGGTCGCCTGCGGCCCCAGCGGGTCTGCGTACGGTCCGAGGCAAAGCCGATTACCGGGTCGATCAGGGCATCCCATATCTTTGCTATCATGATGGCCAAGCCTGCGGCCGCCGCCGAGATGCCTACGGTATCGGTAAGGTAATTGAGGCTCCAAAAACCCATCGCGGTAAAGAAAAGATTACCACCGAGGTCTCCGACCCCGAATCCCAGCTTGGTACCCAGGGAGAGTTTCTCGCCCGGCGCGGCGGCTGGGCTTATCTTAGCTGATTTCATCGAGATACTCCTTGATGCAGTTTTCAAAGCTGGTTTTAAGGTCAGCCGTGGCGGTAAGCACCGCTTTTTTCCGGTTTTCCCTGTAGTCACCCCATCGCGAGCTCATATCCAGGGGCACTCCGGGAACGATTATGGCTATTTTTCGCAGGGAGTCCCTGCGGTCGGCTATCGTCCCTCCCGCAAGCCGGTTCATCAGGTCCGCGAGATTGTTGGCGCATTCCGCGATCCTGTTCAGGGAAGGCCCTGTGCGGTCCGGACCGTCGAGGTATTCCGGATCAAGATAGAACGCAATGTCCGCGAATTCCATGTGCCGCATCGCGTACCATGCTTCGCCTGCGCGCCGATCGGACAGCGCCGTTTCCAGTTTGCTTAATCCTTTTTGGGCCTTTTCCGGATAGATGCGGTCCCAGCATTCCGCCCTAATTTTGTAGACGCGGCTTATCAAGTCGCTGCGGGGCGCATGGGCTTCAGCGGCGGAGGATTGCCCGGCCGGGAAACCAAGGGCTCGTTCCGCGATTTCCAGGGCGGCATTAAGCAAGGAGTCCCGCCGGAACGCGGTAATTGTTTTTTCATCGGCGTATTGATCCGCGAAGTCTGGACGCTTATAGGCATAGGCTGCCGCATAATGGCCTTCGGCCAGCTCGAACGCGCGGTTTTCAATAGCAGCCAGACGTTCGCGCAGCTCGAGTTTGCGGGCTGCGACCGGGTCAATGCCGCAACGGAGCTCCAGGCTGCCGAGCAGCGGCAACAGTTTTTTATGGTCGCGCGGGTCATATTTATAATGGATGGAAAGCGGAAGAATAATAACTTTCTCCGTCCTCCCGGCGTTTTCGATATCCTGGACGCCCCAGAATCCCATTTGCAGCGTGCCTTGTTCCAGGCGGGGTACGGTTTCGCTGCGGTAGGAAACCTGGCCTTCTGGCGCGATGGCCAGCGGGTAAAGGCCTTCGCTGATTATGGATCGTATCGCTTTTAGGCCTTTGGAATCCAGTTTTGTGTGATAAACGGGAACCGCCCCGATTCGCGGCAGGACCCAGCGGATGATTGCGTCTCCCCAGAGGGCAACTTCATAGCCGTGGACGAAGCGCGCATGCGGTACCCTGGGCAATTTCTTTCCCGCCTTTCGGGCTTCGCAGGTAAGCGTTTTGCTAAAGGCATGGAATAAAATTTGCGGCTCGGCGCTGTAAGGATGCCGAAACGCCAGGATCAGGCGCGTACGCCCTTCCTGGAAATCCCGCCACGCGGCCAGCATTTTGTGCGGGTTAGAAATCCGGATGGCAGTGCAATGTAGCGTCAGTCGAAGGTAAAAGCCCGAGAGCAGCCTGAAGAAAAAAATAGCACATAGAATTGGCCTGGATTTTATAAGCATGGGGCGTAACCGGGCTTTGGTGATGGGATTAAAATCAAGCGGCCGGTTTCCCATCCATTGCTCCTCTGGCTGGCTGAAAGTTTAGTGGCAGGCTTTGGAGCTGTCAAGCAAAACTTCAAAGTGGCCGTCTTGTCCAGCTTGCTCCTTGCTCGCTCAACGTATATAGTTGACGCAGCGCTCCTGTATAGCGAAATCCAATCGGTTCGGAGGACGGGCATGCTAGCCGCCATCCAGTTTCCTTCCTGGCTCAAACCCCAGATTTTTCCGTTCTGGCCTAATTTTCCGGTGCGCTGGTACGGATTGATGTATCTTGTCGCTTTTGGAATCGCCTATCTGCTGTTTCGATATCAGGTTCGCCGGAAAAAGCTGGGCTTTTCCGATGACGATGTCGGCAGCTTCTTTATGTTCGGGATCGTGGGGCTCATCATCGGCGCAAGGCTGTTCGGTACCCTGATCTACGACAGCTTCTATTTGCAGAAGCCCTGGTTGATTTTCTGGCCCTTCGACTCGAGCGGTCGTTTTTCGGGCTTTGCGGGAATGTCGTTCCATGGAGGCGTCGTAGGCGGATTCCTGGGTATGATGGCGTATTGCATCAGGCACAAGCGAAATTTGCTCGAGTGGACTGACTTGATGGCCGTTTCGATACCCTTCGGTTACACATTCGGGCGGCTGGGCAATTTTATCAACGGCGAACTTTGGGGCAAGGTGACCACAGCCCGCTGGGGCATGGTATTTCCGAATGCCAAGATGTTTCCGGTTGAATTTCCCTGGGTACAGGAGATTATGGCCAAGACTGGCGTGCTTGCGATAGGCGGCAACGTCAATCTGCCAAGGCATCCTTCCCAGCTGTACGAAGCCCTGTTCGAAGGCATCGTGCTTGGACTGCTGCTGTGGTTCACGGTTCGAAAAAAATCGCCGTTCCATGGATTCGCGACAGGCTCCTTTCTGGCCGGTTACGGGTTTATAAGATTTATCCTGGAATATTTCAGGGAGCCGGACGAGGCGCTCGGATATATAATTAAATTCGGGAATCCCGACGCGTCCATCCATCTTTTCAGCACGCCGCTCAATTTCTCCATGGGCCAGCTGCTCTGCTTCCTCATGATCGCGGCCGGCGCGCTCTTGATAGCTTTTTTATCCCGCTCCGAGAAAAGCAAGGCGTCGCTGCTGGCGGCGGCCGAGCTTGAGCGGTCGCGGCTCAACCAGAGCAGGAAAAAGCTCAGGAGAAAGCGGTGATAAAAAATTTATGGTATGCCGTCCTCGAATCCGGGGAGATTCCCAGGGGGAAGCCCGTGGGTTTCATGCGCCTCGGGGAACGCCTTATTTTCTGGCGGGACGAAACAGGCGCCGCCCGCTGTTTTCTCGACAAATGCGCGCATCGCGGCGCTTCCCTGGCTCTGGGCGACATTGTAGACGGCCACGCGCGCTGCCCCTTTCACGGCCTTGAGTATGATTCCACCGGCCGCTGCGTAAAGATACCGGCTAATGGCCGCGATGCGCCCGTGCCAAAAGAGTTTCAAATGCTTTCCTATCCGGTCCACGAAAACTGGGGCTGGGTATTTATCTGGTGGGGCGAGGCCAAGCCGGAACCTGCCGAGCCTCCGTTTTTCGAGGACCTTAAGAATTTCAGGCATTATGCAAGCCTGCAGGATCCCTGGAATAATCATTATACCCGCGCCGCCGAAAATCAGCTCGATGTCGCCCATTTGCCGTTTGTTCATCGCACTACGATAGGAAGGGGTAATCGCACGCTTGTGGAAGGCCCGGGATTGGAGTGGAAGGCTGACAACCTGTTCTTCGCCTACGTATACAACGTGAAAGACGAAGGCCAGAAACCCAGGACGCCGGAACAGGTTCCCGTTCCCGACCCTACGAGAGACTATAAGCTGGAGTTTATCCTGCCCAATCTATGGGAAAACCGCATCGGCGACAAAGTCCGCATCTCCGCGGCATTCGTGCCGGTGGATGCGGAGCACACTATTTTATATTTACGCTGGTATCAGTCGTTTATGCTCCTGCCACCGTTCTCGTGGCTCGTGGACGGGCTGGGGCTACTCATGAGCCGGATAATCGCGCGCCAGGACAGGCGCATCGTCAACACTCAAATCCCTCGCGGTGACGGAACCGGAACCGGGGAGAATTTGTTCCCCGGAGACAAACCTATCATGGAATTCCGTAAACGTCGCCTTGCACTGGGAAAGAAAAACGCATAGAGGAACTCTAAAAACTTCAGGTTTGAAGAGCTCCCAAACACAGGAGATGGACATGAAAGCCAGCGACATTCTCGAAAAAAACACGATTCAGAGGCTTATTTTTTTCGCGGTCTTCATTGTGCTGTTCGTTCTTGTAATGCGGCTTTTCATGCCGTTCTTGACCGTGCTGCTCTGGGCGGCGATACTGTTCGGGTTTCTCGATCCCGTCTACGTACGGCTTGCGGGAATAAAAAATGCCGGTATCGGCAAAAAGCGCTTTGCTTCGCTGCGCCGGGCTCTTTCCGCCGGGCTGGTGTCCATTTCGGCCGTCTTCATAATCGTCGTCCCCCTATCCATGCTGGTTTTTCTATTGATAAAACAATCCAGCGATGCAATCGGGGATATCCTGGAATTCTTGAAATCCAACCCCTATGTATTTAAAGGTCGGCTGTCCCATGTGCTGGTTGAGACTGGATTGGCCTCCGCTGCCCAGGAGCCTCAAGGACCCATCGCGGCGGTTGCCAATTTGGCTCCGCTTGCGCGTTTGGGAGACTTCCTGTATTCATTGAGCGGAGGCGCCATAGATCTTGGAAGCCTGGATTTGCAGAAGGTTGTCATGGAGTTTTTAAAACTTAACCAGGCGGCGATCGTCAACATTTCCACGAAGGTCGTTCAGAATCTGGGAGGCTTCGTCCTGGCCCTGGCCTTCATGACTTTTACCCTGTATTTTTTCTTTATGGACGGGCATTACCTGCTGGAGATATTCATCAAGGCCGTGCCCATCAGAAGCGAATACATGGATAAATTCATCAGGCACTTCAAGGAAACCACCCGCCAGCTTATCCGCGGAAACATGCTCGTGGCACTGATTCAAGGTTGCATCGCCTTTACGCTGTTTTTGATTTTTGGGGTAAACGGCGCCTTGCTGCTGGGAGTGCTCGTATCGATATGCTCGTTTATTCCCATAGTCGGAGCCAGCGCGATCTGGATGCCCGTTGGCATCTCGTACGTATTCATGAACAGCGTGCCGGCCGGTATTTTGCTGCTTGCGCTGTCCGGGGCGGGTATATCCCTCCTGGATAATTTCTATCGGCCGATTCTTGTGGGCGGGCCGATCAAAATGCATCCCCTGCCGATTTTTTTCGCCATCATCGGAGGAGTGGCCAGTTTCGGCATCAACGGCTTGATAATCGGCCCCTTGATTCTCGTGCTGTTTTTTGCCGCCCTGGATATTTTCCGGGAGATTTACGATTTCAAGGAAAGCCATCCAGCGGAAGAGCCTCCGGCAAAACCCGCGAATTGAAGCGACGGATTATCCCCCTCGCGCGGAACAGATCGTAGGAAAGCACTCCTTGCAGTATGCCTCCAAGCGGTCGGTGAGGGGGTCGTCCAAAAGGTTTTCGTGTCATATCGCTCTCCCCATAGAATGTGTGCCTGGTTTTTGCAAGCCAGCTGGGGCTATCAAAAGTGATATCATCAAGGTATCATAATTGATAGTATATCGTAGCGTTTTGCCGTCATTTTGCGTAAATTTCCCAGGATTTACCCGAATTTCCATAGGAATTTAGAAATTTTAGATTGGCACGGTTCCTGCAATGTTATAGATGCCCCTAAAATTGAGGCAAGCAAAAATAACAGGAGATGGCTATGAAACGATTTTTTGGTTTAGCAATGACGATTCTGCTTTTGTGCGCGAACAATGCTGGCAGCAGTATTTTTGCGCAAGATTCTACTTTGGCGGGAACCCCGTTACCCAATCCTCTTGCGGGTTCGGCGTCCGTTCCCGATGCGGATCCTCAGTTTGCCCTATCCCTGCTCGATGAATATTTTAAGGGCAATGAAGTAAGCCGCATAAAATCAGGCGTTATACTTACCTCCGTGGGCAGTGGAATTCTGCTTTTGGGCGGCGCCGCGGCTGGCTATGCCTTTCTTGCTCCCAGTTCCAGTTTCACCGATTCCAATGAGCAGATGATGGCCCGCGGGTTTACGGCTGGTACCGCGGGTCTCGGCATCCTGGTGGGCGGGATAGGGCTGGTTACGCTGGGGCAGCCCAAGGATAAATACCTTACCCGCTACGCCTATCTGTATTCCGAAAACGATCCTGTGGTCCAGGAAGCGCTTGCCTACGGAATCATGAAGGACATAGCAGGCGAGGCCAAAAGAAGCCGGATTACGGGCGGCATCATCGGAGTCGTGACTCCGCTCGCGGTGCTTGGCGGGCAGGCGATACTGGCCGGCGTAAGCAACGATTGGGAAGGGTTCAAGAACAACTCTCTTTCCACGATGCAATGGACTTTGCCCAATATGGTATCGGGTCTCGTAATGCTGCTGGGCGGAAGCTCCAAGGGGGAACGCATGCTTGAGACCTACCTTGTTACCAGCAGCGCATATGCCGTTAAAAATAAATAATCGTGGACGCCTGGCTTAAGGGCGCGATGCTGGCCATAGGGGTCTTTCTGGGCGTAGCGCAGCCCAGGGAGGCTCCTGTTGTCGGGATGCGGCTGCATAGGGATTCATCCTCAATATATCTTTCCCTGGAACTGGAAGGTTCGCCGGGCAAGGATTTATTAAAAGTAGTGGATTCGTTTTTTACCGTGCGCCTGACTTTAAAAGCGCTTGCGGGTTCATTGCGTCTGGAAACATGGCGGGAGATCCGCTACACCGGTATGGACTATGAAATTCGAATATCGGAAACAGGCGGAATCCACCGCACGGCCGATGTCGGCGCCGCCTGGAATCTTTTTACGCGCTTCAACGGCCAGCGGCTGGGGGCATTGGACGCTTTGGCTTTCCCCGGCACCTGCGATGCTCAGCTGGTGCTGAGCCTCCCGGAAGATAAAGGCTATGATCCCATGGTTTTATGGGCATATCATCGGGCGACGGCAAGCCAGGCTATCGAGGGGCCTGGTTCCCTGCCCTACAGGTGAGGCATGAAATTCAGGACGCGAATATTTATTACCACTTTTCTCCTTTCGGTAGCCGTGCTCGGCTCGGCAGGTTTTTTCGTATATGCCTTCAGCTCCCGATCGGACAATGAATCCACGGCCGCGGCGGAAAAAGCGATAGCCGATCTCGATGCCGTGCTGGTCTCCTCGAATATCAGGGAGGCGGATGCCAATGCGCTGCGCAAATCGGTAATTCCCATCCGTCGCGACATAGCTAAAAGGACGGTTCTTTCGGAAGACAGGAAAATAAGCTCTCTGGCACTTAGCATGGGGTTTCTTTTTATCGAGGCGATAGTTGCGCTGATAGTATCCGCCACGCTAGCCATGGTCCTTACGAAGCGCTGGACCAGGCTGGGGATGGGCTTATCGGCTTTGCGTTTCGCCGACAAGTCCTGGAGGTTTTCCAGCGGGCAGACCGACGAGTTCGGCCTCGTGGAAAAACAGCTGGACGAGTTGCTCGATTCCCTTTCCGGGCGGGAGCGGATGAAGAGCGAGCTCAAGGCTTTGCAGGGCTGGGGCGAAGCTGCCGCCTTTATGGCGCATCAGGCACGAACGCCCCTGGCGTCCATTACAATGTCCGCAAGGACGGCCCGCGAATTGCTTGCGGAAGTGGCTGCAGGCAGCGGCAACGTCGCGTTGCGGGACGCCGTGGACAAGACGGAAAGCGAGGCTCAGAGGCTTTCCGCCCTGTTCAAGCGGATGCGATCGCTTTCGGGATTTTCTGAACCGCGTATGGCACAGGTGGATTACGGAAAAATTTTTCGCGAAGCGGCGGCCATTGTCGCCGTTACGAATCCTGCCATTGCAATAAACTGCATCGAAACTAATTTTGTCGCTAACTGCCGTTTTCCGCCTTTCGACGAATCGTACCTGCGCGAAATTTTCATCAATCTCATTAACAACAGCGCGGAAGCTTCAGCCGAGCGAGGCCAGATGTTTTCGGCGAGGCTTGCGGAAGAGCTGCGTCCAGGCAGCCGCGAATTCGTTTACTCCGATGGCATAAGCGGTCTGGATCCGCGCATACTGGACAAAATCGGAACAAACCGGTTTACGACGAAGCGAGAAGGCAGCGGTCTCGGAGTCTGGCTGGTCGGCAGGATAATGGCGCTTCACGGCGCCAGCCTTCGAATGGAGCTTTCCGGGGTCGGCGGCCTCGTTTTTATCCTGAGTTTTACGGAACAGGAGCATGATTGATGGCGCTTCTTCTTGCGATCGACGATGACGAATCCTATCTGGCCTCGCTTTCGGGATACCTGAAACTAAAAGGCCATTCCATTGAAACCCTTGTAACTCCACCGCCAGCCGTAACCATTAGCGGGCAATACGACCTGGTACTGCTGGACATTATGCTGGGCGCCCTGGACGGTTTCGATACTCTTGACGAATATACGGCGGAGGGAATTCCCGTTGTCATGGTGTCCGGTGTTTTGGACGTGCAGGCCGCCGTGCGCGCCATACGGGCAGGAGCCCTGGACGTGCTGGAAAAGCCGCTGGATGCGGATAGGCTCGAACTGGTGATTGCCATGGCGCAAAACAGGCTCAAGGCCGAACGCACGCAAAGGGCAGCCAGGAATTCCTGGCTTCACGACAATTTTTTCGTAGGCGATGGATCGCTCATGAAGGTTCTTGTAGCGTCGGCGGAACGGATAGCCTCAAGCGCTCTTTCCGTCCTTGTGCACGGCCCCAGCGGCTGCGGGAAGGAACCATTGGCCCGCTGGATACACTTTCGCTCTCCCCGCTGCGAAAAGCCGTTCGTGGCTATAAATTGCGCGGCCATATCGGCGGAATTGGCGGAAAGCGAATTCTTCGGCCACCGAAAGGGCTCTTTTACCGGTGCCGACAGGGAACGATTGGGTTGCTTCAGGGAAGCAGGCGGCGGAACCCTGTTTCTGGACGAAATAGGTGAACTTTCCTTAGCATTGCAGGCAAAGCTCTTGCGCGTCCTTGAAACAAGCGAGGTTCGACCGGTAGGCTCCGATGCGGCCGTAGCGGTTAATGTGCGGCTTATTTGCGCTACCAATCGCGATTTGCGCGCGGAGGCGGCGAAGGGGACGTTTCGGGAGGATCTTTTATACAGGCTTGCGCAGGTGCCTCTGTCGGTACCTCCGCTTTCCGAACGCAAAGAGGATATCCCCGGGTTGGTGCAGTATTTCCTGGAGCGGGCAAAAAGGAATGGCGCAGACCGGGAAACGGCCTTCGATGCCGGAGCCGGGGAATATCTGGCCAAGCGGAACTATCCGGGCAATATACGCGAGCTGAAAAACCTGGTGGAGCGCGCAGCGGCCCTTTCGGGCGAGGCATCGATCAGCGCGAGCTTTCTTTCCGGCATGGAAAACGCAGGCTGGTCGGCTCAGGAATCTTCGTCTCCTCTTGGAGACGCGTCTCCAAGAGGAGACGCGTCTTCAGGAATTCCCGCCCGGGCTGATCCCTGCTACGATGCGATGCCTCTGCGCGAGGCGAAGCGCCGCTTCGAACTCCTGTATTTGGAACGACAGATACAGATGGCTGGCGGGTCTCTTGCCCGCGCGGCGGAAAAATTGAACCTGCTTCCCAATAACCTGTCCCGGCGCCTGGCCGAGCTCAGGCGAGGGAACTAAAGGCCTGAACCTTGCCCTAGGCCTTGTGTTTCCGCCGCTTGAGCGCGATTAGCAGAATGAGGATAAGGGCGGCGCCCGCGGATGCCGAGATAGCCAGCGCGTAATCGAAAGGCGCATAGGTGAATTTAACATGCTGTAATGATTTCATCACTTTGTTGCCTTCGGTAACCAATTCGATTTCCAGGACGTGTTCTCCTTTTGTGAGCTTGCCTGGCAAGGCTAGTTTGTAGCCGGCGATTTCCTGGTCCATGGCGTTTATTTTAACCAAACGATTTTCCGGTACTATGGATGTTTTTGCGGATCCGTCCACCGAAACAAGGATTCTCTCGATGTTGATGGTTTTTGCTTCTTTATAGGTGGAAAGAAATCCCAGCGAAATCCGGGTGTCCAGTTTGGCGATCCTGCTTATGGATTGCGGCACGACGAGCTCTATGGACTCCGCAAAACCAGCCAGCAGCGATCCCAGCGCGCCTGCCTTTGCGTCGGCGCTTAACTTTACGACTTCGCCGCCCAACGGGCCGCCCAGCGACTGGGCTGCCGTAGCGTCGGTGCCTATGGAAAGGAGCAGGACTTTATATTCCGCGCTTTTGACTATTCTATATGCCGCAAAGGCCGTAGGCTGGTAGATATCCTTGCCTGCCCAGGGAGAGTTGGGGAAGGGGTTGTTCTTGCCGTCCGTTGCCCAGATAATTACCGTTTTTTTGTTGGGCAGCTTTTCGCTGGTTATAAAAACTTGCAGCTCTGCGAGCATCGCGCCGATGTCGGTGGCGAGTTGCGAGGGTTTGATGCCGAAAATCGCCTGTCTCAAGGTCTCCCGGTCTTTTGGCAGGTCGAGCGTAGCGGCGTACACCTTGGCGGTTTCAGCGCCAAAGACGAACAGCGACAGAAAATCGCCGGTCTTGAGATGCTGTTCCATAACCAGCGAGAAAACATAGTCCTGCATCTCGGGGAATACATTTCTCATGGATGTAGAAGCATCCAATATCAGGACGAGGTTGATATTTGCAGCTGCGGTAAGCGCCGAGGAATTACCGGCTGCTGGAAGCGTCGCTTCCTTCGGTAGCGTCGCTTCCTCTGGATGCGACGATGCCAAAAAAACGTCCAGAATGTTCGCGGTTTTGTTCGTGATGCGTACAAGGTCGGAGTCGCTTATCGCGCGCTTAAGGCAATTTTCAGGCCTGCCAGCGCCGTCCTTTATGACACCGTACAGCGATTCTTCGGGAAAATAAAGCAAGGCTGTTCCGCCAACGGCACGAATTATGGCGGTTTTGGCCAGGTTCATGCCGATTTTAATTTTTAGCGGCTCATTGTTGGCGAATATTTGGATGGTTCCCTCAAATGCCGCCAGTGTAACGACGCTGGAGACTTCCGGCTGGGCAGGCAAATTTGAAGCGGCAAGCACGAAAAAGGCCAGGGTCATCGTTACGGTGATTTTACTTCTTTTCATTGGTTCATCCTTTTGGTTTGAAATCTGAGCCTGGAGCTGTTGGCCATTGATAATTGCATATGGGTACCTCAAAAACCAACAAGGTTAACAAAGGTCCCCATATGATATACCGTTGTCAACACAAGAGTAGAACTCAATATGCATTATGTCAAATTCAAAGTGCCGCGGCTAGAAAATCGTTATCGTAATTTGCATTTCCGCCTCGTATAGTTTACCATTCGACTTATGGATGCAAACAGTAAATATTTCGAGGCCGGTGAAGTTATTTTCAAGGAAGGCGACAAAGGTCAGATCATGTACATTCTTGTCGAAGGATGCGTGGAGCTACGGAAAAAAGTTGAAGGCGGAGAAACAGTTCTCAAGGTCGTTAAGACACCCAACGAGTTTTTCGGGGAAATGGCCATCATCGACGAGAGGCCAAGGTCGGCTACGGCGATCACATCGCAAAAAAGCAGGCTTATCGCCGTGGACGAAGCGGTATTCGACAACATGGTTCTTACTAATCCGAAATTCGCCCTTACCATAATCAAGACACTTTCCGCGCGCATCCGGTCTTCCAATACCCAAATTTCCGATTTGATAGAGACTATACCTCGGGAGCGGGTAGCGCACGGCATGGTGGACTTCGCGCTGCGCGGGGGAGAAAAAATATTCGATGGCGGCTACAAGGTGAGCATCGAAGACATGCGAGCCTGGGTAAATTCGCATTTGGGAATTTCACTGGATGATTTTGACGCAAATATCGCGCGCTATCTGAAAAACGAAACGATACGCTATGCCGCAACCAGCGCCAAAACTCATGAGCACGTAGTCCTTGGGGAACAATTCGTCGTCGAGAACAATCGTCGGGAGCGCTGAGCCGCTTCAGGCCAAAAAAAATCCTTCCGGTAAGCCGGAAGGATTTTTTCTCGTTAGGCCGTAGCTCCTGCCACCAAATCCGTTTCGATCAATTTATAGCATTTCGTTGGGCATTTTTGCACACAGACACCACAGGAGGTGCATTTCGCATAATCTGTTATGGGTATGCCGTTTACCATGCTTATGCAGTTTTCCGGGCATGATTTTACGCAAAGCTCGCATTTGATGCAGCCGACCTTGCAGCTTTTTATCACCGTCGACTTGACTACCGCATGGTTGCTGCATACAACGACCGAACCCTTGCGGGCGCGCGGCACGGTAAGCAGTATCTGCTGTGGGCACTCCTGGCAGCACATGCCGCAGCCTGTGCATTGGTTATAGTCCACGTGGGGTAAGCCATCGTCGCCCATAGCCAAGGCGTCGAACATGCAGACTTTGACGCAGTCGCCGAAACCAAGGCATCCCCAGGGGCAAAGCTTGGTTCCACCGGTGGAGAGCTTGGCTGCGCGGCAGGTTTCCACGCCCGTGTATTCGCCTTTGACTCCGGCAGCTTCCTTGTGTCCCTGGCAAGCCAACACGGCGACGATGTCCTCGGCGGTGGCGCTGACGCCCATCATCGCAGCGAGTTTTTCGGCGGCGTGCTTGCCCCCCGGGGCGCATTTTGTTACGGGCGCTCTGCCCGTAGCCACCGCTTCGGCGTAGCTGTCGCAGCCCGGATATCCGCAGCCGCCGCAGTTTACGCCGGGCAATGCGCTGCGAACCTCGTCTATCTTGGGGTCGCGGGCTACGGCGAATTTGGCTTTAAAAAAGCCGAGAGCCGCGCCGAGCCCAAATGCCAGCAGAACGGAAAAAACAAGTGTAATCAATATTATGCTCATGCGCCTACCCTCACTTTATCATTCCGGCAAAGCCCATGAAGGCAACCGTAATAAGAGCCGTCGCCACGAACAGTATCGGCGTGCCCTGCAGGAATTTGGGCACGGGGCTGGCCTTGATGCGGTCGCGGATTCCGGCCAGGAGCACCATCGCCAGCATGTAGCCAAGCGATACCCCCACAGCGTATACGATGGACTGCGCCATGTTGTACTTGCGCGTGATGTTATCGAAAGTTACCGCCAGGATGGCGCAGTTCGTCGTTATCAGCGGGAGGTAGATGCCCATTGCCGCGTACAGCCCGGGCACGTTCTTCTTCAGGTAGAATTCCACCAGCTGCACCAGCGCCGCTATTACGAGTATGAACACGAGTATCTGCAGGAACTCGATGTGCAGCGGCACGAGCACGAAATGGAACAGCGGCCAGGTAACGGCGGTTGCGAGCACCGTCACGAAGGTAACGGCGAAACCCATGCCCACCGACTGGTTTACGTCGCTCGTCATGCCTACGTATGAGCACAGCGCCAGGAAGCGCATCAGCACCACGTTCTCTACGAGTATCGACGCGAGAAAAATCGTTGCAAGGCTGTTCATGCGGCCTCCTTTGCGAGCTTGGCGCTTTCGGCCTTGATCTTGAGCTTGTTCAGCCAGATGTTCAGCGAGATGAACAGCGCGAACACGATGAATCCTCCGGGCGGGAGGGTAAAGAACAGTATGGGCTGGAACGACTGCGGCATGATCTGGATGTTAAGAAAAGTTCCATTGCCGAGGATTTCGCGAAGGGCCGCGATGCCCACGAGCACCCAGGTGTATCCCAGGCCCATGCCTATTCCGTCCACGATGGCGTCTATCGGTTTTTCCTTGTACGCGAAGGCTTCCACGCGTCCCATGATGATGCAGTTTACCACGATAAGCGGGATGAACACGCCCATGGCCTTGGATAGGTCGGGGAAGTAGGCCTTCATGACCAGGTCCACGATGGTGGTAAACGCGGCGATTACGATGATGAATATCGGTATGCGCGCGTCGTTGGGGATTACCTTGCGGAAGAGGGATATAACCAGTTCGGCGAATACGTTGACGAATGTCATGGCGATGCCCATGCCTATTCCGTTGGCCACGCTGGTGGTTACGGCGAGGGCTGAGCACAGGCCTATCATGAGCATCAGGAGCGGATTCTCGGTTATGAGCCCTTTGCCGAACAAGGTTCCAAGTCGTGATATTTCTTTGGTGAACTTCGACATTACTTGCCTCCCGCGGCGTTGGCTTCAAGCCAGAGTGTGCCGGCGCCGCTCGCAGCCTTGATGATCACGGTAATGGCCTTGCTGGTGATCGTGCTTGCGCTTATCGCGATGACGTCATCCTTTACCGTAAAGGGATCCGATACCGGCTTGCCTGCGAACTGGCCGGGGAATGTTGTCTTGGAGCTTTTGTCCACGAAGTACGTGGGGCTGAGCGCGTTGGCTCCGAGGCCGGGCGTGTCTATCAGGTTAAGAATTCTTACCCCGATGATTCGCCTGTCGGTTCCGACTCCTGCGAGGACGACGGCGTCGCCGCCATAGCTTTTGCCTTTGGCCTTGATTATTACGCCCATTACAGTGTCGCCGCGGGAGGCCTTCCAGGCGCCGTCGAAGCTGACGCCGGCGTCCGACGATTTCAGGCCGCCAGAAATATCGGTGAAGGTATCGGCATCGGGAAACAGGTTCTTCTGGGACTCAACGAGGTTTTTTGCCTCGAGTCCCCTGATGGTCGGGTCGGTTATGGTATAAACCACGGCGAGCGCGACGCAGGAAAATACGGCGAAGATAGCCAGGGAAAAACCCAGGCGCAGGATGTCTTTCTTCATTTGCCTGCCTCCTTGGCTGCTTTTAACGGCTTTACGAATCCGTATTTTTTTACGCGCAGCTTGTCCAGGAATGGGGCTACCGCATTCATGATGAGGATGCCGTAGGTGACGCCCTCGGGAAAACCGCCGAATTTGCGTATCAGAACGGTAAGCGCGCCGGCTCCTGCGCCGAAGATCGCCTTGCCCAGCGGAGTAAGCGGGCTGGACGAATAATCGGTTGCCATGAACACGGCGCCGAACACGATGCCCCCGGACAGCACGCCGAACACGGGATCCATGCCCAGTACCCATGAAAGCAGGAACGCGGTTCCCACCATGGCCAGCGGCACGACAAAGTCGATTACGCGGAGAAGCAGAAGAAATGCGAAGCCCACCAGAATAAGAAGGATTGAGCTTTCGCCCAGGCTTCCTGCGCGGTTGCCGATGAACAGGGTCCACAACATGTCGTTGTAAGCGCCGGTTTGGGCCAGGCCGTTATCCAGGAATCCTTTGGCTACGTCGAGGACAGCGCCGCCCTGTTTTACGACATTGAGAGGCGTAGTGGTACTGAGCGCGTCCACCGTTATGGCGACTCCCGGCGTATGCCAGGTGGTCATGGCGGCGGGAAAGCTCATAAGCAGGATGGCGCGGCCGATAAGAGCGGGGTTAAAGGGATTGGCGCCGATGCCGCCGAAGAATTCCTTGGCGAACAGTATGGCGGCCACCGAGCCCATTCCCACCATCCACAGCGGGAGGGAAGGAGGCACGATAAGGGCAAGGAGCAGTCCGGTTACGATGGCGGAAAGGTCTCCCACATGGGATTCCTGCTTTGTAACGACACGGAACACCCATTCGCAGATTACGGCCGAAAGTACGGAAACAAGCACGAGCCCCAGGGCGGGCAGGCCGAACAGCACGATGCCGTACACGGTGGAAGGCAGCAGGGCGATTATCACCGCCGCCATTATCTTGCGTGTCGTTACCGGCGTAAATACGTGTGGGCTGGACGATAACAGGAGCTTATTTAGCGGCATTCTGCGCCTCCTTCTGTTTCTTGGCTCGCACAAGCTGCTTGCCCACGCGGAAGCGCTGGACGAGCTGGATGTGCGCCGGGCAGACAAAGCTGCAGGTGCCGCACTCGATGCAGTCCAGCATGCCAATGGCATCAGCCTCGCCCAGGTCGCCGCAATTCAGCGCCTTGTTGAGCAGGGCCGGCGACAGTCGGCACGAACAGGCTCGCATGCATGCGCCACAGCGAATGCAGGGATTCTCGGCAAATGTCTTGGCTTCGTGCGCATCCAGGAACAGGACGCCGGAAGTATTTTTCTGCAGCGGAATATTCATGTTCGGAACGGCTGGTCCCATCATCGGCCCGCCCATCACGATTCGCCGCACTTTATCTTCTATTATATTGACGTGATTCGGCACAAGATCCTGAACCAGCATGCCTACGGGCACGATAAGGTTCCTCGGGGTCTCGCAGGCTCCGCCTGAGATGGTAATACCCGTATCGATAACCGGCTTGCCCAGGCGGAAGGCTTCCGAAACGGCGCGCAAGGTGCCTACGTTGCTCACGACGCAGCCTACGTCCATGGGCAGACCGCCCGACGGAACTTCGCGGCGGGTCAGCGCCGTAATCAGCATTTTTTCGCCACCCTGGGGATACTTGGTGGCCAGCAGTTGCAGCCTGATGCCATCGTTGCCTTTTGCCTTGATCGCGGCGTTCAGTCCTGCAACCAGGTGTTTTTTATTCGCTTCAAGGCCGATGATGCCTTTTTTTGCGCCGACGACGCGCATAACGATGGCCAGGCCGTCGATAAAGTCGTTGGCAGCCTCTTCCATGACGCGCTCGTCTATGGTGAGGTAGGGTTCGCATTCTGCCGCATTGGCGATGACGAACTCGATGGGCTTGTCGGCCGGCGGAGCCAGCTTTATGTGCGTGGGGAATCCCGCGCCGCCCTTGCCGATGATGCCCGCCTCGCGTATGCGGCCGAGCGCGTCCTTGATGCTGCATGCAAACGGATCCATGATCGGCATAAAATCGGTTTCGTCTTTTTCCGCCTGCTCGATGATTATGGCCAGGCCCTCAAGGTTGTTGGCCTGCATGCGCGGCTCGATTTTTTTAACCGTGCCGCTAATCGAGCTGTGCAGTGGCACGGTCATCCTGCCGTCGCCGTCGGCGATTTTCTGGCCGCGCTTTACGAAGTCCCCTGGTGCGACGAGGGGCGTGATGGGCGCGCCGAAGTGCTGGTTTACCGGAATGACGACCTGAAACACTTTGGTAAGCGTTTCTATCCTGGAATCCGCGCTGCGCTCTTTGTGTTCGGGCGGATGAGCTCCGCCGTGGAATGTTTTCATTGACATATGGTGAGGTCTCTCCTTTTCTCTTGATGCTGTATTGGGAAGTTCCAATTGCCGTCTTTAATAAAACATGGTCGTAACTTTAGACGGCTGACATGTTACCCCGATTATGTCAAATCGTCAATTACGAGTTTGAAGATTCGCGTTTCATTTATTGAACGCGGCGCTACGGTTTTTTCCTGCCGATAAATTGAATCCCGTTGCGTATCAGGACGATTAGGCCGGCGACCACAAAGGAAATTATCGCCGCGATTCCATAGGATTCCAGGGCTTTTACGAGTCCTTCCATTATAGTGCTCCTTCCGGCGCGATTTGGACCAGTATCTGTCCGCGCTTTACCTGATCGCCTTGTTTAACCAGTATCGATTCGATTACGCCTTCTATCGGCGAGTTGACGGGCTGCTCCATTTTCATGGCCTCGGTAACCAGTATCGATTCGCCCGCGTGAATCCGCTCGCCGGCTTTTTTGTATATTTTCAGGACGATGCCGTTGAGCGGCGACTCGATTGCCGTTACGCGGCCGTTTTGCGTCTTCTGCGCAAGGCCTTCGGCTGCTCGCGAAACCATCGCAAACTTGCCGTGCGACAATACGTTGACGCGCATCAATATTTGGCCTGCTTCCACGCGGTCGCCCCAGGCAATGGGCAGTTCTGTCACAACGCCGGAAATCTTGGCGTTTACATGGATTTCGGAACTCATGGACTCGAGCACAAGTATGGTTTCCCCGATGGCTATTTTGTCGCCCAGCTGCTTGTTGAGCCTGATAATCATGCCCGGTGCGAATGCGCGTATGTCGTGCGTTTCCACCAGAGCCTCATCGTTTTCGTCCACCGGGCCGGGTGCCCCTTTAGCCAACAGTTCCTCGTCCAGGCCATCGGCCACCGCGTATGAATACGATACGCCATTGACGCTCACGTTGTCGCCGGAGAATCGCACGCCAAATACTTTTTCGTTGAGGATTACGGTAAAGTCTCCCTGGTCGGAGGCATTTTCCCCGGTTCCAGGCGTTTGTGCCTGAAGTGCCGCGATGCTTGCCGGGGAGATTCCAGGTTCCGCCTTGGCCAGGCTAACGACCGCGCGGCCGTTCAGCAGGTTAATTCCTTTTTCGCCGCAGAGCGCAACAAGCGCCAGGGCCTCGTCATATACGGGAATCCCCGCGTTGGTAAGCTTTTCCCTGAATGCCGACAGGTTTTTCGCTGGATCCGCATCTGCGGCCGAGAGGGGATCGGTGCTTGCCGGCGGTAGCGACAGGCTCCTGGAAGCGATTTCGCGCACTTCAGGGTCGGGCGACGTAGGCGTGGTGCCCAGGTAGCCTAATACCATGCGCCCATAACCGGGAGCGATGCGTTTCCAGGCGCCATACAGCACGTTTTCGTATGCCTGCTGCACATAATACTGGCTTACAGGCGTTACAGGCGCCCCGCCTCCGCCTTTGGAATACACCTCGCCCAGGGCGTGGATAATCTCGTCGTAGCGTGCGGACAGGCCTTGGTCGCGGAGGAGGTTTGCATTTGCAGCTACGGCTCCGCCGGGCATCGGGTAAAAGAGCGACAGCGGGTCGGTACGCTCCGCCTCGGGAACCATGGTGTAGGAGCGGAGCGCTTCCTTGAGCATTTCCTCGGTCTGGAGGATTTTTTTAATGTCGATGTCCAGCTCGAAGCCGCTGCCGCGCAAAGCGTGCCAGAACGAGATGATGTCGGGCTGGCATGCGCCCCCTGATAGCGGTGAGAGCGACAGGTCAACGCGGTCCGCTCCTGCCTCGATGGCGGCCAGATAGGAGGCGATGCCCAGTCCAAGCGTGTCGTGCGTGTGCCAGCTTATGGAGATGTCCTTGCCCAGCAGCTTGCGCGCGAGTCGCACTGTTTCGCGCACCTTGGACGGGCGCACGGTTCCCACGGAATCCTTGAAGCATACCGAGTTGAAGGGCAGGTCGCTTTCCAGGAACTTGACGAGCAGGCTCTGGTAATATTCGGGGGTGTCTACGCCCTCGAGCGCCGAGCCGGGGGGCGGGTCGGTAACGCAGATGGCCGGCTCGTGCTTAAGGGACGCCGCTACGATTATCTTGCCTGTCTCGGCGAGGTTGTAGTTGTCGTTAAGCGCGTCGAAATTGCGCACAGTGTTGATGCCGTGGCGCTTGAGCAGGTTCGTGTAAAGCTTGATTACTTCCCTGCTCTGCGGCTCGATGCCCACCATGCTGGCGCCCCGGGACAGCGTCTGGAGTTCGGCTTCCGGACCGGCAGCGCGGCGGAAGGCATCGAGCCTATCGAAGGGGTTTTCGCCGCAGTACAGGACGGATGCCTGGAACAGCGCCCCGCCGCCCGCCTCGAAGCGCCGGACGCCCGCCTTTGCCGCAGCCTCGACCACGGGCATATAGTCCCTGGACAGGACGCGGGCGCCGTAAGCGGACTGTATGCCGTCCCGGAACGCCGTCATGAGCACGTCTATTTTTTTCATGGCGCGTTCCCCTTGTCCGTAGCGATTTCTTCGTTGAACACGTCTACGAGCCCGTTGTTCCTGCCGTCATACGCGAGCTGCGGTTTCAAGGGCGATACGTAAAAGCCTGCCTGCGGCGGACGGCCGGAACGCTTCTTCTCGTTGAGGGCTATCCTGGCGGCGGCGATCGCGGCCGCGATTTCTTCGTAGTCGGTACTTGGCCTGCTTTGCTCCACCTTGTCGCCGCCGATTTTTATCGCCGGGTTTTCCAGTGCGGAAGCGATCCGTTCAAGCTGCGCTTCCGAACGGTGTATGCCCACGTCCACGCGCAGGAGCACGATTAGAAGCCCCGCAAGCAGCGCGGCGGTAATTATGGGTATAAGCATTGCGGCCTCCTATTTGGCGAACGCGGTAACATAGACGGCCGCGATTATCGCCGTGGTTATGACGCCGGAGATATTGGCTCCCAGGGCGTATTGCATGATCATGGCCTGCGGGTTTACCGCCGCGACGCATTTTTGCGCCACTTTGGCGGTGCTGGGCACGCAGGATACGCCGGCGATGCCTATAGTGGGGTTATATTTTCCTCGCGTAATGAGGTACATTACGTAGCCGCCCATGATGCCCCCGATGCCGGAAAGCAGCAGAGCCAGCATTCCCAGGAGCAGCAAGGGGAGCACCTCGGGGCTCAGTATGGTGGACGCCTCGCAGAGTATGCCCAGGAGCAGGCCGAGGAACAGCGTAGCTCCGTAGAGTATCGTCTCGCTAACCAAAGTCTGGAACGACTTGAGACCGGATTCCCGGATGGCGATTCCTAGGAACAGAGAGAAGAACAGCGGGGCAGCTACGGGAAACAGGAGCGACAGGAAAGCGCAGATAAAAACGGCGAAGGCCAGTTTCTGCCCCCCGCTTATCACCTTGGTCTGGAGCGGCTCGGCCATGGCGATACCGCGTATGCGCTTGGGAATCAGCAGTTTTATGAGGTAAGGGTAGCCGCCGTAGGTAAGCCCGAGGTAGAGATAGGCTACCACGGTAATGGGTACGAACAACTCGGGCGCCAGCTTGAGGGCCGTAAACAGAACCATGGGGCCGTCCGCGCCGCCCACCATGGCGATGGCCGCCGATTGCTGCAGGGTAAAGCCGAAAGCGTGCGCGATGGGCACGGTCAGGATGGTGCCGAGCTCCGCAGCCAGCGCGAGGAACATGCTTATAAAGGGGTGCAGCATCACGAATCCCACGTCCAGGAGGCTGCCGATTCCCATAAACACGAGACAGGCGATAAGGCCGTTGGAGAACATGAAGGTGTAGATGGGCTGCAAAAAGTCCAACTGCAGCACGTACATCAGGTCGGCGGCGTTCTTGACCATGTCCAGCGAGGCGCCCGCCTGGGGTTCCACGAACAGGGTGCCCATGCCGCCGTGCAGCATGAGGGGGTCGAAAAACATGACTCCCGCGTTGACGGTGGCCATGCCCAGACCCATGGGTATCATCAGGAGCGGCTCGAGAACTCCTTTTTTACCCAGGAAAACCAGTAGAAAACCCAGTAATATCAGCCCGATGCGCGACCAGGCAAGGCTGGGCGTCTGAGCGAAAAGAGTCGCGATTCCTTGAAAGTTTTTAAGGACCGCATCGACCACGGAGGACGATGTGGATGCGAAAAGCGGAGCAGCCGCGAAAAACAGAAATACTCCCGCGATGAACAAGGCGGGAATCGGCCGGACTTTTGGGATAGTTGTTATGGGCATAATGGCTCCAAATGAGAATGTTGCGTCATCTTAACGCTTCTGTTATCCATGGGCAATACGTTCCGACCAATATTCAGCCCCTCGAAATTCAATTCACCCCATTCACTAAATTCAATTCGCCCAGCCTCTCAAAATTCAATTCGCACAGCCTCCTAAATTCAATTCGCACAGCGAATTGAATTTTCTCTTCAAAGCCATTTTTTTTTCTTGAAGTAGATAAGCATGCCTACCGCCACCGCTGCCATCAAGCCCAGTACGCCGGGGTATCCCCAGCGCTGGCCCAGTTCGGGCATAAACTCGAAATTCATGCCGTAAACGCCTGCGATAAACGTCAATGGAATAAAAATGGTCGATATGATCGTAAGCACTTTCATCACTTCGTTCATGCGGTTGGATACCGAGGAAAAAAATATTTCCTGGATGCCCGATGCGGTTTCGCGGTAACTTTCCAGCGCTTCCAGCACCTGCACGGTGTTTTCGTAAAGATCCCGCAGAAACGGATCCAGCTCCTTGTCTATCAGGTCGGATTCCGAATGCAGGAGTACCCCGACGGTTTCGCGAACGGGCCAAAGTACGCGGCGCATCCGGTTGAGGTCGGCCTTGAGGCTTTGAAGCCCGGTCATGAACGTTTTAGCCTCGCGTGCGGACATGCTTGCTTCTTCGCAGTTTTCCAGTCGCGTTCCCAGGTTTTCCAGTATCATGAAATAATTATCCACGATTACGTCGAGCAGCGCGTACATCAGGTAATCGCTGCCCAGTTTCCGGAGGCGCCCGGTTCCATTTTGCAGGCGGTCGCGCACGGGCCCGAAACAGTCGCCCGGAGTTTCCTGAAAGGTCATAACCGTGTTGCGTGTCAGGATGATGCTTACCTGTTCGTATTCGATGGTTCCATCGTCGTGGCGCGTAAGCATCTTGGTTATAAGCGTAAGGTAATGACGGAAATCTTCCACTTTTGGGCGGTGTTCGGTGTTGAGGATATCTTCTATGGTAAGAGGGTCCAGCTTGAAGAATCCGCAAAGCCGCTTGACCGCATCCTGATCCGCAAGGCCGTTTACGTTGATCCAGTTGATCATGCCGTCTTCCGTCATGGCCATGATTTCTTCCACGTTTTCGGGAGTGATTACCGACATCTCTTCCTTATTGTACTGGAAAAGCGAATATACTGCTTCGGTCGGAATCCTGTCGCCGATGTAAATCGGGGATCCCGGTGGTGCTCCCACGCCCGCCTCGCTTACGTTGCGAAAGAGCGGTTCTATGGGTTTTCGATTCGGCGTTCTGTTTCTGCTTGCCATTCCGCAAGAATACCCGTTCTCTTTATTGCGCACAAGCCAAAAAAAAAATATAATGGTTTTTAATGCTGTTTTTGTTTTCGATGGGGGTTTAATGTCTAATTTTAAAGATGACTCTTCGCCTAACGGCTCGCTGTCTGGCGCCTTTGCAAATGACCTTCCCGGGGAATTTGCAAAGCGCTTTGGCGGCAGTAGCGATACGGTTCGGGTATTCGCGGCTCCCGCCCGCATCAACCTGATAGGCGAGCATATCGACTATAACGGCGGCAAGGTTTTTCCGGTGGCGCTGGATCGCTACCTGTATGCCGCCATTAGGAAACGGAACGATGATTCGATTATCGTGCGCAACATGGATCTGCCCGGCGAGTTCCGGACCACTCTGGGCAGCCCCTTCGTCGCCAACGCGAACGGCGACTATGTGAAGTATCTCAACGGAATTCTATTCGGTGTTCAGAAAGCTAAAGGAGTCCTGGGCAGCGGATTCGAAATGCTGCTCTTCAGCACCGTGCCTATGGGTGCCGGAGTTTCCTCCTCAGCCGCGCTGGAGCTTTGTTTTTCCTACGCGCTGTCGGAGCTGTACGGGCTGGGAATAGACAGGCTCGACCTTGTCAAGATTTCGCAAAAGGCGGAACACGATTTTGCCGGCGTCCAGTGCGGCATCATGGATCAGTTCGCCGTTGCGTTCGGTAAAAAGGATAACGCTATCCTGCTGGATACCGCCAGCCTCGAATATGAGCTTGTTCCGCTGCTTCTGGGCGATTACCGCATCGTGCTGATGAACAGCAATAAACCGCGGGCTCTTGCGGATTCCAAGTACAACGAGCGGCTTGCAGAGTGCAGGCGCGGCTTGGCGGAGCTTCAGAACATTGTATCCATAAAGAACCTGTGCGAATTGTCAAACAGGCAGTTCGAGGAATATTCCGCATCGATAGGCGATGAAACCGTACGGCGGCGCGTTCGCCACTGCGTCAGCGAGAACGTGCGCGTGCTCCAGTCGGTGGATGCCCTCAAGGCAGGCGACTTGCGCAGCTTCGGAAAGCTGATGTGCGAGTCGCATTGTTCCCTGCGGGACGATTACGAGGTAAGCGGGTCGGCTCTCGACGCGCTATATGACGAGGCTATGCTGCAGGAGGGTTGTCTTGGAGCCCGCATGACCGGCGCCGGGTTCGGCGGCTGCGCCATTGCTCTTGTCCATAAGGATCGCGTAGACGCTTTCATAAGGGAAGTAGCTTTGGGATATATGGCGAAAACAAGTATCGAAGCGCGGTTTTACATCGCGGGAACCGGAGAGGGCGCACATGAAATATCTTGATTCAGGCAGCATCGCCGCTTTGAAATTAACCGGACTTCTCGAGTATTCCTGCGGGGGCATTGCGTACAGCGAAAATTTCGGAGAGCGGCAGGGTGTCCAAAATGAGGCGCTTTCCCTGAATTTCGAGCGGCGGCCTTTCGCTGCCGGCGAGCGCTGGACGGTGTCCCTGGAGGCTAAAAAACCTTTACGAATCGAGTCTCTTAGGCTCGAAATCCCTTATGGCTTCGATAAAGACGACACAGCCTTCCTCAATGGCTACCAGTCGTGGACCGACTCGAAGGAGTTTACGCGCAAGGACGTCATGCGCGCGCCGTCCAGGCTGTTCAAGCCATTGTTAAAAAAACATAACTTGACGCAGTATGGCGACTATACGATGCTGCGGTACCCGGAAAAGCCGGGAAAGCTCCATGGCTACTCGTACGCATATCTTTGCGGCCCCGATGAATCGTTTCTGCTCCTGGGCTCCCTGAACGAGCGCAGCGGCTACACCATAATTCGCGCGGATCTGCGCGAAGGAAAGCTAAGCCTGGAGAAAGACTGCGAAGGGGTGGAATATTCTGGGTCCCATGAAATGATGTCCGTCCTCTTGACCACTGGCGGCTACGATTCCGTTTTTGATGCTTATTTCGCCGAGCTCAAGATCCAGCCGCCAAGGGCCAAGCCCGCGACCGGATGGACAAGCTGGTACAATTACTACCAGAACATAAGCGAAGGAATTATCCTTGAAAACCTCGAAGCGCTTTCGGCCCAAAAAATTCCCTTCGATATTTTCCAGGTCGACGACGGATACCAATGCGCAGTAGGAGACTGGCTCTGCGTTCAGGATACATTTCCCAAGGGCATGAAGCACATCGCCGATTCAATTCGCGCAGCCGGCTATGCTCCGGGACTGTGGCTCGCGCCGTTTGTCTGCGAGACTAAATCCCGGCTGTTTGCCGAGCATCCCGACTGGATAGTCCGGGACGGCGCGGGAAAACCCATAAGCGCCGGGGGCAACTGGTCGGGCTTTTATCCGATAGACCTGGAATTGCAGGCGGTGCGCGATTACCTGCGTAAAGTGTTCAGGACCGTGCTCGATGACTGGGGCTTCGAAATCGTCAAGCTGGATTTTCTGTATGCCGCGTGCATCGTTCCACGGAATGGAAAGAGCCGGGGCCAGCTGATGTGCGAGGCCATGGATTTTCTGCGTGAAGTCGTGGGCTCCAAAAAGATACTCGGCTGCGGCGTACCCCTGTGGCCGGCTTTCGGCAAAGTGGAATACTGCCGCATAGGCGCGGATATAGACCTTCAGTGGGACAACGGGCTTTACAAAAACCTGCTTCACCGCGAGAGGCCGTCGACCTTGAACTCCCTGGAAAACGCGATCGGGCGCAGGCATCTGGACGGAAGGGCTTTCGTCAACGATCCCGATGTGTTCCTCCTTAGGCGGGACAACATAAAGCTAAAGCCGGCCGAGCAGGAAACGCTCCTGGGAATCAATGCCCTGTTCGGTAATTTATTATTTACATCGGATAATATAAAGCTGTACGGCGAAGCGGAAATGGCGAGGCTGCTTTCGATTTTTCCCCATGTCGGTAAAATAATCCATACCGTGGTTTGTGACAGGGGCTTGTACCGGGTGCGATACGCCATCGGGAAGCTGGAGTATGCGCTGTACGTAAACCTCAGCTATAAGACCCGCCGCTTCATGGCCGGGGAGGCAGGCTTTATTTCAAAAAGTAAAATCGTGCTGCCTGCGCATGAAAGCCTGTGCATGCTTGTTTCGGGAAGTGCCGCATCCGGGCTTCAGGGAGAGCGTAAATAATGAACGATCGTACGAGCAGTATTTTTGGGAATACCATGAGCCGCAAGGTATGCGCGGAAGGCGAAAGAAAAAAAATGGCATATTTGGGCAAGTATGGCAACAATGTATCCAGGGTCTATGATATGACCGCTTCGCCAAATGAAATACTTGGCCCTTATTTTGGGGTTCGCGATCTTTCCATCGGTGGAAAGGGCGTGCCCGTCGATCCGGACAAGGGAATTCTGGTAGGCAATATCCGAATGGGTTTTGGCCACTATAGGATCGCCATGGCAGTGGCGTCGGTGGTAAAGCACCGGGGCTATATTCCCTATTGGTTCGATATGAACGCTTTTGACGAGACTGCAGCGGGAAAAGTCGTGGAGAGACTCAACGAGCTCTATTCCTTTGGTTCCCGTTTGTCGCAAAAAAATTATCTGTTCAACAGGTATTTCTGGGAGCCTTTAAATTACGAAGGTTTTAAAAAATTGTCTTTCAATGCCGTTGACCAGAAGGTGGCGGAGATTTTCGCGCCCCTTTGCGCCGGTTTTCCCAGGGACATGCCGTTTATCTGCACTCACGCCTGGCCGGCGCAGGGTGCCGTGCATGCAGGGATGACAAATGTCATAAACATGATACCGGATAACTGGCCCATGGCGCTGCATCTGGCGGAAGGCGCGGTACATGCCGTTCAGAGCCCTTCTGCCTACCTGGGGTACCGGGTGCTGCGCGGGATGACGTCCAAAACCGGATTGTCCAACCCCATGCCCGCCTCCGACCTCCACATGGTTGGCCATTTTATCGATCACGAGCTGGTGGCCAATCTTGAAAAAGATACAGCTGCCAGGATAGCGCGCATCGACGAAAAAAAGGCCAAGCGCGTCCTCGTATCCGTCGGCGGCGCCGGAGCCCAGTTGGAGATTATAGCAAGGCTGGTTCGGGACATGATGCCCCTTATTCGGGAAGGCAAGGCTGCCCTCTACCTGAATTTCGGCGATCATGAAGCAGTCTGGAACGGTATCGAGGCGGTAATGAAAAAAACCGATCCTGACTTCGAGAAATTCCTGAAGAAACATTTTAATAACTGGCATGATACCGAGCGTTTCGCCGAAGGCGCTCTCGAGGGGGATGTATCGGGAATCCACGCTTTCCTGAATATAAACAAATTCGCCGCCGTATACAGTACGAATCTGCTTATGCGCAGCGCGGACCTGCTCATTACCAAGCCCAGCGAGCTGGCATATTATCCCGTTCCCAAGTTGATGATAAAGCGGGTCGGCGGACACGAGAAATGGGGTGCGATCCGGGCAGCCGAGCTGGGAGACGCTACCTACGAACTGGAAACCGTAGAGTCCGCCTCGCAGGTGCTGCGCCTCATGATGACCGAGGACGACATCCTGCGCATGTATAACGACGCCATCCTTAAGAACGCAAAAGCGGGCCTGTTCGACGGCTGTTACCGAATCGTAGACATGGCAATAGGGAAGAAACACGATTCGCTTGACTAAGCATCGAGACTCATGCCATATTTCTATGCGTTAACCTGTATTAGATATATGGGTTAACGCATTATTTTTGAAAGCCGGTCATGGAAAAGCTAGAGTCTCAGAACCGCGACAAATATATCATTGAGCGGCTTCGCGCATCGGATGCTCCGGTTTCCGGAGAGTTGATGGCAGGCGAACTCGGTCTTTCTCGCGTAGCGCTCTGGAAGCGCATAGAAATTCTAAAGGCATGGGGCTATATCGTCGCTTCCTCCAGGCGCGGCTATATGATGGAGCATGACGACGGATTGGCAGCCTGGGACATGAGCGTACCCGGTGATATTTTTCTTCATGATGCAATTCCTTCCACCATGGATGAAGCCAGGATGCAAGCCTTGCGGGGAGCCCCATCCGGTTCCATCGTTTTAGCGAGCAGCCAGAGCGCGGGGCGGGGCAGGTCGGGCAGGACCTGGACGAGTCCGCAAGGCGGATTGTATTTTACCCTGATTCTTAGGCCGGCATTGCCGGTTTCTTACGCGGGCTCGCTGATTTTGGAAACCGCCGGAATATTGCTCCGCTGTTTGTCCGGGAATTACGGCATAAAATTGCGCTTCCGCTGGCCCAACGATATCATGAATGGAAACGACAAGCTTGGCGGAATCCTGCTTGAATCCTTTGGTGCCCATGACAAGCCCGATTTTTACCTGATTGGAGTCGGATTGAATTTCAAATCTATTCAGGTGGAAGGGCGCGGCACGGCAAGTTTTGATAAGCTCTCGCTTGATCCGCCCCGCCGTGCGCAGCTTGCCGCCGAAACAACCCGCCAGATGCAGGCCTGGGCGGCTAAGCCTATGCTTGAAGTTGGAAGGTGGAAGGCTCTGCTGCCCGACCGCAGAATTAGAATCTCCGTCTACCTGTGGGATGGCCGCATGATTTCCGCCTTTCCCGAGTCATACAGCCGCAAAGGTGACTTGGATCTTGGTGGCGATCCGTTTTTGATTAATTTCAGTGAGTGCGCAAAGATAGTATATGACGGGGAGATTTTATGAAGAACAGAAGTTTTTATCTGGTGTTTGTTTCGCTCATGGCGGCGCTGGTCGCGGTGGGCTCGATTTTTTCCATTCCAGTGCCGCTGCTGCCTCCGGTAACGCTGGCTGTTTTCTTTGCCTTGCTGTCCGGCTTGCTGCTTGGTCCGCTTTGGGGCGGAGCCGCCATCTGCCTATACTTGCTCATGGGTTCGCTTGGATTGCCGGTATTCGCCAATGCTGCCGGCGGCTTTGGCCATTTTAAGACGCCTACCGGCGGATTTCTTCTGGGCTACCTTGGAGCTGCAGTGTGCGCCGGCTTAATTTCCGACCGCAAGAAGTGGTCGTTCCATCGCGCTTTGCTTGCCTCCATCAGTGGTGTTATAGTTTTATACCTTATGGGGCTGCCCTGGTTCCGCTCGGGAATCAGCATCAGGAAAGGCGTGGATATTACGATCTTGCAGGCTTTCCTGATAATGGTTCCCTATCTGGTGGGCGACTTTCTAAAGGCAATCATCGCGGCTGCGCTGATACGCGGCCTTAAGCCTTTGCTCGTTAACTATGCTCCCTTGAACACCGCCGCTCCGGCAAAGCCGAGGAGCGATTCCGGCCTGCGAAATTGACACTCGAGGCACGCTCTCTCGTAAGGAGATTCCCCGACGGCACTTTTGGCTTGAATGGAGCCAGCCTTGCGCTCGAGACACCGTGCTTCGCGATTTTGAGCGGCCGTAATGGCAGCGGCAAATCATTGTTGGCCCGGCATTTTCTTGGCCTGGAGCAGGCGCAGTCCGGGGAAGTGCTGCTAGACGGCGTGCCGCTGTTCGGCGGGCTTGCCTCGGCGAGAAAAAAAATAGCCCTTGTTTTTCAGGAGCCGGAGCATCAGATTCTCGGTATAACCGTAGCGGAAGACGTAGCCTTCGGTCCCCGCTCCGCGGGTATGAAGCCGGCGGAGCGGGGCAAACTTGTCGCTGATTCCCTCGAGCGCGCGGGGCTGCAAGGTTTTGATAACAAACTTACGGCCAGCCTGTCCGGCGGTGAAAAGCGGCGGCTGGCAGTAGCCTCGGCCATGGCGGGGAATCCGTCGCTCGTAATACTCGACGAACCGTTCAACGACCTGGATTGGGATGGGGCATCCAGCCTTCTTGGCATTCTTTTGGGCCTGGTCGAGCGCGGCATCGGCATACTCATCGTAAGTCACGATCTCGAAAAATGCCTGGCGCACGCAGGCAGGCTCATCGTGATGGACAAAGGCGTAATTATTCGCGATGGCACGCCCGCTCAGCTGTGGGACGAATTACCGGCGCTCGGCCTTAGGCGGCTCGCCGGCGGCCTTGAGCGTCTGCCCGAAATGACCTGGCTAAAGGCTAAACCCTAATGTCCAAAACCACTTTCCGCTTTGCAGCTTACTGCGCTATTCAGGCAGGGATGTTTTGCCTTCCCGTATCCGGAGTAATGCTGTTAATAATTTTTGTAGTTCTTATCGCTGGTTTGGAGCGATTTTCCTGGCTGCCCTGGCTGCGCGGATCCTGGTTCGTGATAATCATGGCTGTTCTGCCGGCATTTTTTGGTTTTCCGTTTTTTCACCCTGATGGTTCACTTTCCTCCTGGCTACCATACTTGCGCAGGAGTCTTCAGTTTTTGCTGGTTTTTATCAGCGCGGCCTGGCTTTCGCACGGCATGAGGCCGATGGATCTCGCCGATCTCCTCCGGATTCTTTTGCGCCCCTTCGGCAAGAAGTTTTCGGCCACCGTTTCCCGAGCCGGCTCACTGATGCTGGCCTTCATGCCCTGGGCACGAGAAGACTTGCGCAAGGCCAACGAAGCCGCCCTGCTTCGCGGTTCAAATCCGAAGCGGCATCCCGTTGCACATCTGTACGCGCTGGCTATCCCCGTATCGATACGTGCGCTCGAACGGGCCAGGCATAGTGCGGAGGCACTGGCGCTGCGAGACGAGGCTCATAACTTTAGCCAAGCAGTGGAACAAGATGCATCAACTGCGAATCAGGAATCCCGGCCTTGAAGTGATACGCGCCGCGAAAATCCGCGTGTGCCAACTTGACCAAGAAGCACGCGCCCATATACGATGTGGCCATGTACAAGTACCAAATCGAAGGCGGCCACCCGGTCAAGGGTTCGGTTCGCGCAAGCGGCAACAAGAATGCCGCATTGCCCTGCATTGCGGCGGCTCTTATGGCCGAAGAACCGGTAACGCTCCACAATATCCCGGAGATCGAGGACGTGCTGGTCATGCTCGATATCTGCAAAGCTTTAGGCGCGACCGTGGAGCGGCTGGGCCGCAACAGCTGGTGCATCAATGCCAAAAACGTTTGCGCCGCGGATATTCCCGCGCCTCTGTCGGGAAAAGTCCGGGCTTCCATATTGTTCGCGGGTCCTTTGCTCGCCAGGTTCGGCAAGGTTACGCTTCCGCCTCCTGGCGGCGATGTGATAGGCAGGCGCAGGCTGGACACCCACTTGCTGGCGCTCGAGGAGCTTGGTGCGCGCATCGAAATAAATGCCGCCTTTCTATTTACCGCCAATAAGCTCAAGGGAACCGACATTTTTCTCGATGAGGCGTCTGTAACCGCCACCGAGAACGCGCTCATGGCCGCCTCGCTCGCCGAAGGCACTACGATAATCCGAAACGCGGCAAGCGAGCCCCATGTTCAGGATCTGTGCAGGCTCCTTAACGCGATGGGCGCGAAGATAGGCGGCATCGGTTCAAATATAGTAACAATCGAAGGCGTTTCCGCCCTGCATGGCGCGGAATATTCCATCGGGCCGGATTTCATGGAGATAGGCTCCTTTATAGGCCTGGCAGCCGTAACTCGGGGCGACCTCGTAATCGAAGGCGTGGTGCACGAAGACCTGCGGATGATGAAGATAGCGTTTGCTCGCCTGGGCATCAGCTGGGTTGCGGAGGGCTCCGCCATCCACGTTACGCCCGGCCAAGCCATGCGGGTGCAGGCGGATCTCGGCGGGCAAATCCCCAAGATAGACGATGCCCCCTGGCCGGGCTTCCCGCCAGACCTTACGTCCATCATGACGGTAGTTGCAACCCAGGTGGAAGGTACCGTGCTGATCCACGAGAAGATGTTCGAATCGCGCATGTTTTTCGTAGACAAGCTCATCGGCATGGGCGCACGAATTGTTTTGTGCGACCCGCACCGCGCCGTAGTTTCGGGACCCGCGCGTTTGTCCGGTTCCGAGCTCGTGTCGCCCGACGTGCGCGCGGGCATGGCCATGGTCATTGCCGCGCTTTGCGCGGAAGGCACGAGCTGCATCAAGAACGTGTATCAGATAGAGCGCGGCTACGAGAGAATTTCCGAGCGCTTGCGAATCTTGGGTTGCAAGATTGACCGTATCGAGGATTAAGGTTACCCTCTGATAATCTGTTGGTTATCAGAGGTCAGCCATTAAGCTTTATATAGGTCTTTCTTAGATTTTATTTTACCGGGTCGGTGGGTACGCGAAGGTAATCTACGTAGAAGTTGCTGCCGGAGATTTCAACAAAACCCTTGAAAAGCTCTTCTGTGCTGGTAATGTAGCCCAAATACCATGTGGCCTTGCGGTAGTTATCGACGGATGTTTCGGTATTATTGGCGAGATTATTGTTATAGAACATCATGGAACCGACTTGCATATCGGCCTTTGTGGCTTTCCGGGAATTGATCGTATAGTTTACCCAGGCCTTCTGGCCATCGTATACAAAAAGCGCTTCGGCTTGATTTTTGGTTGCGGATGTCGCTGCCGTCAGGATGCGGGCCACTGCATAGGAGCTATCCATTTTTGTAGCATTATTGTAGCTTGCCAGTATGTCGCTGGGCTGAAAGTCTACGGCCGAACTGCCTGTGCCGGCGGTAGACGTAGCGCCTGATGCGGAGGAAGTTACGGCTCCGGAGGCAGCACCGGAGATCGCGCTGGTCAGCACATCTTTGACGGAAACGCACGAGGTGGACATAATCGCCGTCAGGGTGAATGCGATTAAAACAACGAGGGACTTTTTCATTTGCATTGCTCCTTGTAAAATATTCTAAGCCTTACTGGTTAAGAAAGGCAATCTCCAGCTTCTAATTCTAGCGCAGTCCAGGCAGTTTTAACAGTTATCGCGGCGCATGCAAAGACGCGCGCGCGGAAAATAAGAGCGTCATGGTTACACCGCCAGCGAGTATTCCCACCCAGCCCGCTATAAAGGTTATACCGCTTGTGTTCATGGCCAGCAAGGTAGCCAGCATGAAGCCCACGCGCGATAGAATTGCAAGCGGTATAAGTGCCAGAGCGGCTAAAACCGGCCCGCCTAGAATGCGGCTTATTACTCCGGGGCTCTCCCGCGCACGGAAGCGCATGCCCAACGCGGCGCCAAAAAGCACCACCATAATCGTTATGAATGGATAGGCTATCCGCGAGGCGAATTCAACGCGGAGCGGTATGGGATCTATTCCCAGGGCTACGGCTTTTTCGGTGGATGTAGCCAGCAGCATAAGCGGTACATCGTGGGGCTTTTGCGAAATGGATAAAAGCAAAGATGCGTCGTCCGCGCTGTAGGGAAAGTTTAAAATGAGGCCGTCTGGCGTTTTGCCGTCTTTGTTACTCCATGTGGGCGACCATACTTTTTTCGGGTCTTTGCGGTCTACCGCGCGAAGGCTGAGCGTTGTATTATGCAAGCGCGCAAAAGGAGCGGAAATCAGCTGCGGGTTTGATCCCCCCCATTCAATTTCGAGGTTCCTGAAAAAAACGCCGTCGCGAGAGATAGCTGCCTGGCTGGCCTTCATGGCGAGCGTTTTTCCGTCTATCACGGTTCTAAGGTTGAAGGGCGGCGGATTGGAGCCCGAAAAGGCCCGTATGTCCTCTTCTATGAAGAAGGCGACGTTTTTAAGTGCCTCCTCACTGCGCGACTTATAGTTGATTATGTCCTGGTCGCCCGGATTGGCTGCGAAAAGGTCGTTGAATATTTGGTATGCATGGACAAAATCGCCTGCTTCGAAATAGCCGTAGCCTTCCACTTTGCTGCGGTACAGGATGGCCTCATCCATTTCAGACTGGGAAGGTCCCGATTTCTGCAATTCCTCCCAGGTTTCGCTTATGAGACGCTGCACTTCGATCCTGTCCGGAAAAACTGCGGCGGAACGTTTGGCAAGGTAGTGCGCGTCAAAAACGCGCTTTTCCTTGCGTGCCTGGAGAGCTTCAAGATAAAATCGGTTACCTTCTTTCCAAAGCTGGTCTTTTTGCTGGGGAATATCAGTTTTTGCAGGCGACGCTTCAATTTTGGTTATGGCGTTTTGTGCCAAACCGCTTTGCGTTTTTTCGGCCAGATCGATATACGTTTTGTTTTTATTATCTATGGATCCGGCGATGTGCAGCTGAGTTTCCGCTTCATCGAATTGTTTGGCGGCTACGGCTTTTTCGGCTTTTTTGAGCGAACTTGCATAAAGCGCGCTTGATTGCTCGTACCAGTTTTTCTTTTCCTGTATCAGTGGCACCGCAAGGAGATAATACAGGGAAATGACTCCGGCCAGTATGAGGGCGGGAGCCAGCGATTTCATTGCGGCCGTGGAAAATCCTGAAGAACTCGCAGAACCCTCGGTATTGATGGCGGCTGATGCCAATAGAATGGCTGGAGCCCATGTTCCCAGCATAAGACCTGCAGAAAGCAGTAACCAGGGCAGCGAAAAATTTTCCAGTACAAGAGCTGCATCTTTCGAGAGCAGGGCCAACGCTAATCCTGCAATAAAAGCCAGAAAAAACAGGCTGAGGCTAATTGCCAGGAGTCTTTCTTTTCGCTCAGGCATTGTTTGGCCTCGCGGAAAGCCCATACGGGGCGGCCGAAAAAAGCAGGTCGAAAAGATACAGTGCTGGAACGCATAATCCCATAAGTATGGTGGCGCTCATCATTCTGGGCATTGCAAAACCAAAATATTGAAAAATTGCGTTTGCCGGGATGGATCTGAAGACCGATAGCAGAAAGAAAAAAAACAGGCAGCAGAGCGGAGTTATAAACGCACCGAAAATCGGTCTGTGTTTGGTAATGCGAGTTATTCCCCAGCAAGCGCCCAGCATCATGGAAGCCGCCAAAGTATGAAGCAGGGTTTCAATCAAGGGCCCTGAGCCTGTTTCGAGTAACCAGCTTATGCTGCTTGCGTACCAAGGGAACCCCGTTGCAAATGCTGTGCTTGCTTCAATGGTTTCTATCAAGGAAATACCCGGAAGAAAATTCTTGACGGCCAGGGAAAGAAGCGCAAAGAATAGCCAGCAAAGCGTGGTTATCGTCAGATACCCAAGGAAACGAGACCGGTAGAGGCGGCTTAATGGAAAGAAAGAAATAAAACAGGCAATGGCTATTGACAGAGGAATCGACGAAATCGCTCCAAGCAGCAGAAAATGAGGATTAATAGCGTTGTTTAAAACGCTTTTGAGCAGCACTAAGGCTGTCAAAATAATTTCGCTGCCTAGAAATGAGACAAAAAACTCAAGTACTATATGGAATAACTTTTTCATTAGCAAAACTGTACCATGAGCTTGAACACTTGACAAGCGTGGAATTTTTTAAATATACCCAATGTATTAACAACTTATCCACAAACAGAATTAACTGGATATTAAATGATTTTGTCTGCTAAACAAATTAATTTCTTTGCAAAGTATGCTAATTATTTAATTTAGAATGTATATGTGTTTATAATATATTAAATTAAGCCCGTTTGGATATATTGGAAGTTTTTTTTATCAAGAGGGAGTCGGCTTTTGCGGGCGTCTCTTTTTTTATACAGATTTAATAAAATATTATCAACAGATTATGCACAAGCTTCGAAGACTGAAGTGTTTTTTACTTTAGCGTATCGAGTAATTACCATTTACGCCTCTTTGGATCTGGGCAAGCTCGCTGCAGCCAAGCTTTTTGAATAAAGTGCGTAAACGTGAAATACGCATATCTAAAGCCCTTGAATCGTTATCTAGCCCGAGTAATGTACCCAGTGCCTGTTTGGGAATGGCTTTTCTTCGGTTGGCATGGAATAACTTTAATATCAGCAAGTCTTCAGGGCTCAATGGATGCAGTCCTAAAGGACCTTTTAAATTGAAATCTTCTATATATAGACTGCCAGCGGCAAAAGAAATTCGCGCACACTTTCTGGCACGGGCTTCTAATTCAGTTTCCGACCATGGTTCGCAAAGATAGTCGCAGCAGTCAAACGAAAAGGCTTCATCCATGCATGAGTCAGGTCCACTGGCAAGGGCGGGAATATACCACAGCGAGTCCAATAAAAACAATTTCTGCTTGGGAACCGCATGTACCGGAATTATCGCGGCGGAAAACTCGCTTATTAAGTCTTGCGGCGCGAAATTATGCACTGAAGATGCAAAAAAAACGGAGCGTCCAGCAAGACTGGCGCTCCCGTTTGTTGCAAGAACATAATCCTCTTCTCTACCGATGAAGAGGAGCTTCATCCAGCTAGGTTTGACCCGCAGGCGTTGAAGTATTTGCTTCCGCTTTAGTCGTAATCATCTTTTGCTTAAGCTCTTCCAGCATAAGATCTGCGCCTGCTCCCGAGGATTCCAGTTTTGCGAACTCCTTCTCGAGGCTGGTGGACTGCGAAAGGTCGGCAAGCTCGGCATGGGCTTCTGCCCTGGCTTCCATATCGTCGACTTTTTTGGCCATGCGGTCAAAGGTGTCGAAAGCACTGGTGCTTCCGGACATGCTGGTAAGGGTTTTCTGGATTTTTTCCTGGGCTTCAGCTCGTTTTGACCGCGCGATAAGGATATTTTTCTTTCGTGACGCTTCATCGATTTTATTCTGAAGCATGCGCAAGGTATCCTTGAGTTTCTCTACTGCAGCTTTTTGCGACTCCCATTGAGGTTTAAGCTGCAAGTAATAATTCTCGGCTTCCTGTTTGCGCAATAATGCTTCTTTGGCCAAGTCGTCCCGGGCAGCCTTAACGGCTACAACCGCTTTGCGTTCCCAGTCGTCTGACTGGCGTTTCTGCTCAATAAGTTCGCGTTCGAGCTTTTTTTCGTCGGCAATGGCCATGGCTACCGATTTTTTCGACTCGATCATTTGTTGGTTCATATCTATGACCAATTGGTTGAGCATTTTTTCCGGATTCTCGGACTTGGAAATGAGATCATTGATATTTGAATTAACAACGGTCTTTAAGCGATCGAAAATTCCCATGGAAGGCCTCCTGTCAGTCTACTACAAGTTAAAATATCTAAAAACTTATGCTTTAACGCGGAACTTGCCCAAAATACCGTAGTGGCGGGAAAGAGCCAGGCCAATCGAGTCCAGGGCTGCCTCGAATTCCCCTTTATCCATTGTGGAATACTCAAGAGTATCCATAAGAACGATGTCTTTTTTATCGATTCCGTAAGCTCCGTGAGTAATATCGCTCGTATTTAGGCGGAGTAGGTTTTCAAGCAATTCGGGGTTTAGTTTTTCCGGAAGTTCCATGACTTTGGTGCGCATTACAACAATAGGTTCGTCGATCGTAACGATAATCCCCGGTATTCCTTTGGAAGGATCATCAAGAAAAAAAGTGTTTTCGCCTGTTTCCTGATAAGAGACACCCATATCAATAAGGTATGACTCAACCTTGGATAGTCCTGCCATTTGCTCCCCCTTGTTTGTATTAATCGACATTAAGTAATGGCCGAAATTACCCTAAGAAAACCTGGCCGGCATTGTCAATGGCAAGAATAGTCTTGCATTCCGAGCATCTGAACCTGCCTGGCTTTGCTGCTTTTAGTTTCTTGTTGCAAATAGGGCAGGAAAAAATTTTGGGGAATACCGTATGGGTGCTTACCGTTGATCCTTGCTGAAAGAAGGTCATGGCGTCCTCAAGGTTATCCTTGATGTTAAAAAATTGAGAAAAACCCAGAAGTTGAAATACTTCGTATACTTTTGGCTGTATTTCTAGCAGCACTATATCGCCGCTGCGAGGTTTTACGGCTTTGAGAAAAGCGGTAAACGAGCCGATACCGGTTGACGATACGTAATTTAACCCGCCGCAGTTGAAAATGAGGCGCGAAAAACTTGCGTCAATAGCCTTCCCGACACGCTTCTGGAAGAAGTTGGAATTATACGTGTCAATATAACCAGTTAGGAAGAGAGCCAGGCAGTTCTCTACATGGTCAATTTTTTGGAGTCGGATTTTTAGGCTATCGTCCTTTTCGTCGTCGAAGCCAGGAACGATATCATTGTTAGTCATAGTGCTCCTCTTCCATCGTACACATACAATTTATATACATCTAATAAGTCTAAATGCATCATAGGCAATCGTCAATGGTTTGTCAAACAATACCTTGAAATATTCTTTTTTTTTATTCATTTTTTGCTTCAATACTCATTTTTTTGCCTCGCTTTATAGTTTCGACAAAACTAACGGAAAAATCCAGTCCTTTTAAACTATATTTTATCATAATGAATAGAGGCCTCCGTCGGCGTTTATTATTGCGCCATTGCACAAATCCATGCCGCCGGTAAGCAGTTGGACGGCCAACAAGGCTATTTCCGCCTCTTGTATAAGTTGCTTTGAAGGGGATTTCTGCAGTAGTTCCTGCTTAAAAGCGGCCGAAAGGTATTCGGTTTCCACAAAACCGGGGCATAGCAAGGCGCACGAAACTCCCTGCGGCGCAAATTCGGCCGCAATGGATTTGTTCAGCACTCCCAGGCCCGTTTTGGCTGCTGCATACGCGGCGTTATGCTTAAAACCGCGAATTGCGTCGGTGCGGGTACCTCCAAAAAGGAGTATGCGCCCAAAACCCCGGCCGGCCATGGCGACCGCCGCCTGCGATGCGATAAACCCGGGGAGGGTAAGATTTGCGTATACGGTTTCGTTCCAGTCGCTGTCGTCAGTTTGGGCGAGCGTTTTGTAAAGGAAGGATCCATAGGCAAATACGAGCATGTCCACGCGGCAGGCAACTGCTGCAAGCTCCGAGTGATCGCAGGTGGAGGAAATCTCGAGGCACAGCGTTTCGACTGCAAATCCGTCTCGGCGTAAATTCGATTGCAGGTCGTCCAGTTTCGTTTTATTTCGGCCATGAAGGATGCATTGTATGCCTTTTGCAATGAGTGCCCGGGCGATGGCCAGCCCGATTCCCCCAGATGCGCCGACGATCAAGGCGCGCAGCGCTGGTTTTTTATCCGGATCAAAGTTGCGTATCATGATACTCTATTATAGCACGGGCGAGGGGCAGGGTTATGATCTATGACTGAGAATTCAATGGAAAATCTGCATGTGGTACTCTGCCGCGCCGAATCCGGCGGCAACGTCGGGGCGGTATGCCGTGCAATGGCATCGATGGGAGCTTCGTCCCTGATACTGGCCGATTGCGCTGAGCTCGACGAAGTACAGGTGCGCATGTATTCCCTGGCAGCTTATCCTTTATATCAGAATGCGCGCCGCTGTCCCACGCTGCAGGAAGCCTTGTCTGCGATTTCCTATGCAGCCGCGTTTACCAGGCGCGTTGGCCGCTGGCGCAAGGAGTCCATGGATGTTCGCGCATGGGCTCCCGTAACTGCAGCAAGACTCGACTGCCCCATAGGCATTGTGTTCGGCAACGAACGCGATGGGCTCAACGATATAGAGCTTGGCTGCTGCGATGAGGCCATCCATATCCCTTCCGCATCGGGGTTTCCATCCCTGAACCTTTCGCATGCGGTACAGTTGGCGCTTTGGGAGATTCGGCGCGCCTTTTTGTCCGCCGGATCTGCCGTGCCTGCGGGGCAGGAGCTGTCCAATGGCAAGCTTCCGGCCACCCGCGAGCAGTATCTGGCAACGGCGCATACAGTAAACGAGCGCCTCCTTAAGGCAGGCTTTTTTAAGCTGAGCGGTAAAGTCGAAAATGAGAATTTTCTGCGCGAAGTATGCTCGCGCGCAGGCTTGTCGTCTACCGAGCTTGAGCGTTTCGGCAAGTTGTTCATGAAGCTTGCCGCAATGGACGGCCCCGATGCGCATTCAAGGCGCTCCCCTTGACCCCATGGAGTAGCGGGAGTACGCTGGCATGAAGCGGAGGATTGGATGAAACGTTGTATCGCTATTTTTTTAATGCTGGGCTGTGTCTCATGCATGGCGCTTGCCCAGAGTCCGATTATCGGGATGGCTACCATAACAGGTACCTTGGATATGGCAACCAGCGTTGCCGATTTAGCCGCCATCGCGAACGATAAGAATGCAGCGGTCCTCCTGTCGGCAAAACAGGGCAGCTATATGCTGCTGACAGGAACATTGGGTACCGTGGCGGCAAAATCCGAGGCGCCTTTCGGCATTACCGTGGAACTGCTTTTCGGAGCCTGGGAAGGCAGCTCGAAACTGGTGCTGAACCGTGTCTATTTGCGTTTTTCAGATACTGTTTTTACCGAGCTGCTTACAAAACCGGAAGGCAAGCGAATTATGGTAGTCGTTTCAAAACCCGAATTAAGCCGGTTCCAGGATGGAAGTCCCATTATCCTTTTGCAAGCCCTTGCCGTAATTCGCCTGAACTGAAGAACAGCTTTCGCTTCATAAATGCAGGCTTTGCTGCATAACTCCCCACCGAGGGGTGGTGTCGGTGTGGATGTCGCTGTCCAAAATGGTGTCGCGGGCGTCGGAGAATACTACCGCTTTTTCGATGACGTTTTTAAGCTCGCGTACATTTCCCGGCCAGTGCCATTCATGGAGTTTTTGCATGGCCGGTCCGGAGATAACTTTCCTGCTGTCGAATTTGGCCAGAAAAAAAATAGCTATTTCGGGTATATCCTCCAGATGCGCCCTCAGAGGCGGCATTTCCAGCACGAGCGTATTGATGCGTTGGAGCAAATCCCGGCGAAATTGCCCGCTGTCGTTGAGGTTCGCCGCGTTTGTCGCAGAAATGAGGCGCACATCATAATTATGCAGGTGAAGGGACCCCATGCGGCTGCCCGTCCTTGTTTCCAGGACACGGAGCAGCTTTGCCTGAATAGGCAATGCCAGTACGCCAAGCTCGTCCAGAAATAGGGAGCCACTTTCCGCAGCCTCGAAGAATCCCTTTCGTCGGGTAGATCCCGTATAGGCTCCGAATTCTGTTCCAAACAGATAGCTTTCAGCGAGGTGTTCAGGAATCGAGGCGCAATCCACTGGGACGAACGACTTATCGCTTCTTTTGGAATGCCGATGGATTTCCGATGCCGCAAGCTCTTTTCCCGTTCCGCTTTCGCCGAGTATCAGGACCGATGCATCATGCTTCGCGAACAACCTGATTGTTTCGCAAATCGTGGAGATTATCGTGCTGCTGCCGATAATTGCCGGTATTTTGTGTGCATTATAATTATAATCGGTGGCTTTTTCCCTCAGATCTGTGGGATATGCGGCCAATAAAAGTTTTGCCTTGAGATTATTTGCGGTAAAAGGCTTTTCCATAAAGTCATGCGCGCCGGCTTTTATGGCCAGCACGATTATGGAAGCTTGAATGGCGGCCCCTATGCACAGCAAAGGCGTGCTGGAGCTTAAGCCGTGAATAGAGCTAATGATGGAAACGATGGAGCTTTCAGGCTTTTTTGATAGATCCAGGATGATGAAGTCAAATTTCTCTATATCCAGGAGCCTGGCTGCTTCGATATTGGAAGTGCAGGTACTAATTGCATAGGTTTCGGCAAGTAGCGCAGCCATGCTTTGAAGGTCTGTGTCGTTATCGTCGATGATTAAAAGTTTTTTCATGCTCGAATTCTATAGTAGGTTAACTGAATCCACAAGTTAATTCTGCAAATAGAAGCAAAGAAAACGGTTCCTGGCTTAGTGTAGAAAAAATTTGTGGTTTTGAGTTGCGCATAAGTTCAGTTTCGAGTATCTTTCAATAGGTACGCTTACATATTTTATGTTCAATATTCTAAATTTTTACAAGTTTTCTTTAAGTGAACTAGAAAGGTGTTTCAGTATGGCAGGTTCAGAGCTTGTTGTTGATGTAGCACGAATAAAAAAGGCGGCGCACAGTGCCGTCCCTTTGACTATTACCACCTATACACTTCCCCATGAGATTGAAGTTTACATGGAGGAAGTGCTTGATGTTTTTCTCAATGAGCTGGGGCAGTCCAAGATCAAGGATTATTTGGTCTATTGTCTTCGCGAGTTGGCGGTAAATGCCAAAAAAGCCAACACGAAGCGCGTGTATTTCGAGTCACGCGGGCTTAATTTAACCGATCCCTCGGAATATGAAGAAGGAATGCGCAGTTTTAAGACGGACACCATGGACAATATCGCCTGGTATCTGCAGAAACAGAAAGAAAAGCAGTATTACATAAAGATTATTTTTCAGGCTCGCGGTTCGAATGTCGTTCTGGAAGTCCGGAACAACGCCGAGATAACCAAGACGGAATTCATACGAATCCAAGATAAACTTGCGCGTTCCCGCAAATATACAACCCTTGAAGAAGCCATGTCCCAGGTATTGGATGCCTCAGAAGGCGCCGGCCTCGGCCTGGTAATACTTGTTTTGATGCTAAAAAAAATGGGGCTTGAAGAAGAGTGCTTCGATATACGCGTAGATAACGGCGAAACGGTTTCCCGCATCACGGTACCGGTAAACTCCACCAAGATCGAGAGCCTTTCCCTGCTTACCGACGAGATTGTAAGCCGTATTTCCAGCCTGCCGCATTTCCCCGAGAATATTTTGACGATACAACGCCTTATCGGGGACCCGAAGTCCGAGATGATAACCATTGCGCGGCATATTTCAACCGATCCCGCCATGACTGCGGATTTGCTCAAGCTGGTCAATTCCGCACAATTCATGCTGCCTCGCAAAGTAGACAATATCGTGGATGCCGTAAAGCTGGTAGGCTTGCGCGGAATCAAGAATCTGCTTTTTTCCTATGGTTCGCAGAAAATTCTGGCACATGAGAAGGGTATCGACCAAAAAGCCCTCTGGGATCACAGTTATCGATGCGCCTATTTTGCCTACAACCTGGCTAAGAACTTCAAGCCGAACAATCGCCTGCTGCATGATGATGCCTATGTTGGCGGCATGCTTCACGATATGGGTAAAATCGTCTTTTCGGCCGTGCATCCCGAACTTCTGGATCATATAAAGGCGTTTTGCACATCCAAGGGCATAGACCAGCGGACCTTTGAGGATCTATCCGGAGGAATGAACCATGCTGAGATAGGCGCCCGCGTCGCGGAAAAATGGAATTTTCCCGATTCCCTCATCGCAGCCATACGCTTCCACCACGAGCCTTCCCTTATGACCACCGACTTCAAGGATATCGCCTTTACCGTGTATATGGCCAATGTGTTCTGCGATTTCGAGAAAGGTTCCATAACCTGGGATCAAATCGATAAGCTGGTGCTGCAGGACTTTGGCTTCCTGAACGAAAAGCAGTTTGTAAAAGCGGTGGAGCAATTCTCCAGCGCTTTTAAGCAGGAAGCAAGCAAGCAGCGCGAGCCGATCGGCGTATCGTCCCGATAAGCTTGCCCGGGCAACTGTCCGGGGCATTTGGTTCTGGGCTCAAGGCGTAGTGTACGCCTTCCAGAATTCCAGGAAATATTGCTGGATGTTATCGAAGTATTCCATCTGGAGTTTTGACGCCGCTTTCCCAATGTACCTGAAATGCCAACTTTCCCAGTCATACCCGGTTACGCTCTCGTAACCCTGCGGATAGGAAAGGGAAAAGCCGTATTTCCAGGCATTCATCCGCATCCATGCACCAGCCGGCGTTGCCGCAAACGAATTTTCGATGGGGTTCATGTCGAAGGCCGTACCCAGCTGGTGCTGTGATTGGCCGGGCTGGGCGGAAACCCGGTTTGCCTCCGCCAAGCCCGACTCGGCTACGTTGCGCTCGAAGACTTTTTTCTGGTAGCTCCAGGATCGATACGAAGAAGCGAAAACCAGGCTAACCTTGTCCGTTTTAGCGGCTGTAACCATGGCCAGAAAATCGGGAATTACAATTTTTCGCAATTGGAGATCGTTGCGGGTAAGGGAAAGGCTAAAATCGTTGAGGGAAATAAGGTCTGTCGGGACGAAATCACGGGCTAGAGGGTGTTTTTTATCCACTAACCACAATAAGTCGCCGGTTTTCGAAGAATCTTCCAGCAATAAAAAAAAACCTGCAGGAGCCGACTGGACTCTCGCGGCAACTTTTTCAGCTACATCCAGCGGAATAGCAAGGAGAGCGGCAGTAACTTTTTTAAAACGGGGATGTATGGTGGAAATTGCTGCCTGCGACCTGACCTCGTCGTCGGCAGAACAGGAAAAGCACGAGAGAACCATGCAAATGCAGCTCAGATTAAAGACGGATTTCATGCATCCGAGGATATACTCCTTCGTCGCGATTAACAATAGTGGACCTCGAAAAACCAGGTATCTGCTTAGCAGGCTGTTGAATAAGCTTGTTGCTTTGTCAACAGCCTTCAACATTCCTCGCATTTGATTGCAAAGGCTACGGTAATGTTACATTTTGGAAGTGTTGAAAATCCTCATCCGAGGTTTTTCAACACCCTGTTAGGGGGAAAAAGACGCCCGTTATCCTTGCGTTCCGGGAAAAAATTGCTTAAGCTTGGTTTTATGAACAGCAGTACTCACGATTTTTTTAGATCTTTGGATAAATTGGAATCCAGTAACTCGCAGAGCAGCCCGGCTGTGGCCAAGAGGCGAACGTCCCGGTTTTTAAGCTGGTTTTCATTTTATTCGTTGCTTGGCTTCGTTTCTTCTATTATATCTTTTGCCTGCATAGCCGTTTTATCGGCAAATTCCGGCGGATCAAGACTGAGTTTTCAGGGTTTAGCCGCACTCGGACTTTCCGGGTCGCTGATTTCCTGGATTGTGGTCAGCAGGGGAATCCTGCAAAGGGCGGGTACCGCGTGCGCCAAGGCACTTGAACGACGGGATGCCGCGCTGGTCGAGTCCGAAACGTCAAAAGCAGAGAGCGAAGCCGCCAGGCGAGCCAAGCGCAGAAATGAATCGCTCATGGCGAGTATCCTTGCGCATAGCAAGGATATGGTACTTCTTCTTGAACCGGACGGAAGTGTCCGTTTTGCGGGAGGAGATCTGGCTCTCGCGGGGTTTCCTTTGGCAAAACTGGAAGGGCAGGAGTTTTTCTCGCTGCTCGCCGATGACGCGGAGGGCTTGCTGCATGCTTCCTTTTTGCGTTCGCTGCATGCGGGAGAGCCGTCTTTTATCATGGCTTTTTCGTTGAAACGGGCCGACGGCAAGAATCTGCACGTGGAAATGCACATCGCAAACCAGATTTCCCATGAGGATATCGCGGGGGTGCTTGTCAACCTTAAGGATGTCTCCAGGGAAAAGCATGCGGAGGAGCGAGCAGAGTTCTATGCCAACTTCGATACTCTTACCAGGCTGCTGAACAAGGATGGTTTCATGCTTGCGGTGGAGCGGGCCATTAACGTGGCGGAGAACCGCGGACGGATATTCGCCGTTATGGCCATCGGCGTGGACAGGTTTATCCGGGTAAACGATATGCACGGCACGGCTATTGGCGATAAAATATTAACTGATATCGCACAGAGGCTTCGCCTCTCGTTCCGCGAGGACGATGTGCTTGCCCGATATCGGGGTGATAAATTCTTCGTGCTCTTTCCGGAGCTTAAGTCCCCGGACAACATCAACGACATCCTGGACAAGGCCCGCTCGGCATTCACCCTGCCTTTTGCGGTGGAGGGTCTCAGCATTGTGCTTACGGCATCCTTTGGCCTGTCAATCTATCCGAACGACGGCAAGGAAGGGGCGGAGATCGTGCGGAACGCGGAAACCGCCCTGTACATGGCCAAGGAGTCCGGCCGGGATGTATATCGCCTGTACGATTCAAAGCTGAACGGCCAGATTTTGGAGCGGCAGAAAATCGAGGCGGATTTGGCCATAGCCATAAAGCTGAACCAGTTCGAGCCTTTTTTCCAGCCCAAGGTAAACCGCGACGGTTATATCGTCGGGGCGGAAGCCCTCGTGCGCTGGCGCCTGCCGAGCGGCGAAATAAAGCCGCCTGGCTATTTTATCGATGTAGCCGAAAAGTCGGGATCCATAGACAAGATTGGCGCGCTTATGCTGAACATGACCTGCGATTCCATAGCGTCATGGAAAAAAAGAGGACTCACGAATGTGCCTGTTTCGGTAAACCTTTCCACCAGGCAATTTGCCCAGGATTGTCTCGTTGGCGACATAGAAACGGCCTTGCGGCTGTCGGGGATCCATCCTTCGCTTATCGAGCTTGAGATAACGGAGAGCGGCATCATGGAAAACGAGAAGGAAGGCATAAAAAAACTTTTGGAACTGAGGAAGCTGGGCGTGAGCGTTTCCATCGATGATTTTGGAACAGGCTACAGCTCTTTTTCCAAGCTCAAGGATTATCCCATCGACACGGTTAAGATGGACAAGACCTTCGTCGATCCGCTGCCCAATGACCGGAGAGCCAGCATCATCGCATCGGCGATTGTGGACCTTGCCCACACCTTAAGTTTTTCCGTCGTGGCGGAAGGCGTGGAAAAGCATGAGCAGCTGCGCTTCCTGGACACGATTTTCTGCGACTCCTTCCAGGGTTACCTGTTTTCCAAGCCGGTACCCGAGGCGGACTATGCGGCCATGCTTGCAAATGCCAGGCCATTGAATGTAAAATAAACCACGTTGCAAATCGTGGAGGCAGCATGGATTCCGTTTTATCCTGGGGCATGGACATAATACGTTCGATTCAATCGGCAGGAAGTCCCTCGCTTACCGAAGCCATGCGTTTTATTACGCTTGCCGGCTCCGAGTATTTCTACCTGATGCTCTTGCCGATAGTTTTTTGGTGCATCGACGAGAAAATCGGGACGCGTCTTGGCCTTATCGTCATGTTCTCCAGTTTCGTAAACTTGTGGCTCAAGGATGTGTTTAAGCAATTGAGGCCGTATCAAGTCGATCCATCCGTCGGCTTGTCCAGCGATTCAAGCTACAGCCTTCCCTCGGGTCACGCCCAGGGAAGCTCCACGCTGTGGGGTTTTCTTGCTCCCTACATCAAGAAACCCTGGGGTTTACTACTTGCGATTTTTGCACCCATTCTCATCGGTTTTACGAGGGTTTATCTTGGAGTCCATTATCCTTCGGATGTCATGGCGGGTTGGGTCCTGGGATACGGCATCGTTGTGCTGTGGATGGTTTTTGGCCATCGAGTGGAAAGCTTTATTTCCAAGGCGGGCATGAGGAGGCAAATCATCATTGCCGCAGTGCTTGCTTTAAGCATGAATGCCTTGAATATGAATGACACGTCGATGCCGGGCGTTTTTTTTGGAACGGCCGTTGGCGCCGCGATACTGTTTACCAGGGTCAGGTTCAGCGCGCGCAGCGGAAGCCCGGGACGGAAATTGCTCAGGCTCGCTTTGGGGCTTGCCGGACTGGGCATAATTTATGGTTTGGGCAAAATTGCCGCTCCGGGCCAGGAAGAGGCTTTGTACGCGATGGGACGTTTTGTTCGTTATGCGCTTCTGGGCCTATGGGTTAGCCTGGGGGCTCCCTGGCTTTTTCTGCGCTTGAAGCTGGCGGAAAAACCGGCCGCGAGCCTCTGACAGCCGATAAGGCTGCCTGGCTCCTGGCCTGCTATTTTTTTATCAGGGTGAATTTTTCGTCGCTCAGCGTAAACAGCGCTTCGCTTCCTGCGCTTCCGTAAACCTTTTTTTCTGTGTCGATGAATACCGCGTAAACCCCGGGAATGCTTTCCGCCAGTGCTCGGCCTTTTTCGAGGCCAAGGGCAAACAACGACGTGGAGAGCCCGTCCGCGTCAATGGAGGATTCGGTAAATATGCTGACCGATGCCAGGCCGTTGCTTACGGGGTATCCGTCTTTCGGGTTAAGTATGTGGTGGTAGCTCGTGCCGTCTTCTGCCGTAAAATAGCGTTCGTAAATGCCGCTGGTAACGACGGTTGAGGGATTTTCGAATTTGACGAGCCCGATATGGTTGCCTCTCATGTCAAATGGATTTTGCACGCCGATTTTCCAGGGAGACTTGTCGGGCTTCCGGCCCAGCACCTTTATATTTCCGCCCAGGTCTACTACGGCCGCTTTTGTTCCAAACTGCTGAAGTATCCTGGAAGCCTCGTCCGCCGCATAGCCTTTGGCGATGGCGCCAAGGTCCAGGCGCATCCCTTTTTTTTGCAGATACACGGTGCCCGCGTTTTTGTCGACCGTGACTAGTTTATAATCTACAAGGGGGAGAGCGTCCTTGATTTCCCGAGCCTCGGGGACGCGTTCTCCGTCGAGGCCGATATTCCAGAGCTTCACGACGATTCCTATGGTCGGGTCGAAGGCTCCACCCGAAATTTTAGCGTAGTGCAGCGCTTTCTCCACGACGTATATGAGATCCGCGCCGGCCTTTACCGGGGCTATGCCGGCCTGGGCGTTGATCCCGGCCACGGTGCTGGTTTGGGTGTTGGCGCTCATGGAGTTTTCTATTTCCCGCAGCCGGGTAAACACGGCATCGAGGGCTTTTTCGCTGCCACCGTCCAGCAGGCGCACCGAGCAAACCGTGCCCAGGACAAAATCGCTGCGTTCGCGGTTTCCGGTGTTCCGAGTGCATGCTGCAAGGCAAAGCAGCATCAGGCTTGCGCAGGTTATGGTTAGCTTATGTCTCATGATTTCTCCACCAGATACAGGTATTCCTTGACGTGTTTTTCGCGCGCGCGCAGGTTTCTGCTGCCGCGGAAGGTGTTATATTTTTTCTCTAGTATAGTCACTTTGCCCAAATTTTCAAGAGCCCTGGTCATTTCCTCCAAGGAAATAAAGCCTTCCGAGTTAAACGAAATAAGCAGGAATCCGGCTTTAAGACTCGTGCAAAGGCTTATGAGGCTGGTGAGCGCATTCTGCTTTTTGTTGAAATCGGAGCGTTTCCAGTCATGGGGAATCCCGGAAATCGCGCTGGTTGCCGAAGGCCTGGCGTAGTCGGCGAGAAGATTGAGCATAAAGTAGTTTGAGCCGTACGGATGCTGGTTGTACGGGGGGTCCAGGTAGGCGAGATCGACTTCCGCCAGGCTGGGAGCGAGTGCGTTGGCTTCGGCGCAATGCACCTGCACGTCGCAGCTGAAATCGCTGAATACCGGAAATGGCAGGGAAATATCGCCGAGTATCCGGCTGTGGGCATCGCCGTTAGTGCCGCCGAAACAGCCTAGTCCCGTCACTTTGTCTTTGTAGAATCCCTTGAAAACACCCGAGGTGTTAGCGTGAATCGAAGCCTCGGAAAGCAAAGGCGCAAGGAAAAAGCATCGAAGCTCTTCGGGGATTTCCTGGATGTATTGCCTGGCCGTATCGAGGTACATCGCGTTTCTGCTGGTATAGAAAACCCGTTCGCCGTCTTGTATGGCGTTATTTTCCTGCGGGGCGTACAATTCGCTGATGAATCCGCGGCGTAAGGGAATTTCCTGCAGCCGCCGCTTGAGCAGCCAGTGGTAGTCTTCAAGCGCCGCCATGTCCAGCTCTTCGCGATTGCGAAGATAGCAGGTGTTGATTACCTTCGAGTATTCTTCCATGTCGTTGCTGGCGAGGCTGTGCGAGTGCCCTTTAAGGAAGCGCGATACTATGCCAGAGCCGGAAAACATGTCAAGGCATGATAATTTTTCTTTACCCAGACGGCTTTTTACCGCGCTGACCCCCTCGGATATGAATCCGAGCAATGAGCGCTTGTTTCCGATATAGGTGATGAGCTGCTGCTCGAGAAACGCCTGGTTTTCCTTCATTGTCATGCTTTAGCCAAAGCGGCATCGCTCATTGCCGATGGTTGTGGAGTCTTCGCACCTCGGCCATCGAGAAAAAGCGTGTCCCCGGAAACATTGTCCGAAGTAATCCCTGTCGGACTCGTGCTCTCAGGGCTGCGCATGTTCGCTCCACAGGGGGAATGGCGGCTTTGACGATTTTTTTCCGTCTGCGCAGTGGTCCACGATAATCAGGGCGGAATTTTCCTGTTCTATTATATAGACGTTTTCGCCGATGGGACCTACACTGAGCTGTTGTATCATGGGCGCCATACTATCGATGCGGCGGCTTTTTTGCAAGCGGGATAAGCCGCCATGGAGGTTTTGTGTTTTTTACATCATGGATGGTGGGCATCGCGGCCTTCGTGTTTTACGCACTGATTCCCGTGATAGGAGCGATAATCGTTCGCACAGCCTGGCGCTCGTTTCGCGTTCGCCTTTCCCAAACCCAAGGACTTCCGCATCCCGACCCTCTTTCCCTTGTCGGCCACAGCCCGGCATCGTCGTTGCGGTACAGGGTGTTTGCGGAGATAGATGCGGTGGGCGAACACGATTGCCTGTGGATACGCGGCAACGGCAAGACGTTTATGGTAGCCATGCATAATGTACCGGTGTATGTATTTACAGGCAGCAGTGCGGACGGAACGGGTCTGCCTCAGGACGAGGAAGATTCAGTGGATAAAATCCGCTGGTCGGCGCTTCCTTCATTGGTGCAGGGAACGCGGATTTTCGTAGCCGGTATGATGGAAATTCGCGAGGGCATGCCCACTATGGCCGGCAATTCCGAAATGCCGCTGCTTGTGCTTCTGCACAATCTAAGCGATGCGGAGCTCCTGCCCCGGGCGATAGCCGCCGGCAGGCACAAGAACGAATACTGGAATCCACTGACCCAGATTTCCCTGGCCCTGGGTATACTCGTGATAAGCGGGCTGATTACTTCGATATTAACGAATCCATCCATATCCCTGGTTCTGGCCATCAGCCTGACCATAGCTTTTTCGCCGGTTCTGCCAATTTTGCCACCCGGCGTTTTTCTATTTTTTCTGTATCGGCGATTTTGGCGGCGTGCGTATTATTTTAGGTCAAAACGCGATGTTTCACGATTGCAAGGGAGTGTTTTTGGATCTGGCTGGGGCCGGCTTGCCGCAATTTCCCTCGTGATAAGCGCCGGAAGTTTTTTGCTGGCGCTGGCGATGAATGCCTGGCTCGTGTTCTGGCTGCTGCGGATTACCCTTTAGAGGAAAATTCAATGTGCATCGCACATTGAATTTAGGCTTTTTCTAAAATGAAGCCGGTTTTCGGAAGCCCGCCAAGGCGTAAAAAACCGGCTCGGGTTCTTATCAGGCTTTCGAATCAGAATCGGAATCGGAATCAGAGTCAGAATCAGAGTCAGAATCGAAATCGGAATCGGATTCGAATTTCGAGTCTCCATGCAAGGAATATTCGCTCTCGGAATCGGAGTCCAGGAATCCGTCTTTATCCAGGTCGGAATCGGAAAATTTGACGGAAAACCGTTCGCCTTCGATGGGAGCATCATCGGCTTCGTCACGCTTGCGCGCGCGGTTGACGGCAAGCGCCCTGCCCTTGAAGCTCGTTCCGTTGAGTGCGGCGATAACCGATTCCTCGATTGCCGGATCCACGATGATAAAGCTGTAATTGTCCATGGTGCGTATGTCGCCGATGGCGGATTCCGGGATGCCCTCGATATCGCTGATCATTTTAAGGGCGATCCGGGCATAGAAACGCTGTCTTCTGCCTGCGCTGATGAACAGGGTAATTCCTTCTCCCTGATAACGGTTTTCCCGTATGCGGGCTTTTTGCTCGGCATCGGTTTCTTCCGGCCTCTGGCGTACGGGCGCCTGGCTCTGCTTGGGCCTGGGCGCTTGTTTTTCGTGATTTGCCTGCTGACGGGGTTCTTCACGGGTTTTGATTTTCTGGCGTTTGCCTTTGTCTCCTGCATCGTTAAAACGCGCATCTGCGGGACGCTGTTCGCTGAAACGCTGTTTGCCGCCTTGTTGCGGTTTTTCCGTCGCCCGAAGCAGCAATGCGGCCGCCACATAGGCACGCAAGGCAAACGGGACTTTTTTACGGAACAGGGCGCGGCACTCGTGCAATAGGGTAACATCCATGGTGGACTTTACGTTTGCGACCGCCTCGTCGATAAGAGCTGCCAACGCCTCCCGGCGTATCGTGGGCAGATTGTCTTTTGATGGCACTGTTGACTCCTCGAACATGAGATAGGGCCTGGCTTTGACCCGCTTGTCTGCGCTCCGAAAAACCATTGAGGTTTCGAGCCGACTTTTGTATCGATACAATATAAACCGGGTATCACGGAATGGCCAGCTATATAAAAGCAAAAAAACGGTATTTTCTCAAGCCCATGGCTTCAAAATTCAGGTTCCAAAGACCCGAATTCTGTTTTCGTGACCGATTCGAAGCACGGCATCGACCGTTTTCTCCCCTGCTCTTCGCCTTTTTTTAAGATCGCCGGCAAAACTTCCCATGGAAAAATGATTAAATGCCAGAATCGAGTCATCTTTGTTTAACGATGTCTTAAACTGCCGATGCCAGACTTCAAACAGCCCTCGGCTGCGCAACTCGGAAAGCCCCATAATCCAGAGGGGAGCCTTAAATAGCCGGTGCAGCGAAATCGCCAAATCAGCCATAAAAACCTGGCTTTCCTCAAACACTGATCCAGCTTCCGGACAGATGCGCAAAAGTGCTCGCAACTGTATTGTTTTTGCCGTATGAATGGGAGTTTTGTTGATGATGACAACTTCCTTTCGGAAGTTCGTATCCAGCTCGCGGGTAAAGAAATTTTCCGCCATCGTGCCCGAAGAGCCAATGAGATATCGGTTCTGGAGGGAAAGCTGCTCCTTCTTACCCGGATTGTCGGCCACCAGTATCCAGCGAATCACCGTATTCGCGTCTATCTCGTCCAGGGCACGGTTATAAACTATTGCGGTTTCCAGCGGATAATCGCCAGTGTTGAGTTGGCGGGACAAAAGTTTTTGAGCCTCAAGCAAACCGGGCAGCAAGAGCGACCAGGCTGTTACTCTTTCGCGGAACGATGCGCGGAGTTCGCAAAAGCATTGCCATGTGTCCGGGCTATTTGGTGCCATCAGGGCGAAGTATAGATCTACGTACTCAGGAGGTCAACAAGAGCGCCTGTATACTGTTAGGGCTGGTCCTTCCTGTCGGGAGGCTCCGACGGAAGGAAGTGCTTATCCAGCATGGCATTGAACTCGCGGGCCAATATGCCGCGAATGTCGTCTCCTTTATTCAATTCCTCTGCGCTGGCGTAAAAGGGGTGCTCCATTAGCAGCTGGTATGGCTTGACGCCCAAGGCGATGGCAAGTCTTAAAAAGACGTCCGATGAAGGATATTTTCTTCCCGTTTCTATTTCGCCCAGATACGGAGTGGATAGCGCAACCTTCTCTGCGAGTATTTCTTGGGTCATATTGCTTTGAGCCCGGTAGAGTTTTATGTTTTTCGCGAGAAGCTCGTGTAGTACGTTCATGGCTTTTGATGTTAGATGATCGTAGCCCCGTAAACTTTGATTGACAATTGTCTATTGGCACAGATATCATGGCTAATAGCAAGATATTTCGAATTATGGGAGGCTTTGTGTCCAGCATGCTCGGTGCTCCGCATCTGACAGTTTCCATCACGCCCGGAAGACTGATGAGCGACATGGAGCTGTCTCTGGCCTTGGCCGAGATGGGAGTCTGCATAATTCTTGGTTCGGAACCCGTATTGGAGCAGCGCAGGGCTTGGCATGCCGGAGGTTTGTCGAGCAATGGAATCGTGTATCTCTACCCTGAAAAGTCGGGGAACGCCGAAAATCCCGGCGCTCTTGAGCATGGATTGGCAATAGGCCGGATACCCTATCTAATTTTGTAAGGGATAACCGAACTGCAAGGAGATGCAACTTTCGCCCGCTTTTGGCAGGCTCGCCTGCCCTTGTAAGGCGTCCGCTTTTTACTATAATATGAGCCTCCCTGCAAGCAATTTCCCAAAACACTACTTGGAGATATTCTCATGTATGTACTGAATCAGCCTAAATTCTCACTTGGTTTTATGCTTTGTTTTTCAGCCTTTATGCTGGCGGCACAGCCCGTGCTGATGGGAACCGCGGACGGTTTGTATCGACTAGAAGCTGTCGGAAAAACCGTTTCGCTGCTCCGCGACGTTGAGATACGCAAGATAGTTAAAGCAGGCGATGCCTGGTTTTTTCTTGGTTCCCGCGGGATTCTTTACTCCCGGGACCTGGTAGCGTTCGAGGAACGTAATGCCGGCCTGCCGGATAAAACCATAAAGACTTACGTAAACGGCGCAAAAGGATTTCTCAAGGAAATCCAGGAGCTTAAAGATCTGGAGTTCGACCCCTACGCGCCTGCCACTATGGTTACCTGCACAAAAGATGAAGTATTCGTAACACGGGACGGCGGCAAAAGCTGGAAGGCCTATCCTACGCCGTATCCGGCTCCCGGACTCAAGGCCGTAGCCATTACCAGCGTGCCCGAGCTTCTGGTGTTCGCCTCGCATAGCATCAAGGGGCCGTTTGTGCGCGCATTGGCTGGCGAAAAGAACGCCTGGCGCGAGATAGGCGGGGATTTAGGCAAGAGCTGCCCCACAACCAGCTCCGACGAGATTTCGGATATAGTCGTTGATGCACGCCCGGAGGGACCTGTCATCTGGGCGGCGAATTCCTTTTTGCCGCGTATATACAAATACGATGTCGCCGGGCGCGTCTTTAAGCTGGCTTACAGGCAGGATGCCGCGTTTGGCGCCTTCGACTCGCTTATGCCGCGCAAGGACGGGCTGCTTTTCGTAACGGACGGCACGGTGATGAAGCTGGCCGACGACGGGACGGCAGGCAAGGCCTCCCAGGAAACCGTTGCAGTAAACATGGCGGCCAGTTTGTTTCCCGTGCAACTGAACGCCCTCTGGTCGGATGCTTCGAACCTTCCGTCGCTGAACCTTTCCGAGCTGTGGCTCGTCTCATTTAAGAGCGGCAAGCCCTATCGCGCGGCCGCAGACGGCAAGAACGGCTTTTATCTCCAGACTGGATTTATGGTTCATGCGGATTCCCGCGCCAGGTTCGACAAGGTGATGACCGAACGCAACCTGGATATGGTAACGGTGGACCTTAAGGATGATGTGGGCCAGCTTCGCTTTACGCCCAGGGATCCCGCAATCGCGGCGATAGGCAGAACCGTAAGCCCTCTCGATATAGAAGGTTTCGTACGCGAGATGAAGGCTAAGAACCGATACCTCGTGGCGCGTATCGTGGTTTTTAAGGACAAGCGACTGTTCGAATATTCCGGTGGAAAATATGCCATCTGGGATTCGAGTGCCAAAGCCCCGTGGCGCGGGTATCGAACCGTAAAGAAGGATGCCGTCCCGGCGGCGCCGGCTCCGGCGGCAGGCACCCCGGGTAAACCCGCGGCGGTAACGGCAGCGCCTGTCTATGAGCGTGAATACTACGGCGAATATTGGATCGACCCGTACAGCGAGAAAGTATGGGAATACAATGTCGCCATCGCCAGGGAAATAATCGCGCGCGGATTCGACGAGGTTCAATTTGATTATATAAGATTTCCGACAGACGGCGAAAATCTGGGCGATGCGTCATATCGATGGAAGGATGCGGGCATGGACAAGGAAAGCGCATTGATGTCGTTCCTGAATTATGCCCGGGCCAACATCGCCGCTCCCATCAGCATCGACATATACGGGGCCAACGGCTGGTATCGCTCGGGCGTGCGCACCGGGCAGGATGTCGAGCTGTTATCGCGGTACGTGGATGTAATCTGTCCTATGTTCTACCCCTCGCATTTTGAGCAGGACTTTATGGCATTTGCGCCGGCGGAGCAGCGGCCGTATCGGATTTACCAGCTTGGAACGCTGCGCAACTCGTATATCGGCCGGAAGAAAGTGGTCATAAGGCCGTACCTGCAGGCGTTTTTCCTGAACGTGCGCTACGACCGGGAATTTTATTCGCCTAAGTATGTAAGCCTGCAGGTGGACGGAATACGGGATTCAAGCAACGAAGGGCTTACATTCTGGAATAATTCAGGCCGATACGACGATATCCCGGTGTTGCAGACTCGCCCCGACGGCAAGCTTGCAGGCGGCTTAAACTAGGGTTACAGGCACCGCTTCTAGTCCGCCTGGTTTTCGGTGGGTGCCTGTCCCTAAAAAATTAAACTAAGGTGACAGGCACCGCTTCTAATCCGCCTGGTTTTCGGTGGGTGCCTGTCCCTAAAAAATTAAACTAGGGTGACAGGCACCGCTTCTACTCCTCCTGATTTCAAGTAGGTGTGTCCCTCCAGCATCAGCGGCGCATGCTCCGGCAGGTGCCTCAGTAACCAGTACGGCAGTGGATCTACTATGGTGTAACAGCCGGTCTTGCGGTGCGAAAGGCCGTTCCATGCCCAGTTTGCCGAGCGTTGGACAAGCTGCGCTTTTACGGGATTCATGTCGATGTAATTTTGCACATCCATGTAATCGCGGAACGTGCGAATAGGACGGGAAAAATAGCGCGCGCCCCAGACATGGCCGCAGGTTTTGTAGATTTTATTGTATTTCTTCGTGTAGACGCCCAGCAGCCACCTCATGATATGGGGCAAGGCTACTGCTGGTGCTGGTTGTAATAGTAAATGGAAATGATTTTCCATAATAACAAAGTTATCAACGATGAATCGATATTTCGTTCGTGCCTGTCCGAGGGTTTCCAGAAAAACATCTTTGGCTAAAGCGGATCCAAGCAAATACTCTTTTCGGTTGGCACGTGCGCTAACATGATATGCCGCCCCTGGAATAATAATTCTCGAGTGTCTCATGGTTCCCTCCTTTTCATGTGGTTCAAGATATATACTCTGGGAAAAACTGCTTTGCATGCGGAATGCAAAGCAAGGTGACAGGCACCGCATCTACTTCGCCTGATTTTCGGGTGGTGACAGGCAACTTGCCCGTTTTTTGAAATAAAAACCGGTTCCTAAAATTTGTTGAAAGATTCCGATATTTCGTTGTAATTATTGGAGACCTCTCAAAACTTCAGTTTTGAGAGGTCTACCATTAAAAAGCCTGATTCCTGTAAGGAATTGGTGAGGGACCTCTGATAACCAACAAGGTTATTAGAGGTCCCCTATTCCTTAAATCGGCACTGGGACGAATTATGGGCATATAAATCTCTCATACCAATATAAGGGGACTTATCAGATCAAGGGTACGCAAGCCTGCTGGACTGACTGGAAGTTCTAATAACCCAATGATTCGCCCACGATGATAACAGAGAAGTCGGACATCGACGGGCGCATGCGGAGCACGCTGTAAATGCGGCATATTCGGGTTTCCAGTTTGCAGTCCATGCAGATACCGGTTTTTACGCAGGGATTCGCCCTATCCAGGCGCTTGTTGTTCATGGGCGAAGCGAAGGTTTCTATGCGCGCATACGCTTCGTCCAGGTTTCTTACTATCTTGTTGATGCCTGCGATTACTACGGTTTTCTTAGGGCCAAAGGTAAGAGCGGCAACCCTGTTGCCCGTGCCGTCGACGTTTACGATTTCGCCGTCCAGCGTGATGGCGTTGGAGCTCGAGATGAACAGGTCGCAGGTAAGCTGCCTGCGGAGTATGGTCTTGCGCGCGTCGGGCTCAAGGCCGGGGGCATTGTGGTCCAGGATTTCGCATCCGGCCTCGGCGGCCCGCTCCTGGATGCCGAGATCCCGTACCGTCATCGATCCGCCGAATCCGACACTTGCGCCTTTTACGAGCCACTGCTCCATGATGGCGGAAACTTGCTGCCTGGTTGGGTAATACTGGGCGGAAAATCCATTGCGGTTCAGAGCCGCGACGGCTGAATTGCCGAGGGTTTCGGCGTGCCAGGTTTCAACGGAATTCATGTTGCCTCCAATAAAAAAGCGCATTCCGGACGGGGTGTCCCGCAAACGGAGCGCGCTTTTATAAATCCAGTGCCGGCAGTGGGACTTGAACCCACACATCCTTGCGAACAATGGATTTTGAGTCCATCGCGTCTGCCATTCCGCCATGCCGGCAAATCCAGTCAACTGTTAATGTGTACTATGGGGATGCCTTGGGCGTCAAGACGCCTCGCATTCAGATGCGCTGCATCAAGATGCACTGCATCAAGATGCTTGCAAGATACGCGTGCCTCGGGTAGAGTAGGAATGATGAAACGAGTCCTTTTTCCCCTGATACTATATGGCTTATTCATATTTTTTCCTGCAAACGCCCAGTCTCCCGCGCTACCGGGCATGACCGTCCTGCCCGAAGATCCTACCGGCTTGCTGGGCTATACGGTTTCTCGGCTGGTAGCGGAATTAGGAGCTCCAGCGAAAGTATACGCGGTGCGGGGAGAGGAAGCTTGGCAGGATGATGTCGTATTCGACTACGCCGCGGGTTTTTCTTTTTTCCTGTACGAGGATCATGTGTGGCAGATACTTGTTTCCCCGTCGTATGGTTTTCCGGTTTTCGGCTTTCTCCCCGGTTCCGCGGCGGAGCGCATCGTTTCCATGCTGGGTTCGCCTTCAAGCGCGAGCGAAACCATGGTCGAATGGATTCTTCCCGCCGAGGCTTGGCCTGTGCGCCTTCGTGGCCGGCTCGGCGATAACGGCGATATAAGCGAATTGTATTTGTATCGCGCTGATTTTTAACAGCGCGGCAGTGGAGCGTTAGATGGCAAAACTTTGTATATCGCTTACCGGAAACACGATAGCCAGGAATCTCGAGGTACTGGAACGATACCGCAATCTCGTCGACATGGCCGAGCTCCGTGTCGATTACCTCGATCCGGAAGAACAGTTTTATGTTCGCCTGTTCCCGGAAAAAGCGGGGATGCCCGTAATGTTGACTGTGCGCAGATTCGCCGACGGCGGGAAATTCCTTCAGGGGGAGGCTGTGCGCCTGGTAATCATCGCGAAAGCGCTGGCCTTTGCCGACCAGGACAGGCGCAAGAATTTTGCCTATGTCGATATCGAGCACGACCTTCAGGTTCCCTCGATTCAGGAAGCCGCTCGAACTTTCGGTACGCGCATCATCAGGTCTTACCACTGCAATAAAGGCTTTCCGGAAAACATCGATTCCATATGGCGCGACATTTCCTCGAGCCCCTACGAGATTCCAAAGCTATCCGTCATGGTCAATGGGATCGCCGAAACCGATAAGCTTATCAGGTTTTTCAGCGCAAGGCCAAAAGGGGAAGACCGGATTGTGGTGGGGATGGGTGATTACGGGTTTTGCACCCGCGTGCTGACCCAGCTTACCGGCAGCATGCTTTCCTACTCCAGTGCGGTAAACGCCGGGCTCAGCCCGACGGGAGCAGGTCAGATAGACGCCGAAGCGCTTTCCGACATATATCGCGTAAAGGAAATAGACTCCGCATGGAAGCTTTACGGCATACTGGGCGGACCGGCGGTAATCAACTCGCTGTCGCCTTCCATACATAACGCTGCATTTGCAGCCAACGGCATGCGTTCCGTGTACGTGCCGTTTCCGGCGGATGACATGGATGCGTTTATGCGCCTCGCCGACCTTTTGAACCTTCAGGGATTTTCCGTAACGGTGCCCTTCAAGGAACGCATACTTACCCAACTCGAGACAATGTCGAGCGAGGTAAAAAAAATCGGAGCTTGCAATACCCTGGTGCGTACGCCGACGGGCTGGGCAGGCCACAATACCGACGCCTACGGTTTTCGCAAGGCATTGCTCGAATTTCTGGGCGTTACGAAACTGGACGGGATGCGCGCGAGCATCATAGGAGCGGGTGGAGCGGCCAAGGCGGTTGCTTGCGTGCTCCACGAGTTCGGGGTCAACGCCTGCGTAATAAACCGAAACATGAACAAGGCCAAACACCTTGCGGAAACCTACGGGTTCCAATGGTCGGGCGTTACGGAGCGCGCGGTGCACCTGGTGGAAAAGCACAATGACCTGATCATCCAGACCACGCCCATAGGTATGACCGGAGGAACCCCGGGCGATCCGCTGGAATGGTATGAGCTACACGGCACGGAAGCTATTTTTGAAACTATTTATAACCCTACCCGGACGCCGCTGCTCGTCAGGGCCGAGGCCGCGGGATGCCGCACTACGAACGGCATGGGGATGCTGCGGGGGCAGGCGTCTGCCCAGTTCAGCCTGTTTACCGGTCTGGAACATCCCGATAATCTGGATACTTGAAGAAAGGACGATGCAATGGCTGAGATACACAAATCCGCGTTCGTAAGCGTGGTAGGGCGGCCTTCCGCCGGAAAATCCACCTTGATGAACGCACTGTGCGGCGCTAAGGTGGCCATAGTTTCACCCGTTCCCCAGACTACGAGGAACACGATACGGGGCATTTTGACAAAGCCTGGCTTTCAATTGGTTTTTATGGATACACCGGGGCTTCATAATTCGGAAAAGGCAATAAACAAGCGATTGCGGAACCTCGCAGTGCGCTCACTTGGCGATTCCGACCTTATCATTTACGTGATAGACACCACCCGGCCGCCTGGAGCCGAGGAGGAGATTATCGCCGCGCTGATAGCTCCGTTCCTGGCAAAGACGCTCGTGGCGGTAAACAAGATAGACGCCCGTGAATCCAATATAACCGGAACCCGCTCGTTCCTTGGCCAGAAGCTTTCCGGGATACGGGCCTTCGACATTTCCGCGGAGAAGGGAACGGGTCTGGAAGCGCTGGTCGCCGAGCTTGCCCTGTCGGCTCCGCCGGGACCCGAGTACTATCCCGAAGAGTATTACACGGACCAGGAGCCTGTCTTCCGCATCGCCGAGATGGTGCGCGAGAAAGTGTTCCTGCATACGCGCGACGAAGTGCCTCATGCCGTGTACGTCGATTATTCGGGCCACCACATGCTGGATGACGGCACGCTTGTCTATGAAGGCGACCTTGTCGTGGAGCGCGATACGCAGAAGGGCATAATAATCGGCAAGGGTGGCGCGATGATACGCCAGATTCGCGAAGAGGCCGAGCATGACCTCTGCGAAATATTCCCGTACCCGGTTAAGCTGAGCCTCAAGGTGCGTGTCGACCCCAACTGGAAAAAAGACGAGGAGCTTCTCAAGAAGCTGATTCAGTAGCCAGCGCCGAAGCGATTTTTGCATAGTGGCGCGAATATTTATTTACAAGCCGGGTATCGAGCTTCTTCGCGGAAGCCAGGAGCCCGGCCGCTTTTTTTTATCACCGCTCAAGGATAGAAAAAACGAAAAAAAACAGAGCATTTAAACTTTTTACGGATACATTCAATAAGTTTCGTGTACAAGCGGTTCCTTCGTCTTGCCATTTAGGATATACCGTTGGGTAAATGTACACAAATCTGTATTACACTAGCATGTATAGTGTAAGTTGCGAAACAGCAGGCAATCTCTTTG
>JANNSO010000138.1:0-16272 GCA_031402655.1 Spirochaetota bacterium | reverse complement strand
GCATCCTGCATGCTCGAAAACCCGCTTCACCCTCTTGCGGCGCCATCGTGGCGCCTCTTCCTCCCGTTGGTCGGCGAGGGATTCAGTTCGAATCCCCCAAGCCTGCAACGAAAGAGAATTTGCGGAGAGAGGGGGATTCGGTTGTCTTCGCATGCATCCTGCATGCTCGAAAACCCGCTTCACCCTCTTGCGGCGCCATCGTGGCGCCTCTTCCTCCCGTTGGTCGGCGAGGGATTCAGTTCGAATCCCCCATCCTATATTCGGGAGCCTGTACAGGTAGCGGAGAGAGGGGGATTCGAACCCCCGGAACCCGTGCGGGTTCAACGGTTTTCGAGACCGCCCCGTTCAACCACTCTGGCATCTCTCCATTTAGAAAAAGTCCTAAAAAAAGGCCTTTCGGCCTTTTTTTGAAACTAGTGAGGCTAAGTGGATTCGAACCACCGACCTTCAGATCCGCAATCTGACGCTCTATCCAGCTGAGCTATAACCTCATATATAAAAGAACGGAGAAGGGGGGATTCGGTTATCATCGTCCGCATCCTGCGTACTCGATAACCCGCCTCACCCTCTGTCGGCGCCGTCGTGGCGCCTTTTCCTCCCGTTGGTCGGCGAGGGTTCATCGCGCAATGCGCGGTTCGAATCCCCCCATACTATCAACGGATAAAACCTTAAACACCCCAGTAACCAAATATCTATGAACGGAGAAGGGGGGATTCGAACCCCCGGTACCCTTGTGGGGCACAACTCCTTAGCAGGGAGCCCGATTCGGCCACTCTCGCACCTCTCCAAAAATACTAACTACTTATATGAAAATTGCCGTTTCCGGAGCAGGGGGGATTCGGTTTTTATCGCTCGCGTCGTGCTCGCTCGAAAACCCGCATCAACCTCTGCCGGCGCCATCCTTGGCGCCTTTTCCTCCCGTTGGTCGGCGAGGTTTCTGTTCGAATCCCCTGCTTTTCAACGATATGGAATCAACGACAATCAGGAACCGCTTCTCCGTTTTCGGAGCAGGGGGGATTCGAACCCCCGGTACCTTGCGGCACAACGGTTTTCAAGACCGCCTCCTTAAACCACTCGGACACCGCTCCATTCCGTGAAGTCGTATATTAGAGATAAGGCTTCTTTTTGTCAAGGCTAGGGAGGCTAGGCTAGGGAGCGTCGAAATGCCTATTGGCCGACCAGGTAACGACCCAGTTGGGAAAGATCGGGGTGTTTGGTATAGATCGCGGGTTTGCCGTTTGCGGCCTGTTTATCCAATTCGACGGCTTTTATATATAATTTATTGGTGGAATCCGCAAGTATGTTTAAGTTTGAGCTGAAGTTATTGATAACCATCTCGTGGAGTATTCTGTCTTGCGATGTCAATTTAGTGGTAATGCCTGCGGCCATCTTAAAGTATTGCGTGCCTTGCTTTCTTGCCGCCGAGACAAAACGAGCCATGCTCAGTATCATTTCATACAGCTCGTCCAAATGGTAGCCTTGGTAACGGTAATTGGCGGCTTTTTCGGTTAGTTCTTCCAACTGGGTCCAAGTTGTCGTATCCAAAGGCAGCAATGACAACGAAGCCCGCGTGAAGCGGTTGGAAATGTTGTTGTTAAAGTGAAGTCCTATCGACTCGATAAGAGAGAATATCTCTGGGTTCTTTACTTGCATAGCAATTGCAGTATAATCATCTTTACTTTGTAAATCTATGGGCAAACCTTGAAATCAGTAACTTTTTGGGTTAGTGTAGCGCCATGACAGCGGTTCGACGGAGTTTTTTTTATGAATAAAGCAGTTTCTTTTATGGTTCTGGCGCTTGTGTATGCGCTGCTTGGTTCCTGTGGGCTGCTTGGACCTACCGTGGCGGAATTGCATAGCGATACGCCTGAAATCGCTTTGTATGCCGCAAAATTCAACAGTTCCCAGACTCGATACAAGATACATGTCGTTTTTTCAAAGGAGCTTGCGAAAGACCTTGTTACTACGCAGGCGATACCCACGCTAGTGATAGGAAGATATCTAAAAAGCAGCAATGTCAGATCAAGGTTCCAGTCGCTTGATTACCTTTTTTCGGAATTGGTTATCAATCAAAATTCCTTCTATCCTGCGCTGCTCGATCTTGGAAACGTGGATGGCCGGCAGATTCTTCTGCCCGTGTCATTCAATCTGCCGCTTATTGCCTTTGATAAGAGCGATGAGGATAATCGGGAGGACAGTTTTCTGCTGTCATTTTCGGAACTGGAAAAATCCGCAACCGCCTTCAATGTGCTTAAACGCAGCGCGTATGTTTCCATGGGGTTTGGCCCGCGCTGGTCCCCTCAGTTTCTCTATGATGTCGTTCGCCTGTATGGAACCGATTTCAAGGAAGCGGACCCCCTGAAATGGAGCAAGCCGGCCTTGGACAACGGTATTGCCTATCTTCAGGAATGGACCAGGCGCGCCAATGGCTCACCCGAAAAAGAAGACGAATTCAGTTTTAAATATCTGTACACGCCGGGCTATAAATCCGTCCAGGAAGGGCGAATAAAATACGCATCCATGGAATCCAGCTCGTTTTTTACCATTGCCGAGGAAAACCGGGCATCGTTGGCTTTTCGATGGCTTGGACGCGATAAGAAAATCCCTGTGCAGGATGATGTCGTTTACGCAGGAATCTGCCGAGGCGGCAAAGGAAAATCCGCCGCCGAGGCTTTTTTGAAATGGTTTTATGCCGAATCGACGCAAAAGCTGTTCCTGGAAGATTCCAGGCAATTCCGCTTGATGGAGCGGTCGTTTGGAGTCGCAGGCGGATTTTCAGCCATTAAGGCGGTAAACGAAAAACTCTTCCCGCTATTTTATCCGACCTTATTGGGAAAACTGCCGCCCGCCGAATATCTTGTTCCGTCGGGAATATTGCCTGCCAACTGGATAAGCCTCAAAAAAGACGTGTTGCTGCCGTTTCTGCAAATCGCAACCGGGCTTAATCCTCCGGCGGATCTCTACGGTGAATTGGATGCGCGAATAAAGGAATGGAAGAAAAACCAGGACGAGAACTAATTACCCGGTGGCGTCTCGAGCCAGGATTTCCACGTGGCAAAAAAATTTTCATACTGCGGCGGGTTCGAGCAATGCACGACAAGGTTTCTAAGTTCGGCACCGTGCTGTATGCCTTTCAGGTAGGCGCAGGCGTGCTTCCTGAACTCCACGCAGGCAGTATGCTCGTTATAGAATCGTAACGACAGCAGAAAATGCCTGTGCGCCGTTTCCAGCCTCAGCGCCGAATCCATCGGGGGCAGGTCCTCTCCCCGGAGCCGGGCGCGGGTTTTGGTAAACAGGAACGGGTCGCCCATTATGCCGCGGGCAAACATGACTCCGGCGACCGGCTGCGAATTTTCGGCATTGCCCGAAAGTATGTCCCGGGCATCCTCGGGCGAGAACAAATCGCCGGATGCAAAAACCGGAACGGGTAAAACCGCAGCCAGCGCGTAAAACGCTTTTCTGTCGGCCCTACCCGAATATCCCTGTTCCCGGGTACGCGCGTGTAAAGTAAGCGCCGCGGCTCCGGCCTCGACGGCGGCTGCGGCTACATCCAGATAATTTATAGCGGAATCATCCCAGCCCAGCCGTATTTTTACGGTAATGGGAGTGCTTACGGCCTCGTGCATCGCGCCGACGATAGCGGCTAGACGAACCTTGTCGCGCATAAGAGCAGAGCCTGCCCCGGTTTTGATCACCTTGGGGACAGGGCAACCGCAATTTATGTCGATGATCGACGGATTCCAGCCTTTTTGTACCAGAACGGCAGCGCGTGCCATGGTATCCGGATTGCTGCCAAAAAGCTGCACCGCGAATTCTGTTTCGTTTTCCGCGCGCTGGAGCAAGGCCTCGGTCTTGGCTGAGTCGCGGGTAATTGCCTCCGAGCTTACCATTTCGGTATAGGCAAGGTCGCAGCCCGCATCGATACAGATTGACCGGTACGCGGCGTCGGAATAACCGGCGACTGGTGCCAGGAAAAGATTTCCCCGGGAGGTGTATGAGCCTATTTGCACCGGATGGTAAAGATTCATGTCTTTTTATGCCTTGCGATAAAAAAATCGCCAGGGGCTCCCAAAAGGGATTCCGTGGCGACTGTTTGCATTAGACGGGTATCTTGAAAAAGCGGCAAGCGTTTTCGTAGACGGCTTCAGCCACCGTCTCGACGGCTATGTCCAGCAAAGCAGCCAGGTCATCAACCGTAGCGGGCAGGAATTCGGGCTTGTTGCGCTTGCCCCGGTAGATCGACGGAACCATAAACGGTGCCTCTGACTCCACCAAAATTCGGTTCAGCGGTACTTCGCGGACGGTTTCGTGCAGATTGCGGGCGTTGCGGTAGGTTAAATTGCCCGCAAAGGAGAAATAAAGGTTCTGATCCAGGGCTTTGCGCGCGTATTCGGCATTTTCCGAGTAACAGTGCAGGACGCCGCCGGAGGGAGGCAGCCGGTCGGCAAGTATGTCCAGTACGTCCTTGCCTGCATCGCGGTTGTGGATAATGACAGGCAGGTCATGGCGTGCCGCAATGTCCAACTGGTTGATGAACAGCTCTATCTGGCTGTCCTTATCGCCGAATTTATGGAAATAATCGAGACCGATCTCGCCCACGGCGATGACGCGCGGCAGTTTCAGCGCTTCCTCGAGCTTGGCGTGCCAATCGCGGCCGGGATTTGCCACCTCGGATGGAGAAACGCCGGCTGCATGATATACATGTTCAGCCGTTTTGAGGTTGTCATATATTTGAAAAAAGTCGATTAAACTGTTGCTGATGCTTACAATCCGGCTTACTCCGGTTTGTTTTGCCTGCTGGCAGACTAAAAGCTGCTCTATCGGGTCATCAAAAATGAGCCCGATGTGGGCATGAGTGTCAAAATAACGCATGTGGCTTCCATGGAAATACGTGCTGAGGTACCCGGTACCGGGTACTTTCAATGTACCACGCGCAAAGCCCGGCGTCAACCTAAAGCGTAGATGACTTGGAATAGGGTCAAAAAAGTGTTTTTTTTATGAAACCCCATCTTTTTTATCGACAAGCCCAGGGAGATACCCGGGCTTGTCCAAACTGTCAGGGAGAAATCCAGCTGCGCCAAATCTGAAGAGGCTGTACCGTACTCCCAGATCGAATCGGTATCAATCTCCTATTTGTTCAGAATGTAGTTATTGCCGGTGCCGGTAATGGCGAATCGGGTAGATATTTCTTGAATATCCTTTCATATGAACCGTCTTTTTTCATGGCATCCAGCGCATCGTTCCAGGTTTTGACGACTGTTGGGGGAGTGGCCTTCGAGGCGGTGATATAGAGCTGAATCCTCTGAAATACGAACTGGAACTTGACATCTGTTACTTTATATCCGGCTTCCTTGAGCAAAAGGCCTATCTCATCGGGGGAACTGGCGACAAGATCGAGGCGGTCGCCCATAAGTTTTTTGATGGGTGTAACCGTATCGTTTGATTTGTCGAGGTTTTTGAAGCCCTGCCCGGTAAGAATCTGGTCACGGATATCATTGAGGTAGACACCGACATAATTGACCTTTTTGGCGTCTTCAAGTGATGAAACCGTAACTTTCGAGCTTGCCTTGGAATAGAAGGCGAATGTCATTTCTGCAACGGGTCCGATCCATTGATATTTTGGATTTCTCTCGCCGGAGCGAGCCATCGAAAACAATAACACATTCGGTTTGGTATCAAGCTCGTTTACGCCGCGAGCCCAGGGTACTACTTGGATCGGGTCTGTGTTTTTTATTCGCTTTTGGATTTCCATTACAACTTCATAGGTAAGTCCCGTTGTTTTTCCGTCTTTACCGATAAAATTGTAGGGAGGGGCGTCTTCGGTATAAATTGTCAATGTTTGCGCGAATACCCCACCGCCTGCGAGTGCCATGAAACATGCTATGAACATGAGTTTCTTCAATTGTTGCCTCCTGTAAGCCATTCTAGCTGTACTGCTTCTAACCTTAGTTCAGCCTTTTGTCGGATGCAATAGGGGAAAGCAAAGTATTTTGCCGAGGCTCTTTGTAAATTGATAGCTATTCTAATCGCTCTAGGCAGTCATGATAAGGAAATTTTAAAAAAGGGTCTGACCTTAAGCGCGACTTTCTGCTATACTGCGGACGATCAGGGAGAATGATACATGAAACAATACAATGCCGATAAATCCACGAGCGATTTTGCGTCACTTTTTGAAAGCAGCCTTACTACCAAGATGGAGCGGCTGCAGCCAGGGCAATTAGTGGAGACTCAAATAGTCTCCATTTCGAAAGACTGTATATTTCTGCAGTTGAGCGGAAAGAGCGAAGGCATGCTCGAACGCGCGGAGTTGGCGGATCAGGACGGGAAACTTTCTGTCAAGGAGGGTGATACCATTAAGGTGTTCTTCCTGAATTCCAAAAACGGAGAGATGAATTTTACCACCAGAATCAGCGGAGACAAAGCAGGGCCTGCCATACTTGAAAGCGCGTATAAAAACAGCATTCCCGTCGAGGGCCTCGTCGAAAAAGAAATTAAGGGTGGATATGAGATTAAAATCGGCGAAACCCGTGCATTTTGCCCCTTTTCCCAGATGGGTCAAAAGCGGACGGACAATGTAGAAATTTTTGTCGGGAAACATCTGACTTTTAAAATACAGGAATACAAAGAGAGCGGCCGAAATATCCTTGTTTCCAACAGGGCTATTCATGAAGAAGCACATAAAGAACAAATTGAAGCATTAAAAAAGACACTTAAGGAAAACATGATTATCAAAGGATCGATAAAGTCGATTCAGGAATTCGGCGCTTTCGTCGATATCAGCGGAATTCAAGCGCTGCTTCCCATCTCTGAAATCAGCAGAGCCCGTGTTGAGGATATTCATGCGGTACTGGCCGTAGGCCAGGAAATAGAAGCTGCCATCATCAAGATCGACTGGAAAAGCGAACGCATAACATTGAGTATGAAGAGCTTGCTTTCGGATCCTTGGGAAATGGCGCTCGATAAATACCCTGTAGAATCCAAGCATACCGGAAAAGTTGTCCGGATTACCGACTTTGGCGCTTTCGTTTCCTTGGAAAGCGGTCTCGACGGGCTTATTCACATCTCCGAAATGAGAAGCGAAGGCAAGTATGGAAGCTCAGGCGTCAATGTGAAGATGGGACAGGTTCTGTCTGTCGAGATTTTGGGTGTCGACGTCGCGGGGAAAAGAATATCCTTGAAACAGACATCCTCGGCAGAGGAAGACGAAACTTCCAAAAAATATCTGGAAAGCGGGGCGGAAGGCGATACGTACAATCCTTTTGCGGCGCTTTTAAGCAGGAAGAAATAAAATAGGGCTTAAAGCCGGCTTGGCCGGAGCAATTGCGGCGATACATTCCAGGTTGCGCCGCTTGGCAAGGCAACCTTTATGGTTTTCTTGAAAACGAGCCCTGTCCCCGTATTGATTTTTAAGCCGCTTCAGTACTTTTTTAGAACTTCGGCGATTATTGCGATAGCCTTCCGCAACTCGGTTTCGGTGATGACGAGAGGAGGCGCGAAGCGGATGATATTGCCGTGGGTTTGCTTTGCAAGAAGACCGGCGTCCTTGAGCGCGAGGCAAACGTTCCAGGCTTCGAAACCATCCTTGAATAGAATCGCATTCAGTAAGCCCTTACCGCGAACCTTAACCATTGCACTGCATGGTAACTTTGCAACTTCCTCCCGGAAAATTTTTCCGAGCGCTTCAGCTTGTTCGTCGAGTTTTTCATCCTCGAGGACCGCAATGGCCGCCATCGCGACGGCACTTGCCAGGGGATTGCCGCCAAAGGTTGAGCCGTGGGTCCCGGGGGTAAAGACCTTCATGACGGCGCGGTCGGCGACTATCGCGGATACGGGAAACACACCGCCGCCGAGTGCCTTACCCAGGCACATGATGTCGGGGCGAGCGTTTTCGTGCATCCAGGCAAAGCGTTTTCCCGTGCGGCAGAAACCCGTTTGCACTTCGTCGCAGATAAAAAGAACCTTGTTTCGGTCGCACAGTTCCCGAACGGCTTTGAGGTAACCTGCGTAAGGCACGCAGACGCCGGCCTCGCCCTGTATGGGCTCCAGGATTATGGCAACGGTATTGGCGGTTACGGCGGCAGACATGGCCTCGATATCTTCATAAGGAACGCGGATAAAACCGGGTACGTAGGGGCCGTAATTTACGGTTGAATCGGGATCGTTGGACATCGATATGGCAGCGAGGGTTCGGCCATGAAAGTTTTCGCGTACGCAGATGATTTCCTGTTTGCCGTTGGCGACGCCCTTTATTTCCACGCCCCAGCGCCTGGCGGCCTTGAGCGCGGTCTCCACGGCCTCCGCTCCGGTGTTCATGGGAAGCGCCTGCTCGTAGCCGGTATATTCGCACAATTTCTTGAGAAAAGAACCCATCTTGTCATTATGGAAGGCCCTGCTCGTGAGCGTGCAGATATTGGCTTGGTCGATAAGAGCCTTTATGATTTTAGGATGTCTGTGACCCTGATTGACCGCCGAATATGCCGAAAGGAAGTCAAAATAAATCTTACCTTCGGGATCGCGCACCTTGACGCCTTCCGCCCAGGAGATTACTACCGGTAAGGGATGATAATTGTGCGCGCCGTACTGTTCGTCCCGGGCCATAAAATCTTTGCTGGTCATAGTAGCCTCCTTGTAACTCCCTGGAAGGAAATTATGGGTGGATTATAACTCGAGCTGGAGAATTCCGAAAGGGAAAGTTATTGATATATTAAATGTATTTCAATGGCTGGTATAGACTTATGCAAGAAAAGTGCATATTTATTCAATACTTGGAATGTACAGGCCGGCCAGCATGGCAACAATAAAGTTAATAAATATTCATCTCAAGAGCGGATATGGAATTACGATCGATTCCTGCATAGGCAATGCAAAAGGGCATGTATAATCGCGGAGCAAAACCGTATACCCGAAAAAAAAGCGGTTTTCTACATTTTGAAGGTTTCTCCCAGGTATATTTCGCGAGCCAGCTCTGATTGGAGAATTTCTTCCTTCGTACCCGAGACAAGTATTTCTCCCTGGTGGATAATATGTGCCGTATGGGTAATGTCCAAAGTGTCGCGTACATTGTGATCGGTAATCAGGACTCCGATGCCCTGGTCTGATAATTTGCGCATAATGCTTTTTATTTCGTGGACTGCTATGGGATCTATGCCGGCAAAAGGCTCGTCGAGGAGCAGGAATTTCGGCTTGATCGCCAGCGCTCTGGCTATTTCGGTGCGTCGGCGTTCCCCGCCCGATAGGGTATAGGCAAACTGTTTACGAATCTTATCTATGCCGAATTCAACCAGTAATTGCTCTAAACGTTCCTTGCGGCCGCTCTTATCAAGATCGGGCCTGGTTTCCAGAATGGCCCATATGTTTTGCTCCACGGTAAGCTTTCTGAATACCGATGGTTCCTGCGGTAAATAGGCGATTCCAAGCCTGGCGCGTTTGTACATGGGCAGCGATGATAAAACGTGATGGTCCAGATAGACGGATCCGGAGTTTGGCTGTATAAAACCAACTATCATATAGAAGGTTGTTGTCTTACCAGCGCCATTTGGGCCGAGCAGGCCGGTAATCTGTCCGGTTTTCATGGAAAAACTGACGCCTCTAACCGCGGTTTTTCGACCGAAGCGCTTAACCAAAGCCCGGGTTTCCAGGATATGAATTTTGTCGGGATCGAGGCTCGTAGGCGGTATGTCGTCGTAGGTTTCGAGTGTTTCCACGTTCGCAGCGACCGTTTCCGAGTTCGCTTCTTCCTGTTTTGAGTCGTACTTGAAATCGCTCATTGCGTATCACTCCCGCTTATTTCGGGCTCCGGCGGCGTTGGAGCTTCCTTGTTTTTTTTCTGTACTACGATCCCCGATACTGCACCTTCGAGGGTAATGTCCTCGGTATCGAGGTTTACTGATATGCGAGCCGCCTTATAGTCGTCGCCATCGCGTTTTACTATGGGCGAGCCGGTAAGCTCGAGCTGTTTGGTCTCGCGGTCGTAACGCGCGAATTCGGAGCGGCAAATGAGGTTTTCCTTTAGAATACGGACGTTTATCTGGATAATCGTTATTTTGCGCAGGTCGTCGTTTTCTATGTAATCACCCTTGATAACTACTTTGTTTTTTCTGTCTTCCATTATGGAAGGGCCGGTCATCCGCGAAAGCTTGTCCCGCCTGTCGTAGATAAGCTTTTCCGTAGTTAGGTGAATCCCCTGTTCCGCGTCGTTTATGGATACTTTCCCCGTGCATTCCGCGAAGCGAAAATCGTTGCCGTAGAGTTCGATCCTATCCGCGTTGATAGTTATGTTATCGGAAATTACCATGGCGTTTCCGAGGAGGATGGTGCGCTCGTTGCCTTTGGCCATGGTTCCGCTCATGGAATTCGCCGAGAAGGAGAAGTTGGCGGCGCTTACTGCCGTAATGCCTGCGGCGAAAAAAACGGCAGTCAACAGGAATCGTCTCATGGCTTTTCGCTTTCGCTGGAACGGTAGCTGCCGTCTACGTGCTCCTCGAAGGAAAAGGCCCTGGTTTTGGCATCTGCCCTGAATCCCGCGCCCGACAGGCTGGATTCCTTGCTGGTTACGGTGGTTACGGTATCGAGGCGGCTTGCGATGGTGCGCTCTTTGCCGTCCCAGTACAGGTATCCGGATGAAACCGTTACCGAATCGCGGCTTGATGTGAAGAATACTTTACCACTGAGCTCGGCGCTTTCCGTTTTTGTGTAGAAGATTCCCGAGTCGGCGTGCCCTTTCGCGGCTTCGCCGGTTCCATCGAGGCCGTACTCGGTAAAGTCGACCGATTCCATCCTTATCTTGCCGGCTTTTACGAAAAAAGAACCCTTTTTTGCCTGTAAACGAAATCGGGGTTTTGCGTTTTGCACTACGACGCGCTCGAAATCGTAGATAACCGCATCGGGGATTTCCTCGGCGAGTTCTACGGCCATGTCGGGGCTGTATTCCAGGCTGCAGGATGAAATCGCCATAGCCATGACAGCGACAATAAGCGCAAAAGCGGCAGGCATCGGTAGGGCGGGTAAATGTTTTTTATTATTGGAATCGCTTATCATAGGTAATGCTTGTCCTTATAAAGAGTGAGAAATTTTGATTCAATAGAATAAGATTCAGCTCAGTATCGGTGGTTTTGGCCGTTCGGGTCAAGTCCCGGGGAGCGTCTGGTGTGGAGATAAAAAGAAGTGGGGCAAAACACGCCCAAAAATATTTTGGTTAATTTATACTCGCACAATTTCGTTTATGAGCTTGCCAAGCGATGCATCGCCGGCCTGGATGGTCTTCTGGTTGGCCTCATAGGCGCGGTTTACTTCTATCATGCGCACCATTTCAAGGACGGGGTTTACGTTGGATGCCTCGGTAAACCCCTGGAGAACGGTTGGGCGCGCCTCGCCCTGCATGGTAAGCGCGGGGCCGGAGGTTTCGGTGGCAGCCCACATGCTGGACCCCTGTTTTGCGATGAAGCGGACTTTTTCAAAGTCGACGATCTTGAGGGTGTCGACGAGCGTGGGTTGGCTCCAGGTGTTTTCCTCGCGGCCTACCAGGCGGGTGGGGTCGTCCTGGAACTCTTTGTTGATCCAGACCCGGCCGTCTTTGTCGATCTGGAAGTTGTTGGCTTTAATCTGGATGGGGCCGTTTTCGCCGAGCACGGGATAGCCTTCCTTTGTTTCGAGGAAGCCTTCCTTGCCCAGGATGAAGGAGCCGTTGCGGGTGTAGCGTTCGCCATACGGCGTCTGGATGGACATGAATCCCTTGCCATCGAGGGCGACGTCGAAGTCGCTGTCGCTGCCTTTCATGGCGCCTTGCTCCAGCTCGGTAAACACTTCGTTGTTCTCGACGCCGGTTCCTACCTTGCCTACGACGGGCGCCATGTCGCCGGAGCCCAGGGGATGCAGGTATTCGCCGTCGTCGCGCATGCGTCGGATGAGAAGCTGGGCGAAAGCCTTGTGCACGGCAACGTCGCGCTTGTAGCCGTCTGTGTCTACGTTGGCCAGGTTGTTGGCAAGCGTGTCCAGGCGAACCTGCTGTGCCGCCATGCCGCTTGCGCCCGTGTACAATCCTCGAATCATGCTTTGCCTCCGGCTCTTTCACCGAGTATCGGCGTAAAGAAGCCCGGAGTTTAGTTTTTCAGATTGTAACCAAGTCGCCCGTATCCACTTCTTTAAGAAAGATGCGTTCATAGCGACCGGAGGATTTTTGGGTGGTTCCGCCCTTCATGTAGGTAGACAGGAAAAAAAACATTATGTCGCTCATGTCATCCTGGGATTCCATGCAGGTGTATCTATAGAAGATTTTGTCCTCGTATTTGGTCAGGACGGCAAGCCGGCCGGCATCCCGCTCCGTTTCCGGATCCACAGCGCTGCGCAGCGTGGCGCGAAGTCCGCCGTAGTAGGACCTGGCCAGCATATACAGGTTCAGCTTGCCGTGGTCGTCCTGATAATACAATTCGGCGATGCCGCCCATGGAGGGGACGCTGCGGGTTACCTGGTATTTGTCCGCCTTGACTATGGGCGACCAGTGTACGGTAAAATAGGCGCACTTGAGCTTTACGGCTTTGCGGATTTCGTAGGGCATGGCCTTAGTATAGCATGGATGGGGTGCGGATTCCATTGAGATGCAGGGCAGACAATTGACGGGAAAATATGCGATACTGATACGCGTTGAATAGTAATTACCAAGCTTGAGGAGATTTTTTATGGCTCGTTTACGGAAAATATTTGTTTTCGGGATTTTGATGCTGGCTGCGATGACCTGCTTTGCCCAGAGTGCGGGCGCACCAGCGCTTAAAAACGGCCTGTACGCCGTCATCGACATGGGGCTGGGTCCGATAACCCTGGAACTGTATCCGGACAGCGCCCCCCTTACCGTGGCCAGTTTCGTGGGGCTGGCGGAAGGTAAATTCCTTGGAACGGGCAAGCCGTATTTCGACGGTCTCTCGTTTCACCGGGTGGAGCCCGGTTTCGTGGTGCAGGGAGGCGATCCGCTGGGTACGGGAACAGGGGGACCGGGCTACAAGTTTCCGAACGAGATAGACTCCAAGCTGAGCTATGGCGAGGAAGGCATGCTGGCCATGGCCAACTCGGGACCGGATACGAACGGGAGTCAATTTTTTATAACTTTAGCGCCGACGCAGGCTCTTACCGGTTCCTATACGATATTCGGGCGCGTCGTCAAGGGTATGGAAGTGGTAAAGGCCATACGCAAAGGCGAGCGCATGCGCACGGTAAAGATTATCCGCGTCGGCCAGAAGGCGCAGGCCTTTGGCATGACCCGGGCGGAGTTCGACGCGGCGGTAGCGGATAGGCTTTCCGGTGGCCAGAATGCCAAAAAGAGCGCCTTGAATGCCCAGGTGGATATCGCCAAAAAACGCTTCCCCGCTCTAATTGCCGGCAAAAACGGAATTTTTTACCAGATTCTGCAGCCGGGCAGCGGCGTAAAGCCGGCGGCACGTACCCGAGTTTCCGTACACTATACGCTTACGAACCTGGAAGGCAAAATTCTGGATACCAGCAAGACCACAGGCAAGGCGCTGCAGTTCAGCGTTGGCGCAGGCGAGATGATAAGCGGTTTTGACCAAAGCGTGGCGGAGATGGGTTATGGCGAAAAGCGCTTGATTGTCCTGCCGCCCGAACTGGCGTACGGGGAACGCGGCGCGGGAGACTTGATTCCTCCGAATTCCTATATCGTGTTCGAGCTAGAGCTGCTCGCGCCGTAATTCTCAATAGCGGTTCATGGAGAAAGCCTCGTCCAGGGGCTTTCTTTTTTTATCTCGTTTTGACAGATGCGCGCCCGGATGCCCCAGCGTGATGAGCAGCGGTACATGCCGGCTTGGCGGTATGCCCAGTAATTTTTTTATAGCGCGCTCGTTGAACCAGCCCAAAATGCAGGTGCCCAGGCCAAGCGCGGCGGCTTGGAGGCAGAACTGGGAAACGGCCATGCCGATGTCCAGGTGCACGTAGCCGTGACCCTTTGCGACACCGCCCATGGCAGCCGTGAACTTAGGCTTTTCCGCCACCACCGCGACGATTACCGGCGCTTCCCGCGCGAACGCGTTGATGGGAATGGGCATGCCAACAGCCGCATCGCGCGCCACGGGAAGCAGGGCAGGGTCGACGACGACGACGAAGCGCCACGGTTGGGAGTTGCAGGCGGACGGAGCCAGACGGGCGGCCTCGACGCAGGAGAGGATGTCCTCCGCTCTTACGGGCCTTGCATCGTACTGGCGCACGCTGCGCCTTTGGCTGACGAGCTGTAAAAAATCCATGCTCTGAGGATACGTCCGGCTCGCGTTATGGTCAATGGCGGCATGGATAAAAACTCAAAAGCCGAAAGACAACTCCAGTTTGTAAATACCCGGTTTCAGCCGCCATTGATCGGAGGTGTCCGGTCCGCAGGATGCCGTGCCAATGCCACGCTGTGCCACGTCGAGATACAGGAGGGTTTTGTCTTGCGGCTGGACTTCGTACCAGTGGCTGGCCCGCCAAAGCTGATTCGCGCTGGTGTGGGATGCCGTAAAGTCGAAGCCGCCAGAGGGGGTTGATCCTGCTCCCGCGATTAACAGGGTTGAACCGTCGTCGTGCTCCAAGGCAAGCGCTCGCGCATCCGTCCTATTGCCGTTTTCCTGCGGGAGGACGTAGCGGGTTTCCATGCTATTTACTGCGGAGCGCCAGGTGCCGAAGCGCGAGCCGGCTTTACGGTCGGAGTAGCACTCGCCCGAGCCTCGTCCATACCATGTTATCTTTTCGAAACCAGGCATGAGCGCCGCGGCTAGCCCGACGCGCGGCAGTTCGGGCAGATTGCGGTCAAGGTCGAAGATGAAGGAAGCTTCGGGGCCGGAAGGTCCTGTTCGCCAATCCTGCTTAAACGTGCCGACGAATATGCCTTTCGCGGTACTTACCCGGTGGGCGACGCGCACCATGTTTTTACCGGCGGATTCTCCGAGCGAGTCGCCTGTCATGGATTCAAGCTCGAAATTAAGCTCGTCGAGCCCTTGATCCAGCCAGGCTGTCATGGCTTTGTTTTGATGGTAAAACGCCATTTCCGGGATGCCGGCCAAGTCGAGGAATTTCTTGAGCCCATCGTTCTCAGTAGGAGCTCGCCAGAGATTCATGACCAAAGGAGCCGCTAAATATTCCTTGCCTCCCGCAAGCAGCGAATGCAGGAATCCGTCCGCTCCGAAGCCGGCTTTCCAGCCGGTTTTTTTTTGAAGCGATAATTTTTTATTGCTGATTCCGAGAAAGCGTTCCGCGTCCGCCGAAGGCGCCTTGCCTCTTACCGTAAACTGTTCCCAGGCAAGACGATGCCCTGCCGGTGCCCAGGCGTTTGCAGCGATAAGGTGCAGATCTACATTGAGATATGTCTCGGCGGAATCTATGAGCTCATACTGCGTGTTGCCTAGATTAAATTCAAGGTCGATACCCACCGTGCAGCCGGGGCTGATCGAAGGCAGAGCTTTTGATTTTTCCGCGACAAGCTGACCGTCTGCGATTATTGACCACCGCAATTCTAGCGCAGGCGTGTCGGTAAAATCTTGGCGGCTATGGATGGAAATTTTTCCGCTTATAGGATTTTCCGAGTGGATTGCGAATTGCTGGAACAGCTTGGCGCATTCCGCAAGCACGGGTTTTGGGCTGCGGTCGGGAAATACCAGGCCGTTGCAAATAAAGTCACGGTCGCTGGGTTCGTCGCCAAAGTCGCCGCCGTATGCCCAGTATTCCTGCCCGAGTTCATTGCGCGCAAGGATTCCCTGGTCAACCCAATCCCAGATGAATCCTCCCTGCAGGCCGTCGTGTGCTTCGATGATAGCCCAGTATTCGGCCAATCCGCCGTTGGAATTACCCATGGCGTGGGAATATTCGCACATGATGAAGGGTCTGTCATCTTCTGTGGTCGCTGCCCATTGCTCAAGCAGCTCCATGGGCGGGTACATAGTCGATACTATGTCGGATGCTTTTCTGCCCCGCTTCAGCGATTCGAGGGTAAAGGGAAGCTGTCCCCATTCGGGTCTTGCCGCTCCCTCGTAGTGAACGGGGCGGAGCGGGTCGAACGAGCGCATCCACGCGGCCAGGGCGTCGTGGTTTGGGCCGTAGCCTGATTCGTTTCCAAGTGACCAAATTATAACTGATGGATGGTTTTTGTCCCGAAGGACCATGCGCTTTCCCCTGTCCATGAAGGCCGGAAGCCATGCGGGGTCGCGGGCGAGCTGGTCGTAATAGGCATGGCTTTCTATGTTGGCCTCATCCATCAGGTAGATGCCGTACTCGTCGCAGAGCTCGTACCAGCGCTCGTCGTTG
>JANNSO010000137.1:0-6604 GCA_031402655.1 Spirochaetota bacterium | reverse complement strand
GGCAGGCGCGACGCAAATGCCGCCCTCAGGGAGTCAAAAGCCCAGTCGGGAATCGTTTCCGCGGCGGATGCCCAAAAGAATAAAGCGGAAGCCCGTCTAAAGAAACGCGGATACCTGTTTGCGCTATTGTCGTCCGTCGGCCAGTCCATCGGCATGATATTAACGAAATACGGCCTTGGTGATTACGATCCCGTTTCGGGCACGCAAATCCGCGTGGCGGTGGCAATCGTGGGGTTCGCCATCGTGTCCATCGTATGGGAGCGCGGCCGAAACCTGAGCGCTGCGCTCAAGAATCCACCGGGGATGAAGAGCACGCTCGGGGGTTCCGTGTTTGGACCTTTCCTGGGCGTGGCTCTCTCGCTCTTCGCCATGCAGAATACAGACGCGGGCACGGTAAGCACCCTTATCGGCCTTACTCCCATACTGATAATCCCTCCGGCGATACTGTTTTTCAAGCAGAAGGTAAAGGCGCTTGAAATAGCGGGGGCGCTTATAGCCGTGGCGGGTTCGGCCGTATTTTTTTTGTAAGCGAGCCTTGGATAATAAAATAACGGTGTAATGTTTGATTGCCAGGAGTGGCTCGTCGTACCAAGAATAAGGAGTTAACATGAAAAACCAGGGAAGATATTTTCTGCGGCTCAGCGCCATTATTTTTTTATCGCCATTCTGCGTTTCCTGCGCGTCGGGGATAGCGCTTTACAAAGCCAAGCAGCAGCTCAAGCAGGGTGATTCGGCAGGAGCGGTGATATACGCCGCCGAATCCGTGCGCGAGGATGCCAAGAACTACGACGCCGTGGATTACCTGGTTTCGATCTATCCGGAGGCAGTGGAAAAGCTCAAACAAGCGGTGGACGAAGCTGATCGCAGCGCTTCCAAATATCACCTGGAAGATTTAGTCGGAACTTTGTCCAGCCTCCACGCAATGTATGACGCCGTTTCCCGCCTGCCTCCCGTTTTTCGCAAGAAATCAGCAGTACCGGTTTCGTTTCCTGTTTCCTATCAGCGAGACAGGCTGGCGGAGGCAAAGGGAGGAGCCGCGGACCTGCGATATTCCGAAGGGCTTGCCTTTTCGGCAAAAGGCAGCAGGAAATCATGGCGTGACGCCCATAAAAGCTTTTTAAAAACCATGGTTTACGTTCCCGGCTATAGGGACGCCGAGATAAAATCAAGGGAAGCCCGCGAGCTCGGTTCCGATTCGATACTTGTGCTTCCTTTTAACGCAGGTTCCAATGCTTCAATTTCTTTGGACCTTGCCCCTCTTGTAAATACCGGCAATTTAAGCGCATTCGTAGGCCAGTATTTGAGCATGCTCGCAGGCGGTGAGGGATTTGCCCCGGAACTCGGCACCATAGTCTATAGTACCTACATGAGCACTTTGGTTGCCTCCGCGAGCAGGCAGGACTACGTGCGTGTCGTGGAGCGTTCCCAAATCGAGGCAATGCTCGGCGAGCGGGAACTCGCGGTAAGCGCGCTCGCCGACGGCAGGGTTAAGCTGGATTCCCAGGGTATCCAAGGCGCCAACATCATTGTATTCGGCCAGCTAACGGGAGTTGTGCCCGAGGGACCCAGCCAAAGCGCCAAAACGGTGTATCTTCAGGCTGTGGTGGAACAGCCTATTCCCGGAGCACTTCCCGTAAACGGCATTGTTCCCGTGGAAAAAGTCACGATATTTGTAACGGTTCTGGTGCATACCAAAACATCCTCGCTTACAGCCAGTGTAGCGCTCAGGGCCGTAAATGCGGAAAACTCCATACTTATCGACGCGGTATCAAGGACTCAAACCATTCGCGACACGGTGGAGTGGGCGGAGTATTCCGGTGATAAGCGGGCTCTTGGCGGCATTTACCTGAACCTCGTGGACAAACGCGAAGAGCAGATTCGCAGTCCCCGGGAAATGATGGCTGAACTCGCAAAGACCCTTGTAGCTCCGGCAGTCGGCAGTCTGCTTGCAAAACTGCCCATAGAATGAAATAACAGGGGTCAGAACGCTTGCGCTGGCGCCGTTCTGGCCTTATGCTTTTACTCATGGCAATAACACTGTATTCGGAGGGAGCCGCCCGCGAGGTAACCGGCTCCAAGCACATCCTGGATGTGGACGGCAAGCGCTATCTGATAGACTGTGGCGCATTTCAGGGCAAGCGCGACGAGAGCGACAGAAAAAACCGCGCGCTTATCGAGGACCCGGCGGGCATAGAGGCGGTTATCCTTACGCACGCGCAATTCGATCATTGCGGGCTTTTGCCACTGTTAACCAAGCGCGGCTTCAAGGGAAATGTCTATTCCACGCCGGCGACGCGCGACCTTGCGAATCTTATCATGATGGATTCCGCGCACATCCAGGGCCGCGACGCGGAATACCTGGGCAAGCAGGCCGCGAAAAAAGGCGAAAAATTCGACTGGAAGCCCATGTACGACGAACAGGATGCCGTAGACGCGGCCAGTCAGTTCGTGACCATAAGCTATCGTAGACCGTTTTCGGTAGGCGACCTGAAGCTGGAGTTCCGTGATGCCGGCCATATCCTGGGGTCGGCCACGGCACACGTTACCGTTACGGACGCCCAAAAGCGCACGGTGCGTATTGGCTTTACAGGCGACCTTGGCCGAAGCGATAAGCCCATCATCAAGGATCCGGAACTCATGGAGCCGGTGGAATACATGCTGCTCGAGAGCACCTACGGCGACCGCAGGCATGAGACCACCGCGGATGCCGTCGACCTGCTGGCACGCATAGTCAACGATACCGTCAAGCGCGGCGGAAAAATCATAATTCCCGCCTTTGCCATCGAGCGCACGCAGGAGCTTATCTACTATTTCCATACCCTCGTGGACCAGGGGCGAATCCCCAAGATACCCATATGGGTGGATTCGCCCATGGCGGTAAACGCTACGAGCATCTTCATGGTGCACCCCGAATGCTACGACAGGGAAACCCATGAGTCATTCATAAAACACCACAGCAATCCCTTCGGCTTCAACGAGCTGCACTTCAGTTCCTCGCTGGAGGATTCCAAGCGGCTCAACGCACTCAAAGAGCCGGCCATCATCCTGAGCGCGGACGGCATGTGCGAGGCGGGCCGAATCCAGCATCACCTCCTCCATAACATATCCGACGCGCGCAACACCATACTAATCGTAGGCTTCATGGCCGCCAACACGCTCGGTCGCCGCATCCGCGATGGCCAGAAACAAGTGCGAATCCACGGCGAAGTCCTGAACGTCAAGGCTCATGTGGAGGAGATCAAAGCCTTCAGCGCGCATGCCGATTACGTAGAAACCTGGGATTGGCTGTCTCGCATGGATTTGTCCGCCCTCAAGACCGTTTTTCTGGTGCACGGCGAGGATGAGTCCGTCGAGGCGCTGCAGAAATTTCTTACGGGTAAGGGGCTCAAGGACGTGCGCATCGTGGAATATGGGGAAAGGTATGAACTGTAGCGTATAACGAAGGAGTCTTTACCACAGAGGCACGGAGACACGGAGTACTCGGAGGAAGATAATAGGAGGTTCGTTCCTTATAGTTGTTTCTTTCGCGGTATTTCCGACTGAAGTGCCAGCGTTCTTCTAATAATTCACGTTCGGAATATGTCAAGATAGATTACCAAAAACTAGTTTGGTTGCCATAGGTAAAGTAATGGCGACATTACCAATAGCTTCTGCAACAGAGGATTTAGGCGCTATGAGGTGACAGACCCCGCCCGATAGCAAATCAGGTGTCTGTCCCCATTCGCCCCAAATTATCTTCGCTCCGTGCCCTCCGCGTCTCCGTGCTAAAATTTCTTAAATTCTATTCTTCTTGTCCTCTCTGTGTCTCTGTGCCTCTGTGGTGAATCTTCCCCTTCTTCAGGTAAAATCACCCTTGGCCCCATCCCCGTATAGTTTTCGTATCGACTCGTAGCCCGTGCTGCCCTCCGCAGTCTCGAATGATTCCGTCCGGTAGCCAAGGAGCGTAGATTTTTCCTCGTCGCGGCGCCAGCATAGTTTCGCCTTTACCTGGAAGTACTGTATTGCGCACTCGTCGAATTGTATTCCGATGGTTTCCTTCTCGGATGCTTCCCGGTCCAGCCGTTCCATGATGCGAATCTTGAAACCGCTCTCGCTTATGTCTGCTAGGTACCCTATCGTTTTGGAGTTTTTAAGCAATGCTTTTGCGAAGCATTGCTTGCGTGTGCCAATACGCCTGCCTTCGGGAAAATCGCTCATATCGCCGCCGCCTCCCGGAGTAGGGGAATACCCAAGGTAACCATGGTTCCCACAATTTTTTCCGAGGGCCATGCATGCTCTTCCGCTTTCTCGTCGATGAAAGCAAGCTTGAATAGAGGAAATACTTTTCGCGTCGCCACGAGTCCCATGCCGAATCTTGCGTTATCGTATTGCTCCCGGTATTTAGTGAAAGAATCGGACATGATGTCGATGCTTGTTACCTCCTGCTCGATCTTATAAGGAAGCGTGGCAGGATCAAAGCCGCCGCCTTTGTCGCTTATGGTAATCCGGACCAGTCCGTTAGTGCTGGTCATTTCTGCGATAATAGGTTCCATCATGCCTATTTCGCGATGTGCCCGCATGGCATTCGACAGCAGTTCGAGGATTACGAAGGTGATTTGACCGTCTGCGACGCCGGTAGGCGGAAATTTGATGTCGCTGAATGCGTTAAGCACCTCGGCAAAGTTTCCCTGAGCCGGAACTTTGAATCTAAGCTTTTTTGAGGTTTCGTTGCGGAAGGTAAAATTCATGCTGTTTTCAAGTTTCGCCTATAATCAAAAAAAAATCAAGAATCTCCACTCAAAAAACGGCATGGAGTGCCACCTTGACTAGCAGTCTATCTTTTCCACTCGCGTTTCGTGGCGGCCGCCTTCGAATTCGGCATTCATAAAGGCTTCGATCATGGCGATTACCGGAACCTGGTACTGGATTCGCCCGCCAAAACTTATGAAGTTTGCGTTATTGTGCCGTTTGCACATTGCCGCGGTATAAAGGTCGAAGACTTGGGCGCAGCGAATTCCCTTTATCTTGTTGGCGGCGATGCTTATGCCTATGCCCGAGCCGCAGCACAGGATGCCAAACTCGAAGGCGCCTGCAAGATAAATTTTTGCCGCATTTCGGGCAATGTCGGGGTAATCCACGGAATCGCTACTGTCCACTCCCAGATTTTCCACGATATGGCCTTGCAGGCGGAGGGTCGAGACTATGGAGTTTTTAAGGTCTATCGCGCCATGGTCGTTGGCAATCAGAATTTTCATACGTTGAATCTACCATAATTTTTGGCTCTGGACAAGATTATGCCGTTGGGGCGTATGCAACCGGGGAATTGCACGAGTGATACTTGCATGTCAGATCTTAAGAAACGCAAGGAGAAATCATGAGCTTTACGATTGTCCGGGTAGTTTTAACTGTGTTTGTTCTGGCTTTTGTGTTCTCGGCATGCGCATGCATGCCCGACATTGTTTCTGCACCCTTCGAAGCGAAGGATCTAAGGCCCGCCGCATTGAAGTCCTGGGGAGCCCGGTCGAGCCGGGAGATCGTACTCAGTTTCGACGAAAGCGTACGAGCTCAAGCTGCAGACTTTGCTTTTTCGGAACAGGAAGACGGAGCCGTATTAAGCGGAATAGGGGTAGAATCCGCACAAACTGCCGAAACCGACGGAGAGCCTTCTGGAACAAGCTTGGTTCTTCTGGCCTCCGGCGATTTCCCCCCCGGGCTGTCCTATGCGCTGTCCGGTATCGTGTATGACGCACATGGCAATGCTACCAGCTTTACTCTTCCTTTTTGGGGATTCAACCCGAACCCCCCGGAATTGCTGATTAACGAGCTGCTTACCGAAGGTTCGGATAAGCATCCGGATGCGATCGAGCTCTTTGTGCGCAGCGCTGGAAATTTGGCTGGCGTTGCGCTGTTCATCGGCGCTTTCGATGATTTCGATGCACGCTATGTATTTCCTTCATGCCTGGTACGCTCAGGCGAGCACATAGTGCTGCACCTGAAGCCGGAAGGTATCGCAGCTGAGCTGGATGAGTTGATTACCACGGACTTGTCCGGCGGCTTTGATGCCAGTGAGTTCGGCAGGGATTTTTGGTATAGGGATCCGCGAGGCGCATCGCTGCCAGGCAAGAACGGGGTCGTCGTTCTTTACAAAAATCCCAATGGCGATTGCATGGATGCGCTTGTGTATAGTGAGCGAACGGTAGACTCCGACCAGAAATATGGAGGATTCGGCAGCTCCAAGTTTCGGGATAGGGTAATATCGCTTGTGGATTCCGCCGTATGGAAAATAGAACAGTCGCCCCCCAGGCCGGAAGACGCCGCCCGGTCGGTGGGAGTTACCAGTACCAGGACTTTATGCCGCTCTTCGATGCCCGTGGACTCAGACAGTGGATCAGACTGGCACATAGTGCCTACCAAAGGATCAAGTCTGGGAACAGCCAACAGCGATCTTGTCTACCAGCCCTGAAAAACGTTCGCTTACAGTCTTTAGGGCACCTCTAACAGGGTGTTGAAAAACCTCGGATGAGGATTTTCAACACTTCCAAAATGTAACATTACCGTAGCATTTGTAATCAAATGCGAGGAATGTTGAAGGCTGTTGACAAAGCAACAAGCTTTTTCAACAGCC
>JANNSO010000136.1:0-39132 GCA_031402655.1 Spirochaetota bacterium | reverse complement strand
GGCTGTTGAAAAAGCTTGTTGCTTTGTCAACAGCCTTCAACATTCCTCGCATTTGATTACAAATGCTACGGTAATGTTACATTTTGGAAGTGTTGAAAATCCTCATCCGAGGTTTTTCAACACCCTGTTAGAGGTGCCCTATAGTTTTAGGCGCTAAAGCCGCGCGAATCTTGAAAAACGCTGGTTTTACGGACGTGGTCAACGCGGGCGGCCTTTCCGCCATGCCGCGCTGAGGCCTACGAAAAGCGCTCCTACCAGGATGATGCCAGGACTGATGGGAATATCCCAGACAAGCGCAAGAGCGAAGCCGCCCAGGTTGGACGCCAGACCGAAACATGCGCCAAGTATCAAGGTGGCGGGGAAATTTTTCTTGAGGTTCCTGGCGGCCAGCGCCGGCAACAGGGTCGTAGCGTCCGCAAGCAGCGCACCGGTAAGACGCATGGCGATGCCGATGCCCAGGCATACGGCTATTACCAAGCCGTAGTAAACAATCCTGGCCGGATATCCCGAAGCCGCAGCAAGGTCGCGGTCGTAGAGCACCGCCGTGATGGGTTTCAGGAAAATCAGCAAAAAAGCGGGGATGAGCAATGCGGTGCTCGACACGAGCAGCAGCTCCGTTTTTCCCAGAGCAAGTATATTTCCCCAAAACATGGCGAAGGCCTGCACGGCGTTTACATCGGTCTTGTAGAAAATTATGAAAGCCAGCGCCAGTGATACAACCATAACAAGGCCGAGAGGTCCTCCCGCGGAGCGGCCGCCGTTAGAAGCGCCGCCCGCCGTCGACGGGGCGGACTCTCCCAGCCTGGCCACGAGGAAGGCCGCCAGCAGCGAAGCGACCAGTGCGGCAAGCGTCGCGTCGATGCCCAGTAGCATACCCAGCGCGGCGCCGAGCAGGGCGACATGCATTACGGCGAATCGCGCCGGAATCATTTCCAGGCAGAGTATGACCGTACCGATCGCCGGAAATGCAAGCCCCGATGCTATCAGGGCGACGAAGGCCCGCGAAAAAGCCGGTATGCCGAATATATTCACGAGCATCGGCTCAAAGCCTCCGCTTTGTCTACGACCTGCATGGTGCCCTGCGCGAAGAGCCAGAAACATGTGCACAGGGAAATAAGCTCCGGGTCATGGGAAACCAGGGCAAGGGAAAGGCCGTCATGGTTCGCAAGAGTGGCAAGGAGCCCGAGTATGCTTTTGCGGCTGTCACCATCGAGGAACGTGGTGGGCTCGTCCAGAAGCAGCAGTTTTGGCTTGGCGACAATCGCTCGGGCTATCGATGCTCGCTGGTATTGCCCTCCGGACAGGTCCTCTATCGCCTGGTTCGCAAGATTGGCTATGCCGCATGCTTGCAAAGCTTCCTCGATTGCGATGGAATCGTTGCTGTTTCTATTGGGCAGCGGACCGGTTTTTGGGACAAGCCCCAAGGCTATCAGCTCCCGGACTGTAAGTCTTAGGCTCCCCCCCATTCGCTGTTGTGGCACCCAAGCCGTAGATTTCAACATTTGCCTGAAGTTGCGAGAGCCTGTGGCAGTGTCCAATATGCTTAAGCTCCCTTTGCGTGGCCTTAAAAGCCCAAGGCATGTTTTAAGAAAGGTGCTCTTGCCGGAACCGTTTGCCCCCGTAAAGGCAAGGGCTCCCTGACCGGTTTTCCATTCAGCGCTTATTTCGCCGGCCACCACATGGCCGGGATAGCCTATTTCCAGAAGCGAACAGCCTATCAGGGCGCTTCCGGGTTGCATCAGTGCCCGGCTCCCTTGAGCAGCGCTTTCTCGTTATAAATAAAAACGTCCTCGATGCTCACGGTTCCGTCCTTGCCGGGAAAATTGATAAGCTCGATATCGGGGCAGCGGAGCGCTTCGGCGGCTGCCGTGCCCGAAACATTATGCCAGTTGTCTATCACGAGATCGGGCTTGCTTTGCACGAGGGCAAGCAGCGCTTGGGGGGAAAGCTCCCCAGGTCCGAATGTTCCTATCACCTCGAATCCCCACCATTTTGCCTGTTCGGCGAGGAAGCGGTGGACCACGGCCTTGCGCCTGGGGTAGGCCGACATGACTCGCATCCTCATGGCTTCCACCTGCGCATCGAACTTCGCCGCCCAGGCTCTGTAGCGATCCTGCGTTCCCAGGAACTCGGCGACTTTCGCGGCCTGTTCCTTGAATACGGGAGGCGGGTTGTCCGTCAGGAGCTGCATGGTTTTGGCATTGGCGACGCCGGCGCTCTCCGCCAGGGTTTTTGCGAACTTTTCATAACCTCCATGGACGACGAGATCGGCCTTTCCCAGCGCTTCGAAGTCCGAAGGCTTGATTTCGTACTCCGCCGGATGCTGAAGGGAAAACGGAGCGATGACCAGTATGTTTCTGGCACCGGCGGCGCGGGCTATGGCGGCTGTCCAGGATGTGGAGGCCACGACGAGCGGTTCCGGCGACTGGGCAAGGGCACCGGGGGCAAGAGCGCTTAAAACGAGGCTGAGAGCGAGCAGGAATTTTTGTTGCATGGGTGGACTCTGAATTTCGGGATACCGGCCTGCGAGCCGACGGGTTGTGATGGCAAAGCCCCACGGATGCAAGCCTTCTGGCTTCCCCCGCTGGCTTCTGCCAGCTGTAATCGAGTATATCCATAATTTTCCGGATGGTCAAATAGTGCCAGGATGGCGGTTTGATTACTTGACAGCCCCGCGCATCTACGGTAAATATGTAAGGGCACCCCGAAAAACTCCCTGTTTTCCTCGGTACCCGATGCAGTCCGCCATGCGGATTGCGGGTTTTCTATTGTACCTACGAAATGCAAAAGGAGTTATGATGAACAAGCGGCCACTGTATCGCGGACTGGGGTTTGACAACACGAAATACCTCGAAATGCAGGCAAACCATATTTTCGAGCGGGTAAAGAAATTCGACGGAAAGCTCTACCTTGAGTTCGGCGGAAAGATAATGTTCGACCTGCACGCGGCCAGAATATTGCCCGGCTTCGACCCGAACGTAAAGATGCACCTCCTGCAGATGCTCAAGGAACGCGCGGACATAATCATGTGCATCTACGCGGGGGACATCGAGCGAAAGAAAATCCGCGCCGATTTCGGCATTACCTACGATACCGACGTCCTCAAGCAGATCGACGATTTTCGTGGTTGGGGCTTGGAAATAAAAGCCGTTGTGATAACCCGCTACGAAGAGCAGGCGGCCGCCAAGATATTCAAGAATAAGCTGGAACGCCGCGGCGTCAAGGTGTATACCCATCGATTTACCGATGGGTATCCCACCGACGTGGATACCATCGTCTCGGACGCAGGATATGGCGCCAACTCATATATAGAAACCGACAAGCCCCTCGTCGTGGTAACCGGACCCGGACCGGGCAGCGGTAAACTGGCCACCTGCCTCTCGCAGCTCTACCACGATTATCGCCGTGGGCAAAAATCCGGCTATGCCAAGTTCGAGACGTTTCCCATCTGGAACATTCCGCTGAAGCACCCGGTAAACATTGCCTACGAGGCAGCTACCGCCGACCTCAAGGATTTCAACCTGATAGACCCCTTTCATCTGGAGGCATACGGCAAAACCGCGATCAACTACAATCGCGACGTGGAAGTCTTTCCGGTATTGAGGCGCATACTGGAGCGCATAACCGGCGAGGCGGCTATCTACAAGTCTCCCACCGACATGGGCGTAAATTGCGCCGGGTTCGGAATCATCGACGACGAAGTAGTTCAATCCGCGTCCAGGCAGGAAGTCATCCGCCGCTGCTTCCGCTATTCCTGCGAATACGCGATGGGTTTCGTAAGCAAGGATACCGTGGAACATTCCCGGCTTATAATGGAAAATATGGGCATACGCCTCGACGAGCGCCCGGTCGTAGCCTTCGCGCGCAAGGCGGCGGAGGACGCGGAAACCCAGGCTCTCAAGGGCAACGACGGAATTTTCTGCGGCGCGGCCATTGAGCTCCTGGATGGAAGCATCGTTACCGGCAAGAATTCGCCTACCATGCACGCTACCTCGAGCCTTGTATTCAACGCCATCAAGAAATTGGCGGATATTCCCGACCAGCTGCATCTGTTGTCGCCGACCATCCTCGATTCCATACGCAACATGAAAAAGGAAGTTTTAAACGCCACGGCCATCAGCCTGGACCTGGAGGAAGCCCTGATAGCGCTGGCGATTTCGGCAGCGACCAACCCCACCGCCCAGCTGGCGATGGAAAAACTCAAGGAGCTCCGCAATTGTGAAGTTCATGTAACGCATATTTCCACGCCCGGCGACGAAGCGGGGCTTCGCAGGCTGGGCGTGAACATGACCAGCGACCCCAATTTTTCCAGCAAGAATTTGTTTATAAATTGACGAGCCTGATAAGCCGGGTTTCTTTTTCCGCGGAAAGCATCAACGGGAATTCCCTTCCCGCCATCCATTCCCGCATGGCGCTTACGGTATCCTTTGGTGCCGTAAGCGAGAGGCCCGCTTTTTGGGCGAGGTCGCTGTTTACGTCCATCAAGCCTGGCGATCCCAACGGACCATGCGGCTCGTTTTCCGGGCGGTATAACGGAAGCTCGGGAAAGGTAAGTCCTTCCCGTTTTATCAATTCGGCCGGAACCCAGACGATGTCTTTCGCCCCGATCAGGCGCATGAACTCAGCCCAGGTAAAGCGCGGTCCCGCCAGGTTGAAGATGCCCGAGCCCGAGTTTTCCAATAGAGCCGAAACGAATCGCGCGATGTCCCGCGCGTCGATAACCTGCAGGTGATCCGACCCATCGCCGGGAGCAAGCATCCGCGTGCCGGTCTTCGCGCGCGCCAGCCAATACGAATAGCGACCGCTTATGTCATACGGACCGGTCGCGACTTGCGGCCGCAAGATCGTAAAACTATCAGGATACGTTTCCCGCACGATATTCTCGCAGCGCACTTTCAGCGCACCGTACGTATCGTCGTCCAGTTCCGTTACGTCCTCGTTTGCCGCTTGCATCAGCTGATGCGTTTCGTACACGGGATGCGAGACGGGATTGCCGTACGCCTTGACGGCGCTTATATAAATATAGCGTGCCGCCAGGGGTCGCAGTTTTTCCGCGCTGGACCTTACCTGTACCGCAGTGTATCCGCTCACGTCGACGCAGGCATCCCACGAGCGGCCTTCCAGGGCGGCGAGGCCGCGGATTCCCTCGTCGCGATCTCCGCGCAGGCGTTCTATTGCGGGAGGCAGCCCGTCGGGAGAAATGCCGCGGTTAAAGACCGTTACGCTGTTCCCCTCGCGGTGCAGAGTCTCCGCGATATGCCTTCCGATCAGATGGCTGCCGCCTAGAATCAAAATGCGCATCATTGGCTTATTCCTTTGTTCGACATGATTAACAGGGTGTTGACAATGCCACAAGCTTTTTCAACAGCCTGTTAAAGCATAGTGCATGTTGGAGAACTTGCAAATCGCCTTCAAAGCCAACCCGTAGCATCGATTGACTTTACTCTATATATTGAAAATAATGGATCAGACCATGCAGAGTCAGCATCCTGGAGGCTATCATGTCGCTTGAGGCATATTTTTCCAAGTACCGGGCAAACATCGTAGGTATCGACGCAACGATGCCGTTGGCGGACGGTACAACACGGCCCATAGTCTATGCGGATTGGACGGCATCGGGGCGGCTTTATCGGCCTCTTGAAGAGTTTATGCTGGGCGAGATAGGTCCGCTCGTGGCTAATACCCACACCGAAACTACGTATACCGGTACGGCGATGACGCATGCGTACCACGAAGCCCGCGACATAATTAAGAAGCACGTGGGGGCCGGCGCCGCCGATTCGCTCCTGTTTTCCGGCTCGGGCATGACGGCGGCCATCAACAAGCTCCAGCGCATGCTGGGACTTCGCATGCCGCCCGGATGCAAGAGCAGCTGCCGCGAAGGCCAGCCGAAACCGCTCGTCATCATTACGCATTTGGAGCATCACTCCAACCAGATAACCTGGGAGGAATGCGACGTGGACGTGCTGCTCGTTCCGCGCGACGCGTCGACGGGCTTGCCCGACCTGGGCTATCTGGAAAGTACCCTTAAAGAAAACTGCACGCGGCCGCTGCTCATAGGCGCTTTTTCGGCCTGCTCCAACGTTACGGGCATCATCACGCCGTATCACGAGATGGCCGCTCTCATGCACAAGTACGGCGGACTGTGCTTCGTCGACTTCGCTGCCTCGGCCCCTTATGTGGACATGGAGATGCATCCTGCCGATCCCCGTGCGTCTCTCGACGCCATTACCTTTTCCCCCCATAAATTCCTGGGAGGCCCGGGCACATCGGGAGTGCTCGTGCTTTCCAACAAGCTGTACAACATCGATGTGCCCGATCAGCCAGGCGGAGGCACGGTCAAGTGGACGACGCCTTTTGGCACGCATGCCTATGTCGACGAGATCGAGGCGAGGGAGGATGGCGGCACCCCCGGATTCCTCCAGGCCATGCGCGCTGCGCTGGCAATCAGGCTCAAGGAGGAGATGGGTACCAAAAACATAATCGAGCGCGAAAAGGAGCTTAAGAAAATATTCTTGGGCGAGCTGTCGCGCGAGGAAAAAGTTTTTCTTCTCGAGCCGCAGAACATGGACAGGCTGGGCATCATATCGCTGTATGCCCCCGGGGAACACCATAACCTCATCGTAAAACTTTTAAACGACCGCTACGGAATCCAGACCCGCGGAGGCTGCAGCTGCGCCGGAACCTACGGCCACATACTGTTTAGCATAAGCAAGTCCACCTCCTGCAGGATTACGGACATGATCGACTCAGGCGACCTGTCCGACAAGCCCGGCTGGGTGCGAGTGTCGCTGCATCCCACGATGACCGACGACTAGGCGCGCTATGTCGGCACGGCGGTTTGCGAAATTATACATAACTACAAATCCTGGGGAGCGGCGTACAGTTTCCACAAGGACTCAGGTGAATTTTACCGGAAGGACGAATCGGGCGGAGCCAAGGATCCGCTTCGATTGCTTGGGCGATTCAAGCCTTGACAGATTGACGGAATCACTCGAATATGGAAGAAGAGGAAATACCATGGCTGCACAAATACAAACGCCCTTGCTGATCAAAGGCAAAACGCTTCGCAATAGAATAATAATGCCGCCGATGGTGTGCTTCAATTGGGCAGACGACGAAGGCATGGAGACGGTAAGCCGGGCCGAACATTACGGCCGCCGTGCGCGCGGAGGCGCAGCCCTGATCGTGGTCGAGGCTACGGCGATAAGCAAGGCGGGTCGTTTGCACCCTACCGAACTGGGACTTTGGTCCGATGCGCAGACGGGGCAATTCAGGCGAATCGCGGATGCCTGCCACAAGGCCGGCTCCCTGGTCGTGGTTCAGCTGGTGCATACCGGCGCTAAGGCGGCAGGCGCGGTATTGTTTTCCGCATCGGCCTCGGTAACGTCTCCTAGCGACGGAGAGCGCCAGGTACACGCTCTCAATCTGGATCAGATAACGCAGATAAAGGCGGACTTCGTGCGGGCGGCCATACGGGCGAAGCAAGCCGGGCTGGACGGCGTGGAAATCCACGGAGCGCACGGCTATCTCTTAAATCAGTTTACGTCGTCGCTAAGCAACAAGAGGGACGACGGCTACGGAGCCAGCCTCGACGGCCGCATAAGATTTTCACTCGAAGTAACAAGGGAAATACGCGCTGCCGCCGGTCCGGATTTTTTGATAGCCTACCGCTTCGGCGTAAACGACCCCGGGCTGGAGGAGGATGTCTACCTGGCCGGAAAGCTGAAATCCGCCGGCGTTGATTTCCTCAACGTGTCCGCGGGAATCGGAGCGGACGACATCGCGGTTCCAAGTGATTTTCCCTTTACCTTTATTACCTGGATGGGTTGCGCCTTGCGGAAAAAAGTCCAGCTTCCGGTCGCCTGCGTCTGCGGCATCATCAAGCCTTCCCAGGCGGCGTATCTGATCGACAACGACCTGTGCGACATGGTGGCCGTGGGCCGCGGTCTTTTGGCAGATGCCGAATGGGTCAACAAAGCCGTATCCAACCAGGGCGTAAACGAGTGCGCCCGCTGCAAACCCGGCTGCAAGTATCGCGAAGACGGCCGTAAATGCCCGGTGGACAAGGGGAGCCTCTAATATGCAAACCATCAATTTAGCGGGCAGCTGGATTCTTCGCCGCAGCGCCGACACAAGCGAACGGCCGATCGCCATACCCGGCGACATCGTATCGGCGCTCATCGCCTCGGGCGAAGTGGCGGACCCCTATGTCGGGGAAAACGAATTGGCGATGCAGTGGGTCGGAGCGGAAGACTGGCTCCTGTGCGCCGATTTTCAGGTTCCGGAAAGCTTCACCAAGCTCGAGCGCGCTTTTCTCGAGATCGAGGTCCTTGATACCGTCGCCGAGGTGCGCCTCAACGGCAGGCTAATCGGGGGCAGCTCCAACATGTTTTCTGTCTTTCGCGTGCAGCCCGGCGATGCGCTTTGCGCCGGTGCCAACCGTCTTGAAATCCTGATTCGCTCGCCGGAAAAATATGCCGCAGAGGCCGCTGCCTCGTTAAGTTACCCAATTCCCTGTTCCGTTTATCCTGTCTATTCGCCGCACCGGAATCTTTTGCGCAAGGAACAGTGCATGGCCGGTTGGGACTGGGGTCCCTGCATCATGACCGGCGGTATTTACGACGGCATCCGCTTGATCGGCCTGGACGGACCCCGGATCGATTCCGTACGTACCGCCATGAAGCGCAAGGATAAAAACTGGCTTGTTGAGACTGTCGTGGAAATCGACATGGCAAAAGCGGGAGAAGTCCGGCTGTCCGCCGATGTCGGAGGCGCTAAATCGGAAAAAAAAATAACGCTCCCCGGGGGCATTTCCAAAGTAGATATCGAGCTGCTCGTTGAAAACCCCGGGCTATGGTGGCCCGCAGGTTATGGAAAGCAAACGTTATACGATTTTACCCTCGAAGCATCCGTTTCCGGCGGAGAAGGGCACGAGTTCAAGAAGCGAATAGGGTTTCGCGAGCTTGAAGTCGTCGCCCAGGAAGATGCCGTGGGCAAGAGCATGTTCTTTCGCGTAAACGGCAGGGACATGTTTTCCAAAGGCGCCAACTGGATTCCCGCCGACAGCCTGCCATCCCGTCGTACCCGCGACCGCCTGGACAGGCTTTTGTCCGCTGCCGTTGAGGCCAACATGAATTGCCTGCGCGTATGGGGCGGAGGGCGCTACGAATCCGATGATTTTTACGACCTGTGCGACGAGAAGGGTATTATCATCTGGCAGGATTTCATGTTCTCCTGCGCTCTCTACCCCAGCAGCAGGGAATTCCTGTCACAGGTGGAAGCGGAGGTGCGCCATCAGATAAACAGGCTTTCTTCGCACGCATGCCTCGGACTCTGGTGCGGCAATAACGAAGCCCTGGGAGCTATTACCTGGTATGAAGAATCCAAGGCCAGCCCCGCCCGCTACATAGCCGACTATGACAGGCTTACCGAAGGCACGGTCGGCCGCCTGGTGCGCGAGCTGGATCCAACTCACGCCTGGTGGCCAAGTTCTCCTTCCGCCGGCCCGGACGATTTTTCCGACAACTGGCACGTCGCCGGACGGGGCGACATGCACTACTGGTCGGTATGGCACGAAGGCAAGCCGTTCTCCGCATACCTGGACATAAAACCGCGCTTTTGCTCGGAATTCGGTTTTCAGTCTTTCCCGTCGCTGTCCACGGTATCGGCTTTTGCGGAAAAAAGCGAATGGAATATAACATCCCCTGCGATGGAGCACCACCAGAGGCATCCCCGCGGCAACACCGTCATCCTCGAGACCATGGCGCGGTATTTCCGCATGCCCGCGAGCTTCGCCGCCAGCCTGTACCTCTCCCAGGTTCAGCAGGCTCTCGCGATCCGGACCGCCGTGGATTACTGGCGCTCGCTGCGCCCCCAGTGCATGGGCACGCTCTATTGGCAGCTCAACGACGTATGGCCGGTATCCAGCTGGTCGAGCCTTGAATACGACCTTTCCTGGAAACTGCTTCATTACGAGGCCGCTCGCTTCTTCGCGAACCAAAGGATCGCACTGGTCGTCAAAGAGGGAGTCGCAAGCGTGATTGGGATGAATGACGGCCTGGAATCCTTGAGCGGCACCTTGACGGTTTCCGTGATGGATTTCAGTGGCGCCGTAATTTCTGCCCAGCGCCATGATGCGCCCATCAAGGCCGATTCGTCTTCGTGTTTGTGGACGGCGGATCTTAAGACGCTCCCGGGCAGGGACGACCAAACCTTTATCGTCGCGAGGTGGACCGACGGCAGGCTGAACCTCGCCGCGGATTGTTTCAGGACCGAACCCAAGCGATGTACGATCGCCGATCCTCATCTAGCCTCGGAGCTAATTTTAAGCAAAGAATGTGTAACTATTAAACTATCCTGCGATGCCCCCGCTTTTTTTGTAAGTCCCGAGGCCTCTGGCGTAAAAGGGCGCTTCATGGATTCAGGCTTTACCTTGCTTCCCGGAGAAACTGCATGCATAGAGTTTTTACCCAGGGTGTCCGGCGAAGCTGCGGCAGGCCTGGCCGGAAAACTCGAATCCGCCCTGATTTTAAGAAATCTCTTTTGGAGCTTTCAATCGGGCAGCAGCCCAGGCGGGGCGTAAAAGCGCAGCTTAAAATAGGCGGGAAAAAGCTTCAATGGCCTAATCAGGCGTAGCGCAGCTTTTCGCTGATTTCGCCGTCATCGAGCCGGCGCCAGCAGTCTTCCTCCACGTCCAGTTCCAGCCCTTCGATGGCCTGGCGATGGAGTCTGATGGCTTGGCTTCCCACGGCCAGCATCATGCGGCGCACTTCGCGGTTCTTGCCTTCGCACACTTCCACGCTTATCCATGACGTGCCGACGTTGTGGCTTAGAAGGACCGCGCGCGCAGGGGCGCTCCTTCCCAGCCCGCCTGAGAGTTCCACCCCCGCGGACAACGCAAGTATTTGGTTTTCGTCGATTAATCCCTTGGCCAGCACCAGGTAGCGTTTTTTTAAGCCCGTGGCCGGCTGCGTTGCATGATGAACAAAGGCGCCGTCGTCGGTAAAGAGGAGCAGACCGGTCGTATCCTTATCCAGGCGCCCTACGGAATGCCATTCCAGTTTTTGCAGGTCGGGCGGCAGTTTGGGAATAAGGCGATCGTAAACCGTTTCACGGCCCAGATCGTCGCGCCGCGAAGATACGAGTCCCTTAGGTTTGTGGTAGAGAAGCACGATAGGAGGCCTGTGCTGCTCAGGCTTCATGATGCTCGGATGCTGGCATTTTTAATTCGAGCTTTTCGTTCAGGATCGCGATGGCGTCGTCCAGCAGTCGTGCGCTGCTTTTTTGCTCAAAGCCCGCCAGCGTGAAATGGTTTTGCTGCACCGGCAGCAGAATGCGTTCTCCGCGTGCGGAGAGTATCGCCACGGCGACACCCTGGCTTACTTCGCCCATCATGCTGTCGGGTATGATGATGCCGATGGGTCCCATTATGTAATCGCCCAAGCCCACAGAAACCTTTATGGCGTTCTCGCCGCTGGCTCCGCGATCGGCTCCTGCCTTGATCATGCGCTCGGTGGCGCTGGCGTTGGTGCCCAGCGCGATTATTTCTATTGTGCCGCCGAAACTCCGATGCAGGCCGGCTATAAGCTGCGCGCCAAGCCCGCCTCCCATTCCATCGACGATAACCACCACTTGCTTCATGTTTGGATGGTACCCAAGGCGTTCCAATGTGGTCAAGCTCTTTGACTAAAATGATAGAAAGTTTTATAGTCTCGCGATCGCCAAAACAAAAAACGGAGTTTTTTGTAAAACCACCCGATTCAATGCGCCCGCGGATTGAATTTTTCGACGAAGGAGGAAACGGATGATGTACTCAACAGAAGTGGAGCATATGTGCGTTCTCGCAAAAGGCGCAAATCATGGCTCGGCACCTATCCCGGAAGAAGGTAAATGGGTCAAGGCAAAGGAAATCAAGGATATTTCCGGATTAACCCACGGTATCGGTTGGTGCGCACCCCAGCAGGGTGCCTGCAAACTTACTCTCAATGTCAAAGAGGGCATTATCGAGGAGGCTTTGGTTGAGACCATAGGCTGCTCGGGCATGACGCATTCAGCCGCAATGGCCGCGGAAATCCTGACCGGCAAAACCATACTCGAGGCTCTCAATAGCGATCTCGTCTGCGACGCGATAAACACGGCGATGCGCGAGTTGTTCCTGCAAATCGTTTACGGCAGGAGCCAGACCGCGTTTTCCGAGGGAGGCCTTCCGATAGGTGCCTGCCTCGAAGACCTGGGCAAGGGATTGCGCAGTCAGACTGCTACCATGTTTTCCACGAAGGCCAAAGGACCCCGCTACCTGGAGATGGTCGAAGGCTATGTAACCCGCATCGGCGTTGACGAAAACGGCGAGATAATCGGCTACGAATACGTAAACCTGGGCAAGATGATGGATGCCGTAAAGAAGGGGATTCCCGCGGCGGAAGCGCTGGAAAAAGCCAAGGGCGTATACGGCAGGTTTGCGGAAGCGCTTAAACATCTCGATCCTAGGCACGAGTGAGAGGGGGAAATCATGGCATTGTTTGAAAGCTACGAGCGCAGGATTGCGCAGATTACGGCGGTCCTGGCTAAATATAATATAACTTCGCTGGAAGAGACCAAAAAGATATGCGAAACAAGGGGACTTGATATCGCCGGAATCGTGCGCGGCATACAGTCCATCTGTTTCGAAAACGCATGCTGGGCCTATACCGTCGGCGCGGCAATCGCCATAAAAAAAGGCGTGGGCGACCCGGCCGAAATCGCGAAGATCCTGGGCGAGGGCATACAGGCCTTCTGCATTCCCGGTTCCGTGGCCGACGACCGCAAGGTAGGAATCGGCCACGGTAACCTAGGCGCCATGCTGCTGTCCGAAAAAACCAGGTGCTTCTGCTTTCTTGCCGGGCATGAATCCTTTGCAGCAGCGGAAGGCGCAATCGGCATCGTAAAGAGCGCAAACCGCGCTCGCAAGGCCGCCCTCAAGGTGGTGCTCAACGGCCTGGGCAAGGACGCCGCGCAGATAATCGCGCGCATCAACGGCTTTACCTACGTGCAGACCCTTTTCGATTATTACACCGGCAAGCTGACCATTGTGCGCGAGCTTGCCTACTCCAAGGGCGAGAAAGCCCAGGTTCGGGTTTACGGGGCCGACGAGGTGCGCGAAGGCGTAGCCATCATGCACCTCGAGAACGTGGATGTTTCTATAACAGGCAACTCCACGAACCCCACGAGATTCCAGCACCCCGTCGCGGGCACCTACAAGAAGGAGCGGCTGGAAAACGGCAAGGCTTTCTTCTCGGTTGCCTCAGGCGGCGGAACGGGCCGCACGCTGCACCCGGACAACATGGGCGCGGGTCCCGCTTCCTACGGCATGACCGATACCATGGGTCGCATGCATTCGGACGCGCAGTTCGCCGGTTCGTCATCGGTTCCGGCGCACGTGGAGATGATGGGGCTTATCGGCATGGGCAACAATCCCATGGTCGGGGCAACCGTCGCGGTGGCGGTAGCGGTTTCCGAATCGGCCAAGAAGTAGAAGGCGCAGGATTAAGTGAATCGGCCGGTGCCTGCGGCCGGTTCTGTTTTTATCGACCTCTCTGCAGCGGCAGTCGAACTTCACCTGATACGCAAAGACCATCCTGGGGCATCCATCGAGTCTTGAGCTTTAAATTATTTGGCACTTGACATTCGATATAATTATATCTAATATACGGCTGTAGCCTTTATGTCTACCTTCGCGCTACCGCCAAGAGCCGATTCGCGTCGAACACTGAGAGACGGATTTATCCACCTCGAGGTGCCCATTTCCGGAATCGGCTTTTGCCTGAGTCCGGATTACCGATCCAAAGGAAGTATCTGATGGAAAAGAGGCTCGGCATAGTTGCCGTGGTAATCGAAAACCAGTCCAGCGTACCGTTCGTAAACGCGCTCCTGAGCGACTACGCACACCTCATCGATGCCCGCCTGGGTCTACCCATGCGCGGCAAGGGCATTTCGCTCATTTCCCTCGTAGTCGAGGGCGATACTGACGCCATAGGCGCGCTTACGGGTAAACTCGGAAAGCTGTCCGGCGTCAAGGTAAAATCCGTCCTCACCACATTCAGGGAGGACGAAAATGTCGACCATGGAGAAAAACCGCCCCTTCATTGACGCAAAAAAGATACGGGAGACCATAGAGTCCGCGAAGCCGACACACAGCCGCGTGCGCGAGATTTTAAGGAAAGCCGAGGGGCTCAAGGGCCTTTCCGCGGAAGAAGCCGCCGTACTTCTCAACGCCGACTCGCCCGAGCTTGAAACCGAGCTTCTGGCCGCCGCCGGCCGCATCAAGGAACATATTTACGGCAGGCGCCTGGTCCTGTTCGCTCCGTTATATATAGGTAACCGATGCTCCAACGATTGTCTCTACTGCTCGTTTCGCGCCGGCAACACGGACCTTGTCCGACGCTCGCTGTCGTTTGCCGAAATCGAGAACGAGACGAGGGCTCTGCTCCGTGAAGGGCACAAGCGCGTACTCATGCTTTCCGGAGAAGACGCCACCGAGGGCATAGACCGATTCCTGGAAGCGATGAAGCGCGTATACGCGGTGCGCGAGACGCCTCCTCGCGGAGGGCAGGGCGCCAACATCCGCAGGATCAACGTGGAGATCGCCCCTCTGGAAGTATCCGAATTCCGTCGCCTCAAAGAAGCCAAGATCGGCACCTACGCCTGCTTCCAGGAAACCTACGACCCCGAGCTTTACTCGGCGTTTCATAAGTCAGGACCCAAGGCAGATTACGAAAACCGCCTTCTCGTAATGGACCGCGCAATGGAAGGCGGCATCGACGACGTGGGCATAGGCGCGCTGTTCGGTCTGGGCGACTTCCGTTTCGAGGTGCTTGGCATGCTCAAGCACGCGGAACACCTTGAGGCTGTCTTCGGTTGCGGCCCCCACACCGTAAGCGTTCCGCGCATCGAGCCGGCTCACGGAGCGCCTGCCGCCATGAGCGTCCCCAAGGCGCTCAGCGACCACGAGTTCCGCAGGGTCGTGGCAACGCTCCGCCTGGCGCTGCCCTATACCGGCCTCATCCTCTCCACCCGGGAAGGCGAAGAACTTCGAAACGAGCTCTTTAAATATGGAGTAAGCCAGGTATCGGCGGGCTCGAGGACCGACCCCGGTTCCTATTCGGAAGATGCCGCCGGTGCCCATCAAGGCGCCCATGCGGGAAGCCAGTTTCAGCTGGGAGACCACCGCAGCCTGCAGGAAGTCGTAGCCAAGCTGGCCGAGCTCGATTACGTGCCTTCGTTTTGCACGGGCTGCTACCGCAAGGGCCGGGTAGGCGCGGATTTCATGGACCTCGCCAAGCCCGGGCTTATCCGCCGCTTTTGCGAGCCCAACGCAATGTTTACCTACGCCGAATATTTGCGCGACTTTGCCGACGAGGAAACGCAGCGGGCCGGATTCGAGCTTACCAGGCGGCTTATAGCCACCCTGCCCGACGAAGAGACGAAAGACAAGGCGCGCACGGGACTTGCGGCGATAGAAGGCGGCGAGCGGGACGTATACCTGTGAGCGAATCCATATATGCCATGAAGCCCGGTTTCCTGCACGCAAGGGCAGACAGAGTCTGCCGCGCCGTCTTCGGCGATAAGGTCTACGTCCGCGGACTCATCGAGGCGTCCAACTCGTGCATGCGGGATTGCCTGTACTGCGGCATCAGGCACGGTAATAAAAAAATAGCACGGTACAGCCTGGGCGACGGGGAAATCCTGGCTTCCGTCTCGGCGGGGTTCGCCGCGGGAATCAGGTCCTTCGTGATTCAGGGAGCGGAGGATCCCGCGTTCGGCGCGGAACGCCTCGCCGCCCTGGCAGGCAAAATCAAGTCGGCGACCTTCGGGGAGGCGGCGCTCACCTACAGCTTCGGCACCATGAGCCGACAAGACTACGCGATGCTTCAAAGGGCGGGTTGCGACCGCTACCTGCTGCGATTCGAGACCTCCGACGAAAAGCTTCATCTCAAACTGCGCTTTTCCTCACTGGCCCGCAGGCTCGAGGCGCTCGAAGACCTGGCATCCCTTGGATTCGAGGTGGGCTCGGGATTCATGACAGGCCTGCCCGGCGCGGTGGAAGGAACGATGGAAGCCGACGTGGAACTTTGCCGCCGCTACGGCTTCGACATGGTGGGCATCGGTCCGTTCATACCGCATCCCGATACCCCCCTTGCCGGGGAGCAGTGCGAAGGACTCGATCCCGCGCTCGACGCCTGCGCCGCGGTGCGCATCGCCCTGCCTTTCGCCAATATGCCCGCTACCACGGCGGCGGGAAGCATAGCCCCCGACGGACGGGAACGGATGCTTGCATGCGGGGCAAACGTGCTGATGCCGAACATAGGTCCCGTCGACCGTAAAAAAGACTACGAGCTGTACCCCGGCAAGATATGCCTGGACGAGGACGGCATGAAGTGCCTTGGATGCCTGGGGCTGCGGGTAAAGACGATAGGAAAAAATCTGTCGATGGAGCGGGGCGACTCACCCGCCGTGCTTAAGCGTAAAAAAATATCACTGGAAGGTGCAAGCCCTGTGCATCCTGCCGAAGCGGAGGCGAGGCCATGATGGGGACGCCAAACGCGGAACGCATTCAGATAGCCATTTTCGGCGTGCGAAATGCCGGAAAAAGCTCCCTGATAAACGCGATTGCCGGTAGGCCGGTGGCGATAGTTTCCGATGTTGCCGGCACCACGACGGATCCGGTCTCCAAATCCATGGAGCTCGGGAATCTCGGCGCCGTGTCCTTTACCGATACCGCGGGACTCGACGATGAGGGCGAACTGGGAATGCTCAGGGTTAAGAAAAGCATAGACAGGCTTTCGTGGGCAGACATAGCGGTTCTGGCTACGCCCCTGGACAAATCTCCGTCGGAACACGAAATCGCCGCATTCGAACGACTCTCGAAAGCCGGCAAGCCGATAATCATCGCAGCCACCTTTTGCGACATGCCGCATCGCGAGGAAAAAATTGTCTGGCTTGAGGCGATAAAAGTCCGCCAATCAAACGGCAGGCATATTTCGGTAATCCCCCTGAATGCGCAAACCGGCAAAGGCGTGGCCGATCTGAAGACTGCATTGATGCTGATGCGGTCTTCGGGAGGAGAACGCCTGGACGAAGCAAGCCCGCTGGAAGGCCTTGTAAAGCAGGGAGACATCGTCCTGCTCGTTACGCCGATAGATTCGGCGGCTCCGCGGGGGCGCCTTATCCTGCCCGAGGCGGAAACCTTGCGGGATGCCCTGGACCGCGGCTGCGTTTCCCTTGTCTGCCGCGAGACGGAGCTCGCCTCCGCTTACGCGGCTCTTGTCAAACGGCCGGCGATTGTAATTACCGACAGCCAGGCTTTTGCCCAGGTTGCGGCGGCTATTCCACTGGACCAGAAACTCACGTCGTTCTCGATTTTATTTGCGCGGAAGAAAGGTGAGCTTGAACGCTACAGGCAGGGCTTACGCCTGCTTGCGGACCTTGCAGGAAACAGGGATAAGGATGGAGCAATCAAGCTGCTCGCCTTGGAAGCGTGTACGCATAACCGCACGCACGAGGATATTGCCACTATTAAAATACCGGCGCTTTTGGCAAAAAAAACGGGCAGGACCATCGAGCTGACGGTAGTGCGGGAACTTGGCAAGGACCTGAGGGAAATAAAATTCGACCTCGCCGTTATTTGCGGAGGCTGCATGGCCACTCGCGGAAAAATGATTTCGCAGCTGGATGCGCTGGAAACGGCCGGTATACCCGTCGTAAACTTTGGACTCTTCCTGGCATGGGCGCACGGCGTGTTTCCACGGGCAAGCCTTGACGGGTTTACCGGGTAATCGATCAGGAAAGCCTTCAGGCTTCTAATTTTCCGTATTGTTTATTCAGGATGCTTTTGCACTTCAGGCGAATTTAGATTATGCTGGTCCCTTGTGAACGCAAAGAAACGAGGGGCTATGGAATTGATGCTGCTTGACGACGAAGAAATCAGGGGACTGCTGGATATCGGCGAATTGCTGGAAGCGCTTTCGAAAGGCTTCGTTGCCCTGAGCGCGGGATTGGTGCAGGCGCCCAAACGCAGCGAGCTAAGCATAGCCGATGCGGGGCATTTGCTCATAAAGCCATCCTGGCTTCCGGACAACTTCATGACGGTAAAAATGGTTTCCACCTATCTGGGAAATCGGGATAAAGGTGTCCCGACCATTCAGGCGCTTGTGGCTCTTTTCGATCCGGCAAGCGGTACACCCGTGGCGCTGATGAACGGCGGGTATGTCACGGCTCTCAGAACCGCGGCTTGCGCTGCGCTGTCGGCCAGAGTCCTGGCGCGGAAAAATGCCAGTACCCTGGCGATTATCGGCGCAGGAGTTCAGGGCCGGGCTCACCTTGATGCGCTCCCCCACGTCGGAAACTTCAGCCGTGTACGAATCGCTTCCCTGAATTTCGAAGACGCTCAGAGACTTGCAGCCACGGTTCCGCAGGCCCGGGCTTTTGAATCGTACCGGGAGGCGGTGAACTGCGCCGATGTCGTCTGTCTGTGCACCTCATCAAGCAGCCCGGTGGTACAATTCGACTGGCTGGCTCCGGGTGCGCATGTAAGCTCGGTGGGCTACTCGGTGCCGGGGGGAGAATTGTCGCCGGAAATAATAAAGCATGGAAAGCTGGTGGTTGAATCGCGCCTGTCATTCGAGGCTCCACCCATCGGCTGCGGCGAGCTGTCCGGACTCGACCCAGATCTTGGCACGGAACTGGGCGATCTGATTTCCGGCAAAGCGCAGGGTCGAAAATCCGAGGGCGAATTGACGGTGTTCAAATCGATGGGCCACGCCATGGAAGACATGGTAGCAGCCAATATTATCTACAAAAAAGCGCTGGAAAAAGGAATCGGCCGTTATGCAAAACTCTGAAGGATCTGCGTCGATACCCAGTATCTTCAATGACGTTATCGGTCCGGTCATGCGTGGTCCCTCGAGTTCCCACTGCGCGGCGGCATTGCGCATCGGAAGAATGGCCCGCGACCTGATGGGCGGCGACTTCGACGAGGTGTATATCGAGTTCGACAGTAAGGGCTCCCTGGCGACGACCCATGAGAGCCAGGGCTCGGACATTGGGATGTTCGGCGGCTTGCTCGGCATGGATGCCGTCGATGAACGGCTGGCACAGTCTCCCGCTTTGATCATGCAGGCTGGGATAAGAACAACGATAGCGATTCTGGACAACGGCGAGCCGCATCCGAACACCTACAGGCTGATTCTCAAGAATGCCCGCTGGCAGGTATCCATGGTGGCGATATCGACGGGGGGCGGCATGATAGAGGTCATAGCCGTTGACGACGCCCCGCTGGTGCTGTCCGGCGACTATCATGAGACTCTCGTGTTCATGGATTCGGGCGCTGATGAAATGCGGCTCTTTCTTGACGGAATAATCGAGTCCGACGAGATGAACGTGCATAATGCCGTCGATGGTCAGATCGTCGAAATAAAAACGCAGAACCCCCTCGCTGAAAGCACGCTTACCGCTCTCGGTGAGCGTTTCAAGATAAGGCGCATCGCGGCCATCGCTCCGGTGCTTCCGGTGCTTTCGCGCAGGAACCTCGCCGTTCCCTTCCTTAGCTGCGCCGACATGCTGCGCTACAATGCCGATAAGAATCTGGCCCTTTGGGAACTGGCCGTGCGCTACGAAAGCGCACGAGCCTCGATACCGCACGCACAGGTTTTAAAAAACATGCGCGATATCGTAATTATAATGCAAAATTCCATAGCGCAGGGCCTCGCGGGAACGGTGTATGCGGACCGGATTCTGGGATTCCAATCGGGGGGCTTTAAAACCCTCATGGAGAGCGGCCGCCTCCTGGACGGCGGAGCGCTCAACCGAATCATCCTGTACGTCAGCGCCATGATGGAAACGAAAAGCTCGTTTGGAGTGATAGTGGCCGCACCTACCGCCGGCTCGTGCGGCGGTCTTCCGGGCGCATGCATCGGGTTGGGTCACGCAATGGCGCTGCCTGTCGATGACATGGCGAAGGCTATGCTGGCCGCGGGGCTTATAGGCGTCTTCATCGCGGCGCGCGCAACGTTTTCCGCCGAGATAGGCGGGTGCCAGGCAGAGTGCGGCTCGGGTTCGGGAATGGCGGCTGCAGCTCTGGTCACTCTGGCGCAAGGCAGCGTTGCGCAGGCCCTTGGAGCCGCTTCGATGGCGCTCCAGAACAGCCTGGGCATGATATGCGACCCGGTCGCCGCCCGGGTTGAAGTTCCCTGCCTGGGAAAAAACGTCATGGCCGCCAGTAACGCCTTTGCCTGCGCTAACATGGCGCTTGCGGATTTCGAGTCGCTCATTCCCCTGGACGAGGTTATTGAAACAATGGATCGCGTCGGCAAGAGCCTGCCTTCGGCCCTGCGTTGTACGGCGCTTGGAGGGCTTTCGCTAACGCAGGCTTCGAAGGAAATCGAGAAGCGGTTCGAAAAAGGCGGGCATTGCGAAAACTGCCGCGCTTAAGGCACAAGGTATTTCCCGCTATTTGTTCCCAACATGATTAGCATTTCCTTGACTTTTGCTACTCTGAATAGTAGACTAATTAGGTCTACTAAGGATGTATTATATGAACACAATTACAACACGATCGCGTTATGGCCTTCGCCTGCTGCTGGACCTGGCACGGGACGGTTCGGGAGATCCCGTAGATATTGGAAGCATTGCAAGGCGGCAGGAAGTTCCCGAGCTGTATCTTTCCAAACTCGTTACCCCGCTCAAGGCTGCAGGCTTGGTTCGATCCGAGCGCGGTGCTAAAGGCGGCTACCGCTTATCCCGTCGTCCCGAGGAAATTACAGTGCTTTCGGTAGTGGAGGCCCTTGAGGGAAGATCTTCCCTCTTTGAGTGTACGAGCGATACGGATACGTGCAGCCGGGCATCCACCTGTCCGACTCGCCTCGTTTGGCTTGGCCTGGACGCGGTCATGAAGGATTATTTACGAAGCATAACCCTCGCCGAAGTGGCGGGAGTAGTTTTGGATTACGCGATATAGGAGTTACCGATGAAGTATGCGGAAAAAATTACGGAGCTTATAGGCAACACGCCCCTCGTTAGGGTAAAGGCGGAAGGCGCGGCAAGCGGCGCCATAGTGCTCGCCAAGCTCGAGTCTTTCAATCCCTTTTCCAGCGTCAAGGACAGGATCGGCATCGCCATGATAGAGGCGGCCGAGAAGAGCGGCGAACTAAAGCCGGGTTCGGTGATTATCGAGCCTACTTCGGGCAATACCGGTGTGGCCCTTGCGGCCATCGCCGCGGCCAAAGGATATCGCCTGATCCTTACCATGCCCGAAACAATGAGCATGGAACGGCGTAAACTTCTTATAGCATACGGCGCCCAGCTCGTCCTTACGGATGGTTCCAAGGGGATGAAAGGCGCAATCGCCAGGGCGCAGGAATTGCTGGCCTCCACACCCGGCGCCTTCATGCCCATGCAGTTCGACAATCCCGCGAATCCCGAGGTGCATGCGCGCACAACGGCCCAGGAAATATGGAACGACACCGACGGCAGGGTAGATATCCTGGTAGCCGGGGTCGGGACGGGCGGAACCATAAGCGGTGTCACGAAAGCCCTGAAAGCAAAGAAAAAATCATTCACTTCCATAGCGGTCGAGCCGGTGGATTCACCCGTGCTGTCGGGGGGGCAGCCGGGTCCGCACAAGATACAGGGCATTGGCGCGGGTTTCGTGCCTGGCGTCTACGACGGAAGCCTCGTGTCCGAGATAATCCAGGCCAGGCACGAAGATTCCGGAGCGGAAGCGAGGCGGCTTGCCAGGGAAGAAGGCATTCTCGTGGGCATATCCTCAGGCGCGGCTATGTGGGCTGCCCAACAGGTGGCCAGGCGTCCTCAGAGCGCAGGCAAGATTATCGTCGTAATACTGCCCGACTCGGGGGAGCGATACCTTTCCACCTGGCTATTCGAGGAGCCCGTCAAGAATCCCTGATCCGGAGTATCGCCCGCACGCGCTTACAATAAGATTATGGGGAGCTCTAACAGGGTGTTGAAAAACCTCGGATGAGGATTTTCAACACTTCCAAAATGTAACATTACCGTAGCATTTGTAATCAAATGCGAGGAATGTTGAAGGCTGTTGACAAAGCAACAAGCTTTTTCAACAGCCTGCTAATAACCTTGTTGGTTATCAGAGCTCCCCTTATTATAAAATTCTTGACATCCCCCGTAAAAGGCATCAGACTTTAAGGGCGCTTAAGGGGGCGATGATGAAAATCAGGACGAAATTGCCTCTGTTCATCGCTATAATGATGTGTTTGTATCTACTCGGGCTTCTTGCCATGATGGCTATACTCACCGCCACGAGTTTTCAACAGACCGAAAATATGATTGCCCTCGAGGATTTAAATCGTGCCCTCAACGCTGTTGATCGCGAGACGGAAAATCTGCGCTCGATAGCGTTGGATTACGCCAAGTGGGACGACACCTGGGCTTTTTCGCAAGGGACGTATCCACAATATACGGAGACGAATTTCCTCCCTGAAACGTGCGGAAACCTTAAGCTCGGATTCGTCGCGATTTTCAGCGCCGACGGCACCTGCCTTTTTTCGGGTCATGCTTCGGCCGCGGGATTATTCGAGGCCGATGGAGAGGTCCTTCCTTCGCTGCAAGAAACGCCGGGTCTCATGCGCGTCGCAAGCGCCGGGGAAAGGTTTCTGTCCGGCGACTCCGGCGTCATCCTGTGCCAGTCATCGCCAATAACGAGGAACGACGGCAAAGGAAAGGCTGCCGGCTTTCTGGTAGTCGGTAGATTTTTTGACGATTATTTTTTAAGGAAGCTGTCTGTCCAGACCGGCGTGAACATCGAATTTTTCGCGGCAGGCTCTGCGGAGGTTCCGGGAGCCGGGGACTTTGGACCTGCGGGGCAATTCCTTGAGGTATCAAACTCAGGTACCGCCATGCATGCCTTCCAGGCGTTCAATGTAAAGGGCGCAGGCCCGGCTTTTTATATCCGGACTTCGACAGATCGCGCCATTACCCGCAAGGGTACTGAAATATCCATTTCCATCTCGATAGTATCGCTGTGTTTTACGATAGTGCTGGCTGCGCTGTCATGGTTCGCATTTTCCAGGTGGCTTAACCAGCCCCTTGCGCTTATGGAAAGCATCCTGAAACAAATCGATCTCGATGACTCGACGAGCATAGCCGGGAAACCGTTCTCCGGGCTGGAAAAGCGCTCGGACGAAATTGGCCGCGTTTCCTCAGCGCTATCCGCGATGCATTCGAGACTGGGATATGCCTACGCGCAGATCAGGAAATCTAACGAAACCCTCGAGCTCCAGGTCGCCGCCCGAACCGCTTCGCTTTCCGCCGCGAACCATAACCTGGAATTGTACCGGCGGATATTGGAAAACGCGAGCGAAGGCTTCCTGGTCGCCGATCTGGACGGTACGATTACCGAGGTCAACGACGCGCAATGCACGATGGCCGGCTTTTCGCGGGATGAATTGATAGGCCATAACCCGCGGCTCATGAAATCGGACAGGCATGATTCGGCTTTTTACGCTGCGATGTGGGCGGCCATAAATACGCAAGGAAATTGGTCGGGCGAAGTGTGGAACCGGCGGCGGAGCGGCGAAGTGTATCCTAAATGGCTCAGCATCACCACGATATTCGACGAGTCGAACAAGCCGGAAAAGTATGTGGGCGTTTCCACCGATATAAGCATTATCAAGCAAGGCGAGGAAAACCTGCACCAGCTTGCGTTTTATGATCCGCTTACCGGCCTGCCAAACCGTACCTTGTTCGCAAACCGCCTTGAACACACCATTGTGTGCGCGAAACGGGATGCGGAAATAATAGGGCTTCTCTTTCTGGATCTGGACCACTTTAAAAATATTAACGACACGATGGGGCATGCCGCGGGAGACGATCTCCTCATCAAGGCATCCGCGCGGATCAAGGCTATGGTACGCGAAATGGATACGGTTTCCCGGATAGGGGGCGACGAGTTTACAATTATCCTGGACAAGCTCAAGTGCGGGGCAGACTCAGGGCGTATCGCCGAAAAAATCATCGATTCCCTTGCAGAAAAATTCGAGATACACGGTACAGACGTCTATATCGGCGCAAGCATCGGCATAGCGTTGTTCCCCAAAGACGGGGGAGACAGCGAAACGCTGCTCAAAAGAGCCGATATGGCAATGTACTACGCCAAAGAATCCGGACGGGGCAGATGGAGCCCGGCCTAAGTGGGCTCTCCCTGGAAGTCGGAAAATTTATCCTGCCTAAAACTTGGCCAGACCCAGGATAAAAGCGGCGATAAAGACCAGCATGAAACAGAGAATCATTATTCCCAGAGTTTTTGAGTATCCCCTGGGAGTGATATAGCCATCGTTATCCATTTTTTTTATTAGCGGATGAAGCCGCCAAAAGTAGCTGGAAATGGATAGAATGAGAGAGCCGACGCTGCAAATCCTGGTAAGATAGCTTCCCGTAAAAAGAATTACCACCAGCAGGGCGATAAAAATAAGCTTGGTACCTGCGACCCAGTTGATCAGGTACCGGATCAGTGCGTGCGTCTCCGGGTCGCTTTTTGATTTCTCGTATGCGTTGAAAACGCCAGCGCCGTTTCCCCGTTTTGTACCGGGGGTAAAATAAAGCATGATGATATTGGATGTTTCCAATACTGCGAACAGGATTATCGCTATTGCCAGGATGTCCATTTTATCTCCTTGCGCATTTTATCCGAGCTTCTTCGATGATTTCATCCAAGAATCAGGTTTTTACTCAGGTTGGCTCTTAAGGCTGATTTCTTTAGAGCTTTTTTGTATCAATTTGGCTCTCGTAGCAGATACCTGGTTTTTAGCGGTACCCTGTATTTACCCTGCATGTCAATGGCTTTTGCCCCGTGATGGACGAATTGGAAGTCGAAATTGGATAGTGGAAAGCTCAAATCAACAACAGGGTTATTATAGCCCCCCCCCTTGTAATTGATATTGATAATCATTATCATATACCTTGAACAAAAGGAGAAATGCTATGGTTATTTCGGACGTGCCCGCGGGCGCTCGTTTTAGCATAATTAAGGTGAAATTCGGCAAGGAAGTCGGAAAAAGGCTTGCCGACATGGGTTTTACCTATGGCGTAGAAGGTGAAGTAATCCGCAGGGGATTCCTTGGCGGTCCATTTCAGGTGCGCATTCGGGGATACGATATACTTATACGCCGATCCGAGGCTGCGCAGATAGAGATAGAACCCGTCGGCAATTGGAATGCCGCACTGAAGGCCTGCGTATGAGCGATACGCGGAAAGTTGTCAAAGTCGCGCTTGCGGGGAACCCGAACGCGGGCAAAACCTCGTTATTCAACGCACTGACCGGCGCGCACCATAAGGTCGGCAATTACCCCGGGGTCACCGTGGAAAAACGCGAAGGCCTGCGGATCAGGAACGGTATCGAATATCGCTTTACCGACCTTCCTGGAATCTACAGCCTTACGGCCTATTCCATCGACGAAGTGGTAGCGCGGGATTTTTTGATAGACGAAGCGCCGGACGTAATCGTGGACGTCCTTGATTCCACCAACCTGGAGCGAAACCTCTACCTGTGCCTCCAGTTCCAGGAATTGGGTATACCCATTGCCGGAGCGCTGAACATGAGCGACGAGGCCGCGGCCAAGGGCATCGATATAGATGCGGGCATACTGGGCAGGGTACTGGGAATCCCCATGGCAAAAACGGTGGGTACAAGGGGAGAGGGAATCGATGAATTGCTGGATATGATCGATGCAACCCTTGCCGGAAGCCTCGTATCGAAAGAACGGAGATCCGTTCTCTACGGCGGCGAAATCGAGGATCTGTTGATGCCGCTCGAAAAGGCGATTTCCGCTGACGGCTCTTTCTCGAAGCTCTACTCCCCCAGGTGGCTGGCAGTCAAGCTTCTGGAAAAAGACGCGCATGCCCAGGAGCTGCTTGCAGGCCGCAGCGATGCCGCGGCGATTCTTGCCCTTGCGCGCGGCGCAGTCGCGTGGCTGGAGAAACATTACGGCAGGGAAGCGGAAATCGTGGTATCGGAACAGCGCTACGGCTATATCCGGGGTGCGGCGAAGGAATCGGTTCGCATAGTAAAGAAGCACGATTTTTCCCTTACCGAGGCCATAGACAAAGTCGTGATGAACCAATTCCTGGCGCTGCCCATTTTCGTGGCGGTCCTCTGGTCCGTATTCAAGATAACCTTTACCCTGGGAGCGTTTCCCATGGCCTGGCTGGAAACGGCGTTCGGCTGGCTTTCTTCCCTGGCGACGGCGCTGATTCCAGCGGGCTTCGCGCGCTCCCTGGTGGTGGACGCGATACTCGGGGGAGTAGGCGGAGTCTTCTCCTTTATTCCGCTTATCGTCATATTGTTTTTCCTCCTGGCGATACTGGAGGACATCGGCTACATGTCGCGAGCCGCCTTCGCGACCGACAAGATACTGCACGCGTTCGGACTGCACGGGCAATCGGTGTTTCCCATGATGCTGGGATTCGGCTGCTCCGTTCCCGCCATCATGGCCGCGCGCACCCTAAAAAGCAGGCGTGACAGAATAGTAACAATCCTTATAATACCCTTCATGAGCTGCGGCGCCAAGCTTCCCGTGCATGTGCTTCTGGCTGCGGCCTTTTTTCCAAAAAAGGCGGCCGAGATGGTAATGCTTATCTATGGGATCGGCGTGGCGCTGTCACTGGTATCCGCATGGGTGCTGAAGAAAACCGTCCTGCGCGGGGATGCGACGCCCTTCGTGATGGAGCTGCCTCCGTTTCGCGCGCCGACGCTGCGCGGCATAATCTGGCATGTCTGGGAAAAGACCTGGTTCTACCTCAAGAGAGCGGGTACCACCATACTCACCGCGACGATGCTTATCTGGGCGATTACCACCTTTCCCGTCTATGACGCGCAGGGTCTGGATTCCGCCTCCGCGGCCGAGGCGAAGCTGGAACACAGCCTGGCAGGAAGGCTGGGCAAGTTTATAGAGCCGGTTTTCAAGCCGCTGGGTTTTGATTGGAAGATAGCGGTGGCCTCGGTTACCGGATTCGCCGCCAAGGAAATCGTCGTATCCACCTTGGGCGTCCTGTACCGCGTCGGCGCCGATGAGACCGATGAGGCCAAAGGGAGCGAAAGTCTCCGCATCGCCTTGAGGAACGACCCGAACTTCAACCCCCTCGTCGCCTTCGCCCTGATGCTGTTTACCCTGGTAATTCCGCCCTGCTTCGCCGCCCTTGCCACGATCAAGGCGGAAATCGGCTGGAAATGGATGGGGTTCGCAGTTGGCTTTATGCTGAGCCTGGGCTGGGGTTTGGGAGCTATCGTGTATCAGGTAGGATCGCTCCTGTGAGCTGCGTAGAAAATGTAACCATGCTTTTCCCTTATCTCCCTATTCCAATCCTCCAGGCGAGTCTGGCAAAGGGCAAATTCCGGTATCAGAGCCTTATTTTCTCAAGCAGCGCCACAAGATAGCGGCTGCGCATCTGTTCGCTCGCCATGAGCTGCTTTACGGGAGGTAACTTCAATATAACACCAAGGACGGCCGCAAGCGCGCGGTGGCTGAAAAGCACCTTGTTGTCGAATATCAAATTCTGAAGCTTGCCCCGCTCCAGCGCCATCAGCACGACGCGATGGGTTGAGCTTACCGGGGTAATAACCTTGCGCTGGCGGGTTTTCATGGCAAGGGCTCCGGCCGTGCACACTCGAGCGCAGACGCCGCAGCCTAGGCATATGTCCGTTAGGATTTTGGCCGTTCTTCGCGATGGCCGCCTGGGATCCCGTGCCGTAACGAGGGCTACGGCCGCGATGGGGCAAGCATTGACGCATTTCCCGCAGCCGGTGCAGAGATCTGCGTTTACGAGGGGAATAAAATTGCTGGTCTGGACCGGATGAAGGGAGCCGAAACGCCTTTGGGCGAGAAGAGCTTCGCAGCAGCAGCCGCAGCAGTTGCAAATAAACGCCACCTTCCTTTGCACGTTCTCGCCAAATTGCACAAGATTATGCTCGTATGCCTTATCCAGCAATTTTATGCATTCCGCAGCATCGATGGCTTGCGCGTGACCGTATTTAACAAGAGATGCCGCCGTGGAGTTGAAGGTCATGCAGATATCCATGGGAGCGTCGCAAACGGTACCCGCATGGGACATCTTGTGGCGGCAATAGCACATTCCCACTCCTATGTGCGACGCGCTTCGGATGACTCCGCTTGCCAACTCATAATCCAGAACCTCGAGCACGGGATCTTGGGGAATCTGCGGCTCCTGGATAAAAACGCGTCCCAACTGGGTTATGCCATCGGCAAACAGCGCCTTTATGAAATCTTCCTCCACATTCATGTATTGATGAAACAATTCCGACAACGCCCTCTGGTCGATGTCGTTTCGGATGCGCATAAGCGAAAATTCAAAAAATCCAGCCATCGGCGGAGGCAGGCAATATATAGCGGTTCCATCATCGCGCACTATGTCCATGAGGATTGCCCTGCTCGCGAGTTCATCCAGGATCTTTTGAGCCTCTCCCTTTTCCAGATGCCAGAGCAAGGCGGCCTTGGCCGTATCGAAGGGCTTGATGGGAAGCAGGGAAACAAGGCCCGCTTCTTTTTCGGAAAACAAAACCCTGAGAATGGCATAAAGCAGATCCGAGGGCGGGGCACCCTGGGGAAACTGGTTGAGCCTGTCCGTTAGTTTTTGATAACTTGATTTAAGAGTACTGTGGGCCATGTCGTTCTCCCTGATCCGCAATCGGCTGCCCGGACTTAATGCCGGGAATATCCTTAAAAGGCAATTCTTCGTCAAGACCCTGGGCAAGAGCGGCCTCTTCCCGGTTTGCGCTCACAAGCGCCTCCCGCAGGGCCCTCGAGATCCTCCGGTCGAAAACGTAGTGAAACGACGAGCTGAGAGTCGATTTAAAACCTCGCCTGGCCTTATGCTGGCCACCCATCCCCGGATCGAAAAAAGCGAGGCCTGTTTGTATCGCGTACTCGATGGGGCGATAATAGCACAGCTCAAAATGCAGCGAATCGATATCGCGCGAGCATCCCCAGTAACGCCCGTACAGTTCTTTACTGCCTTCGAACAGTAGCGCAAGTGCCAGGGGAACCGGGTTTCCCGGTTCATAAGCGGCGGAAAGCAGCCAACCGTTTGGCATATACTGCGGCAGCATCGAAAAAAACGAGGGAGTAAGGAATTTAGCGTCCCAGGGGAAAAACTTCTGATTGGTATTTTCGTAATACAAATTCATGGTCGCAAGCAAATCTTGCGTCGCTTCAGCCGGACTTATTATGCGGGTTTCAATACCTTCCGCGGCAATCGATTTTCTTTCCCTCAGGATGTTCCGGCGCATATTCTTGCTGAAGGAGGCAAGGAATCCTAAAAAATCGGCATAATCATCATTGACCCATTTATACCCCTGGTGCTTCCATTCTACGCGGATATCATTACCCGCCAGAGCTTCGAATTCCGGATCTACCCATAAATAATGGATACCGCCTGCCTTTGAACTCCTGGCGAAATCTTCGGCGAATTCCAGCAGGAAAGATGCAATGGCTTCGTCACCCGCCGCTGTCATAACCCTCCAGACCGGAACCGGAGTCAGGGGAACCACGCCTACCAGCTTCGGGTAATACGGCGCAGCAATGGATTGGGCGGCCTGGGCCACGGAAAAATCGAAAACGAAATCCCCCATGGAATGGGAACGCAGGTAAAAAGGTGCTGCGGCCACAAGCTGCCCTGCCCTTTTCGCGAGGACATGAGCGGGAAGCCAGCCCGTATCGCCGCATATGGAACCCGATGCTTCAAGCAAAGCCAGGAATCCCCAGCGCAGGAACGGTGAGTCATATCGGTCGGCAAGGGAATCCCACGATTTTTGATCTATCCCGGCCATGCCCGATGCGATAGAAAACTGGATTTTTTCCATACCTTCAATCTAGCACGGGGAAAAGCCTGAGTCGAGGAAATAACGCCGAATCGAAATAGGGGGAGCTCCAAAACCTGCAGTTACCGTATTCAACGGCACCCTTTGCACACCCCCGTCAGGTAGAGCGTATGCCTCGTAACCTTTATGTCCAGGTCGCTTTCGACCGCGCTTACGATGCCCCCGATTTTGCATGCGCCCAGGTCTATGAAGCGGTGACAGGATTCGCAGTGGAACCAGTGGCGGTGCTGTGAGGCGCTGGATGAATAATAGCGCTCTACCCCGTGCTCGCGGCAATGGAGTACGAAGGATTCGGCCTGTCCGATGTCTTCCAGGTAGTGGAGGGCGCGGTATACCGTCGCCTGGTCGCAGGAATTCCCGCAGCGGGTTACTACATCGGCGGCCGAGAGCGGTTCGCCGGCCGCTTCGAGGGTTTCCTGCACTGCCGTTCTGGCTTTCGTCACGGCGCGGTCCGGGTAGGGACAGCCGGGGGTCTTGCCTGCCTGCGCCGGGCGAGCGCGGCAACGATGGCCGATACCGCAAGGAAGCTGGCGCCGGAGATAACCACGACCACCGCGCCTGCGGGCATGTCCAAAGACCAGCTGGCGGCGAGGCCGGCCGCGGTAAATACGGCGGACAGGATGGTGCCCCCCACCATCATGGAGGCCAGATTCCTGGCTGCGAACCCGGCGGTGCCCGAGGGCAGGGTAAGCATGGCTATTACCATCACGATGCCCACGAAGGTTTGCAGGAGAACGATGGCAACGGCCGTTACCGCGAGTATCGACAGGAAAATAAGGTCGGTGGGAACGCCGCGCACCCTTGCAAATTCCTCATCGAAGGCGCTGGCCTCGATTTGGGGATAGAAACGCCATGCCAGAAACAGTACGAGCACGTCGAGTATCGCCAGCAGTATAAGGTCTTCCCGCGAAACGAGTAGTATGTTGCCGAACAGGTAGCTCATCGGGTCGGCGTAGCCTGGCGTCTTGGCGATAAAGAGCACGCCGATGCTCATGCCTATTACCCAGAGCGCGTTTATGACGGTATCCACCCGCCCCTTTGCCTTGAGCGACACGAAGCCTATTATCACGGCGGAAAGGATGGCGAAGATGAGGGCGCCCAGTATGGGCGGAAAGCCGGGCACGAGTTTGGATGCGGACAAATATAATGCCATGCCTATGCCGCCGAGTACCGCGTGCGATATGGCGCCGGCAAGTCCCGAGATGCGCTTTACCGTAACCACCGCGCCAAGGGTGCCGAACAATATAGAAGAAAGCAGCCCAGCGACGAGCGCGTTGCGAACGAAAGGCATCGAGGGGTCCAGCAGTGCCGCTATATAGCCGTTCATGATTTTATTTTCTCCAAGCAGCAAGAATCCTCAGGCAGCTCGGTATCGTGCAGCACTTGCAGCGCCTGCCCGCCGTATTGTTCGTTGGCCGCGTGGCTGGCGGGCATTGCTTGATGACGCACGACGCTTCTGCCTGCGCCTCTCTCGCCGACGCAATACACCGAGTCGGTTAGAGCGGAGACGAAGCCCGTGTCGTGGGTCACGATGAGTACCGTAGCTTTGCCTTTAAGCGCGGCCAGGGTCTTGAAGAAACGCGTTTCACTTTCGGCGTCCATGTTGGCCGTAGGCTCGTCCAGGATGAGGAGGCTCGGCTGGGAGGCCAGCGCCCTGGCTACGAGCACCCTGCGCCTTTGACCGCCTGACAGCGCGGTATACGGCCGCTTGGCCAGATCGGCCACGTCGGCCTTTTCCAAAGCCTGCAGCACGGCCGCGTTGTCCTGCCCGGCGTAACGCCGCCTGCCCCGGGTAATGCATCCCATGCGCACGACCTCGGCCACCGAGATGGGGAAGGCCGTGTCGAAGGATGCGTGCTGGGGCACGTAGCCGATGGATTGCCGCGCGGCTTCCGGTGAACGGCCCAATACGGATATGGTGCCGGCAGAAGGCTTGGAAATCCCGAGTATCAGCCTCAGCACGCTTGTCTTGCCCGCGCCGTTGGGACCCACGAGCGCCGCGAACTCGCCAGCATGGATATGGAAGCGTGCGCCGTCCAATACTCGCTGCTCGGCGTACGAAAATGATACGTCATCGAACCTGATGGCTATGGTGGCTGCATCGGCTATTTGAGTTTTCATGGTATTGCCTCCTTGAGCGCATCGCCCAGGCGGACTATATTTGCGAGCCAGTCTTCGGCCAGCGGATCGATTCTTAGCACAACGCCGCCGATTGCACCGGCGACGGTTTCGGCCGCGCTGGAGGGAAACTGCGCCTGCACGAAAATAACCTTGGCGCCGTCGGCCCTGGCCTCGCCGATGAGCGCGGCCAGCGCTTTCTGGGTAGGTTCCTTTCCGCCGGTCTCCACCGCTTCCTGAGCGATGCCGAATTCGTCCAGAAAGTAGCCGAACGCCGGATGGTAGACGAATACCCGTTTTCCGCGAAGCGCGGTAAGCTCGCTTGAGATGCTGTCGTATGCCTTGTCCACGTCGGCGGTAAAAGCCAGGGCGTTGCGCCGGTAATCCGCCGCGCCTGCGGGATCAATTCGACCAAGAGCGGAACTAATACTCAGCGCCATCGCCTTGACGGCCTGCCTGCCCAGCCAAATGTGCGGGTCGGTGGCGCTTCCGGCCTCGATTTCTCCGCCTGCCTGCGCAGATTCGCCTTCATGGGCGTGAGACTCGAGCTGCCTGAATACGACTCCCGTGCTTGTGTCCGCGATAGTTAAATTCGGATACAGCGACGATACTTTGCGCACGAGGGCCTTCTCGAATTCCACGCCGATGGTAAGCCACAAAGACGCTTTGGAAACCTCCGCCATCTGCCGGGGGCGGGGTTCGTAGGAGTGCGGATCCTGGCCTTTTCCCACCAAAACGACGACGCTTATCCTGTCGCCTGCGATCCGCTGCACGAAGTAGGCTTGCGGCATAACGCTTACGATTACGATAGGCTTGCCTCCCGATGGGGCAGGAGTATTTTTGGCGCAGGACAGAAACGCAGGCAACACAAGCGCAATCAGAATAATCAATGGAATTGAAAATCGAACTGTTTTCATCGGGAACCTCTGGAATCGATTTTGCGAACTGTTTGCATATATTTGCAAATCATTCGCAAATATACTCAAGGCGTCGCCTATGGTCAAGGCTCGCCTTTGGAAAAGGCGGGCGAATATTAAACGCCGTGCTTGCACAGCAGGAAATTTCGTCATACACTGGTTTAATCGATAGGGGGCGCGCCGTGGGCAACGAGGGTAGAATCGGCGAAATCGGATACGCAGGCGAGGGAATGGCGAAGAACGGCGCGGCGAGCATTCGCCCGGCGTATAACTAGGACTTCGGGGCATGGTCCATCGTATTACAAAAATTAAACATCAGATCTCGGACGCACGCCCGGAGTTCATCGTGCTTGGTTTCCTGACCGCGGGAAGCACGCACGGTTACGACCTTTACAGGCAGTTCGAGCTGCATCTGGGCCGGGTGTGGCATATCAGCCAAAGCCAACTGTACGCGACCCTGAAGCGGCTTGAGGCTCGCGCGCTTATTTTGGGTACCATCCTCAGTGAATCGGGCGGTCCGGGGCGCCGGAGTTTTTCCCTTACCGGGTCTGGCAGGCTTCGCTTCGATGCCTGGCTGGAGGAAGCCTCTGCGTCGAGCGCCAGGATGATCAGGCTTGAATTCGTGACAAGGCTGTTTTTTGCGGAATTTCTTTCCAAGAGAAACCCGGCGGAACTACTCAAGGCTCAGGTGGCTAAGGTCGAGGAAGAGTTGCGGCAACTGGAGCGTGAGCTTAAGGTCGCGCCGGCAGGTTCTGCCGCAGATGACAAATTCAACCGCCTGGGGACAAGTTTTCGCCTGAATCAGCTGCGCGCCCTTCTTGCCTGGCTCAAAAGCGAAGTATCGCTTAATATTCCAGGCGTTTAATCTTTGAAGCAGCGAAATTATTTGACAATCCAGTAAAAAAGCATCTATACTCACCGGGTGAGTATAGATGCTCGAAAATCAGGCGCAATCATCCTGTTTCTCTCGCTGGCCTTTTGCGTCAGCTTTGTAGTTTCATGCTCGCTTGGCCGGTACCCGATAAAACCGGGAACAGTGCTCCGCGTCATGGTTTCGCGGATAATTCCGCTGGAGCGAAGCTGGGAGGCGCAGGTCGAAACGGTTTTGTTTAGGGTGCGCCTGCCGCGGGTGCTGGCGGCTGCGCTTGTAGGCGCCGCGCTGTCAGCCGCCGGTGCGGCTTTTCAGGGATTATTCAGGAATCCTCTGGTGTCCCCCGATGTTTTGGGCGTGTCCGCAGGGGCGGGTTTCGGAGCGGCCATGGGTATTTCCCTCTCGCTGGGAGCATTGGGAATCTCACTTGCTTCTTTCGGATTCGGCTTGGTAGCGGCGCTGCTCGTGGGAATTTTCGGCGCCAGGCTCAAAGGCGATACCACGCTCGCCCTGGTTTTGTGCGGCATCGTCGCCGGCTCCCTTTTTTCCTCCGCCACGTCTTTTTTAAAGCTGGTAGCCGACCCCAACAACGTTCTCCCGGCCATCACCTATTGGCTCATGGGCAGCCTGGCCGCGGTGCGGGAAAGCGATCTGCTGTTCGCCGCACCGTTAATTATTATTTCTTTACTGCTTCTTTTTCTCTTGCGCTGGCGGCTTAATTTCCTGGCCATGGGCGACGAGGAAGCCAAGGCCTTGGGAACCGACGTCTCCCTTGCCCGCAGGCTCGTCATTGCCGGCGCAACCCTGGCAACCGCCGCGAGCGTATCGATAAGCGGCATGATCGGCTGGATAGGCCTGGTAATTCCCCACCTGGCGCGCATGCTCGTGGGCAGCGATTACCGGAAACTTCTGCCCGCCTCCATGCTGCTCGGAGCCACGTTCCTGGTGCTCGTGGACGATCTTGCCCGGCTCGTCACCACGACCGAGATTCCCCTGGGTATCCTTACCGCCTTTATCGGCGCGCCGTTTTTTCTTTACCTGCTTCGCAGGGCAAAGGCGCAGATGTGAGCCTCGAACTAAAAGGCGTATCGTACACGTACGGCGCGATCGGGGGCAGGCGCGCGCTGGCGGACCTGTCCCTGGTTTTCGGAGAAGGGGAGCTTGTCTGCGTGCTCGGTCCAAACGGCGCGGGGAAAAGCACCTTGTTCCGCTGCGTATTGTCCTTGCTCCGCGGCTATAAAGGATCGATACGCCTTGATGGAATCGAGCTCCGCTCCATGAGCGGTTCCGACTTGTCCAAAAAAATAGCGTATATCCCGCAGGCCCACGAGGCGGTCTTCGATTATTCCTCGCTGGAGGTAGTATTGATGGGCGTAACCGGCTCTCGCGGGCTTTTTTCCACACCTCGCCCGCAGGACGAAGCCGCAGCCCTGGCGCAACTCCAGGTTCTGGGCATCGGTCATTTGGCTCATCGCAGCTATGCCCACATAAGCGGAGGCGAGCGGCAGCTAGTGCTTATCGCCCGCGCGCTTGCCCAAAACGCCAAGGTTCTGGTCATGGACGAACCTACGGCAAACCTGGATTACGGCAATCAGGTCCGCGTCATGGAACATGTTTCCGGCCTCGCGAAAAAAGGCTACGCGGTGATTCTTTCCACTCATAATCCCGAACACGCGTTTCTGTGGGCATCCAGGCTGGTCATCATCGCGGACGGCAGGATTGTCGCGGAAGGGATACCGTCAGAAATCCTCAGCGAGGATCTGATGGAGATGATCTATGGCGTCAGGGTAAAAATACTTCCCTTGCAGGGGAATGAAGATAGCAGATTCCGTTCATGCGTACCCGCCGAGACCTTTTCCAGGCGCGTACCGTGAAAAGGAAAAAAACGGAGGAGCAATAGCCATGGACAATAGCTTCAGGAAAAATTCACAGGTGATCAGGATTACCGCCCTCGCGGCAATCGTTTTTTTTGCCGCAGCGGGATTATCCGCACAGGCCGCCAAAGAGGCTACCAGGGTTTTCATTGATTCGGCGGGCAGATCGGTTGAAGTTCCGCTCAAACTGGAACGGATAGCCCCCTCGGGAATCCTGGCGCAGATAATTCTGTACTCCCTGGTTCCAAACCGGATCGTCGGCTGGGCTTCCGCCCTTCCCCAGTTGGTTAAGAATTATACACCTAAGGCTTACTGGGACCTTCCAGTATTCGGCCAGTTTTACGGCAAGAACGTCAGCCTGAACCTGGAAGCCCTCATCGCCGCCCGCCCGGACGTCATAATCGACATCGGCGAGGCAAAGAAAACGGTCAAGGAAGACATGGACGCGATCCAGAGGCAACTGGGCATCCCCGTGGTGTTCATCGAAGCTACGCTGGACACGTTTCCCCGCGCCTATACGATGCTCGGCGAGCTTAGCGGCGAAAAGGCGGCCGCTGAAATCCTGTCGCGCTACTGCGCCGCGGCCGTCGACGGGGCGAAGCGCCTGGGGGCATCCGTTCCCGACGCAAAAAAAGTAAGGATATATTACGGCGAGGGCCTTACCGGCCTCAACACCAATCCCGCCGGCTCGATCCATGCGGACGTCATCGAGTTGATCGGCGCGAAGAACGTGGTACAGATGCAGGCGGGCAGCGGTTCGGGCAGCAGCCAGGTTACCATGGAGCAGCTTCTCCTGTGGAACCCGGATATGCTTATCATGGGTCCCGACGGTGCCTACGATGCCGCGAAAAAAGATCCGCTATGGAAGGACCTGGCCGCAGTCAGGGCCGGGCGGGTATACGAGGTTCCGGCAGGACCGTATAACTGGATGGCCAGGCCGCCTGCCGTCAACCGGCTGATGGGTATTTTCTGGCTTGGCTCCCTGGTCTATCCCCGGGAGTTTAGCGGAGACCTGGCCGCCAAGGCGAAGGAATTCTATAAAATATTCTATCACTACGAATTGAGCGACGCCGAGATCGACAGGCTTCTGGCAAGGTCGCGATAAAGCGCGCCTTCTCCAAGGGGGTCTCTAGATCCTAGACTTGCCCAGTCCTTCCTCAACGCAATCGATCAAATGGCTTACGCAGTCGCAGATAAGCTCATATTCGCTGAAGGTTCCATGTTTCGTGAATTTTACAAGCCCGCTCCGCTTCAGAACCGCCAAATGCTTGGATACCGTGCTTATGTCATCGCCTATCGCCACGGTAAATTCGCCGACGCAGCGGTTTTTTTCTTCGAGCATTTCCAGGATCAGGAGCCGGGAAGGATGGGCAAGCGCTTTGAGTACTGCCGCCCGACGCTTGAGTCGTGCTCTTGTATCGACATCCATGGATTCTCCTTCTTGGTAAATATGCCAATAATAATACAGGTGCTGCGAGCCATTGTCAACGTGTGCTTCATTGGAGGTCAGGGTGAGTGAATCATCTCCCGTTAAACTGGGGTTTTTCGCGCGATATCTTTCTATTTGGGTACTTTTATGCATCCTTTTCGGCGTGGCTGTCGGCTACTTCCTGCCGGGCGTGCCTGCGTTCCTCGGCAGGTTCGAATACGCCAGGGTCTCCATACCGGTCGCCATCCTCATTTGGTTAATGATTTATCCCATGATGCTCAAGGTGGATTTTACCAGCATCAGGAATGCAGGCAGGAAGCCGAAGGGACTCATTGTCACGCTTGTGGTCAACTGGCTCATCAAACCGTTTACGATGTACCTTATATCCTGGTTTTTTTTGAAGGTGGCCTTCAAGGTTTTTATTCCCGATGCGCTCGCTACCGAGTATCTGGCCGGAGCTGTTCTCCTGGGCGCGGCGCCCTGCACGGCCATGGTTTTCGTTTGGAGCCATCTATCCGGCGGAGATCCTGCCTATACGGTCGTTCAAGTCGCTGCAAACGACCTTGTAATCCTGTTCGCGTTTACGCCGATCGTGGCTTTTCTCCTTGGCATAAGCGATGTGCGCGTACCCTGGGATACGCTTATCCTGTCGGTGGTGCTGTTCGTGGTCATACCCATGGGATGTGGCGCTTTAACCAGGTCGAGCTTCATAAAAAAAAGAGGCAGAGACTGGTTCGAGGAAACGTTTCTCAAGAAGTTCGACGGTTTTACCGAGGGCGGGCTTTTGCTGACGCTCGTAATCCTGTTTGCCTTCCAGGGTAAAGTAATATTAACGAATCCTTTGGCTATCGTGCTTATCGCGATACCCCTCGTTATCCAGACCTACCTGATTTTCTTTATCGGCTATGGATGGGCGAAGGCTTGGAAAATTCCCTACGCGATAGCCGCTCCGGCGGGCATGATAGGAGCGTCGAATTTCTTTGAGCTTGCGGTCGCCGTAGCCATCAGCCTGTTTGGCCTGACTTCTGGAGCCGTATTGGCGACGGTTGTAGGCGTGCTTGTCGAGGTGCCCGTCATGCGTTCACTCGTAAAGATCGCCGGGGCAACCAGGAGTAAGTTCTCTCTTTAGAATAGGTCGGCATGGCGGGATTCTAATTTTTGCCAAGTGGAATTATGCATTTACGGAATACGGGGAGTACCTCTACATGACCAAAGTATTGTTTTTATGCGTCCACAACTCGGCCCGCAGCCAGATGGCCCGGGCATTCCTGCAGAAGCACGGCGGAGCCCGCTTCGAATCGGAAAGCGCAGGGCTCGAACCGGGTGTGCTTAATCCCTACGTCGTGCGCGCGATGATGGAACTGGGCATCGACATCGCGGGAAATTCGACGAAGAGCGTATTCGATCTCCGGAAAGCCGGCAGGACGTACGATGTGGTCGTAACGGTGTGCTCCAAGGATGCCGCCGAACGTTGTCCGGTTTTTCCGGGATTGTCAAGAATTGTCCATTGGCCCTTCGACGATCCATCGGGCTTTACGGGAAGTGATGAAAATATTATGGCCGGCGTACGGCGCGTGCGCGGCGAGATAGAGGCCGCGGTACTGGCTTTCGTCTCCGAAGGCTGCTAGCCTTTGTCCCCCGGTAGGAAAACTAGCAAAAAGCACAAGCGCTCACCGCTACGTTGCCGGCTTTCGAGATTATCATGCAGCTGGCCGTGAGTTTGCCGTCCCTGGTAGGCTGCTGACAAGCGGCATCCCGGAGCTTGTGCCCGTCGGGACGGTGCGGAAGCGTTCTATTCCGGCCGCTTTGGGTTTTGCGCTGGGGATGCCAGGCACTTGCCTGTGCCAAACAATAAGGGAACCTCAAATAACCGTGCTGCTTATCGAGGTCCTCCTTAGCAGGCTGTTGAAAAAGCTTGTGGCTTTTCCAACAACCTTAAACATTCCTCGCATTTGATTACAAATGCTCCGGTAATGTTACATTTTGGAAGTGTTGAAAATCCTCATCCGAGGTTTTTCAAC
>JANNSO010000135.1:0-16927 GCA_031402655.1 Spirochaetota bacterium | reverse complement strand
GCGAAGACTCGTCCTTTGCCTCGGCGACGAGAATTTCACCCAGCACGGTCTCGGCGAAGGTGCTGGCGGTTTCGGCAAGGGTCATCGGGTACTCGGATTCAGCCATGGGGATGTCGCGCATCACCTCGCAGTGGTAGGCATGTCCCAGCTCGTGCGACAGCGTGGAAAGCTCGGACAGAGCGCCGCGGTAGGTGGTGTACACGAAGGGGTTGCGGCTTCGGGGAAACTCGGTGCAAAAAGCGCCCGGGCGTTTGCCGTCCATCACGCGGCCTTCGATGCGGCGCTTGGCGCTCATGGAATCTACGAAGTCTCCCATGGACTCGTCGATGGAGGCGTAAGCCCTGCGAACGGTGGCCAGGCCTTGCGCAAAGGGAATGGCGGTTTCTTTACCGCCCAATGCAGGCGCTGGAGCAAGCGTATCCCAGGGGCCGAGGCGCTCGACGCCGTATGCTTTTGCTTGCAGGCGCAACGCCTCCCGGCCAAGCTCTCGCGATTCCTTGAGCACCCCCATAAGCGTATCCAAGGTAGCGGCTCTTATGCGGCTCTGGTGCAGCGCGCTGTCCAGGAAATGCACCGGTTCCTTGTGCGAGCGCATACCCGCTTCGGCATAGCGCCAGCCGGATATGGAATTGAGTATCGCGGCAAAGGCTTCCTGGTTGCCTGCCATGGCCGTGTTTATAGCCCGCCATGCGGCTTCGCGCACGGCGCGGTCCGCGCCTTTGAGCCGGCTGGCGGCACCCGAGAGCCCCGTGGTTTTCTCGCTGCCGTCGGGCATTTTTATGACACAGCGAACCGTTCCCGTAAGGTTATCGTACAGGTTTCCCCAGGCTAGGTAACCGTCAGGACCCAAGGTGGACAGCGAGCGTTCCACATCCAGGCTCAGGGTGCGGTTGCGGAGTTTACGCGCCTGATCAAGCATAAAGCGCAGAGCCTTAGTTTCGGGGGCAGCGCAAAACGCGTCCACGAAGGCGTCGGTGGCAAGCGTAAGCACCAGCATGAACGCGGCCGACCCTGAACTTAGGCGGGACCCCAGACCGTCCAGGATACCTCTCATCGTCTTGGCCGCGGCGTTGGAGCCGTCGGTACTGGAGACGCAGCCCGTGTAGGTGGCCAGGTTTCCATAGAGAATTTGCGCATGCTCCAGGGCAGGTGCGAACTGCCTGCACTGGGTCAGAAAAGCCGCATCCTTCTGCGGCTCAAGCGATGCCGCGGAAGCCACGCGGGAGCCGATGGCCTTGCCCTGCTCCACAAGAGCGGCAATAGCCGCCTCGAGGGCGGAAAAGTCGGCCTTGAACTGATTGGAATCGATGGAAGGATACTCCGGGCTTAAATCCCACTCGGGTCCCTGAACGGCGCCTGAATCCGAGGCTGCCCTGAACATTGCTAAGGTTTTCATGCAAGCACTATAGCACCCCTTGTTGCTCGGGGCAACAAAGAGTTTGGCGCTTTATTGCCCCCAGTAGTATTTAAGCAGATCGAGCGTCGGGCTGCCCCGGCCGAATACCATTTTGCTCTCGGGGTCGGATGCCTTGAAGCTTGGATTCCAGCCGTTCCAGCCCGCGATGCTGTGGTACATCCAGCCGATACCGCTTTCTTCCATTATGGATATCAGGTCGCGTGCCCACAGACCGGAGCCTATCGCCCAGCGAGCCACGCCGAACTCGGTGACGATGACTTCTTTTCCAGCCCGCACCTCAAAGTCTACGATTACGTCCGTCAAAGCCCTGCCTGCGTCCATATCCGAATAGGTGGCGGCAGGGTCGCTGGGATAATTTTTATAGTATCCCGGCCAGCCGGTGCTCAAATACGGATAGCCGGACAACACGCCCTGGTGGGTATAAGTCTGCGGCGCGTAAATATGCGTGCTATAGATGACGTTGGAATCGATTACTCCGGAATCGCTTATGCCGTCCCACCCCTCAAACCCCCACAGCAGGCCCCAGTCATGGGGCGGCATGATGCTGATGGTCACGCCGGGAAACCCGCTGGCCCTGATTGCGGCGATTGCATCCGGCAGGAATTTATCCTTGTAATGCTCCGCATTACAAGGGTAGGGCTCGTTCCACGGTTCAAGATACTGAACCGTAGCGGAAAATCCATTGCCATAGATCCAAGTCGCCATTGCTCCGCACAAGTCGATACGGTGCTGGAGGTATGAGTTGTTGCCGCCGCTGGCCCACATGGCCTGCGAGTTGTGGTCGTCTCCCCAGATATGGTCCAGGCTTATCATGGCCTTCATACCCCGAGCCTTCATCCAGCCCAGTATTTTTTCGAGCTGTAATAAATTTGCCGCATAGGGAATCCATATATCTCCTGCGGTAGGAGGGTTCGAAAACGCGTTGAAAAAATCGTCCTTGTCGAAGGTAAAGCGCAATAAATTTATACCCCAGCTCTGCCAGGTATCGAAGGCGCTTTCCGTCAAGGTGAGGTAGGTATCGCTGTTGAAGGTAATGTTGGCTCCGCGCGTTTGCGGCGCCGGTGATACCGTTCCGGGGACGATTGGTGTTTCGTCGTCGGTGAATCGGGGGGTGTTCTGGCAGGCAACAAGAAACACTGCAAAAGAAAAACCTGCTAGGAAACGCTTCATGAAAAACTCCTCGCATCCGCGCATTGAGCGGAAGACAGGGAGAAATATAGCGCGCCTCCCCAATAAAAACCAAGTATGGCCAAAAACGCCGCCATTGCCTTGCACAAAAAAAAATCAGTATATTCTTGTAACGAAAGCGAAGGAAAGCACATGCCCTTATGGAAACCGGAAGTCTATCAAGGTAAGAATCGCAGCCGCAATTATTTCGAGGGCTGGTATTTCAAGCAGGTAAGCGCCGGGCTGGACGAAGCCTGGTCCTTTATCGCAGGTATTTCCAGGGGAGGCAGGCACGGCGAGGATTATTCTTTTATACAGGCAATAGAAGGAAAAACCGGCGCAACGTGGTGGTTCCAATACCCTCCGGAAGCCTTCCATGCAGAAACATCCCGCTTATCGGTACGGATCGGCCAAAACCTTTTTTCGAGCCAAGGCATCGAACTGGATCTGCCAGGACTTGAATCCGGCGGTCCTGAGGGGGGAATCAAAGGTTCAATCCGGTTCAGTTCTCCCAAGCCTTTTCCTTTTCGGCTTTTTTCGCCTGGCGTTATGGGTCCGTTCAGCTTTGCCCCTTTTATGGAATGCAGGCACGGGCTAGTCTCAGCCGACCACCTGCTGGAAGGCAGCATCGTGACCGCCTCGCGTACCGTCGATTTTTCCGGAGGCCGCGGCTATGCGGAAAAAGACTGGGGCAGCTCCATGCCCCAAAGCTGGATATGGATGCAATCCAACAATTTCGCCTTGCCCGGGAATTCATTCATGCTGTCGTTGGCCCGGGTGCCCTGGCTTGGATCGGCCTTCAACGGATTCCTCCTGGTGGCGCTTATCGACGGCAAGATCCGACGCGAGGCCAGCTATACCGGCGCAAAAATCAGCTCCCTGGAACTCGACGAAAAACGCGTGCGCCTTACGGTGGAAAGGAAAGGCTTAAGAATCGAGGTGGACGCAACGCGCGCACGCGGAGGCATACTCCGGGCACCGCTGCACGGAACGCTATCCCGGAGGATAGCGGAAAGCGTGGACGCGAGCTTGCGCATACGCTGGTTCGAAAAAGGCAGCCTTCTCTTCGAAGGAGAGGCGCGAAAGGCCGGCTTGGAGATAGTCGGAGAGCCCGAGACCTTGCGCTGAAGCCCTAACAGGCTGCTGAAAAAGCTTGTTGCTTTTCCAACAGCCTGCTAAAATATTTTGGTTATTTTATTATATCAGAGTCGCGGGTTTCCGGCGTCGCCGGCCCCGCCACGGGCAGTGCTATAAAAAAAGTGCTGCCTTTGCCCGTATCGGATTCTACCCAAAAAGACCCTTTGTGCTTGTTTACGATTATATCGTAGGATATGCTTAAACCCAAGCCCGTTCCCTTTCCCGGCTCCTTCGTGGTAAAAAATGGATCGAAGATTTTATTCTGGATGTTTTTAGGGATTCCAGGCCCATTGTCCTTAACGGAGATGACAACCTTATCGCCGTCCACCCTCGTGGCAATCTCGATCAAGCCTTTCCGACCTCCGCCGCTTCCTCCCAGCGCCTGAGCCGCGTTCATGACTATATTGAGGACAACCTGGTTTATCTCGCTTCCCTTGGCCTTGATGGGGGGCAGAACTCCGAATTTCTTTACTACGTCCGCCACATATTTTATCTCGTTCCAGACTACTACCAGCGTGCTGTCTATGCCCGCATTCAAGTCGAAAGACTCGAACGCGTCCGTCTTGTCTATCCTGGAAAAGGCCTTCAGGTTGCCCACGATTCTCGCGATGCGGTCGAATCCGTCCCGGGATTCCGCGAAAATGGAAACTGATTCCGAAAAAAAACGGCTTAGCTTTGCTTTTTCCCCGAACTCCGCCAAAGTCGGGGAAAGAGCTGCCGATGCCTCAAGCCAGGCAGCCTGTACTTTCAGGAAGTACTTTTCCAATACCGCATGGTTGCTCATGAGAAAGCCCAGAGGATTATTGATTTCGTGGGCAACGCCCGCTGCAAGCTGGCCGATGGAGGCAAGCTTCTCCTGCTGAACCATGAGCACTTGCGTCTGCTGCAGCTTCAGGTTCGCGTCGGCCAGTTCCAGGTTCATTTTCCATTGGTCCCGCTCGGATTCTATGCGCTCGCTTATGTCCTTTACTATGCCCTGAAGCTCGCAGACCTTTCCCGCCGAGTCTTTGATGACATGCGCCGTTTCAAGGCAAAAAATAGTAACGCCGTCCGACTTTGCCAGCATTATCTCGCAATCGTCTATATAGCCGTTGGCAAGTATCTTTTTAAAGAAAAAAGACCGGTCGCCCGGATTCTGAAAAAAAGCGGAAAACGGCTTGCCTATCATGTCCGCCTTTCCTTGATATCCGAGCATAAGCGGTCCCGCGGCGTTTATATCCGTGATTACATCGCTGCCGTCGACCATGTAGATCATGTCCCGGGAGCCTTCGAACAGATCCCGCAGGCGGCTTTCGTTGGCGGCGAGCAGCAGTTCGGCTTCTTTTCTCTTATGTTCCTCGAGGCCCCGCTGATGGCGAATCTCGATTATCGGCGCAATGGTAATTCTAATGGACGAAAGGAATTTGATGTCATCGTCCAGCCATTTTCCGGATTCCCTTCCTAAAAACACGTATCCTCCCTCGTCGGCGGCAAGATACAGTCGCGTCGATATCCAGAATGGCAGCCTTTTCTCCAGGGCCGGCAAGGACCAGGGTCCGAAACTCGCTTCGCCCTCGTTTCCGCTGTGGGAATCCACGCAGTCCTTCCAGCGTTTTTCCGGGATGCTTATCGGGAACTTCGTCCCCGCCAGGCATACGCGGAATTCCCCTTTGCCGTTCCTGTAGAAAATCGCACCGGTCGATGCTTTGAACGTTTGCCCGATCGTGTCGATGGCCGCGATATTGGCGCTCTCGGATTCATCCTTTGCGTATATCCTGCATAGGTCCGTAAGAAGCGAATATATTTTGAGGCGCTTGTCCCATTCCAGGTCATGGTCGTTTACGATTTCGCTATTCATCGGTTTTTTCCTCGTCGAAAAATCCCATCAGCCCCAGGAGCACGAATACCGCGCGCACGTTTGCCTGTATGTTTCTAAGCAAAAACGCGAGTCCCCTTTTTTTTGCCTGTATCATCGCGTTGGTCAGGGCGCCTATGCCGGTGGAAGAAATATAATCCACGCCTTTTAGATCCACGATAAGCCGGGACTGCCCTTCCTGGTTCTCCACCATCCAAAGGAGGAGTTCCTGGAGGTCCGTCGAGTACTTAAGATCCATGGATCCGAAAATATATAAAATATAACCGGAGGCATCCTTGAAACTATACACCGTCCTGGGCGGATACTGTGCGAATATTCTGGCAATCGCGCTTTCGGTATCCATGGCTTATAAAATGCGGGCGGTAACGATGGTCACGTCATCGGTAAACGCATTCTCCTCCGCATTGGCCAAAGCAGTGTCAAAAAGGCGTTTATGGTACTCCTCCCCGACTTTTACGCATTCCAAAAGCGGCTTGATCTTGATGGGATCCTTTTTTTCCGAACAGGCTATTTCGATAAGACCATCCGTATATAAGACAAGCTGGTCGTCTTTTTTTATCTTGACGCCGAGTTCCGCGTAGGTTACCGACTGCGAAAAGCCGAGCCCCGTGCCGGACATCATCAGCTCGGTAGGAACTCCTCCGCGCACGAGGAAAGGGTGATTGTGCCCCGCGTTCGCGTAATTGAAGTAGCCGGCCTTAAGGTCAAGGACGCCGGCAAAAAAAGTTATTATCATGTTGGAGGTACTGCGAAACTCGAAGTTCATCCTGTCGTTGAGCCAGGAAAGGAAAAGACCGGGCGAAAATTCCTTGCCTATGAAGGAGCGCACGTATTCGGGAAAAATAACCGCCTTGAGTATGCCGGTTACGAAGGCCGCCTTTACGCCATGGCCGGCGACATCGCCGATAAGGATCAGGTAGCGGTCGTTGCTCAGGAAAATTACGTCGTAATAATCGCCGCCGCAGTAGAGCCCGGTTACAGGGCGGTAACTGGCCCTGAATTCCACCCCGTCGGACCTCGGCAAATTCGGCTTCAAAATAGTCTTTTGCATTTCCCCCGCCCAGCGCAGTTCTTCCTCCACCATCTTGAGGTAGCCCGCGTTTTGCCTGAGCACTTCGCCGTGCCGGTACGCTTTCTGTATCTCCGCCAAAAGGTTGGCGGAGTCCCAGGGTTTGAGCATGTAGGTAAAAATGCCGGCCGACACCGCCTTTACCACTTCTTCCGTCTCCGAGAAACCGGTTAGGAGCATAGTGACAATGTGGGGATACTTGGCCTTTACTTCCAAAAGAAAATCAGAGCCCTTCATCTCGGGCATCTTGAGGTCGGATACCACGATGACGGTATCCTGGCCGTGCATCTCAAGGAGGTTCAAGCCCACCTTGGCCGATGTAGCCGAAATTATTTCTATGGCCTTTTCCTCTGCCCAGTCGGCAAGTTCCCTGCGCAAGGCGTTGGTTATGTTTTGCTCATCATCCACCAACAGCACGAATTGCTTTATTTTTTCCATCAAGTTACTCCTTATGGGATTAGGATTCGTTATTGAATCGTAACGTAGCTACAGTTCCATTCCCGACCTTAAAGGAAACCTTTCCGCGCAATTGCGAAGACAGGATTTCCACCAGCCGCATTCCCAGCGTAGATTGGTCTTGCTGGCTAAAACCAGCAGGAAGTCCCCGGCCGTTATCCCGCACGACAATTTCGACATCCCCGCCTTCGAGCTTATGAAGGGAGATCGTAAGCAGCGCGGTGGACGGCATATCGGCAAAAGCGAACTCCAAGGCGTTGGACACGAGTTCCGACACTATCAAGCCGGCAGGAATGGCGGCTTCCAGGGTTAAAACGATCTCCTCCATTTCGAAGACTGCTTGGGGACGCCCGCTTTCCGGATAGTATTCCTGAAGCAAGTCGTTTACCAAATTATTCATGTACAGCGAAAAATCGATTTGGGTGACATTGTCGGATTCATATATCTGCAGGTGAACGAACGACATTGCCCTTATTCTCCGGGTTACCTTGGCGAGTTTATGACGCACCGCAGTATCAAGCACGTTTTCCGCCGACAAGGAGAGCAAGCTCGAGATTATCTGCATGTTGTTGTTTACCCGGTGATGCACTTCCCTCAGCAAAACCTCCTTTTCCCTCAAGGAGCTTTCAAGTTTCGCGTTTGAAGCTACGCGCTGCGTAATGTCGCTTTTAATCGCGATAAAATGCTCGATGCGGCCGGCGGCATCCACTATCGGAGTTATGGTCATTTCTTCCGTATAGAGCGCGCCTGATTTTTTCCTGTTGACTAATTCGCCCCTCCACACCTGCGCGGCCATGATGGTATCCCACATGGCGCGATAAAAGCTTGGATCCTGCTTCTCCGACTTAACGAGCTGCCTGGGGTTTTTGCCTTTTGCCTCTTCCATGCTGTATCCGCTCAATGTACAGAATGCATGGTTCATCCATTCGATGGTCCCGAGGCGGTCGGTTATTATAACGGCGTTGTCCGCCGCGTCAAGAGCGCTGCTCTTGAGAAAAATCTCCTGCTCAAAGTTTTTTTTCTCGCTTATGTCCGTTAGCGTCCCGACGATTTCCCCCAGGACCCCGTCCCCTTTGTAGAGGCGCATTTCGTCGCGAAGCCATACAACGGAGCGGTCCTGCCTCATGAAGCGGTATTCCTGGATACAGCTATCCCTGGACGCGAGAGCGGAAATTCCTTTAAGCGCTGTCATCCTGTCAAGGGCAAGCAGATTGTTGAACCACCAATCCTCCGTCAATACATCCTTAACCGAATAGCCCAGAATGGAGCTTACGTTTTCGCTGATCCAGTTCCACCGCGACTTGCCGTTTTCGAGCACCATCGAGTAGGTAATGGTGGGACTGGTGGAAAGGTAGTGAAACAATTTGGCGCTTGCCACGTCTCGCTCGGCTTCCGCCGCCACCCGTTCGGTGATATCGTGCACTATTGAGAACAGATATAATTTTCCGCCAATCGTTATGGGGTTGGCATGAACCTCCACGTCCACGATAGTCCCGTTTGCCAGGGTATGCCTGAACTCGAAGCGCCCCCTCTGTCCGGATACGGCCATCTTGAGCTGTTCTTTGTAGACCAATGGATCGGCGACATTTATCTGATTCATCTTTTTGCCAATAAGCTCGTTTTCCGGCCAGCCATAAAAATTCATTGCGGCTTTGTTGGCGTCGACGATTACGGTATCCTCGGCGTCTATCATAAGCATTACCGCGCTGCTTCCCATAAAAATTGAGCGATAGCGCTCTTCGCTCTGCCGCAGTAAATCCGCCTGCCGGCTTATATTTTCCTGGAGCTTCTTCCTTTCCATTGCCTCCAGCGATGCAAACACGAGCCGCGACATATGCTCTTTTATTACGTAGTCGCTGGCTCCCGCCTTCATGCACGCTACGGCAGTGTCTTCGTTCATGGATCCGGTCAGCACGATAAAGGGAATAAGGGGATCGAAGTTCCGCGCCAGAACCAAAGCCGACATTCCGTCGAATACGGGCATGGAAAAGTCGGAAATAACCAGATCCGGGCGGAATAAAAGCAGGGCTTCCTGGAATGATTCCTTGGTATCCACGCGCCGCGACTCGAAGGCGATACCGCTTTTTTTAAACTCGCGCTCCGCCAGGGTTACGTCGGTGGGCAAATCCTCCACGAATAAAATTTTAACTTTTTGATCCTCCGTCATACTGCCTCCGTTTCGCCGGGCAGCGCGAACCAGAAAAGCGCGCCTTGCCCTTCCACGCTGTCCGAGCCCATCGTTCCGCCGTGCAGCTCGATTATGCGCTTCGCTATGGCCAAGCCCGCACCCGTTCCCGGGTAATCGGCTTTGGAATGCAGGCGCTGAAAAAGCTTGAACAGCTTGTCGGCATGCTGAGCCGGAAAGCCAATCCCGTTATCCCGCACGCAATACCTGGTTTGAGTGCCTTTAGCCTCTGAATATATTTCTATAACACGCACCGGATTTTTGGACGTGAATTTAAGCGCGTTCGAGATGAGGATTCCCCAGACTTTTCTAAGCAGCCCCGAATCGCCCATGGCATCGGGCATATCCCCGTATTGAACGCTTACAGCTCCGAGCTCATCCGCGCTGGCCGTTTCGTGGTACATTGCCGTGGCCATGGCTCCCATAGCCACGGGTGCGCGGTTTACCTGCGCCTTGGCGACGTGCGACAGGTTTAGGATATCGGAGATAAGCTGGTCAAGGCAAAAGGCGTTCTCGCGGACGATTCCCAGAAGCCGCTTGCCCTCCGCATCCAGGATGTCGCTGTAATCTTCGGAGACGATCCTGGAAAACCCGGCTATGGCCCGCAGGGGAGCCTTGAGGTCATGGGCCACCGAATGCGAGAAGAATTCAAGGTCTTTGTTTGCCTGTTCAAGTTTGGCGGTACGTTCCCGCACCCGAGACTCCAAGTCCAGGTTGGCGTTTTGCAGTTCCAGCTGCGCGATTTTCCTGTCGCTTATGTCCATGATATTGCCCACGACTCGAACGATTTTTCCTTCGAGCGTTTCGACTTTTGCCATGGTGCGCACCCAGATTATATTTCCATCCGCCTTCCGCAATTGCAGCTCCAGGTCGTAGGGTTCGCCCGTTTCCGTCGCCTTCCTGAATGCCTCCGCTATGATCACGGCGTCTTGTGGAAGATAGAAGCCGATGTTTTTCTGAACATCGTTGGGGTTAAAGGACTTGTCCACGCCGTGTATCCGGTATACTTCGGCCGTCCAGGAGAACCGATCCGCAAGGACATCGTATTCCCAGCCTCCAAGCTTCGCGATGGACTGCGACTCCTCAAGGAGCTTGTCCGACTTGAACAGCGAGCGCTCGATTTTTCTTAGCTCGATGTTATCCATAATCGAGGCAAGCACGCCAATAACCGATGCCTCCCGGTCCAGAATCGCCTTCCACTGGAAAGTATAGGAAATATCCGTATCCGGTTGGGCCTGGGTTTCCGTAAAGCTTTCGCCTTCGAGCACACGGTCGAAACTCGCCTTGGCTTTTTGTCTCGTTTCATCGAGCGTCATATAGCCTAGGATGGAGGCACCCAGCTCTATTTCGGCCTTCCAGACCTTGAGCATCTCCTGCCGGTGCCTTTCGTTGAACATCATATAGCGGTAGTCCCGGTCCACCGCAAACATGATTACGCCGGGAAACGAGTTGACGAGCGTCCCCAATAAAGGAAATGCAGCATCGGGAAGCCCGGAAAACACCTTGTCGCCGCATGCCATGGTTACGTTCTCCTTCCCAGTGTAAAACGGAAAGTCGCGCCTTTGCCTGCTTCCCCCACGGCCCAAATCCTGCCGCCATGCCGGGTAATAATCCGTTTTACTAACGCCAGTCCCAGGCCGGTGCCCTCGAAATCCCTGGAGTCGTGCATGCGTTGAAAGGCGCGGAACAACTTATCGTAATAGCGCATATCGAAACCGCAGCCGTTGTCTCGGATATAATACTCGACCTGCCCTTCCACTTCCTCGCTGCCCGCCTCTATCAGCGCCTTGGGAACTTTGGATGAATATTTTATTGCGTTCGAGATAAGATTGGTCCACGCCTGGCGCATCAACACGGGATCCATCCAGGCGGGAGCCATGGCTTCCAGCCTGAAGTCTATGCGCCCGCGCGTTTCTGGGCTCGTCATGTCCGCAAATACCGCCTTTACGAGGTCCCTCATGTCCTGAAGCGAAAAGTCGGCGCTTTCGACGCTCAGATGCGAGAATTTCAATAGTCCCTCGATAAGTTTTGACATCTTCCCCGCTGCTTCGCCGATAACGGTAAAGAGACGCGAGCATTCTTCGTCGAAACCGGCCGAGTAATCTTCCAGTATGATTTTGGAATATCCCTGTATGGACCGAAGCGGGGCGCGCAAGTCATGGGAAACCGAGTAGGAAAACGCCTCCAATTCCCGGTTGACTTCTTCCATCCGGGAAGCTTGCGCAGTGAGTTCGTCTTTCTGGCGCTGCAGTATGGCCGTTTGCTTTCGTACCTGAAAGCGAAGCGATACAGCAAAAAATGAAAAAACGCCGGCAAGCGACGCCAACACCAGCAAGGCTATCCAAATCCAAGCCGGAAACTCCGTCTTTCGCGGCGGATCGAGATATGTAGCCGCAAGCGCCTCCAGGACTTGCGGCGATTCGCTTTTAATTTTATGCAGCTCCAGATCGATAGCCGTCAGCAAGTCCGAATTGCTTCCCTTCTTTACGGCGAAGCTGCATGCATGCGGGGCAAAAACGAGCCCGGTGTGGATAAAGCCGCCTTCCTTGAGCATTATTGGAATGAGATTTGATGAAACGACGATAGCCTCAGCCTTGGCGCTGCCGAACAGCTTGAGCTGCGCAGATATATCGTCGGCATACAAAGGGACAATGCTGATGCCCGCCCCCTGGATCAATCGCAGAAAATCATCGGACTCGCTCATGCCGCGAACCAGTGCGACCGTCATCCCCTTGAGATTTTCAAGTCTCGAATATCCGGAAGGCGCATGTACCAGCACGGTACTCCATCCGGCAATAACGGCCTCCGATGAATAGTCGAACAGCGCGTTATTTTCCATATCCCTGGCCACATATCCCAGAAGGTCGATTTCTCCCGAGTATAAAAGCCTTATCGAGTTCTCCCGGGAAGCGTCGGTATATTGGATTTCCCAGCCCAGCCTGCCGGCGATTAACATGAGCAAATCGTGGAAATATCCCGCACGCTTCCCGGCGGCGTCCACGCTGTAAATTCCGGGAACCTCGGAAAACCCCACCCGTACGATCGTGGATTCGGCAAAAAGCCCGGCGTCTGCGATTAAAAAGAAAGCGAGGAGCATAATGCTGGCAGACCAAAACCTATTCTTCATTTCTTGCCTTTCTTCCAAGCCGCGTTCCATATCCTTTCAAGTTCGACTGAACCTTTTTTCTCCAGCGTTTCCTTATAGGATTTCCACCCGGCATCGATATCGGCCGTTCCCGTTATAAAAGCTTTCATAGCTTCGTTCATGTACGATCTCAGGCTTTCTTCGATGATTTTAACTCCGTCAAGATCCGACTTTTCCAAAAGAAGCTTGGGCTCAAGGGGGACGGTAAGTTTTCTTTCCAGCGACTGTCCCAGGAACTCGACGATGGCGGGAGGCTTTTTGCCGTCCTCGTATTCCGGGAATTCGCACAGGTCGAAGAGCAGGTTAAGCCCGAAATCTTTTCCGCCATCCATGGTTCCGCCCGGATTCGCGCTCGTCTTGATGGCGGGAAGAAACTCTTTCTTGCCGCCAGCCTCGGAATACGTCAATCCCTTTACTCCCCAAACGGCCAAGGCGCGGCCTTCGTCGGAATAATACATCCAGTCGAGGAATTCCAGCAATTTCTTAAAGTAAGGCTTGCGCATGACGCCTACCGAAACGGCGGTTCCTTTCCGGAAACTGTTGACCGACGGCAGGGCTTCCATGCCCACGGTGCTCTTCGGCGGCATCAGCGGTGCCCAATTCGCGCCGGCAAAGCCGCTGTCCTCCAGCTGCTTGTTCCATTTGGAGAAGCCCGAGCTTATCCAGGTAACCGTCGCAAAAGTGCTGCCGTTGCCCAGTTTTTTTTCAAAGGCCTGCGGGTCCTGCGTGAACAGCTCCGGATCCAGGAGACCGGCCTTGTAGCATTTAGTGAGGAACCTGACCATCTCTTTCCAGTTTGCCGTACCCGGCGAATATTTCCATGAATCGGAGGCGCGGTCGTACATCCGATCGCCGTTCCATCCTGCCTGGATCCCGTACCCTGCGCCCATCATGGCAAACAGGTGAGCGCCTCCCCAGCAGGCGCTGATAGGCGCGGACTGCGGATATTTTTGCTTCAGCACCGCAAGCGCACGAAACAAATCGTCGTAGCTCGCTGGCGTCGGCAGGGCAAACTTGTCGAAAATATCCTTGCGGTAAATCCATTGCTGCACCTGGATTTCCCGTTGATACCCAGGAAGCAGAAAATACTTACCATGTGAGTCCCGCAGCTTGTCCAGCTCGGCCCGCAAGCCGTTGTCCCGGATGTACTTCGTAAAATAGGGCATCATGTATTCGTAATCGCTTATGGGAAGCAAGAGCCCCGCCTCCGCGTATTGCACGATGTCATCGGGCCATACTTTAAGGATGATATCGGGTATGTCCGCCGACTTCATCGCCTCCGCCAAGGCAGGCAGATATGCGCCGTCTTTTCCCAGGCGAACCGCGAACCTGACGTTCTTGAGCTTTTCCACTTCCTTTAGAATAAGCCAATCCGGATTGAATTCAGCGCCTTCCCGGTTATTTACCAGAATCGAAAAGACGACAGCCGCTTCGGAGTTTTTAGCCGCTGCCTGGCCAAAGCCGAATTGCGCGAAAACTAAAAAAACCATAACGCCCACTAAGGCTGAACCGCGATAATTAAAATTCATGAGAACCTCCCGTTTACGGCTTCTCGTTCAACAACAGCCAGTAATAACCCAACTCCCTTATTGCCTCAAGAAACTTGTCGAAATCCACCGGCTTTACGATATAGCTGTTTGCGCCCAACTGGTAACTTTCCACCACGTCCCGCTCCTCCTTGGAAGTGGTAAGCACGACGATCGGCGTCAACTTTGCCCGGATGTCGGTTTTAACGGCCTTGAGTACTTCCAGGCCGTCCACCTTGGGCAGCTTAAGATCCAGCAAGATAAGTCGTGGACGCTCCTCGATGTTCCTGCCCGCATATTCGCCGCGCGCGAATATATAATCGAGCGCTTCCTCCCCGTCATGCACATGCACGATGGTATTTGCCAGGTTACTCTTCTTCAGAGCCCGTATCGCCAGTTCGGCGTCGTTGGGGTTATCCTCCACGAGGAGGATGTCGACTTGCTTGCTTCCGTTCATGATGCACTCCTTGCAGGCAGGGAAAAATAAAAAACCGCGCCTTGTCCCACGACTCCCTCCGCCCAGACGGTGCCGCCGTGCCGCTCCACAACGCGTTTGACGATCGCCAGGCCGATACCCGATCCCTCAAGCTCCCTGGCGCTGTGCAGGCGCTGAAACATGCCGAACAGCTTACCGGCGTAGCGCTGGTCAAAGCCGATGCCGTGATCCCTCACTGCATACACGTTTATTCCTTCGCGCGCAAAGCCGCTCACCTCTATCTTCCCCTTCTTGCCCTGAGGTGAATATTTAATAGCGTTGGACAGCAGGTTTACCCAAACGCGCGCCATCATCCTGCGGTCCGCATGGGCCTGTGGCAGGGTTTCGCACTTGAATTCAATCGCAATCGCCGTCGCGGCATCCGCGCAGGACAAAAATGATTCACGCGCCATGGCTTCCATGTTTATCGCCGCATGGACGATATCGGTTTTGCCTACTTTCGTGATATCCAGGAGATCCCGGATGAGGATTTCCATGTTTTGCGCGCTTGAGCGTATGACTCCCAGCAGCCGCAGGCCTTCTCCGTCCAGATTTTTCGAGTACTCGTCCTGCAATATCCGGGAGAAGCCGTCTATCGCGCGCAGGGGCGACCTCAGGTCGTGCGCCACGGAATAGGCAAAAGCCTCGAGCTCGGTATTCGAGGCCTGCAGCTGCGCCGTCCTATGGGCTATGCTTTCCTCGAGGTTGGCGTTCAAGGATTGTATCTGCGTTTCCGCCGCCTTGCGCAAATCGTTTTCCGACTTCAGGTCTTCCAATAGATTGAGCGCGGCGGCCTTGCTGTTTTCCAGATTGGCAAGCGTTTTGGACGCTTGCTCGCCCAAGCGCTTCCGCTCGTTGATCTCGAGGAGGAGCAGGCCGTTCTTCAGCTCGAGTTCCGCCGACTTTCGCTCCAGTTCCGCATGCAGCCCGCTTATGCGCAGCTGCGTCTGCACGCGGACCAATACTTCCTCCACGGTAAAGGGTTTGCTTATAAAATCCACTCCGCCGAGAGCGAATCCCCGCAGCTTGTCGGAGGTATCGCTCAACGCGCTGATGAAAACCACAGGAATGCCTTGCGTAAGAGCATCGGCCTTGAGGGCCTTGCACACATCGTAGCCGCTCATGTCCGGCAAGTTAATATCCAGTAACACCAGGTCGGGCTTCTCCGCGTGTACGGAAGCGATGGCCTCGACGCCCGTTTTGGCCGCGTGTATCGCGTAGCCGCTGCTCCCGAGCATGCGGGATAGAAGCCGCAGGTTGTCGGGAACATCGTCGACCAGCAATATGGTGCCGCCTTTGCCTTCGGCCGTCATGGCTTTTCCCCGATTTGGGTATGGCGAGCCAAAGCAATCCGGATGGATTCATAGTCGAAGCCATCCGCGCATTGCCCCAGCGCGCGCGCAAAGCCCGGCAGGGTTATCTTTAATTGTCCCGCCAGATCCAGTATAGCGGCGGCATTGGTGCTTTTTACCGCCGCGGCGAGCGCCCGATACGAATCTTCGTCGATCAAGGCGATGCCTCGGGCAAGCTCTTCGAGATTTCGGCGGTCGCTTTCCGCTGCGCTTTCGCCGTCATACTCGTAGCCGAGGCCCAGCAGCTTTTGCATGCAATCGAATATTTCCTTTTCCCGGTACGGTTTAGCCACGAAACCATCGCAGCCCGCCGCATCTATCTCTTCCCGCTCCTTGCCCATCACATGCGCGGAAAGGGCGGCTATCTTGACTGCCCGACCTCTCCGGCCGGCCCTGATAAGCCTTGTAGCCTCAAGCCCGTCCATTACGGGCATGCGAATATCCATCCATATAAAATCCGGCTGCCAGGTATCGAATATTTCGAGCGCTTGCACGCCATTGGCCGCCTCGCGAACCTCCATCCCCACGCTTCGCAAAAGGCTTGCGAGCAAGCTGCGGCTTTCCGGCGTATCCTCGGCTACCAAAACCTTGGGAACCTTGCTTCCCGGCAGCAGAGCCATAACCCGTCGCAGCTTGTCGGCATCAGGCTTCTTTGCTTCGTCACCCGCTTCCACCTTTACCCTGAGCGTAAACGTGCTTCCAAGGCCCGGAACGCTGGCGACGCTTATATCTCCGCCCATAAGTCGGGCGTAATCCTGGCTCAGGGCCAAACCAAGGCCGGTTCCGCTCTTGCTCAGAAGGCCGCTGGAGGTCTGGACAAAGTACCTGAACAATGCAGCCAAGCCTTCCTTGTCGATGCCAGGTCCCGAATCCCGGATTTCCGCCTTGAACTCCAATTCGGAACCGGATACGGGGCTTAGCGAAAACCTTGCGTCCACTCCCCCGGCGGAAGTAAACTTCACGGCGTTTCCCAGAAGGTTTATGAGGATGATCCTGAGCTTGGTCATGTCCGCCCGTATGTGGCGCCCGGGCTCCCCGCCGCCGGTCATCAACAGTGATATTTTCTTCTCGCAGGCCTTCAGCTCGAACATTTTCCGGAGATCCAGGATCATGGCATGCATGTCGAAATCTACCGGTTCAAGC
>JANNSO010000134.1:0-1674 GCA_031402655.1 Spirochaetota bacterium | reverse complement strand
CCCACGCTTGGTCGTCCCGGACCAGACCCGCGCCTTGATCAAGTACCCCGATCGTTACGACCCCGAGCCCAACCGCACCTACGAGGAATTTGCGGCCCACTACGGGTGCGCGCTGCTCGCCGCGCGCCCAGGCCATCCCCGTGACAAACCCAAAGTCGAAGGCGCGGTTTTATTGGTCGAGCGGTGGATTCTGGCGCGTCTGCGCAACCGCCAGTTCTTCAGCCTGGTCGAGCTCGACCGCGCGATCTCCGAGCTCGTGACCAATCTGAACCAGCGCCCGTTCAAGAAGCTGCCCGGCTGCCGGAAGAGCTCCTTCGACGAATTGGACGCCCCGGCGCTCAAAGCGTTGCCGAGCACGCGTTACGAGATCAGCCGCTGGAAGAGCGCCGTCGTGAACATCGACTATCACGTCGAGTTCGACGCCCACTACTACAGCGTACCCCACGCCCTGGTTCGCATGACGGTGGAGCTGCGCGTCACCGACAACTTGGTGGAGTGCTTCCACGCCAACCAGCGCGTGGCCTGCCACGCCTTGAGCCACAAGCGCGGCCATCACACCACCATTGCCGAGCACATGCCCGCCTCGCACCGTGCCCACCTGCAGTGGACGCCCCAAAAGCTCATCGACTGGGGTCTGCGCATCGGCGTGAGCACCGCCGCCGTGGTCACCTGGCAGTTGGAGAACCGACCGCACCCAGAGCAAGGCTACCGCGCCTGCCTGGGTCTGCAGCGCCTGGCCCGTCAATACACACCGGCCAGGCTGGAGGCCGCCTGCACCCGGGCGCTGGCGATCCATTCACTGACCTTTCGCAGCGTGGACTCGATCCTGAAGAAAGGACTCGATCGCCAGCCCAGCTTGTTGCCGGCCAAGACGACGGCATTGACAGACCACGAGAACGTGCGTGGTCCCGACTATTTCCACTGACCCCCCATCCATTTGTTCATTTGTCCATTCACCCATTCACCACCCAAGGAGATCGATCGATGTTGAACGAACATACCCTCAACCAACTACGCACCCTGCGCCTGGACGGCATGGTGCGCGCCATCGAGGAGCAGTCCACCAGTACCGCGGCCACGGCGCTGGGGTTCGACGAGCGCCTGACGCTGCTGGTACAGCGCGAGGTTGCCTGGCGCGATGACCGGCGCCTGGCGCGCATCCTGAAGGCGGCCAAGCTCAAAGTCAGTGCCGCCTGCGTGGAGAACATCAACTGGCGCGCCAGTCGCTCCCTGGACCGCTCCTTGGTGGTGGCGCTGGCCGGTGGCGACTGGTTGCGCCACGCACAGAATTTGCTGATCACTGGGGCCACAGGGTGCGGCAAGACCTGGCTGGCCTGTGCACTGGCGCACCAGGGCGCCAGATCGGGCTTCGCGGTGTTGTACACCCGCGCGGCGCGTCTGTTCGACGAGTTGCAGGTGGCCCACGGCGACGGCAGCTTCTCGCGGCGCATGGTGCAGTTGGCCAAGCTCGATTTGCTGGTCATCGACGATTTCGCAATCTCTCCCATGAGCGCACCCCAGCGCAATGACCTGCTCGAAGTGCTCGATGACCGCATCGGCGCCCGCTCCACCTTGATCACCAGCCAGCTTCCGGTTAAGGCGTGGCACACCTACCTGGACGACCCCACCGTAGCTGACGCGATCCTGGATCGCATCGTGCACAGCAGCCACAAG
>JANNSO010000133.1:0-18758 GCA_031402655.1 Spirochaetota bacterium | reverse complement strand
TCGAACCAAGGCCGGATTTCCCCTGAAACCCAGGAGAAAGTGCGCCAGGCCGTAAGGGAACTCGGTTATCATCAGAAAAAAAAGCAGATAAGCGCACTCCCCTCCGCGTCCAACGATATCGCCATACTCCTGGACATCGATCCCGAGCGGGCTAACGCCCTATTCCTTATACGGCCCATCATCTCGGAATTCGAGAAGACGGTCCGCCAATCGGGGTTTAACACGGTACTGATACCCATTTCGCGAACCGACCCGACCATGGTAATTTTGGATAAGATACAGTGTTCCGGGGCGGTTGGCGTTGCAACTATACACTTCGCTTCTCCCGAACTCATCCTGCAGCTCGAGGACGCGGGCATACCGGTCGTGGTCGTTATGAATTCGACCTTTCAAGACCGTTTCTACACGGTGTGCTCCGACGATTTCCAGGGGGCATACGAGGGCACTTCCTATCTAGTGAGGAGCGGCCACACGAAATTGGGCTATATCGACTGCGTTCGCCCGGACTCACCCGTCCTTCTTGTGGACCGGTTTTTCGGGTTTATGAAGGCCATTGGCGAATACAAGCTGGATTTCGACGATACGATGCGCCGAAGGTTTTCCCTCGAGGACGAAACGCAGATGTTTACTGCATTGAGCAGTCTCGTGGCCGACAATCCCGACATGACGGCCATCTTTGCTCTCGACGACGTAGTAGCGGCCTGCGTGGTCGAAATGCTCAAGCGTCATGGCATTCCCATACCGCAGCGGATATCGGTGATTTCACCGGGAGACATGCTGGATTACTCGGTTTGTTACCTGCCCCAGATTACTACGATGCGCATAGACACGGCATACATTGGGAAAATCGCGGGGCAGATGATGCAGAACCGCATCGTTCACGACCCGGAGGACCTGCACGTGCTCAAGGTTAAGCAGCAACTTGTACGCCGGGGTTCGGTCCTGGAAACACTTCCGCCAGAAAACTGACGGACCAGTCTACATCCGGTGCGTCGGTTCGGGGAGGCCGGGTCTGAAAGCGGACCGGTCCTCTTCCCGGATGGCTACGCCGGCGATTCGCCCGGCGGCGGCCGCCGCGGCGCTTACGGCGCCCGAAAGAGCGGCGGGGTCGGTTCGAACCCTGGCGTTTACCGTCACGTCGGCGCGACGGGCATAAAAAGCGGGAACGTCCCTGCCCGCGTCGAAGGCCTCTCCAAGAAAGTCACCCGACGTGATGCCGACTTTCACCTCCAGGCCAGGCGCCCGCACAAATAGCTTGAGGTGACCGATGGGCTTACCCGCCAGCTCTTTCGCCAATTCGCGGAGGAAAACGACGACTGCCGTGCGGCAACGGGTTCCGTCGGAAGAAAGCCCGCCTGCATCGGTCATGACCAGACGCTCGTCCAACCACGATAGTTCCATTTCCCCCGAACCATAGCGCGAGTAGTCGATCTCGAGGGGGAGCCCTTCGCGCGGACCCTCAGGCAGGGACCGCATCGCCTCGAGCCAGGCCTCTGCGCCTTCCAGGTCGGATCCGCTTATCTCGATCGACGGCTTACCCGGCCACGCGAGGGCAGCGAGTTTAGCGAGTTTATTCCGGTCCGCCTGGCTTAGCAGGTCGCGCTTGTTGAGGACGATCAAGTCGGCCTCCTCAAGCTGGCGGTCGAACAGGTACAGGATATCTTCACCAAAGGGCAGCCGCACGCCAGAAAGACGGGCGAGCAGCAGGCGGGAATCGGCAAACACAGAATATACGCTGCCCGTGCCGTAGTTCTCCCTGAACGCCTCAAACGGCTTTACTACCGTCGCTATCACATCGGCACAGGAACCCACCGATTCCGCAAATACCGAATCGGGACGATCCCGCTCCACGAGCAAAGCTACCCGGGCGTCGAAATCGTCGTACTTGCAGCAGAAACAGCCTCCGCCCACCTCGACGGTAGGTATTCCGGAAGCCTGCATGAACAGCGAATCGACCTGAAGCTTTCCCTGGTCGTTGGTAACCACGCCGACGCGCTTTCCTTCCGCTATCAAAAGGCGGCAGACGTTGGCTATCGCGCTTGTCTTGCCCGATCCCAGGAAGCCCCCCACGAAATACATTTTCATCACCGACTCCTTCAGGATACGACCACGATCCTGTCGTGGTCATAAGCGGGGGACAGGTATTTTCCCGGAGGTACCACAAGGAATTCCCCATCGTCCCATTCTCCGAATACAAGGGCGCGCAGCAGCCGCGATGAGCCGCGGAGGAGGAGAAAGTCCTTTCCTTCCGCGAGCGCTCTGGCGCGCATCTTTGCGGCATGGCCCAGCGAGGCGGTTTCCGGGGTTTCGATATAGCGGATCTTGCGGTCTTCGACGACGGGATGCAGGATGTCCCAGACGTAACGGGCATTCTCTTCGCCGTGACGCTCGACAAGCTCCCCGTATTCGAGCTCCAGACCCGTAAACCGCCCTGCGTCGGAGGCGCGAAAATAAGTGGATCCGTGCTCGATGTAACCCGCGGAGCTCCATGACGCGCTCAACGATTGACCGAAATGCTCCAGAAAGGAAGCACGCGAACCCAGGAGGAGCGTGCAGCAATCATGGGCGCGCGGAATCACCAAGGGGATGCACGGCGCTTTGATGCCTGCCACTCCGTTTCCGCAGAGCCCGTAGCCCAGCAGAATGGCATCGTACCCGCCGCCTTCTGCAGCGCTTGCCTTTTCGGAGACGGAGGCGGCTTCGTCTATCCTATTCTGGAGCCGCGTCCGCAGCTTCTCCGAGCTTTCGTGCAGACCGAGCTCCAGAAATTCCGGGTCCACGACGTGGGGAGAAACGGCGATGGCCGCGCACAGTTCCCGCTGAAAGACGTTGCAGGAAATCAGCTTGTACCTGGCCATACCGGCCTCAGTACAAAGCCCGGATCCGGTCCTCGAGCTCCTTGCGGGAGGGGATAATCGAAGAATACGCCAGCGTGCCGTTCAAATAAATGGATGGCAGATTAGACACTCCCATCTTCATGCAGCGGGCGATATTCTCCTTGACCGTGAACTTGTATTCCACCAGATCGAGGGTGTCGCCGAAAATGTCCTTCATGTCCTTCGCCGCCTCCATCATGTAGCCGCATGCCGCGCAGGTTGCGGAATCCAGGGTAAACACTTCCATCAGGGGGTTGCCGAGCCTGGTATAATCGGGCAGGGTTACGTCGAGCGTGATTCCCGCACCCTGGTAGTTCTCGAGTATCGTACGCGCCTGGTCGGTCTCATGGACGGCCTGCCCGGCGGCTATCGCGTTCTCCAGAGGCACGTCGTAGGGCATGTCGCAGCCGGGTGACACCACAAGGTTGCCGTTGCCTCCCGAGGAATCGACAATGTCCACGACGGCCTTCATGTTGTCCTTCTGGCTCCCGAAAAGCATGACGATGGTGAGCTGGATGTTTCCGCCAAGGCATACATTATGCTTGTCGGTAAGCTTTTTAGCCTCGGCGAGGTTGATGTTCTCGTCCACCGAAATGCCGTCCGGCCCCGATAGGCACATAGGCTCGATGTTTTTGAATGCATTGCCGCAGACAAAGAACGATGAGAGGACGCCCCTGGATCTGATAAAGTCGAAAAGCTTACGGTAGGGTTCCGCGAGAAATTCTGCATAATGGTCAGGGGAAATCTGCGACACCATAGGATCGACTGCGCCGATCACGTCCATCCCCGTCTCAATATAATAGCCAGCGACCGCCATCTCAACCCGAAGGCAATAATCTATCAACGCGTGGGCATAGGGGGGATCCAGGATCATGTCCATAAACAAGTCGGTTCCGCGGAGATGGGCAGCCAGGGTGAACGGTCCGGTAAGGAGACCATACAGCGCCGTCGAGTCGCCTACTTTAGCCTTCATCCGTTTCATCGCCTCTATGGCCAGGGGCAGACGCGCCTCGCCGCGACCGGGAATATGCGTGGGTATCTCGGAAATTCCGGCAAGCGGATGCGAAGCAACCGAAGGAGGAGCCTTGTCTGCCCATAGCAGATCGCAGCCCAGCGCCTCCGCCTCCAGCTGAAGGTCGAATACGACCGGCTGCCCATCCGGACGGTAGAGGCGATTAACCTCGAGCAGGGATTCCACCATCTTGTCAACGTCGGTGAGCATCTCCCTCGCGTCGTAGCCCTTGAGCTTTCCGGCATGGATACCCGCGAACGGGACCCAGGGAGCCCTCGGAAGATCCTTCTCGTGTCTCATAGTCCTCAAAAGCAATTCGCGTCCTGTCATACTGCAGTCTCCTTTTCGCTTCCGTAAATCCATTTTGAACGATACCCGAAGATAATCATCCGGAATTATGCGCCTGTATGTTCCATTCTTTCGAATTATTGGAATTTCTTGTGCACTTGCCGGCGATTGAGCCCTTTGTGGTTGCGTTTCCCGATAGCAGGATATATAAATGAAAGAAAGGGGACAGGGATGACGCGCAGATTGAGAATTCGCAAAGGAAATCTCGTTGAAGACCTCTGGGTCGAAAACGGTAGCCGGATCATAGACGCCCTTGCGATTATGGACGGGGCGACAGTAGAGACGCCCTGCGGCGGGAAGGGCTTGTGCGGCAAGTGCCGGATCGTCGTTGTAGCGGGAACGGTATCCGCCCCTGACAAATTGGAACGGCGCCGCCTTTCCGCCATGGAACTGGCATCAGGAGAGCGCCTCGCCTGCGAGGTCCGCATAGAAGGCGACGTCGAGGTAGAACTCCCCGAACAGGGTGCACCGTCCATCGTCTCGTTCGCTCCCCAATCCCGCGCCATACCGGATCCGCCCGTCCGGATAGTCGTTGTTTCGCCGCAGGTACCGGGTCTCGAAAATCAATCGGACGACGAGACACGGCTGCTGGAGGCAATCGCCTTGGAATATGTCCGAACCGGCTATTCCGCCCTTCCCCCGCGCCGGGTCGCGCTGGAAGCCCTTCCCGCACTCGCGAGACTCTGCCGCGGCGATTCCCCCATACTCGTCGGTGCCGTAATCGCGGACGGAGAGCTTATAGGCATTGTCCCCGTCCGCCCCGGCGCCCGCACCCTGGGCATTGGCGTGGACGTGGGCACCACTACTATGGTATGCCGCCTTATCGACCTGGGTACGGGAGTACATCTGGGATCCCTATCCGAACTCAACGCGCAGCGCTCCTTCGGGGCGGATGTCATTTCGAGGATAGAAGCCGCGCGATCCCCGGAAGGATTTGAAAGCCTGCGGAACCGCATCCGCATCCAGATCGCCGCAATGACAAAAACGCTCGTCGAGGCTTCCGGAGGTGCAGGGGACGACCTGATCTGCTTCGCTGTCGCCGGCAACTCGACAATGCTCCACCTGCTATCGGGTGTTTCTCCGGACGCCATGGCCAGCTCGCCGTTTACCCCTGCCTTCCTTAAACGCCGAATCGAAAGCGCGGCGGCTCTTGGGTTCGTCGATCGCCCTGGATGCGCCGCCATCCTCCTCCCGGGCATCTCGGCCTACGTCGGTTCCGATATCATAGCCGGAATCACCGCTATTGGACTCCACAAGGCCAATGAGAGGTCGATTTTCCTCGACCTTGGCACCAACGGCGAAATCGCATTCGGCGGCCTGGGCGGGATACTATGCTGCGCCACGGCGGCCGGCCCTGCATTCGAAGGCGCAGGCATCGAAAAGGGAATCGGGGGCATCGCAGGCGCGATCGATTCAGTGTGGATCGAAGACGGCGCCCTGCGATTCGGCACGATAGGCAATGCTCCTTCCACGGGTATCTGCGGGTCGGGAATCGTCGACGCCGCAGCAGTGCTCCTGGACTGCGGCATCGTAGACTCAAGCGGGCGAATGCTGGAGGAGAGCGAGGCTCACGTGTTGCCCCCGCAACTGTCAGTCCTGATATCCACGGGTTCCCGCGGGCCCATCGTCTACCTCGACCGAGGCCGCGGAATATACCTGAGCCAGGCCGACATCCGGGCAATCCAACTCGCCAAGGCTGCCATCGCAGCGGGCATGGCCACCCTCCTCGCGCTTTCGGGCGTAGCGACCGGGGACGTTGATCGGCTCTACCTGGCGGGAGGGTTCGGGAGCCTCCTGGACGCACGAAGCGCGGCTCGCATCGGCCTTATTCCGCCCGGCCTGGAGAACCGCACGGTTGTCGTGGGCAACGTATCCTGCGCAGGCGCCACGGAGGCATGTCTTTCGCGAGCAAGCCTCGAGGCTTGCGACCGGGCTTGCGAGCTTTGTTCCTATGTCGAACTCTCGTCGCGGGCGGACTTCATCGCCGCGTACATCGAGGCGATGATGTTTCCGGAGCAGGCATGAGGCATGAGGCCATTGTTCCTCCCGAAGGCCTGGATCTTGTTTCCGCTCTCCGCAAACTCGAGCACTACAGCAGGGCGACAGGAATACCCTCCCGCATAATCGACGTGGACGGAACCGTCCTGGGCGCCTTTGATTACACTGGCGCTTCAGCCTGGCACGAATCCGGATCCGAAAACGCCTTTTGCCCATTGTGCGGAATCGACGGCGCCGATGACTCCGGGGAGGAGCGCCGGGCACAGCTTTTCGGTGCCTACCAGGCAGAACGCTTCGGAGGCAAATACATCCAGTTCTGTCCGCATTCCCTTATGTTCTGGGTCGCGCCTGTCATCTCCGACGGAATAATGACTGCAGCCCTGATCGGCGGCCCGGTTATGGTTATGGAAGTCGATGATATACTGGTGGAGATGCGCGACTCGGGCAAGCTAAGCCCGTTTAGGGAAGACCTCATGCGCAGCGCTCTCGAATCCGCAGTGAAAGTCCATCCCAGGCGAGCCTCCAGCCTGGCCGAGATCCTGTGCGACGTCGCCCAGGCTTTGTCCGGGAGTTCCCCCCTGCAACTGTTACGCGAACGAGAGGAGCAGCAGGCCAACATTTCCGGGCATATCCACGAGATGAAGGTGGAAGCGAAATCCGAGGCAGATGCAGTTCCCTATCCCCTGCACAAGGAAAAAGAACTGCTGCTCGCCATCTCGCGAGGCGCCAAGAATGTATCCCAGCGGCTCCTCAACGAGATACTCGGGTTTATCTTCTTCGCCAATGGCCAAGACCCCGCCATCGTCAAGGCCAGGGTTTTGGAGCTTGTAGTCCTCCTTTCCAGGGCGGCCCTCGAGGGCGGCGCGGACATGGAAAGAATATTCGGCCTCAATTTCACCTACCTGAATCAGGTCTACCGGATGCGCAGCATCGATGATATGGCCCACTGGCTTTCGCGCATCATGGTGCGCTTCACCGACCTGGTGTTTACGCTGAAGGATGTAAAGCACGCGGACGTAATGCAGAAGGCGCTCAAATACGTTAACGCGCATTACGGCGAGGAGATAACCCTCGACGACGTGGCAGGAGCGGTCTACCTGAGCTCCACTTATTTTTCCAAGCTTTTCAGCGAAGAAATGGGATGCCGCTTCACTGTCTACCTGAACAAGGTCAGGATAGAAAAAAGCAAGCTCCTCCTTAAAAGCACCGAGATCCCACTTATCGACATCGCAGGACTCGTGGGCTATGAGGACCAAAGTTATTTTACCAAAGTGTTCAAGCGCGTAACAGGCGCGTCCCCCGGCAAATACCGCGAATCGGGCGGTAGGCTGACCACCTCTTCCTCCGAGATCCACGAAACCCAAAAAGACGACTGATCGGGGCAATTCGCAAAAAAAGACAAAAATGAAGGGTTATTTTATATACGCCTCCCGCCAGACCGGTATGATATAGGCAACTACCGCCCAACAGGAGGGATTACAATGTCAATTCTTGAAGAAATTTCCGCATTCCTGCAAAAAGGTCGCGCCAACGAAGTGAAGGCCGCTATACAAAAAGCCCTCGACGAAGGCATCTCCGCGAGATCTATACTCGAGGAAGGGCTTATGGCAGGCATGAGCATCATCGGCGAGAAATTCAAGAAGAACGAGGTCTATGTCCCCGAAGTGCTCATCGCCGCGCGCGCGATGAACGCCGGGCTCGAACCTCTCAAGCCGCACCTTATCTCCGCAGGGGTCAAGTCGCGGGGTACCGTCGTGATAGGAACGGTCAAAGGCGATCTTCATGACATTGGAAAGAACCTGGTCCGCATGATGATGGAAGGCAAGGGCCTGGCCGTGGTAGACCTGGGCGTGGACGTATCTCCGGAAAAATTCGTTGCCGCAGCGAAGGAGCACAAGGCCGATATAGTCTGCTGCTCCGCCTTGCTTACCACCACGATGACCGAAATGAAGAACGTGGTCGAGGGTATCAGGGCGGCGGGAATCCGCGACAAACTCACCATCATGGTGGGTGGCGCTCCCATCACCGACTCCTTCTGCAAATCCATCGGCGCCGACATATACTCGGCCGACGCGGCCAGTGCCGCCGACGCCGCCGTGGCCGCCTGCGCGAAGAAATCCGCCTAGGCTCAAGTTCCCCTGCCTCCCGGTACGCCGGGATCCGCAGGGAACCTAAGAGCTTCCCCTAGGCTATCTCCCCGTAGTCACTTCATAGTATTTCGTGACGTCGACCACCATCATGCCTGCTCTCCGGGCGGCTTCGATGCCCAAGGCGCCATCCTCATAGACTTCACATTCCCCAGGCGCGATACCCATAAGCTCCGCGCACCTGAGGAATGTATCGGGATGCGGTTTATGGCGGGTAACGTCTTCACTCGCCACCATCACGGTAAAGTATTTTTGCAGGCCGATGATCTCCAGGGTTCGCATCGCGAGCAGTCGGGAACCGCCCGTACCGATGGACATGGCCAGTATGCCGTGCTTGGCGACGACAATATCGGCGACAACCTGTATCCGGGTGGCCAGGTGCATATTGCTCCTGTATTCCGTTTCTTTTATGTCGCCCATTTCCTTCGGGTCGATATCTTTGCCGAACAACTCGTTCAGTTTTTCCACCGTAGGATATAAGGGAATTCCCGCAAGGCTTCCGAACAGGGAAGGCGTAAAATCTATGCCGTATTTAGCAGCCGCATTCTTCCATGCGTTGTAATGAATTGGCATCGTGTCCGCAAGCGTTCCATCGAGGTCAAAAATCAGGCCTTTTGCCTTTGGGTTGATCCGGAGTTTCGCGTTGATCATTATGGATGACTCACCTCGTAAAAAATTGTCCGGAGCCAGACCGGACTATAGGGCAGCTCTAATAGCCCTGTTGGTTATCAGAGCTGCCTCGCTGATTCCTTACAGGAATCAGGTTTTTTAACAGGGTGTTGAAAAACCTCGGATGAGGATTTTCAACACTTCCAAAATGTAGCATTACCGTAGCATTTGTAATCAAATGCGAGGAATGTTGAAGGCTGTTGACAAAGCAACAAGCTTTTTCAACAGCCTGTTAATGGTCGACCTCGCAAAACTGAAGTTTTTCGAGGTCCCCTATAGCTATTGGACACAGTACCCATGATCCCGTCTTTGCACAAGCGCGGTGAATCCGGATACAGTTTTCTAATAGCCGGTTGCGCTTATAGTTCCGCCGGAGCCTTCTCGACGATGTCGCGCCAGCGCAGGTACGCATCTGCGCTTTCCTCATTCTGCTCCGGTTCGAATCGTGAAGATTCGAAAGATTCGGCTATCGCCTGCCTTGCGGCATCGATTGATCCGAATATTCCCAGGGCCATGAACTGCGACATAATGTTCCCCAGCGCCGTGGTCTCGGCCGGACCCGTGCGGACAGTGCGTCCACAGACAGCTGCCGAGGTCGTACACAGGAGGACGTTGCGCGAACCGCCTCCCACGAGCCACAGCGTATCGAAACGCTGACCCACGAGTGATTCGAGCTCATCGAGGCTGTGCCTGAAGGCGCAAGCCAGGCTTTCGATGATGCAGCGCAGCACGGCAGCAGGGGTTCCGGGAACATCCTGGGCCGTAGCGATGCAATAGGCGGCGATGCGCCCAGGCATGTCCCCGGGGGCGGCGAATAACGCGTGGTTCACGTCGATATGGTGCCGCCAGGGGGGTGCCGTAGCCGCGAGTTCGACCAACTCGCCGTGTTCCAGCTTGGAACCGTCCCGTTCCCACCATCGCTTGCATTCCTGTAGCAGCCACATTCCCATTATGTTGCGCAAAAGGCAGCTGGTACCGTCCGCACCCGCTTCGTTGGAGAACCCGGCCAGGCGGCAGGACTCCGAGAGGACCGGGGCGGGCAATTCCGCGCCGATGACGGACCAGGTACCGCAGCTTACGAAGGCAAAAGATTCGCCGGGACCGGGATGTGCAGGGACGGCGAGCGCAGCAGATTCGGTGTCGTGGCTCGGAACCACCGCTACGGGTGTTCCCGGCTCGAGCCCCAGTTCGCGAGCCAGATCCGCGTCGACCGGGCCGAGAATGGTCCCGGGTTCGACTATCCTTTGCATGAGGGAAAGAGGCAGGTCGAGCCGCTCAAACAAGTCGGCCGCCCAGAGTGGTTTCCCGGCCGCCAGAAGCTGGGACGTGCCGGATATGGTTCTCTCGGCGGCTTTGATTCCGGTAAGAAAATAATTTATCAGGTCGGGTGTAAAGAGCAGTGCCGCGGCGTTTTCGAAGGCCTCGGGATTCATGACCAGGGCGCCCTTCATCTGACAGACGGTATTGAACCAGGCATCCTGGATTCCCGTTGCGCGAAACAGCGTACCTTCGCCTAGTTCAGAGCCTAAAAGAGCAGCCAGGCCATTCGTCCGCTTGTCGCGATAATGAACCGGATTCCCCATCAGCACGCCATTGCGGTCCAGTAGGCCAAAATCGACACCCCAGGTATCCACGGCGAGAGCAGCGATGGATTCAAAGGGAGGCAGCGAGAGAACAGCCTCGCGGATTCCGGCCTTGATTTCGTGGAAGAGTCGGAGTATGTCCCAGTACAGCGTACCGCGAACTTCCACCGGCTCGTTGGCAAAGCGGCGAACTTCGTGCAGGCCTACTTTTTTTGCGTCAGAATCCCAGGATCCGCGTATGACCCGGCCGCCGGAGGCACCCAGGTCTATCGCCAGAACATGGATCATACTCTGGTCTTTCCATAGAGGGGGCCGTACGCTGCGCATGCGCGATAATCGGCGCTCTCGGCGTCGGCCGTCCCGAAGGCGCTCCAGGACGCGGGGCGGAATACCCGGGATTGATCAACGTTATGCATGCAGACTGGTATGCGCAACAGGGCGCAAAGCGTTATCAGGTCGGCTCCAATGTGGCCAAAGCAGAACGAACCGTGGTTTGCTCCCCAGTTGTTCATCACGGAATACACGTCGCAAAAGGAACCTTTCCCGGTCAGGATGGGTGCGAACCAGGTGGAAGGCCATGTGGGATTGGTGCGGTCCTCAAGCTTCTTGGCGACGTCGCCGGGAAGATCGACGGTCCAACCTTCGGCGAGCTGGAGCACAGGACCTAATCCTTCGACCAGATTGACGCGCACCAGGGTCACCGGCATCGCGCCGTGCGTGGAATAGGTCGAGGAGAAACCGCCGCCGCGAAAGTACTCGACCACCGCGGGACTCCAGGTAGTGGCCTCAAGGCAGGCGTCGACATCGGCCTGGGTCATGTCCTTGAAGTGCTTCATGACGTTCTTGCCGTCTGCCTGCATCCTTCCCGACCCTTCTAGCGCCGCTGCCCCCGAATTGATCAGGTGAATGACGCCATCCTTTGCCGTGCCCGCGAGCCGGTGTCCCGTGACGCGTTCGACCGCATCGGGGCTCCAGTAGGTGCGGATGTCGGCGAAAACCTGCGCGGTACCGGTAAGAAGGTGACCGAAGAGCATGGCCACCGCGTTCAGGCTATCGTTCTCCGTTGCTACCACGAACGCCTCCCGGATGCCGTTCCAGTCGAAGGAGCTGCACATAATAGCTTCCATGAAGTCGCCGTTCGGGAAATGGTCGGTCCATTGGCGCTGGCCCTGGAAACCCGAGGCGATGGCATTGCGGCCCAACGCCTCCTCGCCGAAACCAAGCTCAGCCAGGCGGGGATTCCCTATCATCAGGTCTCGCGTGACGAGGGTCATCTTGACGACGAACTCCCATTCTTTGTCGAGCTCGGCTTGGGATTTACGGTCTTTCGGAGGGTTTACGTCTGCTCCCTGGGGACAATTTTTTTTAACCCAGGCGAGAGCCTTCCCGAACTCGGCCGGATCATAGATGCCTTCGTCTATGCGGCGCTCGAATTCGCTCATGTCTACATATTCATTGCGCATCCCCAGGTATTTCTGGAAGAAATCAGGATCGACGATGGAACCGGCTATTCCCATCGAAACAGAACCCATCGATAAATAAGAACGTCCCTGCATCGCGGCCGCCGCAAGGCCGGCACGCACGAAACGCAGGAGTTTTTCTCCGACATCGACGGGGATGCTCGTGTCTCCGGCCTCCTGGACATCCTTTCCGTAAATGCCGAAACAGGGAAGACCCTTCTGGGAGTGAGCCGCAAGCACGGCGGCAAGGTAAACGGCGCCAGGCCGTTCCGTGCCGTTGAAACCCCAGACGGCCTTGGGCATGAGTGGATCCATGTCCATGGTTTCCGAACCGTAGCACCAGCATGGGGTAACCGTGAGGGAAACCCCGACGCCCTCCCTGCGGAACAGTTCGCGGCAGCGAGAGGCTTCCTGCACTCCGCCGATGCAAGTTTCGGCTATAACGCATTCCACTTTTTCTCCGCCCGGATGCCGCAGGTGTTTTTCGATATATTCCGCCGCGGCCTTGGCCAGATTCATAGTCTGGGCTTCGAGCGACTCGCGCACGCCCCTCCTGCGGCCGTCGATAGTTGGACGGATTCCAATTTTGGGGAGTGTTGCCTTCCAGAATTCTGCCATGATACTGCTCCTTATTTCGAACGCGATCGCCGGGTCTCCGGACATGGACGGTCTTCGTCCTTCACGCCGATTCCGGGCACGTTTCCGTGCTCCAGTCTATATGATGCGTACCCCGTACTGGAGCCGCGTTTAAGCCGATATTCTTTCAGTGCAGGTTGGATCCCCTGCGCCTGCACGAATCGCGCACGATGAGTTTTCCGCGCAACACGATGGAGCGCGGAGCCCTTTCGGGTTCGGCGATCCTGTTCAATAGAAGTTCCGTAGCCGTCTTGCCTATCTCGTAGGTAGGCTGCATGAGTATGGTCATAGCCGGCGATACCAGGTCCGACCAGAATGTTTCATCGAATCCGGCAAAACCCATATCCTCGGGAATCCTTATCTTGCGGTCGTGGAAGAAGCGGTAGACGCCCGTCGAAATGACACCGTTGGCGGCAAATATCATGTCGGGCGGATCGGCCATGCCCAGAAATTTAACGGAGGCTTCATACCCGGCTATTTCCCGATTCTCGGAGAAGCAAACAAGATCCGGATCTACCGTCAATCCGCGTTCGGCATGGGCCTTTACGAACCCCGCATGGCGTTCGAGGCCGGTGCTTATGTCAGCGCTGAAGATTCCGCCGATCCGGCGGTAACCATCGTCAAGCAGATGGCTTGTCAGCTGGAAGGCCCCGTCCTCGTTGTCGATTACGACCGAATCTACTTCGCCGGAATTCACGCGGCGGTCTATCACCACGACGGGAATACCGAGGGGTATCTCCTGGGAGAACGCCGCCGCGGTGTGAGCCGTCGGTGCGATGATGATGCCCGCGACATGCTCATCCCGGAGAAGATCGAGATACAGCGTCTCCTTCCTCGTGTTTTCGTCGGAATTGCACAGGAATACGCTCATATCGCGGGCATAGGCATAGTCCTCCACGGCTCGGCTCACGGAAGTGAAAAAAGGATTTCTGATATCGGCCACGATAAGGCCGATCGTGCTTGATTGCTTGTTCCGAAGGCTTCGTGCGACACGATTTGGCCGGTACTTGAGTCTCTCGACCGCAGCCATGACCCGTTCCCTGATTTCTACCCGAACGTGCGGTTTGTTCGAAAGTACGCGCGAGACTGTAGCAGTGGAGACTTGCGCCGCCAATGCTACATCCTTGATGCTGGTCATACTGTCCACCGCTTCATGAGCAGCACCCGAAACCAGGAATAATTACCTTGATCATGAGACGAATGCTTCTGCGCAGTATAGAATCATGAATCATCCCCCTCAGAGGCCTTGCTATTAATCCACAACAGCCGACCTTCGCTTAGTATATAGCGATTTTTTAGTTTCAGCAAGATAATTCTGTAATCGATTACCAATTCAATTTCGCAGTTTTATAAACTGAGCCTACAGGGGAACATCAAGAGATAGTTGTGCATTTCCCCTTAACAGGCTGTTGAAAAAGCTTGTGGCTTTTCCAACAACCTTAAACATTCCTCGCATTTGCTTACAAATGCTGCGGTAATGTTACATTTTGGAAGTGTTGAAAATCCTCATCCGAGGTTTTTAAACACCCTGTTGAAAAACTTGATTCCTGCAAGGAATCAGCGATGCAGCTCTTATAACCAACGAGGTCATTAGAGCTGCCCATAAGTCTAATCTAGATAGCTAATTACAAAACGATTATATCATCCTATCGCAGCCCTTAGCGTGTTTAAAAACCCAGCGACCTGGATTTTCCATATCGCAAAACAGTGAATCTACGGAAGCCTTCTATCCTGGATTTCCAGTGCAATCAACGATTTTACTTCTCTGCAGAATCCCAAATGCTTTTACCATTGGACTCATGGGGAAATCTTCTCCCGGTAAAATATACTATCACCAAAAAAAGTACAATTTCCACTTTATAGACACGATTTCTAAAAATCTCAACTATATTTAGTAATCGATTGCAGTAAAAAAAGACTAAAAGCGATTGGCTTGCAGTCTCGTTGAACACAAGAGCTATCATGGAGAAAGGGATTACAAGTGCCCGGTCGACCAGAGCTAAAGCGCCTTCCTTGAATGCGCGGAATCGCCCCTTGCCCAGATAATATTTTTTGGCGATACTGCCTGAATGAATATTACGGATATAGTCAATGCCATAATCTTAGGCGCAATCGAAGGTCTTACGGAATTTTTACCCGTCTCATCGACCGGTCACCTCATCCTCTTTAACCGCTGGTTCCATTTCTCGAACCCGGCTTTTACGAAGATGTTCGACATCTTTATACAATCCGGCGCCATAATCGCGGTAATGGTGTATTTTCGAAGGCGCATACTTCCAATATACGCTTCACAAACCCAGGTTGACCGGAAAAATATCCGCTCGCTCTGGCTTAGAGCATTCGTGGGATTCTTGCCTGCGGTAGCCGTCGGACTTGTCGCGGACGACTTTATAGAGGCACATCTCATGACGCCCGTAGTCGTTTCGCTGAGCCTCATTGCATGGGGTTTTTTTATAATCATCATGGAGAGAAGAAATGCAGCCGGCTTCAAGGCGGGTAAAAAAGCTCGCTATGAATCGGTTCTCGAATTTCCAATCGGGCTCGTCGTCGCCATCGGGCTAATCCAATGCCTTGGCATGATTCCGGGAACCTCGCGATCGGCCGCAACAATCGTGGGTGCCATGTTGCTTGGCGCAACCAGGGTTGCCGCGGCGGAATTCAGTTTTTTCCTCGCCATCCCGACTTTGCTCGGGGCAGGAGGCTATAGCTTCCTAAAGCAGATTCGCTCCGGACTCGAACTTGGTGCTGCCGATATTCTCGTGCTCGCGGCGGGAACCACCGTTGCCTTCGTCACGGCGTGGTCGGTTATCGCCTTATTCATGAATTTTATAAAGAACCGGGATTTCCGCGTCTTTGGCTGGTACAGAATCCTTTTGGGCATAGCCGTAATCGCATTCCTCCTCGTAACCGGGGTATGACGGAGTAATTTAAGATACCCCAATACCAATGCTGCCTTTCGCTTTTTATACATATCAGCATACTTTCTGACGCAAACGTTTTTTTCTTAATTCTCGAAATTTTTCCATGCGCACGCCGGCCTTAGGCTATAGGGGAGCTCTAAAAACTTCAGTTTTTAGAGTCCCCCTATACCTTTAACAGCCCGCGAAAACCTCGTGCGGAATAATATGATTCGGCGCCATTATGATATACAAACACATGGTCATAGCGGCGATCGCAAAATAAAGCTCCGCCCAGCTTTCTGATTCCCATGGGGGTTTTTATCCAGCTTGACGTTTTCTTGTCATATTCCCCGGATTCCTGCAGTTCGCGGTATTGCCCTTCCGTCAGAATTTCAATTCCCATGGACGATGCCATTTCTACGGCATTGCCGCTTGGCTTGTTTTCTTTGCGCGAATCAAGCGCTGCGCGATCGTAACAAACGCTTCTTCTGCCTACCGGAGTCTCAGGCGAACAATCACAAAAAGTAAATTCTTTTGCGGCCGCATCATAGCTTATTAGGTCAGGCTCTCCGCCGCTGTCTTCCATTTTACCGAGGGATAGCATTTTATTGGGATTTGCCAGTAATTTTTTTTCTACCAAATCCCAATCGATTCCGCTGTGACGAAGTTTATTTTTATTAAACCGTTCTTTCAGGATGCCTAGAATTTGTTCGCTTGACTTCTCTTTCATATAAAATCTCCTTTCAAAAGAAAAAACAAATCGCCATCGACGCAAACCATATTTTCCCGCAACAGGCAAATAAAACCGATTCCCCCCCCAGCCCTCCCGACTTACGGAGGCCTCTAAAAACCGACAGGGTTATTAGAGCTTCACTAAAGTGGGCAACAGCTCCTTAACAGGGTGTAGAAAAACCTCGGATGAGGATTTTCAACACTTCAAAAATGTAACATTACCGTAGCATTTGTAATCAAATGCGAGGAATATTGAAGGCTGTTGACAAAGCAACAGGCTTTTTAAACAGCCTGTTAAAGCAGCGTCAACAGCTGGCTTTTCCCGTTATTTTTTTAACAACAAGCTTATAAAACCTCATTTTTGGCAAAAGCTCCTTTTGGTATTCATAATTTTCGCTTGCCCCGTATTTGTCCATGATGCGGTTTAGCGCATTTATTTGATCATTTTCGGATTCCAGAAACTCAATAAGTCCTTCGCCGATGATGCTTTGGTAATTCATGCTCCAATCGCAGGGCTTTTCTCCGCTCACTAATTTGTGAGCGGCATCAATTTCAAATCCTACAAGATTGTTATTTAATAATAAATCGATTTTTCTTCCGTCACGCGCTGAATGGAAATAAAGTTCCAAAACATCATTCCAAACATAGCCAAAATTCAGGGGAACGATATACGGTGCCGAATTTGAGCTAATCGCCAATCTGCAAACATCCGATTGACCTAATATTTCCAGCAATCTTTCTTTTTCCGAAATCTCCCTGTCTTTTCGTCTCATCGAATCCTCCCGTAAATAAAATTTTCATGCCGCAAATCGTCCAGCCTCATTCCGTCGAGAATTCCAGGCCCGGTGAGATCGCAAGCCAAATTCAATTCGTCTTTCGAGTTGCGCTACAGGGCAAATATTTTTTTACCTGCCTGGAATCTGGTTGGAACGTTTCATCACTTCATGCCCCCGGAGAGCGCATTCTCGATGGCCCTGATAATCGTAATGCTCGAATGAGTCGCTCCCGAAACCGTGTCGACGATCAGGCTCTGGGCGGTAATCACCTTTTCGGTAATCGCCTCGGCTGGCTTGCCTTGTCCCTGAAAATGCTTGAGGATATCGACCGAGATAATTCTGCCCGACTCTACGCGCACCTTGACCTTTACGTCGTTGGGAAACCAATACGCCCGCCCCTCCCATGTACCGTCTGCCACGGCGCGCGCATCGGCAATCTGAACGGGCTTGGGACTGCCCGATCCGGCGCATGAAATTGCCATTAGCAGTATCCCGCCCATCAACGCCACGGCCCATCCTGTACGATTTCTCATTATCCGCTACCCCCTCACTTTTCTTCGGATTTGGGGGTCTCTAATAACCTTGTTGGTTATCAGAGACCCCTCGCTGATTCCTTACAGGAATCAGGTTTTTTAATGGTAGACCTCTCAAAACTGAAGTTTTCAGAGATCTCCATTTTATAATAATGCATTCGGGCAAGCGCGTCGATGCCTGGTCGTGCCATAATCAAGCCTCTTCCCGACAAAATAAAACCAGCGTACAGTTTAACAGGGTGTTGAAAAACCTCGGATGAGGATTTTCAACACTTCCAAAATGTAACATTACCGTAGCATTTGTAATCAAATGCGAGGAATGTTGAAGGCTGTTGACAAAGCAACAAGCTTTTTCAACAGCCTGTTAAACGGCTTTACAATAGGCGGGAGGCAGGATAGGCTTGAATTGGTCATTATAAAACCCGATCCCTGCAAGGAATCAGTGAGGCAGCGCCGATCACCAACAGGGTTATAAAAGCTGCCCTCTTGATTCTCAACTACCAAGGAGGTAGCGCAATGAAATGGATTACCCGCTCGCATGTGCATGTAGACAGGGTGGCTTGCCCCTGGCTCATCACCAGGTTCGTAGACAACGAAGCCGAGTTTCTGTTTGTCCCGGCCAGCCAGATAGGCAAGACGGCCGAATCTACCGGGGCAATACCATTCGATGCACCGGGAGTGGAACTGGGACACCATGGCGGCGACTGCTCGTTCCAAACCATAGTAAAGCACTACGGGCTGAAGGAACCGGGATTGCTTCTTCTGGCCGGGATAATCGGCTGCGCGGATAACGACAGGCTCGCCGACCATCCGGTAGCTGCCGGCCTCGAGGCTATCGCAGTGGGTTACTCCCTGCGCTTCCCAAGCGATACCGAGAACCTGGCAATGCAATTCGAGGTGTACGACTCGCTGTATGCATGGTGCAGACTGGAAGCGGCAAAAGGCGCCCAGGCATAAACTTGACTAACGGGGTGTTGAAAAACCTCGGATGAGGATTTTCAACACTTCCAAAATGTAACATTACCGGAGCATTTGTAATCAAATGCGAGGAATGTTTAAGGTTGTTGGAAAAGCCACAAGCTTTTTCA
>JANNSO010000132.1:0-24686 GCA_031402655.1 Spirochaetota bacterium | reverse complement strand
CCACCACACCACCGCCCCTACCTCGAGCGACATATTTTAAACCCGCACAACTGTACTTTAAGGTTTTCTGAGCTGTGCTGTAGCGATGAAGAGCGCACACGACGTGCGCGGAAGCCTGCGAAGGCGGGTCTCTCAAAACTGAGGTTTTGAGAGACCCGCCTTATCATTTCCCCCGTAATCGAGAACCGGTGTAAGGAAAAATTCAATCTCAGCGGCCAGCATACAGGTGGTAATTTACGTCTTCGTAGAGCTTCCGCATTCACCTTGTAGCGTTTCCCAATACATTTAACAGGGTGTTGAAAAACCTCGGATGAGGATTTTCAACACTTCCAAAATGTAACATTACCGTAGCATTTGTAATCAAATGCGAGGAATGTTTATGGTTGTTGGAAAAGCCACAAGCTTTTTCAACAGCCTGTTAATGGACACCGTCATCGCAGGCTTCATCCGCATCCTTTAGTCGGACTTGTTCTGCTACGTGGGCTTTATCGCAAAAAGGAAGATTTTGCTGGGAATCCATGCTTACCTTAAACTCACTCGCCCTTTTTCCGAACTTGGCCTTCTTTGGTTCTTTTTCGCTTTTCATTTGCTCTCCTTTAGAATACCAGCTTGCGTTGAATTTACGCTTTCAGGGAGTCGATGAGCAAGTAAAAACCGGTAAATTCGCTTGTTTCCTAAAATCAATTATGAGTCTTTAAGAGTAGTTGAACAGCTGACACTCCAATTCTGCAGTCTTCACCTGCGAGCAGGATTAGTAGCAGCAAAAAAATACCAGGGGCTTTTGCCCTTTGCGCCATTTCATATAAAGCCAGAGCTGCTCGGTTGAATAACCATTCGGAAAATTTGTCTTATTAGGCATTCCTTATTATATTTAGTAGAGACTAAATTAAGGGCATCTCTAATAACCCTATGGTTATCAGAGGTGCCTCGCTGATTCCTTACAGGAATCAGGTTTTTTATTGGTCAACCTCGCAAAACTGAAGTTTTTCGAGGTTCCCTTAAAGGAGCTTAAGTGTGATTCTACCTACAAAAGGCAAGCGTATGGAAATATCACCTGCGGTGGAAGATTATCTCACGGCAGTGTATCGCCTTGAGCAGGCGGGGTTGCCCGCTGAAACGAAACGATTGTGCGTGCAGTTGGGTGGAATCAAGCCAGGATCGGTTTCCGGCATGCTCAAGCGACTGGCAAAGGCGGAACTACTATTTTATACACCTTATCAAGGTGTATCCCTGACACCTGCCGGAAGAAAAATAAGCCTTTCCGTATTGCGAAAGCATAGGCTTCTTGAGCTTTTTCTCGTTAAGGAGATGGGATACTCTTGGGAAGAAGTGCATGATGAGGCTGAAAATCTTGAGCACCACGCAAGCGATAAATTCGTAGAAAAAATCGCCTCTAAACTGGGATATCCGCTATTCGATCCCCATGGCGACCCAATTCCCGATGAGGAAGGCACTCTACCGGCCAGGGAAACCATTGCACTTGCCGATTGTCCCACGAGCCAGAAAATGCGTGTGTTTCGCTTGCTTGATCAGAATCCTGAACAACTGTCTTTCTACGGCGACCATGGTCTGACACCAGGTTCCGCAGTGACAATAAGCTCGAGGGAACCGGGAGCCGGTACAATTACTGTCCGCGCTGCCGGGCAAAAACTCGCACTGGACATCCGCTCAGCTGCGAGAATACTCGTGGTACGGGATACATAAGATGGAGGCGGTATATGTTAAAAGCAGTTACTAAAATTCAGCGCTTATCGGTCTGGTTTGCGGCTCCTTTCGGACTTTTTTCCCTGATCCTATTCTTTTCATGTGCCCCTGCCGCGCCAAAAAACGAGAATCACGGTATGGAAATGGGCATGTCGAAAACAACGTTTATGCCGGGTTACCACCAAGCCGTCGATGCCCAGGGCATTGGGTTCGACCCGATGGCTATACTCGAGGATTTCGATTATGGCAAGGTATCTATACTGGCCGACGGCAGGACAGTACGTGAATATTGGATCGTCTCCGAGCTTAAAAACGTCGAAGTTGCCCCCGGTGTTTTTTACGAGGCTTGGACCTACAATGGTCGAGTTCCCGGTCCTACGATTAGGACGAGCGAGGGAGATCTAGTTAGAATCCACTTCAGCAATGCCACCATGCATCCGCATACCATGCATTTTCATGGCATCCACCCGGCGAATATGGATGGTGTCTTCGAGCCTGTGCTACCTGGTGGCTCCTTTATCTATGAATTTGAGGCGATCCCTGTCGGAGTCCACCCGTATCATTGCCATATCATGCCGTTAGCAAGCCATATAAGCCGCGGTTTATATGGCACATTCATCGTGGATCCCAAGGGAGGCAGACCAAAGGTGGATCGTGAAATGGTGATGGTAATGAGCGGAATCGACTTGGATTTCGATAATACAAACGACTTGTACGCGGTCAACTTTATTCCGTTTTATTATGACATGCACCCGATCCGAATTTTTACGGGTGAGCGCATTCGAATTTACCTGCTTAACATGTTGGAATTTGATCCCATCAACTCGTTTCACCTGCACGCGAATTTCTTCTACTACTACCCCACGGGAACCAGCCCCGTCGCCTCCGAGTATACCGACACTATCTCGCAAGTGCAGGCGCAGCGTGGAATCCTGGAGTTCAGCTATGCCTTCCCCGGCAGGTATATGTTCCACGCGCATAAAACAGAATTCGCCGAACTTGGTTGGACCGGCATTTTCGAAGTGGAGGACAGACCATGAAGACCTTTGTGTTGTTCCTGATTCCCCTGGCCTTGCTGGCTGGAATCATTGCGCTTTTTGTGCTTACTGGCGGCGCGGGTCTGAGCGCGAAACCAGCGGCTCCGGTGGAAAGCATGGATTTCGAGAGGATACGTTTGTATGAAGGCCGTATCGTTTTAACCATCCGGAATACTGGCCGCGAGGCTATAACCCTTGGGTACATCGCGATTCGGGATCTGATAGCTCCATTCAGCGTCGATCCAAGCGGGGGGATACCCCGGATGGGCACAGCCAGGGTCAGCATAGAGTATCCCTGGGTTCGAGGCGAAGCCTATGACATTGTTTTATTCACCGCCAACGCTGTCCCTTTCTCAACGAATATTGAGGCGGCTTCCGAAACATTGCCTGTCAGCCTGGCTACCCTACTTGGATTCACCCAAATCGGTTTATATGTAGGTGTTCTGCCTGTTTTCCTGGGGATTTTTTGGTTACCTGCCTTGAGAAGGTTGGGTCCAGCTAGCTTTACCTGGCTCATGGCGCTTACGATTGGCCTGCTCATATTTCTTGGGATAGATGCCATTGCGGAGGCTTTGGAGAATTCGAGCAAACTAGGCAGACCGTTTCAAGGACCCGGGCTTATCGGCATCGGCGGAATCGCTGCGTTCATGCTGCTTGACGCCTTATCGAAGCGCAGCTCGATAGCCAAACACGACGATGCACGTAACAACGAGAGAATCGCCTTGAGGATTTCCATGGGCATAGGACTGCACAATCTGGGGGAAGGCCTTGCCATAGGTTCAGCGTTCATGCTCGGCGAGGCGAATCTCGGCATGTTCTTCGTCATAGGATTTATTCTGCAGAACATCACTGAGGGTTTAGGAATAATCGCCCCGCTAGTAAGGCAAAAACCATCGCTCAAGCACTTGGCCGGACTTGGCTTGATTGGCGGCGCGCCGGCTATAGCGGGAACCTGGTTGGGCGGTTTGGTCACCATACCCGCCATGTCGGTGTTGTTCCTGGCCCTTGGAGCCGGAGCTGTCCTTGAAGTGGCTTTCGAGATTGGTAAATTCATTTCGAAAAAATCGGCCACCATGCCGATTACCATTTTCAGCGCGGTGCTTTCGGGTATGGGAATCCTCTATCTAACAGGCTTATTGATTAAATAAAGAACGACCGTACTTGTGTTTCATTATTCCTTGAAAGTCCGGGAATATCGTGGAACCGCGGCATAAACCGGCCTTTAAAACTATCAGGAATCTTCGCGGCCGCGAAGGCAACGCTTGAACCCTTCAAGCCCTGTGGCACATGTAGTCGCAGAAGAAGCACATGTCGTTGGTTTTGCCGGGGAAGATGAAACCGTCGGCTTCCATTTCCTGGCGTTTCGCGGCGAGGCCTTTTTCGTAGACGAGCGAAATATAATCGTTGGTACGGGCTGATTTAAACAAGGTTTCGTAGCTGTCGGTAATGCGTCCGACGATTAGTTTGCTGTCCTCGTTGGCGTAGCCGCAGCAGACCGCGACCGTTCCGTTGGCGTGCACATAGAAAACGTTACCCGGTCCTTCGCAAAAGTCGTCGGTAAACCAGCGGGCGGAATTCCATGCATTTTCTGATGCGGCGGCCGAGTAGGGAACCCGCTGCACCGGTATATAGAGACCCGAGCCATCGTCAAAACCGTCCTGGATGTTTTTGGCGTAGGTACTATCAGAAATGCCGACGATTTCCTCGCCAAGTTTTTTTATCTGGCTGCCCAGCAGCTTTGCCAGCGTCTCGATAGCGCTTAAAAACGCGGCATCATCGGCGGAACGGACCGAGATTATTTCCGTGCCGTCCTTGCGTTTCCAGATGCTGTGTATCGTTTTGAAGAACAGGGCGAGTTTTTGCGGGTCCTGGTTATGGTACGCGTCCATGCTGATGCCGAAGGTCCCGTCGAATCCGGCGTCGAAAAGCGGCTGAAGCTTTTCCCGCAACTCGGTTTCATCGGAGAACCAGACCCCGTTGGTCATTATTCTGTCAAAGTACATTCCCTGCTCGACCGCCGCGTTGCACACCGCCACCAAAAAATCGCTGCGCAGAAAGGGTTCTCCGCCGCTGAAACCGATGCGGTCCACACCATGCGATACGCACGATTCAAGCAGCCGCACCGCGTCCTCGATGGATAGTTCCTGGTCGCTGCGCGTTACCCTGCAATGCGAGCACCAAAGGTTGCAACGGGTTGTGGGGGCAAAAATTATCTGGGTTGGTTCGAACATGGGTATCCCTTCGGCATTGCTTCATCCTAACGTTATATCTAGCAATAATCCAGTGCTTTCCTTATACTATGCGCCAATCTTTCTCTCAGGAGCGATCAATGTCCAATCCGGTAGCGAATTTTTCCACCAGCGCAGGCGATTTTTCCATCGAGCTATTTGCCGATAAAAGCCCGCTTACCGTCGCCAATTTTGTCGAGTACATAAAGGCGGGTTTTTTTAACGGTACTGTTTTTCACCGCGTTATACCTGGGTTCATGATTCAGGGAGGCGGCATGGAAGCGGGACTTAAAGAGAAGGCGACACGGGGGTCCATCAGGAACGAAGCCGACAACAAGGTTTCCAACAAACGCGGCACCATCGCCATGGCTCGCACCAATGATCCCAACAGCGCAACCTGTCAGTTTTTTATTAATCTGCAGGACAACAATAGGCTGGATTTTACCTCGAAAGACGCTCGCGGCTGGGGTTACTGCGCCTTCGGCGCCGTGACGGGGGGAATGGAAACGGTAGACGCTATCGCAAAAGTGGAAACGGGCAGCAGACCCCCGCATGACGATGTGCCTAAAATCGACGTTGTAATCAAGACCGTCACCCTGACGGAGTAGCGTGCCTCATGCTTTTCCTGGTCCCTTGCGGATCAGGGAAGGCCGATGTGATTATTTGTTCATTTTTTCGCTGACGGAATATCCGGCCACCTGCAGCATGCGCCTGAAAGCGGAATCCGCCTTCTTGAGTTCGCGGGACCCGCGGGTAATCTTGCACAGGGACAGCCCGAATTCGGCTGCGATGGACCGCTGCGATTCTCCCTCGGCCAGGCTTTTTACGAGCGCCCAGCGTTTCGCGATTTCATCGGCTTCTCCGGGTGTCAAAATGCTGTAAAGGAATTCCTCGATAAGCTCAGGATCGCCTGTCTTGGCGAGGCTGCTGCTCAGCTCTGCCATATTCATCTTAACTACGGGATCATTCGTGTCGGTCATGTCTTAATAATAAGTAAGAATGAGAATTAAGGCAAGGGCGGGGATGAGCGTGCCTCTTTACACCCTGGGCCAATCCCTTTATCATTCTGGCTGCAGGCAGGAGGAAACATGACAAAGGTACTGTCCCTGGGCGGTTCGATAGTCGCGCCGGATTTTCCCGACACGAAATTCATCCGGGATTTTTCCGTCCTGATTCGGCTCTGGCTTGCGGAAGACGCCGCAAGGCGGCTTATCATCGTGGTGGGGGGCGGCGGCCCGGCCCGTGCCTGGCAGAAGGCGTATCGCGACGCGGTGGACAATCCGGACGGCGACGCGCAGGACTGGATAGGCATCATGGCTACCCGAATGAACGCCCAGCTTGTACGCAGCCTTTTTTTGGACTTGTGCCCGCAGGACGTGGTAACGGATCCAAGCGCAATAAACGTCTTCGGCGGGCGCATACTGCTTGCCGCCGGCTGGAAACCCGGCTTCTCCACGGATTTTGACGCGGTAATGCTGGCCGAGCGCTTCGCGGCGGATTGTGTTATAAATTTATCCAACATAGCCAAGGTTTACACCGCGGATCCCCGGGTCGACCCCAAGGCGACGCCCATCGACAGCATATCCTGGGCGGATTTTAGAGCGATGGTGGGCGACGACTGGGTGCCGGGTAAAAATGTACCGTTCGATCCGGTCGCATCGAAGCGGGCTCAGCAGCTGAACCTCAAGGTAGTCTGCGCTGCAGGCAAGGACCTGCCCAATTTCAAGGCTATTCTCGACGGCCGGGCGTTTATCGGAACCACTATCGGCGGCTAGTTCGCCTTGAGCCGCGAAAGCATCTGCGCGTACCTTGCCGCGTAGCCGGGCTTTTCAAGCTGCGTCGAAATTTCTATAAGGCTGGCCAGGATGCGTTCCACGGCCGGCGCGTCGTTGAGCAGCATGGCAAGATTAAAAGCCCTGCGGAAGTAATCGAATGCCTCCGCTTTTTTTGCCAGTTTTACGCTAAGTTTAGCAAGCGCTTCCAGGTCGGCCGCTATCCCCAGGGAGTTTTCCGCTTTTTTATCCGCCTCAAGGGCTTTTTCCGCCCAGGCCAAGGCTCCGGCAGTATCGCCTGTTTTATTTTTTACCGATGCCAGGACATAGCAGTTGGCCGCGTACTCGCTCCATCGCTTGGCGCGCTGGTTTGATTGCATCGCGGTATTGAGAAGGCTGGATGCAAGCTCCAGCTCGTTTCTGGAAATCGCGGAGATAGCCCGGTTGTGCAGAATGACGGATTTAAGGCGGTCTACCCCGCTGCTTTTGCCTTCTGCCTCCACGAAAGATTTTTCGGCTTCGGCCGACAGTCCCTTAGCGTACTGGAATTCCCCCAAATTGCTTAGGCAAAGCGCCACCAGGTTGTCGTTTCCAAACGAGCGGGCATCCTGAAGCGCGTCGAGAATTTCCCGTTCCGCGTCCTCGTAGGCCTTCATCATCAGGTAAACGCGGCCAAGCGAGCTTCTCGAGGAAATAACCCCGTCGATGTTGTCCACAATCAGGTTGGTTTCCAAGGCTTCGTTATAATATTGCAGGGCCGAGGCATACTGCCCCTTGCCCAGGAACCCATCGGCTAATTTTGTATAACCAGCGGCCTCGTTTTTTCTGGCGTTCGTCTCGGTTGGCACTTTGGGAGCCGACGAACAGGAAACCGAGAGTACCAGCATCGTTCCCTGGGCAAGGATAAGGATGCGTCCCCAGTGTCCGATTTTTTTCCCTGTCATTCAAAACTCCCTTCGCGCATGCTCTGGTACAATGAATCCTGCTCGGCACGCTCGGGGACTCCTCCGCTTATGAGTGGATTGTTTTTTACGCCTTCAAGCACGTCCTGGGCTTTTTGTATCGCGGACTTGGTTTCGTTCAGCACCGCCGCGATCTTGGGAACCTCGCCGTTAAGGCCGGTAACAATCTGCTGGAGGCTCTTTATGCTTTTTTCCAGCTCCGAAACTATGGAAATTACCCGTTTATAAAGAACATTATCGTCGTCCAGGAATGTTTTAATGGAACCCTTGGGATCCAGCAGCCTGGGTACGAGCCCTGTCGGGTCGCGCAAAGCTTCCGAGGTGCTTTCCAGATTGCCGCTTATGATGCCTACGCTGCTTACGACGCCTTGCGTCTCGGCCAAAAAGGCGCTTACCTGATCCAGCAGCGCCGCGACCCGCGACTGTACGTCGGCGACTATCGCGTCGACGTTTTCCATGGTACCCGGAAGCTTCGCGGCGGCCAGGCTTAAGTCCTTGACGATGGCCCCCGCCGGCCCGCTGCTCTTTCCGCTTAACGCGCTGTTTACCTCGACGAGGGTCTGATTCAGGTTTTCAAGCAATGGATTGACGTTGGAAAGCAGACGTGTAATGGTATCGTCCTTGGGCGGTATAAAGACCAGCTTCTTTTCGATGATGGCTTTTCCCTCGGCGGAATCGGCGGTGTACATGAATGCGCCTTCTTCCATCAATTTTTTACCCAGACCCGGGTGAAAGAGGAGCTGCGAGCCCAGGCCTATGGGGGAAACCGAAAGCTCCAAAAGCGAATAGTCGAATACTTTAGGGTAATACGTATCGTAAATGTGGAAGTCGACATTTACCATATTGCCGTCGTTAAGCTCGGTTTTGTCTATTTTGCCTACCTGGAAGCCTTTCATGAAAATTCCGGTTCCCGGCGCAAGGCTGGACCCCGAGGAGAAATTCGTCTTGAAGTGATAATTTTTTGCAAACCAGCGCTGGTTGATGCCCAGCAGGATTATTATGGTGCCGAAGAGAACCAGCGCGATAATGATGAACAGGCCAACGATCTGGTCGGCGAACTTGATCTTGAATTTCATATATCACTCCGGCTGGACATCTCGGAACCAGCTTCCTGTATTGGGCTTATGCCTCTTCCTGCACGGTTTCCCCTGGCCCTGAGCCTGGCGAACGATCCGCTTAGCGCAAGCTCGGCTTGGGCTATAACTTCATCATAGAGGCCGAATGCAACCATCCGGCCGTTTTTCAGAACCCCTAGATTGTCGGCGAAACGATATGCCAGGTCGGTGTTATTGGTTACTATCACAAGCGATGTCTTTTTACTTTTAAGATCCACCAAAAGGCTGAAAAACCTGTCTTGGGCGTCCTCGTCCAGGTTGTTGGTCGGGTCGTCCATAAAAATCAGGGATGGTTCCAGGATTACGGCCCGCGCCACCGATACCAGTTTTTGCTCGCCTGCGGATAATTCCGATGGACGCATGGAAATTTCCTCTTCGTAGCCCAGCTTTCTCAATAAGGAGGAAACGGTCTTATAAATCTCTTTTTCGTCCATTGCATGGCGATGCACCCGCAAGGGCAAGGCCACATTGTCCAGTATCGATTTATTTTGCCACAAGGCGGCGTTCTGGAAGACGAAACCGGTAGTGCCCCTAAATTCATGCTCTTGCTTCGTGGAAAACCAGAACTGGTTTTTACCCTGTATCAGCGCTGTCCCCGCATCGGGGACTATTAGGCCAGCCGCAACCTTGAGCAAGGTGCTTTTGCCTGACCCTGCCGACCCCAGGATAACGCTGCATTCCTTTGCGGGAAACACCACATCCACCTCATGGAGTATTCTAAATCCGCCGCTTGATGCGGCGATGCCCTTAAGCTCCACCGCCGGAAGCAGGAGATCTGTGGCCGCAAGCTCGCGTTCCTGATCAAGCATATTGCATCAGGGTGACGAAAACGTCGGCAACGATGATAAGGATGAAGCTCGATCCAACCGCCCGGATTCCAGCTACCGGAATTTCGGTGCTCGCCCTGTTGACGGAAAAACCCTGATAGGTTGATACAACCGAAACGACGATGCCGAAAACAAAAGCCTTTACTATGCCGGAAAGCAGATCGGCCACATGCAATGCGTTCATAAGGCCGCCAAGATATTCGGAAAGTGGAATCGGGCGTATAAGCTGGACGACGGCATAGGAGCCCAAAAGGCCGAATATATTGAAATATACGGTAAGAATAACCATGGAAACCACCACCGCGATGACGCGGGGGACGACCAGGTAGGAGATAGGGTTAAGGCCAACGGAAATGTAGGCCTCTATTTCCTGGTTTACGACCATGGTTCCGAGTTCGGTGGCGATTGCCGTACCCGAACGGGCGGTTAATACAAAGGCTGTGAGCAAAGGGCCAAGCTCACGGGTTATGACGATTATCAGGATTTTATACATCCAGACGCTTTGGCCGAATTGGGGAAGGATGCTCGAGCCTATGACGATGATGGCCGCCCCGATGGAAACCGCCATTATGGCGTTTATGGTAAGCGCTTCATAACCGGTAAACAGTATCTGTATGTTGAGTACTTTGTATCCAACCTGACTTTTTTTAAAAAACCGTGCGCTTTCCTTGAGAACATTAAAAAAGAATCCAAGCCCATAGAGCGCCGATGAGACAGTTATCCGTATCGATCTACCAATTTGCTCGAGCATGCAGCCTTCTTTTCCATAGTATCGACAATTTTCTAACAGTAATCAACGATAATTCCCCGCAAGATTTTGTTTTTAGTCGCTGGCGCGGTATACTCGATGCTATGCGCTCCGTATGGAGGCATTACTACACTCGCTATTTGGAGTGCTTATGAAACGCGTATTGCTATGCGCAATTTTGGCAACAGCGCTTGCCGCAGGCTTTGTATCCGCACAGGAATCATCCGGTGAACCTTCCGCAGAATCCGTCTTGCAGGCGGCGCGGGACAAATACAATGGAACAGACAATACCCAGGCAGAAACTTTAGCTCCGCCTGTTTCCGAACCGGTCGCGGATTACCAGGCGCCTCCGGGAGCTGACGGGTCTACCGCGAATCAGGATAACTATCCTTATACTCCCGCGGTTATCGGATTCGTACCATGGATAAGCTTTCCCATGGGAGTTTATGATTCGACCTTGGCTGCTTCCGCGGTCGGAGCGATGAACGGGACCATAGTTGGGCTTCAGGCTGCGGGAGTTTTTTCCGTCGCTCTGGAAAGCGTTTTTGGAGCTCAGGTTTCCGGTGTCCTCAATCTAACCAACAATAACCTCAGGGGTCTGCAAGCGGCCGGGGTCTTCAATGTAGTTGGCGGAAACGTCGATGGCATTCAGACTGCTGGCGTTTTCAATATCGTCGGAGGTTCCGCGGACTGGATACAGGCCGCCGGAGTCTTCAATTTGGTAGGCGGAACCATGAACGGTCTCCAGGCCGCCGGTGTCATGAATGTTTCGGGTAATTTTTCCGGTGTTATGGCCAGCGGCGTCATAAATGTTACGGGCAGCGGTAAAGGCGTCATGGTGGGCGTCGTCAATGTAGCCGATTCCCTCGACGGTGTGGCCATCGGCCTCGTAAACATAATCAAAGACGGAATATGGGACATAAATACCGATTACCAATTCGATTCCAAGACGGCTTATCTTACCTATCGCTCGGGAACCCCGGCTCTGTACGCCGTGGCATATGCGGGGCAGACGGTAGCCGACCTGCTTGCGACAAGCAACAACATTAGCGCAGGCGCAGGTATCGGCCATCGGTTTAAAGTTTTATTTCTGACGGTCGATTCCGAATTATGCTTTGAATCCAGCCCCATCGAAGCTTTTTCGGAGCTGCGAAACCATGAAGAATGTTCCGGTTTTACTGAGGCTTCATTGAGGCAGATTGCGGGATTCGGAAGCCTCCGCGTATCTTTCGGCTTTGGTCAGCGCAAAGGCTTTGGAGTGTATATGGGTCTGAAGACGGATTTCGGAAACTGGGGAAGTTTTACCGTTCCCGAGCGCTTCCGTTATTCTTTTGGAACGGCTCAACCGGAAGGGACCATGCTTTTTGACAAGATTCGGCCCTTTTGGCCTAAATGGTTTATAGGCATCCGGTATTGACGAAATTTTGCTTGATGAACCGCCGGTAGTATCCGGCGGTTTTTTTGTTTTCAACTCGTATTTCAATGCGATACGCGCTATACTTTTAGCGGAAGCAGATTTCTGATTTTGCAAATCGAGGAGCATTCAATGAAAAGAATACTGGCGTTACTTTTAGTGTTTATTGGCTTTAGCGCAATGCTTGCCGCCCAGAAAAAGAGCCCTTTTGGAACGGTGGATTTTATGGAAGGCAGCGCTACCATCACCCGCGCAGGAAAGCTGCAGGGGGACGCGAATATAGGGGACACGGTCTTTCCTGATGATATGATTAAAACATCCAATGACGGCCTCGTGGTTATTGCCCTGGATAAAACAACGGGTATGCGGGGTACTCTTTCGATCAAGGCAAAAAGCGTAATTTACATTCGCTTCAAGCCCGATGCGGCCGGTCCTAAAAGCAGCATAGAGTTGATTTCCGGGCAAATTGGATCGAAACTCGCAAAAATCGCCGGTTCCCCCAGTCTGCAAGTTGTTACCGAATCCGCGGTCATGGGCGTGCGAGGTACCGAATTCGGTGTCGCGACTTCGGCCAACGGCAGTGTGCTGGTATATTGTACCGAAGGCGCCGTAGCCTGCAATGACGGAGGACCCGAAGTTGCGGTTCCTGCGGGAAAAGCCGTGGAGAAGCGGCCTTCAGAACGCATTAAATTAATCCCCGTGGCTATATCCGATGCAAAAAATTTCGAGAACAAATGGATAGCCGACGAGATAGAGGCATTCAAGGCCGACGCTCCTCGAGCCCTGGCGGATTATGCAAAACGCTATGACGATCTGTTGGCGAAATTCACCGTTGCGTTTGACCCATTGCAAAAGAGCGAGGTCCTGTCTAAATGGATACGGGAAGATGCGGCCGGCGTCGCGCCGCGCGCCATCGATCCCGCAACTATGCGTGAAAAGAAAGATATGCTCAAGCCAATCATGGATATTCAGAAGATATTGTTTATTTTCGAGCGCATTTATTATCGTATCGACCAGTTGGACGCCATAATTACGGGCACGAACATGGAGAAGATCGAGGTAAAAAAAGGCGTTACGGCGGGGGCTTTCCTGGGCCGTATCCGCTCCGAGGCCGCGATGCTGGAGCGCAGGGTTGCCCTTTTCCGCTATGCGGAGATCTTGTATCTCCTAAGGAATAACGGCGCGGTTTTTCCGGGTACCGGCGGCGGCGACGGGTTCTTCGATTAGTAATTTTTTATAACTTGACGGCGAGTCGAGGGAAGGCTCCGGAAACCTGGCGTTTTCGGAGCCTTCCTATTCAATGGCGAGAAGTTCTATTAGCAGGCTGTTGAAAAAGCTTGTTGCTTTGTCAACAGCCTTCAACATTCCTCGCATTTGATTACAAATGCTACGGTAATGTTACATTTTGGAAGTGTTGAAAATCCTCATCCGAGGTTTTTCAACACCCTGTTAGATGGTAAACGATAAACCGAGCCCCATGCGGTAGTAGTTTCTTAGTCCGGGGCGCGCCAGCTCCTGGCCTTCCTTAAACGTAAAAATATAAGCTCCTTCCACGTAAAAAAAGCCGAAACCGAGACGGGCGCCGGCGTCCGCATAAAAGGTTGCTTTTGGAGCGGGCTTGGGGGTCGAATAGAGGGAGTATGGATCGGGGGGCATCAGCGCCTCGAAATCTATAGGTATGTCGCAGAACATTACCGCCCCGCCAAAAGCTTTGAGGCTGAAGTCCCCGAATTTGGCGCTGAGCATCAGATTCAGGGGGACGTCAAAAACTAATCCCATCCCGTTGCTGCCTATACTGTCAATATCGGTTCCGCCCTGTAGCGAGAAGGGGACAATCGCGAAATAGATTCCCAGCTCGGGACCGACCGAAAAATTTTCGTTGATCGGGTAAAGGGCGCTGCCGAAAAAACCTGCCCGGACTTCAAGAAACATCATCGACATATCGGTAAGCCACCAACCTGTCTTTGGCGTAGGGAGTAAATTCAGATGAACTCCCAGTCCGGCGTCGAAGTATACGGATTTCCTATTTTCTTCAAAATCCTGCGCCGAATCCTGGCTATAAACTGCAACGCTGCACGTTAGCAGAGCTAACGCGAAGATTAACTTTTTCATGGTACCGCCTATTAACAGGGTGTTGAAAAACCTCGGATGAGGATTTTCAACACTTCCAAAATGTAACATTAACGTAGCATTTGTATTCAAATGCGAGGAATGTTTAAGGTTGTTGGAAAAGCCACAAGCTTTTTCAACAACCTGTTAAAAGTGTAGACCCAATTACATGGCTCTTTTTTTTAGCTGGCTATTAGCCAAGCGTTAAATTTGTGGTGTATTCTGCATTTGATACAAGCCCTTGTCAAGCATAAGTATCCGAGTGAGTTAGACATAGGGCTATAATCGGAGTTTAGGAAAAAACTCGTAGTAGATAAAAAGTAACTTGACGTTCAAGTTATTTGAACGTTATTATATGGCACCTCCAAAAACAAGGTGTCAGCTTAGGAGGCATTATTTCACTGAAGGGAAAACCATGCACACTTGTAAACCCAGCTTATTTTTACATGCCCAACTGGAAAACTTGCAGGCTGCTGTTTCGGAACTGGCTGCACGCTATGACTATATATCGGTTTTGGGAACCGATTCCAAGGGTGTTTCTTTCAGGGTAAGCCCAACGGAACGGCGCGTCGCAGATTCCAGTTGGAGCGAGCGTGGGTTCGTGTTTCGGGCTCAAAAAAACGGCACGATAGTCGAATATGCCTTCAACGTGCTCCCCGAGGCTCAATTATCCGACGTAGTGGCTGAAAAGCTCGATGAGCTTTTCAGGACATCCAAAACCGCGAGGAAGTATCCGCAATTGGCCGATGAGAACGCAGAAGCCAGCCGCTTTGCGAATGTCGCCATAAATCCATTTTCCGAAAATCCTGAAAAAATTCTGGATACGCTGGAAAAAGTAAGGGCAGCCGTGGGCAAGGATTCCCCTGAAATAGTGTATTGCGCCGCCAGCTCCGAATTTGTTCAGGTAAACAAGATTTTTATTTCGCCCAGGCGCAGGCTGGAGCAGTCTTTTATATGGTGCCAGGGTTACCTTGTAAGCGTTGCGAAACGCGGCGATGTTACCAAGGAAACGTATCAGCCGTTTTCCGGGCTTAAGGGATTGGAGCTGCTGGACGAGATGCTGCCCAAGGCGCAAGCGCTAGCCGCCGAGGCGATCGAGCTCCTGGACGCCCAGAAACTCGTTCCCGGCGAGTACGAGGTAATCGCCGATCCCGACGTTACCGGCCTTATAGCCCACGAGGCTTTCGGCCACGGCGTGGAGATGGATATGTTCGTTAAAGGAAGGGCATTGGCGCCTGATTATATGGGCAAGTCCGTGGCCAGTTCCATCGTTACCATGTACGACGGCGCCGAAGGCCAGGATCAGTGCGGCACGTACCTCTTTGACGACGAGGGAACGCTGGGTACCAGGACGCTTATCATAAAGGACGGCATACTCGTGGCCGGTATTTCCGATTTGCAGTCTGCCATGAGCCTGGGAACGAAGCCCACGGGAAACGGCCGCAGGCAGGCGTTTGACCACAAGACTTATACGCGCATGACGAACACCTATATCCAGCCGGGAAAATCCACGGTAGAGGAGATGATTGCGTCCATAAAGCACGGCTACCTGCTGCAGCGAATGAACTCCGGAATGGAGGATCCGAAAAACTGGGGCATTCAGCTTGTGCTTACCATAGGACGGGAAATCAAGGATGGCAAGCTCAGCGGAAAGGTGGTGTCGCCGGTCGTTTGTTCGGGTTACGTTCCCGAAATGCTGTCGAATATTACCATGATATCCGGCGACTTCGCCCTTGGCGGATCCGGGGCTTGCGGTAAAGGTTATAAAGAATTCGCAAAAGTATCCGCCGGCGGGCCATACCTGAAAACAAAGATGAGGTTAGGATAATGATAGACAGGATCGTCGACCAGATAAAAAGGAACGGCAAGGCAAGCGCCTACAGAATAAGCGAAAAACGCAAAAGCGGCCTCGAGTGGTATTTCGTAAGGACAGCCCTTGATTCATCCCGTGCCGTCGAAACTACCTTGTATACCGTGGCCCTTTATGCGGACTCGGGCGAGGGCGAAAGCCGCACGCGCGGCGAATGCACGATTTTGATAAATCCCGGTTCGGATGACGAGGAGATTCGCGGTGCAATCGACCGCGCGGTCGATACCGCTGCCGGTATGAAGAATCCCTGGTATCCGCTGCCCGGAAAAAGCACGGAAAAGCCGCTGGCCATGGAAAGCGCCTTTTTCTCGATGAGCCTGGGGGAGGCCATGGAGAAGGTCAGAGCGGCACTGTACGCGCCCGATGGATTGGCCGGGGCGACGATCAACTCCCTGGAGATATTTTTATCGCGCATGGATTGGCGCACGATTACGTCGGCCGGCGTCGACGTTTCCTGGACGGGCTTCGTGGGCTTTTCCGAATTCGTGGTAAATGCGGGCATCAGGGGGAAAAACGAAGTTGAGCTTTATGCCGATATCCATTTTTCGGATTTAGACGGCCAGCGGCTTAGCGCGGCGACAAAAAAACAGCTTGCCGCGGCCAATGACAGGCTGGCGGCGGAGTCCCTGCCTGCCTGCGAAAATCTGCCTTTGCTGCTTTCCGGTGAGCTTGCCGCCGAAGTGTTCGCCTACTGGTTCGAAAACGTGCAGGCGAGCGCAGTCTACGACAAGGTCGCCAATTTCGCCCTTGGCGGCAGCGTAAGCATGGAAGGTTCCACCGGGGACAGCATCAACATGCGTGCAGTTCCCATGCTCAAAGGTTCTCCCAACGGCGGGCCCTATGATCCGGCGGGATTTCTTCTCAAGCCTATCGATATAATAGAAAACAACATAGTTAAGCAACTTGTCGCGCCGGTTAAATACGCGCATTACCTGGGCTGCGAGCCAAGCGGTGCCTTGTCGCTTTTCGAACTTGCGCCGGGAAGCCGCAGCCAGGCGGACCTGCGCCTCCAGGACCACCTGGAAGTGGTAACCTTCTCCGACTTTTTCGTGGACGCTACGACGGGTAATTTCGGCGGCGAGATACGGCTGGGCTATCTTGTTAAAAGCGGCAGGCGCACTGCGGTGCGCGGCGGTTCGGTAACGGGAACCATGCTGGACAATCGCGGCAGGATTCTCCTTTCCAGCGAGTTGGAAACCGGCCCGTCGGCCAAAGCGCCGGCAGTCTGCGTGATTCCAGTAGTCAGCATCACCGCAGCTTCCTCTAACTAAAGTTTTTATGGCGGAACCCGAACTTTATCGGGTTCCGCTACCATTTTTCCATGCTGGATAAAATCTGGCATGGATGGTATGCTTAGTAACCATGGTAAACAAAAAAAAAGCATTGCTTCTCGGCCTAATCGCCTTCTTCTCGATTGTCGCACTGCATGCCGAACCCTTGATTCCGCCAGTCGTCGCAGCCCCCGGTTCCGAAGATAATCTCGATGTCTACTTGGCCATCGTAGGCCGCGAGAATCCCATGTATTCATGGTGGGGGCACGTGGGTATCGTCGTTGCGGACAAACGGACAAACGGTATGAATATGTACGATTACGGCACGTTCTCGTTCGAATCGAAGAATTTTTACACTGATTTCGCAAAAGGCAGATTGTGGTTCCTGACGTCGGTAGTGCCGTTTCCCGAATATATCGACTACATAATTGGCCTCGACCGGGATATGCGGGTATACCGGCTTACGCTCGCCAAGGATAAAAAACGGGCGTTGCAAGCCTACCTCGAGTGGAACGAGCTCCCGGAAAATAGATTATATTTATATCACCATTATCGGGACAACTGCTCGACGCGTATACGCGATCTGCTCGATGACCTTACCGATGGCCAGCTGCGTGAGCAAACGACGGAGACGAGCGGCATGACCCTGCGGCAGCTTTCCAGGAAATACGCCCGGGACAGCATCGCAGGCGACTATATTATCGATTTTCTGCTTTCGGGGAAAAACGACTATCCCGTCACCGAATGGGAAGAAATGTTCATTCCGGAATATATGGAGCGGACCATAATCGGTTTTTCCTATAAGAATTCCCTGGGCGAAACGATTCCTCTCGTAGCGGCTTCAAAAGTGGTACATGTTTCGAGGGCTTATAAACCTATACCCATCGGCCCCTTCAAGCCTGTGTGGCATAGGGGAATCATTGCAGGAATTCTTTTTGCGCTTCCTGCATTGCTGCTATTCTTTTTCGGCAGGAAAAAATCGTTCGAGATATATCGATTGGTGTTCTGCTTCCTGGCAGGCATCCCCGGGACGGCGTTGTTTTTCCTCATGTTTTTTTCAAATCACGATGTCATGTTCGACAATTGGAATATCCTCATTGTTTCGCCGCTCTGCCTCCTGATGATTCCCTTTAGTATTTTTAGCTGGAAAAAAAAAGGAATACTCCGCAAAGACGGTACGCGGCTTTCCTCGTACCTGATGAACGTGCTTTGCGTTGCCTTATGCTCTCTGGCGGCCATTGCATTCATAGCCGCTAAGGTTCCGGCATGGAGACAGGATACTACGATGATATTTCTTACTTTTATTTTTCCCTATCTGTCTTTCTTGCTGCCTCTCATAAAAAAGCGGGAGGCGCTTAACTGATTTGCCCTAGAGGAAAAATCCGACCATTTTTTCCACCAGCCAGGTAATCGGCAGGATGTCTATCGAGGCTCTTCTTTCCAGCAGGATTACGGCAAAAAGCGCATAGGTTCCGTATTTGTAGAATTTCATTTCTGTTTCCGGTTTGAGGTTCAGGCCCTGAAACAGGATGTGGCTTCCGTCGAGCGGCGGGATGGGCAGCATGTTGAACACGAATAGCCCGAAATTGATGTAGCCGAAGTAAACCATGGCGGTAAGGACGGCCTCATAAACAGCGTTGCCCTGGGACGGGGCGATGGCCAGCAGCAATTTTAGAACGAGCAGCATTAGCGAGCCAAGCGCCAAATTGGAGAATGGACCGGCCAATGCGATGACTGCCCGCGCCAGCTTGGGCCTCTTCAGGTTTGCCGGGTTGAACTGCACCGGCTTTGCCCAGCCGAAACCCGCGATGATTATGAACACCATCCCCAAAAGGTCGATGTGCTTGAGAGGATTCAGCGTGAGTCTTCCTTGATCCTTCGCTGTAGAATCTCCCATTTTATATGCCGCGAAGGCATGCATGAATTCGTGCAGGGTAAGCCCGATTATAACGGCCGGTATCGAGTAAAGCATTGTCTTAATGTCGAACATCAGCGATCCCTTTCGATGTCGGGAAATTTCGGATCTTTCGTTTCGGTATCCGGGATTCCCTGTATATTTCTATGGTTGATCCTCGTAAGCAGAACCCATTCCAGGATGCTGGAGGACATGAATACGAATATCACTATGCGCGCGATGGCTTCCGGGGTTTTTTCCGACCAGTTAAGGACGAGTATCAAAAACAGGATGATGGCCATGCGTCCTATAAAAATTATTGTCTCCTGGAACAAAATGGCGTGCCCTCGCGAGATACCGAATTTCCAGGCGTTTTGCTCGAGCCGCAAGCGCATGATGTTTTCGCCGAACAGCGATTTAAGCGGAACCAGGAATCCGTCCGCTATCGATTTGCCGATGAGCCCGGAGAGCGTGGGAAAGAGTATAAACAGAATTCGCGAGAAAAACTCCGATACCGCGCCTATGCCGCTCAATGCAATTCTGTTGGCGGGACGCCTGGCCAGGATCCTTCGCATGATGAAAAAGAAAACGGCGCTCGCCAAGGCTATGGCGGAGGTAAAGAATCCCATTGCGTATTCGCGCTTGAGTATCGAAAAATTGAGGATGCTTACCGAAATGCCTATCGCCGTCGCACTGATGGAAGTAAGCAGGAGAAATCCTGTCCAGGACAAGTTTTCCCTGTGGCGCAAGGGAAGGAAGAGTTTGTTCATGGCGAGCGATTGCCCTGGAATGGTGAACCGGGGAGAAAGCGCGAGAGCGAGGATTATGATGCAGCCGCAAAGCAGGAAGGCGGCGAAATAGCCCGAAGGAAGGCCGTTATTGCCGGCGCTGAGCGGAACCTGTATAAAACTGATGGCCAAACCCGAGAGTGCGGGGAGAAAGATGGCGAGCACTATCTGAACGGTCTGGATGCTCAGGGAGAATTTATCCCGCCCGGTATCGTGTACAGCGACTATCATGGCGGAATGCCGCGCGCTCCAGTAAAGACCCTCCGAGCTGCCTTTCAGGACGAATATGCCTGCCAGCACGAAAGGGTTCCCCAAAAAGGGGAATAAGATGACCACGTAGAAGCAGGCGCTTGCCTGAAGGAACAGATCCAGCCTGAAAGACCGGCTTACCTTTCCGTTTCGCAGCATGAGAATGCCTAAGAAAAAAGAAGCATACAGCAGGATGTAGAGCGCCAGATAAAAAAACGCAATCTTTTGAAACGACCCGGACAACCTGATTGCCAGAACGACGGCGAATGGCGCTGCCAGCGTCTCGTAGATGGTATGCGCGATGGAGTAATAGGCCAGTTTGCGGGTGTCTCCGGAAAGCAGAGTGTCTTTTTTCGCTTGCAGCGTTCGCAGGAGGTTCATTGGCCGAAACTATAGCAGAACTTTAAAACTTTTGCGATACCTTCGTGCGCGCAGCATGGGCAGTAAGTTAATAAATAGTAATACAAGTTTACGGGCATGCGGCCTTAAAAAAACAAACGGATGACTAACGGGGCGATTAATGATACTCTGTCCCCAGGAAAAACCAATTCGCGCAGCGAATTGCAAGCGAAAGGAAACACCATGGATCGTACGTTTCTGGAAAAATATGCGGATGTTCTTTTGTCGGCGGTTAATCTGCAGGAGGGTCAGAGCCTGCTCGTGCGCGCGGAACCGGTTCACCTGGAGTTTGCCGCGATAGTGGCCGCGCAGGCTTACAAGCGGGGCGCCCGCTATGTTCGCTTCGACAACAACGAGATAGAGAATCCGCTGCTGTACAAGGCTCGCATCGAGAATTCGCGGGACGACTACCTTGAATACGTTCCAAAGGCGCGACTTGATGCCACCGGCACGATGATCGACGAGAATTGGGCGCTTATCGCCATACGCACCCCCGAGGATCCGGAGATTCTAGGCGGGTTGGACCAGGATCGGAACGCGCGCGCCGGCCGTGCCATAGCCACCGCCATGAAGCCGTACAGCAATCGCATCAGCAACAACGAAATATCCTGGCTGGTCGCCTTTTTTCCGACGCCCAAGCTTGCAGGCAAGATAATGAACATGCCCGCCGGTTCCGATGCCGTCGAGGCGCTGTGGCAGGTACTCATACCCATATTGCGACTGGATCAAGCCGATCCTGCGGCGTTCTGGCTGGCGCACGGCGAAGTATTGGCCGCCCGCGCCGACAAGCTTAATTCTTTGCGGCTGGATTCCCTGCACTTCGGCGGTCCGGGAACCGACTTGACAGTAGGACTGATGCAGGTTTCCGTTTGGCATGGCGGGCCGGACAAGACGCAGGACGGCAGGCGATTCAGCCCCAATATTCCGACCGAGGAAGTTTTTATCAGCCCCGATTACCGACGCACGCAGGGCAGGGTGGCATTTACCTGTCCTGTGTACGTTCCTACCGTGGGCAAGACCATAGAAGGCGGCTGGCTGGAATTCAAGGACGGCAGGCTTATAAATTACGGCGCTGACTCGGGCAAGGACGTGCTCGACGTGTATCTGTCCGTGGACGAGGGGACAAGGTATCTGGGAGAGGTTGCGCTCGTGGATTCATCGTCGCCGATATTCAAGGCCAAGCGTACGTTCTTCAATATACTGTTCGACGAGAATGCGGCGTGTCACATCGCGCTGGGTTCGGCGTATCCGGGCTGCATGGTCGGCGGGGCCGCCATGGGCGAGGACGAGCTTAAGAAGGCCGGAGCCAACACTTCGTCGGTGCATACGGACTTCATGATAGGGTCTCCCGAAGTGGAGGTGACCGGCATCATGAAAGACGGCCGAAGGGTTCCCCTTATCACGAAGGGAAACTTCGCGTTCTAAGAACGAGCGCGCAAGGTCGACAGCGAGGAGCAAGCCATGAACGCACAAGCCATATTGTTATTAATTATTGCCTTCGAGGTTTTTTCGTTCCTGCTGGAGCAGGCTTTGCTCGCGCTCAACGCACGGAACAAGCGCCGCGACATCGACCCGGCCGTGGCGGATTTCTACGACGAGAGCAAGTATGCCCAGTCCATGGCGTATCAGGCGGAACGCACGAAACTGCAGATGATAAGCGCATCGTTTTCCCTTGCGCTGATTTTGCCGATGCTGCTCTATGGCGGGCTTGGATGGCTCGACGGCATGCTGGCCGCGGTGATACGCCCGGATCTTTTGCGGGCGCTCGCGTTCTTCGGCTTGCTGGCGCTGGCTTTGGATATCCTGACGCTTCCGTTTCAGCTGTATTCAACCTTTGTTATCGAGGCGCGTTTTGGCTTTAACAAAACCACGCCGCTTACGTTTGTCGGCGACAAGTTGAAATCCTGGCTCCTGGGCTCCGCTCTGGGAGCGCTTATACTGACTGCCTTGATATTCCTGATCAACGCGTTGGGAAGCGGGTTTTGGATCGTATTCTCGTCCATCGCGGCGGCATTAAGCGTACTCATGGTTATGTTTTACACCAGCCTGATCGTGCCTCTTTTCAATAAACTTACTCCTCTGCCCGAGGGCGAGCTGCGAGATGCGATAAATTCTTTCGCGGCGAAAACCGCGTTTCCGATTACGGGTATTTTTGTCATAAACGGGTCCAAGCGCTCGACCAAGGCCAATGCTTATTTTTCCGGGTTGGGCGCAAAAAAGAAAATCGTGCTCTATGATACGCTGATAGAGAAGCACGGCATAGACGAGTTAGTGGCGATACTTGCGCATGAGGTGGGGCATTACAAGCGCGGCCATATCGCCAAGAGTCTTGCAGCGCAGACGGTGCAGATATTCGCGATGATGTGGCTGTTTTCGCTTTTCGCGGCAAGTCCCGGCCTGTCGCTTGCCCTGGGTGCGGATGCGTACGCCCTGCATCTGAACCTTCTTGCCTTTGCAATGCTGTTTACGCCTATCTCCCTTCTGGCGGGCTTGTTTTTTAATTGGCTCAGCAGGAAGCATGAATACGAGGCGGACGCTTTTGCCGTGGAGCATACCTCCGCTGCCGCCATGGGTACGGCATTGAAGCGGCTGAGCGCGGATAATCTTTCGAACATGTATCCTCATCGCGCATATGCGGCGTTCTATTACTCGCATCCGCCGCTGCTGGATAGGCTTGCCGCTTTGGAGGCGCCGTAATGCATCGGCCTGGCTCTGGTGCCTATATTTCTCCTGGGGTTACCGTCGGGAAAAATTGCACGATAGGAGCGCGCTGCTATATACGCATGGGCGTTCAAATACCCGATGGCTCCGTGTACACAGTGCTTGCCGGCCTACCCGTGAAGAACATATTCGAACTTGAAAAGAAAGGCGGACGGGAAAAATATTGACAATCGGGGAAGAATTCGCGAGCATTATAGATGATGGGAACCTCTGATAACCCTGTTGGTTACCAGAGGTTCCCATAATGGTAGACCTCTCAAAACTGAAGTTTTTAGAGGTCCCCTGATGCTTTTTGGAAGGCATCATGTCGGTGTTGGTTTTTTTGAAAAGGAGGCAGCTATGATTAAGTTACTCCGTTTTTTTACGCTAAGCTTGTGCGCAGGACTAGCGCTGGGCTTGGCGGCGCAGGAGCCCGGATCGAAAGTGTTATTCGAGTTCAAGGAGACGACGCAGGGAATAACGGTAAAGGTAGGATCCCTCGAAACGGTTCTGTATTCCGAGGTTTTCGGATTACCTGAGTTTTCTGAAAACTATGCATCTTGGATTGTCGCGGGTAGGAAAGTGGACGGCACCTGCTCCGTTACCGTAAACGGGGCGGTAAAAAACGCTGTACGACCCTATAGCCACATCGAGCGTCCGTTCGTGAACGATGCGGGCACAACGTGGGGCTTTACCGGGATTGAGATGCCGGTAAACAAGGATTCGAGCGTCGGACCTGCCGCCTGGCTCGTCGTAAACGGCAAGGAATACGGCCCGTATGACTGGGTTGAGGCAACAGTATATGCTGATGGGTCTTGGTACGCGCGGGCGGAAACGAAAACGAAGGACAAGCGCCAGGCTTTTGTGGTCGCCAACGATAAAAAATACGGGCCTTTCGAGGAAGTTCGCGATATCTTGAAGGATCTCGTTTCCAAGGAACCGGTAATAATCATCAAAAAAGGCGACCAAGAATTCCTTCTTGTAAAAGGCAAGGAATATGGTGGTGCTCAAAAGGCGGAGCCGCTCCGCACCATGGCCGGGGACTTCATAGGACTTGTCCTGGAGGGCAAGAACGGACGGGAGTTGGTTATAGGCGACAAGAAATTCGGTCCTTACGAATGGATAGACTCCGCCGTGATACTGACCAAAACGGGATGGCTGATGCGCGCTGGCAACCAGGGAAAGAATATTTTGCTCGCGGACGGAAAAGAGACGGCTTTTGATTGGCTGGATCTGTTTCCCCGGGGAGATTCCTATGTGATGATCTCGGGAAACCAAAATAGAATCATGGTGTCCGTCGACGGCAGGGACTATGGACCATTTTATAATATCAAAGAAAGATACATAGAAAACGCCGGCTCCTGGGCTTTTGAGGCGGAGAGGCAAAGGTTGAAGAACACCACGAGCATCGTGGTGATAGACGGAAAAGAGTATCCGGGCGAACGCCTGAGACGTGGACCGGGAGGAATCGGCTTTTCCTGGCTTTTTGTAAGTGACGATGGGCTAGGGACGCTTAACTCTATAGGCGTCAAATAAAAAACCTGCATACGCCGCATAGAGACGCCCAATTTGGGCGTCTCTATGCGGCGTATGCGAAGG
>JANNSO010000131.1:0-3151 GCA_031402655.1 Spirochaetota bacterium | reverse complement strand
TACTATAATATGAAAATGCAATCTGTCAATCCTTATTTAAGGGGACCTCGAAAAACTTCAGTTTTGCGAGGTCGACCATTAAAAAACCTGATTCCTGTAAGGAATCAGTGAGGCAGCTCTGATAACCAACAGGGTTATTAGAGCTGCCCAATAAGCAACAGCTAAAAAGGACAGTTCTCAATACTAAAGTTCTTCAATTACCCATAATATTATACAGCGAAACATCTATGAGGTAAAGCGTAGGATCTGAAATATCATATCATTAATCAAAATTTTATATAGGCTTTATATCATCTATTAAAACGCCATGAGAAAACTACGGCTGCTTGCACTTTATCCCCTGAAAAAGCTATTCTGTAGTAATGAAACGCAGCGATGTAGAATTACTTGCCCCCGTAGGATCCTTCGAATCCCTTCAGGCAGCCATCCAGGGGCATGCAGACGCTATTTATTTCGGTGTCGGAAACCTTAATATGCGCGCCAAATCGGCCCAGAACTTTTGCAATTCCGACATGGCGGAAATCGTGCGGCGCTGCAGAGAGTCGAATCTGCGCTCATACCTGACCCTAAACACCGTCATGTATGACCAAAACATGGAAGAGATGCACGAGACGGTGGATTGCGCCGTTCAGGCCGGCGTGGACGCAATCATAGCCAGCGATCTTGCCGTGCTGGGCTACTGTAAAAAAACGGGCATGCCCGTGCATATTTCCACACAGCAAAATATAAGCAATGTAGAGGCCCTGGAGTTTTTCGCCCCCTGGGCGGATGTCATGGTTCTGGCAAGGGAACTTACCATGGATCAAATGACATCGATGGCGCAGGCGATACGAGACCGAAAAATCACGGGACCTTCGGGCCTGCCGCTGCGGCTCGAGGTTTTTGCCCACGGCGCATTATGCTTGGCGATATCGGGCAAATGCTACCTGAGCCTCCACGAATACAATTTCTCCGCCAACCGCGGTTCTTGCGTGCAAATATGCAGGCGCTCCTATGAAGTGCGCGAAAAAGAAAGCGGCGAACTGCTGGAAATCGACAACGAATATATCATGTCGCCCAAAGACCTGTGCACCATCGAGTTTTTGGACAAACTGCTGGCAACGGGAGTAGGCGTGCTCAAGATAGAAGGCCGCGCCCGGTCTCCCGAATATGTGCTGACCGTTTGCCGGGCCTACGACGAAGCCTTGCGCGCGCTTGAGTCAAATACCTACACCCCTGAATTCGCCGCAGCCCTCAAGGAAAAACTCCTCGCCGTTTTCAATCGCGGTTTCTGGGACGGTTATTACATGGGCAAAAAACTGGGCGAGTGGAGCAATGTCTACGGCAACGAGTCGGAGCTGAGCAAAAAATATATCGGCAGGGTAACGAACTATTTCGCAAAGAACCAGGTCGCCGAGTTCTTCATAGAAGTAGACAAGCTTTGCGTCGGGGATGCCATCCTCATCATAGGGCCAACGACCGGCGTGGTCGAAATGACCGTAACGGAACTTAAGCACAACAAAGGGGATCCGCTCGAAGCCTGCCGCGGCGAAACGATTACCTTCCCGGTGCCGCAGTTTTTGCGCAGAAGTGACAAATTGTTTATACTCGAGAAAAGGAAAACCAAAGCATGCCGTTAATAAATTTCGTCCTTTCGGCATGGGTTTTCTTTTTTCGCTTCCCTGCTTTCAAGCTTAAAAAGTTTTACCCGAACGCCATAATTCTGGCCGGTTTCGTTCAAATGCCGGTATTCCTTGGCTTTGCGGCCCTTTTCCGCTGGCTGTTCCGGCTGGGGCATATCGACGGTTTGCCTTATGCCCTCTTTGGCTGGCTTGCACTTGCGCTGCTGACGGGATTATTCCACGAGGACGGGCTTTCCGACCTTTTTGATTCGCTTGGCGTGTCAAAATTCGACGACTCGGCGGAGAACCTCGATCGCATCAAAAAAGCCATGCTGGACAGCCGCCTGGGCAGCTTCGGCGTTCATGCGGCGGTTATTCTGTGGCTGTTACGGTATATTTTTTCGGTACAGCCCGGGGCATTGCTCACGGTAGCGCTTGCCATCCTCGCTTCCCGCAGCATAGGAATCGCGGCGGCGGTTCTTGAATCCCGCGCCTACTCGGGCAGCCCCGACGCAAAAGCCTCCGGGTACCTGCGCGAAATACCGCTCTGGCTTCCCCTGCTCGGCCTTAGTCTGGTAATCGCGGCTGCATTTGTACTGTTTTTTTCGTGGCAGCCAGGCATAGTGCTTTGCACGACCTCCGCCTTCATGGTGCTTCTCTTAAGAGCCTTCGCCAAGAGGTCTGGCTTCCTCAACGGCGACATGGTAGGCGGAATCATACTCTTAGGCGAGTTATTCCTGTGCCTTGCACTGCAGTTCTGCGACATGACACTTCGATTCTGAAAAAAACCTGCCCTCCGTTTACCGGAAGACAGGCCCTTCAAATTCAATCCGCCAAGCGGATTGAATTTTCCGTCAAACCAGACCCTGAGCGATCATCGCATCGGCCACTTTCCTGAAACCGGCGATATTGGCGCCTACGACGTAGTTGCCTTCGGCTCCGAATTCCTTGGCGGTATCGATGCAATTCTTGTGAATATAAATCATGATGTCGTGAAGTCGCTTGTCGACTTCTTCGGCAGTCCACGCGAGGCGCATGGAGTTCTGGCTCATTTCGAGGCCGGATGTGGCCACGCCGCCGGCATTGGCAGCCTTTCCCGGTGCAAACGGAATCTTCTTCTCGATGAAGAGCTTCCAAGCTTCCGGTGTACAACCCATGTTGGAGGTCTCGACAACAGCCTGGACGCCGTTCTTTACGAGCATCTGGGCATCTTCTCCGGAAAGCTCGTTTTGTATAGCGCAAGGCATGGCGATGTCTACCTTCTGCTCCCAGGGGCGTTTACCCGCGAAGAACTTGGCGTTGGGAAACTTTTTAACGTAGTTTTCAACCTTATTACGGTCGATGACGAGCATTTCCTCGAGATACTTCCACTTTTCGGGTGTACTGATTCCATCGGGATCGAATACATAGCCGTCGGGACCGGACACGGTAACCACTTTTGCCCCAAGCTGGCTGGCTTTGATGCAGGCACCCCAGGCGACGTTGCCGCGCTACGGTGCGCGCTTATCAAAACTCATGTCTCTCAAGAATCCATGTCGGAAGTAGCGCAG
>JANNSO010000130.1:0-56424 GCA_031402655.1 Spirochaetota bacterium | reverse complement strand
TACTATAATATGAAAATGCAATCTGTCAATCCTTATTTAAGGGGACCTCGAAAAACTTCAGTTTTGCGAGGTCGACCATTAAAAAACCTGATTCCTGTAAGGAATCAGTGAGGCAGCTCTGATAACCAACAGGGTTATTAGCAGGCTGTTGAAAAAGCTTGTTGCTTTATCAACAGCCTTCAACATTCCTCGCATTTGATTACAAATGCTACGGTAATGTTACATTTTGGAAGTGTTGAAAATCCTCATCCGAGGTTTTTCAACACCCTGTTAGAGGTGCCCTTAAGGTACCCCGATACCTTGCGTTAGCGATTGCAGCGTAAATCCCCGCTCCGGCGGGATTGAAGCGGAAAGCGCGACCCCGCGCGCGCGGGGAAACGCCCAGCCAGCAAATCGCATCTTCCAACAATCAGGGAGATTGGCTATACTGCGCGTCAATGCACCTCGAACGACGAAAAAAACCCGTATCCGCCCTATTGGACAAAACCGCCGGATACGTCCGGAGCTTTCCCAGGCCCGTCTGGCTGCTGGTGGCAGCGACCTGCGTGGAATCCATGGGGCGCTTCATGGTGGTGCCTTTCCTGAGCCTGTACATGAGCGGCGCGGGCGTCGGCCTGGGAACCTTGGGACTGGTACTTGGCGCGGCTCCGCTTGCCAACATTGTCTTTGGCGCCTGGGGAGGCCACCTTTCCGACCGCTGGGGACGCAAACCCGTTCAGATCCTGGGCGTGTGCATAAGCGGGCTGTCCATGTTCGGCTTCGCCTTCGCGGGACCGAATCCCGCCATCCTGGCCTTGTTAAATTTTCTTAATGGAATGACGCGGACTTTCTACCGCCCGGCCACGAACGCGGCCCTCGCCGACCACTGCCCCGCCGCCAGGCGCTCGGAGGCTTTTGCGCTCAATCGCATTTCGCTCAACGCAGCCTTTGGCCTTGGGCCAATCCTGGGGGTCGCCATCTTCCATTCCTCGCCTCAGGCGGGCTTCATGATAGGCGGATCGCTCAATCTGGCGGTAGGCCTCTTCCTGGCGATCGCGGTACCCGAGTCGGCTCCCGCTCGAGTCGCCAAGGGCAAAATTAGTTTACAATCTTCGGGCGGCGATGCGGCCGTACCGGAGGCGTCCGCATGGAAGGAACTGCTGCGGGACGGGGGCTTCTGGGTCTGGACGGCGGGCATGACCCTGATATGGGGCGCATACGACCTGATCCAGAGTTTTTTGCCCCTGCACTTCCGCGACAGCGGGATTCCGCTGGAAGCCTACAGCGCCGTGCTGGCGACCAATGCATTCGTCTGCGTGTTTTTTCAGCTGCCTTTTTCCCGGGTGCTACGCGTCGCGCCTATCGGCTTTTCCGCAGGATTTTCCAAGATCCTGTTCGTGGCGGGATTCGCGGGATTCGCTTTTTTGCGTTCCCCCCTCCTGCTTGCCGGAGCCATGTTCGTGCTGGCCATCGGCGAAGTCTGGGGTTCTGCCGTTCAGACGCGCTACATACCCGAGCACGCCAGGCCGGCCCTCATGGGCAGGTACATGGGTTTGTCGATGGTAAGCGAATTGGGGCGTGCCGTCGTCGCGCCTAGCGCCGGATTCCTGATGGAGGCAGCCGGAGGAAGCTCGGTTTTTATAATGGCGGCCGGTCTTTCCTTTGCCGGGGGAACGTTGCTGTATATCTCGGGAAAAGCACATGATAAAAGAACGATCCTATGAACCGGTAATTCTGTCGCGATCCCCTGCGACGGGAGGGAGACGGGCGGGCGGCTTGCATGCTTCCGACCGGGCATGGCGTTCCCCGCCTTGGTACAACAGCCTGTTAAATTGTAATTGCGTAATAAAACTTGACTTTAGCTTAACAGAAGAAGTATCTTCGTTCGAATGGGGAAAGGATGTTGCTGTCCCTAGAATCGAATCTTCAGTTCTTTTTCGTCATTACTAAACCTAAAAATAAAGAAATTAAGATAAAACGGGGTGAAAATGACCATTGAACCGCGTATAAGCGTGCTTCTGATCTCAACCTTCCCCGAGGTTCGAAGGGAATTGGCGCAGTGCCTGGAAAAGGCCGGTAAATATAAATTAATAATATCCAACAGCATCGCCTCCACGGAACCGCGTCTCCTTATAACAGCCGAAATAATTCTTATCGACCTCGACCATTCCGAAGGCAGGGCGTTCGAGCAGCTTTCCGAGCTGACGAACCGTCTCGTTACGGATAGGGTTCCCGTCATCGCTTTCGTCCCGCGGGGGACGCCCTCCGCGGAGATTACGCGCGTCTTCGAAGTCGGCGCTCACGACTGCATGGCTTTTCCGCTGGGATACGAAGAACTTCTCGCCAAAATAAAAGTTCACCACGAAAACGCCTCGTATATAAACAAGCTGCGGCACGATCTTGAACTCGTGCGGCAGTCCGGCTTGGCCCATGGCGCTTCGCCGGCGGCCACAGGCTGCGACAAGGAGCTGGAAAAGCTTAAAGCGGAGATCGCGCAGCTCAACGCGGAGAAAGCCGCCATTTTCGAGGCCTACGGGAAGGCGCTCCACAACCTCGAATCGATGAACGTGATAATCAACACAGTCGCCGCCCATGGCACATTCCTCGAGGACCAGCTGGATGTAGCGCTACAGGCTGCCCAATACCAGGCCGTGCACGACCCGCTTACGAAAATATTCAACAGGCTGGGATTCAACGAGCGACTCGCGCTGGAGCAGTCCAGGATTCTTAAAACCGGAGAGCCGCTTTCCTTGATCATGCTGGACATAGACCATTTCAAGCAGGTCAACGACAAGTTCGGCCATGACGTCGGCGACCGCGTGCTTCTGGCGCTTACCGACTGCGTCAAGAAACATCTTCCGGAGGTTTGCGTTTTCTCGCGCTGGGGCGGCGAGGAGTTCATGATCATGGCTCCCCGGTTCAAGTTAAGCCAAGCTGCGGACCTGGCCGAATACATCAGGAAGGCAGTCGAAAAAGTTTCCCAGGGCGAGGTGGAAGCCATCACATGCAGTTTCGGGGCTACTGAATTCATGAAGGGCGAGGATTCGTCGACCGCTTTTGAAAGAGTCGACGCATGCCTGTACGAAGCGAAAAAAAACGGACGAAACCAAGTAAAGACACAATAACCAAAAGAAGAGGAGACTACCATGAGCGACGACATCAAAACAAACCTGGGAGAAATCAGGGCATTCACCGAAGAAACGTGGAAAGGGCTTGCTATCGCCGCGGGACACTCTGCGGGTTTTTTCAATATTCTAAAAGTCGATACGCCCACATCGGTCGAGGATTTGGCAAAGCAAAAAGGCTATGATGTCGTAAAAGTGGGAAAATGGCTTCTCTTCGCCGAAGGCGCAGGAATCGTCAAGGTTAATGATAATAAAATAACCTTAACCTCGAAGGGATTTCTGTTGTCCTCCGGTTCTCCAATCAAGGATATACTCGCTTTCGTCGAAGGCACCACATTTTTTATAAAAGCGGCAGGCTCGGCGGAAACTACCTTCAAGGCAAATCAGAGCTTTGACAAGCTTTCCGACGGTAAAATAAGCAAAGACTACCAGCCGCGCGTAAGCGACAACCTTTCGGCCGCGCTTATAGCCCATCTTAAGGAGCATAAGCTCGAGGATAACGACAAACTTCTAGATTTCGGCTGCGGAAGCGGAAATTTCATAAGGAAGCTCTACGAGGCGATTCCATCCCTCTTCTACACCGGCGTGGACGTCAATTTATTCTCGATAGAAAAAGGAAAAAAGGAAAATATCGCCCTCGGCTTGACCGATCGCATCAAGATGCTCGTCGGCGACATCGTCGAGGACATCGAGGATTTCCCGGACAACTCCTACGAGTGGGTAACTTTTATTAATGTTTTGCATTTCGTGCCGGTGGCCAAGCGCAATGGCTTGATCGAAAACCTGATCCGGATAGCCCGGAAAGGCGTGTTCTTCAACCTGGTGGAGGCGGAAACCTCCATGATCGGCCTGGCAGGCAATTCGCTGATGCATCTTCTATGGAACGATTTTACCGGATTCTACACGAAAAGCGAGATCAAGCAGATTTTTGCGGACCTGCCTAAATTCAACAAAAATATCAACGTTCAAACCGCAAGTATTCTCCAGGGAAACAGCACATTGGTAAGCGTATTAAAAAAATAAGTGTCTTTTTAGAGGGGAGAATATGAAATTTCTTGAGGCAATCCTGAATCTGGGGTCTGAAAACCTCGGAAGCTCCATGTCTATACGGCTTCTGCGGCAGGTAAACGGGTTAAATCTTTTTTACTCGGTCGTCGCTATCTTTACCGGCGTGCTTATAAGCGTGTCCCTGCCCAATCCCGGATTTCTCGTAGGAGTCCAGGTTATTGCCGCATGCATCTACATAGGCTCCCTCATCATGACGTCCAGGGGTCATTTGGATACGGTAAGAAAATCTACCCTGTATGTCTTCGAAATACAGATGCTTTTCGCGATACTGCTTACCAACGCCTGGTCCAGCGCCGCCCTTTTCGTGGTTAGCGTTTACCCCTTGCTGGCCGCGCTCGTGGAAGTATCGCGTTTCAAGCACCTTCTAATAAGCTTTATTCAGATTATTTTCTTCATCCTCCTGCATTTCTTTTTTTCCGATCTCGAGATTCTGGTTCTGCAATTTTCGCATCTTCCGCCTTCCGGCGTCACCATCTTTACCGTCATAGCCCTGCTTATAATTCCTTTCCTGTCTGCCGTCATCATAGATATCATATTCCGGGAAAACCTGCTTGCCCGCAAAAAGCAGAAGGAATTGCTCAACGAGATTACCATCAGCAACCGCAAGCTGGAAATTTACTCCGAGCGCCTGCGCGACGAATCCATGCGCCTGCAGGCGGAAGTAAACATCGCCAAGAAAATCCAGACCATGGTGCTGCCTTCGGTGGAGGAGATCGAGCTCGTCGATTCCCTGGAAATCGCGTGCATGATGATACCGGCCGACGAGGTAGGCGGCGATTATTACGACATCATCAAGATTGACGATACGGTAACCATAGGCATCGGCGACGTCACGGGCCATGGGCTCTCCTCGGGCATCATCATGCTCATGGCGCAAACGGTGATACGCACCCTGGCGGAGATGAAGGTTCATGATCCACAAACACTGATGAACGTGGTCAATCGCGTGCTGTACGCCAACATAAAGCGCATCAAGGAAGACCGCAACATGACGCTGGCGCTTCTTACCTACAAGGACGGCCGCTTCGTGGTAACGGGCCAGCATGAATCAGTAATCGTGCTTAGGAAAACCGGCGCGGTAGAAATCCTGGACACCATGGACCTTGGATTCTATGTCGGCCTCATGCCCGATATCTCGGACAAGATCAGCCAGCTCGAGATAGTGCTGGAGCCAGGCGACTTGATGGTTCTCTATTCCGACGGCATCACGGAAGCGGAAAACGTAAAGAAAGTACAATTCGGACAGGACAAGATCTGCAGCACGATGCAAAAATACCAAAACCTTCCCGCGGCCAAGATAGTAAGCAAATCCATGAAAGAACTATTCAATTATATGGGCGATTCACTGATCCAGGACGACATAAGCCTGGTAGTTATAAAGCAAAAGTAAAGCGGAGGCTGAGCAATGTCAAGTGAAACCACGATCGGTAACTACCTGGATATCTGCAACGATAAAAAAGCCCTGACCCTGTCTTTCGCGCTTCCCGCGATGGAAGTCATGAGTTTCTGGAGCCGCTGCGGCCTTATAGCCAACTTCGGCTCCTCCTACATGGCGGTTGCCTGCCCATCGCAGAAGAACATTGCAAACTCGCTCTCGTTTATATTGAACGAACTGCTCGAGAACGCGGTGAAATACACGCGGCCGAAGGAAAGCATACTCGAGTTCGCTCTTCTCAAGCAGGGAGATTTCATAACCATCGACATTTCGAACCCTGTCTCCGACGACCAGATCCCGGCATTGCTGGAGATGGCAAAACACCTTATCGACGTAGATTACGTAAACGACGCATATATCGATCTCCTTACCATGAGCGGAAAGACCAGCGACAAATCCGGTATAGGTCTACTTACCATCATAAATTATTATCAGGCCAGCCTGAGCTTTCGCATCGGCGGCCCCGCGGAAAACCCAAGTAAAAAAAGGTACTCAATACAGGCCAAGATCAATATCGAGGAGCTTTAATATGCGAATAGACGATGAAAATTATAAGCTGGCTTATGATGAGGCAAGCAAGACCGTAAACTTCTTCGGCTCGCTTCGCATGAACGAATTAAGCGAGTTCGACAAGGTTAAAAAGTTCATGAAGGAAGCGTATGAGCTGAATGACCCCAGCCTGACGCTTGACTTTATGAAACTCGAATTCATGAACAGTGCGGGAATCAGCACTTTGTGCAAATTCATTTTCGACATAAAGGATCTTAGCCCGTATAAGCCGGTAGTTATCATCGGAAACTCGGACATTCTTTGGCAACGGAAATCCTTCGAAAACCTCAAGAAAATTTGGGATATGATTACCATCAGGTTCGAAACCGAAAAGCAGGCGAAAGAAGGCTGAGCCAAAGAAGGCTAAGCATAAAAAAGTCGAGCCATTGATAAGATCTTATTAATAATACACTCTATTTTTAATTTATCAATAAATACTTTTCTAATAATTATGAAAATAAAAAACTATTCTGTCGTATAAACTTCCAACATTGCCTTTACGCGCCCAAAAAGCGCCTTTTTATCGATTGGCTTACTGATAAAGTCATCGCAGCCCGCCTCGCTGCCCATTCGGCGATCCTCCGCATCCTGCAAGGCTGTAACCATGATTATGGGCAACTTGCGATGCGCCGCATCCGCCCTGATTCTGCGACATACCTCATAACCGTCCATTCCAGGCATCCGCACGTCCAAAAGCAGCAAATCGACGCTGTTGCCGGCTAGCCGCTCGAGGGCTTCCTCACCGCTTGCAGCCGTTAGTATTTTATAACCGAAGGGCAAAAGAAACGCCTCCAGCAGTTCTACGTTCTGTTCCTGGTCGTCGACGATCAGGACTACCGGTTTTTCTTTCACTCGCACGACTCTTTCTCCGGCTTCGCAGGCTTGGCCTTGTTGGCCGATTCTTCGGTGGAATACTTTTGCAGCAGGGCTTTCAGCTCGGGAATGTCGAAAGATTGGTTCGTATCGTCGCTGTATTTTTCTTTTATCGCCACTATCTCATCCTGTATGCGGAAAAACGCGTCTACTACATCCGGGTCGAATTGCTTGCCTCTGTCCTCGTTTATCTGCGCAAGAGCCATCGAAATGGACAAAGCCCCTTTGTACGGCCTGGTAGAAGTCAATGCGTCGAATACATCGGCTATCGCGGTTATGCGGCTGGTTATCGGAATGTCCTTGCCTTTCAAGCCGTTGGGGTAGCCGCTGCCGTCCCAGCGTTCATGGTGGCACAAGGCTATCGTCTCCGCGATGCTTATGAATTCCGCGTCGGAGCCCCTGAGTATCTTCGCGCCTATCACGGTGTGCTGCTTCATTATTTCCCATTCTACGGTGTCCAGCCTGGCTGGCTTAACCAGTATCTGGTCGGGTATGCCTATCTTGCCCAAATCGTGCATGGGAGCTGCGTACAGAATCGACTCGACCGTGCTTTCGTCCAAACCCATGCTTCGGGCAACCGCGGCAGAATAGCGGCTGACGCGCTTGACATGCGCACCCGTATCCTCGTCGCGGTATTCAGACGCTATGGAGAGCCTATAAATCGTCTCGAGCGACGCCTCCTTGATCCTGCCCAGCGCCTTATTCAGCTCCTCGGTCCTGCTGTGCACCGCCGACTCGAGCTCCGAGCGATAATTGCTCATCAAGTCGTTGTATGCCTTAACTTTGAGCAAGGACTTGACCCGCGCCAAAAGTTCCAGCTTGTCCACGGGCTTCGAGATAAAATCGTCGCAACCCGCCTCGATACCCTTGATCCGGTCTTCCGTCTCGCGCAAGGCTGTTACCAGGATTATCGGCAGGAGCTGATGGTTTACGTCTCCCCTGATCCGGGCGCACAGCTCGAAACCGTCCATTCCGGGCATCCTGACGTCCAACAGTATCAAGTCTACGTCGTTTTCCGATAGTATTGCCAACGCATCCCTGCCGCCGGCCGCTGTTACGGTATCATAACCTTCCGGAACCAGAAACGCCTCGAGCAGGTCTCTGTTCTGAACCTGGTCGTCCACCACCAGGATTAAAGCCTTGTTTTCCATGTTTTAATCTTTCTTCCTTGTCACTCAATTTGCCGCGATGGAAATTCAGAGCATGAAAGCGCGTATCTCCTTGACGAAGGTACGGGTATTGATGGGCTTGCCTATGAACCCTGTATTCTCGATGTCCCTCAACTCTTTTCTCTCCTCGGTAAGAACCGAGGCAGTTACGAATACTATGGGTATGTGGCAGGTATCCTTGTCCTGCCGCAGAATCTTGGCAGCCTCCGAACCGCGCATGTCGGGAAGCCTGACGTCCATTACGATGATGTCCGGTTTTTCCTTCCGCGCAAGCGCGATGCCGACGAATGCGCTTTCGGCTTCCAATACGTCGAAGCCGGCAACCTCCAGGAGATCCGTCTCGAGCATCAGGTTTTTCCTGTTATCGTCGACCACCAATACTTTTTGCTTCATATCAAACCACCTTCTTGGACACGATTGGCAGAGTAAACCGTACCGAAGTTCCCTTGTTAAGGCCATCCGATTCCACGAAAAGCTCTCCGCTATGCAGTTCCACCAGGTTCCGGGACAAAGGCAATCCGAGGCCGGTACCTTCCGTCACCCGTGAATAAGGAGTATCCACGCGGAAAAACCCCTCGAAAATTTTTGCCATGTTCTCCGGGGCAATGCCTATACCCGTATCCCAAACCACAATTTCCACCAGGGAATCGATTTTCCTGGCATTCATGCCGATCTTGCTTCCTTCCGGGGAAAATTTCACGGCGTTGGACAGGAGATTATACAGTATTTCTTTTACCTTGAGCTCGTCGGCCTCGATGTTGGGCAGGTCGTCGGCGATACCCAGCGACATGTGAAGTTTCTTCTTGATTATAAGATCCTCGACCAGGAAAGAAATATCGTAGAGCAGCGATTTCAAGGGGATGCTGGAAATCGTCAACTTCATCTTTCCAGCCTCCAGCTTGGCCATATCCAGTATCTGGTTGATCAGGAGAAGCAGGTGCTTGCCGCTGGTCAGCACATTGTTGACGTATTTCTTCTGTTTCTCGTTGAGTTTTCCGAAAGTCTCGTCGTAAAGAACTTCCGAAAAACCATTGATCGAATTGAGCGGGGTCCGCAGTTCGTGCGACATGTTTGCCAGGAATTCGGACTTTACCCGCGCCGAGCGCTCGAGCTTGTCCGCCAGTTGCTTGAGTTCCTCATGGGCGTGCTCGAGTCCGGTCTCTATCTCGCGCCGCACGGTTATGTCCTCGATGGCCAGGAGAATTATGCGTTCCTTGCCCAGCACCCGTTGTATTTGCCTGGCGTTCAGCAGCATTATGCGTTCGCCGATGGTGGCAAAATCGTGCTCCACCTCGTAGTTGTCGAAGGATGTTTTCCGTGGCAGGATGGTTTCGAGCAGTTCCCGCAATTGAGGAATGTTCCATTGTTTGTTGCCCAAATCGTAGATGAGCTGGCCTACGGTCTCCTCGGGCTTTACCCGGAAGACCACATAGAAGGAACGGCTGGCGGTAACCACCCGCAAATCCTGGTCCAGGACTATCAGGGGCTCGCGCACGGTATCGATCATGCTCTCCGCGTATTCCCGCGCTTCGTCCTCCGCGATCTTGGTTGCGGCCAGCTCCTTGCGCGCCTTTTCCAGGCCGTTCTCCACCTCTCTGCGCTCGGTAATGTCCTCGATAGCCAGGAGGATGATGCGCTCCTTGCCCAAGGCCCGATCTATCTGCCTGGCGTTCAGGAGCATGAAACGCCTTCCGATGCCGGCAAAGTCGTGCTCCACCTCATAGTTCTCGAATGTCGCCTTTTGGGGAAGTATGGTTTCGAGCAGCTCCCGGAGCTTGGGGATGTTCCACTGCTTGTTTCCCAGGTCGTAAATGAGCTGGCCCAGGGTTTCTTCCGGCTTTACCTTGAAGACCTCGTAAAAAGAGCGGCTTACGGTAAGCACCCGCAAGTCCTGGTCGAGGCCGATCAAGGGCTCGCGTATGGTATTTATAACGCTCTCGGCGTACTCCCGAGCCTCGTCGCCGGATATTTTAATAACCTCAAGCTCTTTGCGCGTCTTTTCAAGGCCTGCCTCGATTTCGCGCCGCTCGGTTATGTCCTCGATGGCTAGAAGTATGATACGTTCCTTGCCCAATCCCCGCTGGATCTGCCTGGCGTTCAGGAGCATTATCCTCTTGCCTATGGTGGCAAAGTCGTGCTCGACCTCATAGTTCTCAAACGTGGTTTTCTGGGGCAGGATGGTTTCGAGCAATTCCCGCAATTTTGGGATGTCCCATTGCTTGTTTCCAAGATCGTAAATAAGCTGCCCCACCGTCTCCGTCGGGTTTACCTTGAATACTTCGTAGAAGGAACGGCTGACGGAAACAACCCGCAGGTCCTGATCCAGGGAGATCAATGGTTCGCGTATCGTGTTAATGATGCTTTCCGCGTATTCCCGCGCCTCGTCTTCGGTCTTCTTTACCTCTTCCAGACCCTTCCGTTTCTTTTCCATCCCAACGTCCAGGCTTGTCTTCTCGGTTATGTCATGGAATACGAGAACGGCGCCAACTATTTTTCCGCTCCTGGCGCAGATCGGCGCGCAACTATCCGCTATATCGTATTCTATGCCAATTCGCGAAACCAGAACCGTCTGCATGCCCATATCCCGTGCCGTTCCATGTTCCAAGGTTTCCATAACGGGAACGATGAATTTTTTGCGCGTGTCCCTGTCGACTATGTAAAAAACATCTCCGACGGGCTTACCAAGGGCTTCGGCCTTTGTCCAGCCGGTAAATTGCTGCGCTACGGGGTTTATAAAGGTAATCCGGCCGTCCATATCGGTAGCCAACACGCCATCCCCGATCGACTCGAGCGTTACCGCGAAATGTTCTTCGCTGACGTTCAGGGCTTTTATCGCTTCCTCGAGCCGCTTATTCAAGCCTTCCTGAATATGCAGCAAATTCCGGGTTTTCCTGTAGATGAGGTTTTTTAGCCTATGCTGGGTTTCCCTGCTGAAAAAATACGCAAAAGAGAAAACCAAAAGTAAGGCGAATAGGCTGACGGTGATGATAAGCACAAACATCCTGCGCATGTTAGCCTTGAATTCCTCGTCGCGCGCGAACAGGGAAGCCTGCTCGGCCTGAATGGAGGCGGCCATGCCGGCACGGATGGCATCCATCAGCTGCTTCCCCTGGCTTCCGCGCATATTCTCGAGCATTGCGGCAGTATTGCCCTCCCGGCCAAGTTGCAGATTGATGGAAAAATACGACATTTTGGAGGCAATCATAGGCACGAGCGCTTCCAGATAGCGCCGGCTGGCCTCGCTCGAGGTAAGCCGAAGCAGCTTGTCCATGTCCTGCCTAATGTTATCGCGCACTACCTTATAGGCATCCAGAAAAACCTCATCGCCGGTCAGGAGGAATCCACGCAGACTGGTTTCAGCGTCGATCAAAGCGGCAAGCAGCTCATTGGCGTTTTGCACAAGGACAAAGCTACTCTTCCTCGCCTCGGCCGTTACCGTTATCTCCTTGAATGTCCAAAACAGCAACGCTACGACGAGCACCGCCATCAGGAGCGCCACCCCTACCACAGCAATAAATTTCTGGGTATTCTTCATGCCATATCGACCTTCCGTTTTTAACGCTTTGCTATAAATCGCTACCGTGCTGTCCGGGAAAGACTTCTGGCGCCATTGCTGCCCGTAAAATCACCGCCCTGCAACACTTCAGGCTCATTACAATAGCAGCTTAAAATTTTAGACAATTACTAATACAATATAGCTTAAATTACGAAAATAGGCAACCAAACCACCCATGCAGGCTCCAAGAGACGCGCGAATTTACCAAAGAAGCTGAATTCAAATGGATTTTTTGCAATTAATTATAGGTTTAATGAAATAATATTGCTTATTTTAGTATTTTTAAACATACTAGAGGAATGGAGATCAAATGAAAGTACTTATCGTCGAAGATGAAACTAAAATTTCGAATTTTTTAAAGGCGGGATTAATCGAGGACGGTTTTGAAGTTACGGTAGCGCCCACCGGTGAAGAAGCCAGCACTCTCGCGCAGGCGGACGCGTTTGGCCTGTACATTCTGGACCTCATGCTGCCAGGCATGGATGGAATCGATCTGTGCCAGTCCCTGAGGGACGACGGAATCAAGGCTCCCATATTGATGCTAACCGCAAAAAACGACATTGAAGACAAAGTACGCGGGCTTTCCGCCGGCGCGGACGACTATCTTACAAAACCCTTTGAGTATGTCGAACTGCTCGCCAGATTGCGCGCACTCATAAGGAAAACCCAAGGCTATCCCCGCTCTACCATCCAGATTGCGGATTTGACCATCGAGCCCAACGCCAAAACCGTCCTGAGGGGTGCGGAGCCGATAGAACTATCCAAAAAGGAATACCAGTTGCTGGAATATCTGGCCCGCCACCATAACCGGCTGGTTACGCGCGAGATGATTTCCAAATCGGTTTGGGATTGCGACACCAACACCTACACGAATATAATAGATGTCTTTATCAATTACCTTAGAAAAAAAATCGACACAAAATCCGATATCAAGCTTATCCATACCATCCGGGGCAAGGGCTTCGTCATGAGCGAAACCGTTCCGGGCGCAAAAAAATGAAGCGGAAGCCAAGACAGCTATCCGTCAAGGCCAACCTCATAGTTTTCTTTGCCGCCTTCAACGCTGCCTTGCTGCTAATTCTGTACCTGCTTACCGCCAATTGGTACAACGCCAGCCAGGTTCGGCAAATGGACACCTTCCTGCACACCGAGGCAAGCGGGATAGCTACCCTGTTGTCGACCTTCCTTGGCGAAGACGGAAACCGGCGCCCAAGCGGGGAGGGAGATTCGTTCCAAGACCCGGTGTTTACGAAATTCCTCAGCAATTTTTTGGTACAACGGCTGAACCGCCCAATCATGTTCAACACGACGCTTTCCCTTGCAGACACAGCCGGCCGCCTCATATCGGTCTCGAACCAGGCGTTTAACCTGGATCCCAGGTTTCTGATAGAAAATTCGGCGAGGATATACGACAAGAGGTCGGCAAGCTCCGAGGTCGAGCTTTTTTCCGTTGAATTCAACAATCTTGATTATCGGGTTTTGCAGATGCCTTTCAAGGAAAAGGGCAAGGTTGCGGGGTGGATACGCCTGGCATGCCTGCTGGAATCCAGCGTCCAGTCATCGATCCCCTTCCTCGCCTTGGCCGGCCTGGTATTTTTCCTGTCCATCGCCATAAACGTGCTCAGCGCGATTTTCCTTGTAACAAAAATATTACTGCCTATAAAAAAGATGAACGCGGCCATGAACCGCGTTACCGAGCGGAACCTTAGCTCGCGGCTGGAATTGCTCGCGGGTACCGACGAGATAAGCACGCTTGCCCTTACCTTCAACCATACGCTGGACAGCATGGAGAAAGCGTACCGATCGCAGGAACAGCTCGTAAGCGACCTGTCGCATCAGTTGCGCACGCCCCTTACTTCGATGCGGGGAGCGGTTGAACTGGGCATGCAAAAGGCACGCTCCGTCAAGGATTACCATGGCATCCTGGAAAGCACCATCGTGGGCATAGACCGAATCACGTCGCTGGTCAACACCATGCTTACGCTTGCCAAGCTGGACGGCCACATCGAGAGCCTGCGCTACAGCCAGTGCGACCTTGTGAATCTGCTGGAGGAAACCATCGAGGACCTCGCGCCCCTATGGGAAGAAAAGTCCATCAAGTTCAATTTCCGCTACAGGTTTTATAAGGATCACCGTATTGAAGAATTCCAGACCGCCAACAGGGAGTCGCTTCCCGTGCCCCCGTCGATATCGGCCCTGTTCGTCATAGAGGCCGATGCCCTGCGATTCAAGCAGGCAATAATAAACCTTCTGGACAATGCGTATAAGCACACGCCCATCGGCGGACTCATCAGCCTGGAGTTGTATCGGGAAGTTACTGGCGAGGCACGATACTGCCGCTTCGTCATCATGAACGACGGTCCGTCCATTCCGGAAACAACCCTTGAGCACCTGTTTACGCCCTTTTACCAGGGGGATGTTTCGGAACGCCAGGCTGATGCCCTGCCTTTGGTATCGGGAAGCGCGGTAACGCGCGGTTTTGGCCTGGGGCTCAGCATTTGCCGTCGGATAGTGGAAATGCACCAGGGAAAGATACGGGCCTTCAATCCGGTAAGCGGCGGGGCTGCATTCGAGATTATCCTTCCCGTAAAGCAGTCGGACGCGGCCGCCGGCATATTGGAAAACGTCGATTTGTCCGCCTCTAATTCTCCGGATTCAGGCAAGGCGCCATTCCTGAAATAATAGGCAGGGTAAACCTCACCGCGGTTCCGGCATTCAAGCCTTCGGATTCCACGGAAAGCTTCCCGCCGTGCAGCTCCACTAATTTCTTTGATAGGCTCAAGCCTAGACCAATCCCGTCGGTTACGCGGGAATACAGGCTGTCGACGCGAAAAAAATCCTCAAAGAGCCGCAGCAAATGCTCCGGGGCGATGCCGATTCCCTTGTCCCATACCTCTATCTCGGCCATCTGTCCCGCCATCCTCGCTCTGAGGCCTATGCTGCCGTTCTCCGGCGTAAAATCGATCGCGTTGGCCAGTAGGTTAAAGATAATTTCCTTGATTCGAAGCTCGTCGCCCTCGATAGCCGGGAGACTGTCCGCCAACTCGAGCTCGAACTGAAGTTTTTTTTTCGCAACCGCTTCCTCGACGAATTGCGCGACTTCTAGTATCGTCTTGGCCAGGGGCACCATCGACAAGGAAAGCCCGGTTTTTCCGCTTTCTATTTTCGCTATGTCGAGTATCTTGTTTACCAGAAGCAACAGGTCCTTTCCGCTGCTCAATACGTTGTTTATGTATTTTTTCTGCTTCGCGTTGAGGGGACCGAAAATTTCATCCGACAGTACCTCCGAGAATCCGTTGATGGAATTGAGCGGCGTCCACAGCGCATGAGACATATTGGCCAGGAATTCGGCCTTTACCGCCGCGCTGTATCTCAATTCAACGGAAAGCGCGCTTAGTTTCTCGTGGGCTTGCAGCAATTTTCTTTCTATGGATCTCCGCCTCGTTATATCCTCGATGGAGAGGAGCACGATAATTCCCCTGCCGCGCGCGCCGTTTAACGGTCGGGCGTTCAAGTGCATCACCCGTCTGCCTATCTTCTCGAAATCGCGCTCAAGCTCATAGGCCCCAAACGTGGTTTTATGCCGAATAACGGCATCGAGGAGTTTTCTAAGTCCTGGAGTATTCCACTGCTCGTTTCCAAGGTCAAAAATGACACGTCCCAGCGTTTCCATGGGCTTAGCGTCGAAAATTTGATAAAACGGGCGGTTTGCCGCAACTACCCTGAGATCACGATTGAGTGAAACCAAAGGCTCGTCCACGGCATCGATAAGACACTCGGTATAATTTACCGATTCCGCGGCGCTCCTGTTCATCGACATGTACTGCCTCCCTGCTTATGGCTGGGCCATGGTCAAACAAGTGACCGTGGCCAAAAAAAGGCCACCCGAAGGTGGCCATAGTTTCTTCGACTTTTTTATTTATGGAAGGATAGGGTAGACGAAGTCATCGTCGCCGGTGTGCACGATGGTGATGGCCTCTGCGCCGCTCGCATTAACCGTAACGTTGCCGTTACCGGTATTAGTGACAGTCACGACGCCGGTGGCGTTGCTGTTGATGGTCATTATGCCGTTTCCGGTATTGGTGGCGGTAAGGATGCCGCCGTCGTTGTCTATGGCGATGGTTCCGGTACCGGTTTCGCTGACGGTAACGAGGCCACCGTCATTCTGGACCATTATGAATCCGTCGCCTACTACCACGGGGATAACCGCGGCCGAAGTGCTGCCGCTTACCGTGATGCTGGGGACCACGACTACCGGTTCAGGGATAACGACGGGGCTTGAAATACCGTCGGCGTTGATCACGGTGTTAACCATGGTGATCGAGGCGAACAGTGCCAAGGCCTTGCCGTTCAGGGTGGTCACGTTCATGTTTCCCGCTGTAGAGAATGTCATGCCTGCACTGGCTATGATGGTGCCTACCATGGTTCCGCCGCCGGCGCCGTTGATGGTGGCCGCGCTGCCTACGTACCAGTAGACGTTCTTCGCCTGGGCACCGTTGGTCAGTATGACGCTCTGGGCTGCGATAGGGGTACCCACCGTAAGCGAGCTTGCCATCTGGAATACCCATACTGCGTTGGCATCACCCTGCGCATCGAGGGTAAGGTCCGATCCTGTAAGCAGGAAGGCGCCTGCTGCCGACTTGTACACGCCGGGGAGAAGGGTTAAGCCGCCGAGCTGGCCGGCGCCCGGATCCATGCCGTCAGGAATGGAAGCCAGGAAGTTATATGCGGCAAGCGCGTCAAAAGCTACGGCCTTTGCGACCTCAAAATCTGCTGCTGAGCCCTGGGGAGCGTTGGTCATGACGGAACCGCTTACTGCGCCTACGTTTAAGGGAGTTTCGCTGTATTTGAAGCTGTCGCTATGAAAGCCGGTAATCATGGTAGAAGCACCGGTGGTGCCCATGCTACCATTGATCATGGTCAACGTACCCTGGTTGGTAACGCCGGCTCCGCCGCCGAATACCGCGTATCCGTCTGCCGATCCCAGAATCGAAGACTCGAAACCGGCTAAACTGCGTGCGCCTAATCGGCTTGCGTCAGATATAGCCTGGCTGGAAGAAACTGGATTGCTACATGCGGCAAACGCTGCCACAAGCATGATGGTGCCAAGACCGACTAAAGCCTTCTTTGTAAATCTGTTCATTTGGTAACCTCTTATTAAGATTATACTACCATACTAATTAAAAAGCAAGTACAATTCTAATTAAAATGCAAATATAAAACAGATTTTTGCTTCAGCCATAAATCCCTAACACACTTTAATAGAAGAAACCTTCAAGCTCGCCGGGTAAGGCTTTCCATATCGATTGATAGTTTTTAGTAAAGTACCAATAAAAAGTGGGGCTTCGAAACTTGTTCGAAACCCCACTTTTACCGAAGCTTGGATAATCTTTAAACCATTATTGTGCAGGCTGAACTACCGTGTTGGCCTGCAGCGTTACATTAGTCTGAGCATACAGTCTGCCGTTTACGCTTGCCCCGGTAGCCAGATTTATAGAGGTCTTCGAAAGGATGATGCCTTCGAAGTGCGAGGTCGTATCAAGGGCCACGGCTCCAAATGCCAGGGACGACAGGATTAATCGGAACCACCGGATCAGTGCCGGGGCGCTTCGGATTCCCCTTAAAAACCGGCACCGCGCATTCGCGCGGTGCCAAAACCAGTTCCCCTTTACTATTTTTCTATATGGACTTGTTTAAATGCTACTTTCGCTTCTATTACATATTCGCTTCCATTACATTTTCGCGTTTTGTATTCATCGAAGCCCGGTCTGTTTTACATTTTAATATTTTAATGGTTTCTTATTCTTTTATGTCCGCCCAGCCTGCGTTGTATAAAACAACGGGCTCGGGAGAAGGAATTACCATAAGGGCATTCATGCTCCAGTGCGGCTTGACTTTTGGGTGCACCCTTTCGCCTAGGACGAAGATCCCCGGTGCGCTGCCCGCCGAAACGAAGGTTCTGCCCTCTGCGCATTTTTTTCCGCTCTCCGCGCCTGAAAAGCCTAGCCGGAATTCCCGATGGGCTATTTTCATTAACATATGAAGCTCCTTCCTGCAAGCACTTAACTAAAGGTACACGGAGTACGGCAGTATCGTCTGTTCGCTGGCGTACACGGGAGCGCACTTTTTCATGCCCTGCGGATAAACGCGCCCAGGCGTCATTTTTCGAAAAGACGCTTGATGGACACCAATACCCGCGCGGGCTCGAATGGCTTAATTATAAAATCTTTAGCTCCCAGCCCGAGAGCCTCGAATATAATCTGCTTCTGGCCTACGGCGCTTACCATGACAACCTTAGCGTCGGGAAAATTATGCAGCAATTCCTTTAGCACCTCGATGCCGTTTTTTTGCGGCATCGATATGTCCAGGGTAACGAAATCGGGTTTAAAGTTGGCATAGAGCTCGAGTGCCTCGACGCCGTCCCCCGCCATCGCCACGATGTTGAATTCCTTGCCGAGTATCTCCGAGAGCCTTAGGCGCATAACCATCGCGTCGTCTACTATTATACCGCTATACATTTGATTGCCTCACTCTTCGTCTTCAACAAGAGCGATATTAATCTCCAGCACGCCGATTTCCGAGAGCAGGCTCAGGGCGATAGTCGGTATGGAGAGAAAATCCATGGTTAGGTCGGTGGCCATGATTACCAGCGGCGGGGTCAGGTGCATTTTTCTGGTACCTCCGGCAAGCGCTATGCTTGCCTGCCCCGTTATGATGTTGGCTATCTCGCTTATTGCGCTGTTTACCAGCTCCCTGGAATCGATGGGTAGCTTGTTGGGCAGCATTGCCCTTGCGATACCAAAGGCGAATGCCTGATCCATGGCGTAGACTATCTGCCCGCGTATCGATCCGGTTATTCCCACGATAATGGATATGGGCCTCGTGGGCACCGGGGCGGACTTCCTGAGTAAGTCCTTCCTCGACAGGTGGATTCCAACTTCCTTAAGCAGTACGCTAACCGCGCTCTGTATAAAAATATTCGCATATTCCGCTTTCATTGCACTGTTTCCTTTCTTCTGCGCCGCGACCGCGGAATCGTTATGGTAAACAAGGTTCCCTGATTCCGTTCGGTCTTTACTTTTATGTTGCCGTTCATTTTTTTTACCGCCTGCCGCACCGAGGCCAAGCCTATGCCTCTTCCCGAAATATCGCTGACCGAACCCGCGGTGGAAAAATTATCGCGGAATATGAATTGCAGCAGCTCGGCGTTGGTTGCGGTACCGGATTTCTCGAGCAGACCCTGTTCCATCGCTTTTTTCTCGATTTCGGCCAGCTGTATCCCCTGCCCGTTATCCGCGTAGCTGAATATAAGCCCGTTTTCGTCTTCCGCTATATCGATGGTTATTTCTCCTTCAGGGGATTTCCCAAGGCTCTCCCTCTTGCGCGGCGTTTCGATGCCGTGATCCACCATATTCCTTACCAGATGGGTAAACGACTCGATCAGCGTCTCGAATTCCTCCGGAAATACCGGGATTCTCCCTCCGGTAACGGTAACTGGTAATATTTTCTTACCCATCCGTGCCGACAACTCCGCCACCATATGGGGAAAGCGGCCAAACAGATCGGAAAGGGGCTTCTTCCTGTATGCTTCCATTATGTCGAGGATGCGGCCGTCCGGGCATTCGTTGCGAATATATTCTTCGATTTCAAAAAATGCGGAATGCGATATTTCTATCGACTCCGCGTCGGTATCCCAGGCAGCTCCCAGCGCCTCGATTATCTCCCGGTATTCCTGCTCGTAGGAATCTTTGAGTATAAGCGAGGATGTATCGGGGCTTACATCCAAACCAAGCGCGAGATTGGTGGTCCAGACGTCTTCGAGTTCATGAGCTGCCTTATTTGTCTTGCGGAACCCGATAAAGCCTGCGTTTGCCTTGAAGGTATGCAAGTCGCGTATCACGCTCTCGCCGCCATGCATCCTGACTCCCAGCTTGCCAAAGAAATCCTTGGCTTCCCTGTTGAGCGAGGCGAAGGCCTGGCGATTCGCGATCACCTTCAGCAGCGTCGTTCTTCTATCGTTCTCATTGCGAAACTCCTCCTGCAGCCGGAGCTCCTCGGTGATGTCGGTAAGAACCACCATGACCCGGCTGGCGTGTACCGCCATGTATTCAACTTTTACGGTTCTCAAGCCGATCCGGAGACTATGGTCCAGGAGATCGAAGACTACATCGGATTTCGACTTGCCAAGAAAGAACAATTCAAGACCCTGCATGAATTCGGAGCGCAAGTCTGAATTTTCGTACAGCAGGTCCGCTATCAAGAGACCTTCTATCGGCCGTCCAAAAATCTGCTCGCATTCCCTCGAATACTCCGGGCTGACTTTAAAGGCACTGTCAAAGGAAAGGAAACCCTGCCCGGAAACGTCGAGGAGACTCTTGATGGACTTGTTCCTGTCGTCTACCAATTCCTTTTCGGAGAACAGGGCGTGGCGCGCGTTCTCGAGCTCCACCAGCAGGAAAAACTCTTTTCTGATAAGCAGGAACCTTACGTTGTTGATGCTGGCCACTATGATTGCGGTAGCGCTGAGGAAGAACAGGTTGTTCAGAAGCATGGATTTGTCGTAGGGAAGCCCGGCCAGGGCATTGATTCCTACGTACATCGCCAAAGTCAAGCCGACGTTGATGGCCGCATGGTAAGCCTGCCAGGGCATGAGCAAATTAACCGCAACCATGATTAGGCACAAGCCCGCATAGTAGCTGGAATTAAAGCCGCCAAGGTCCCGAGTCATTATCGCGATTATGGCGCCGACCTGGAAAGACAGAAAATACACATGGATATACGACCAGACGCTGGGTCTGGAACGCCGGACTATTATGAACTGAAGCATGGCAAGCAGCGTAGACAGACCCCGATAGACGGCGAACCTCGGCAGGAGCGCCGAAGGCATCATAAAAAGATCAAGAACGAAGAAAAGGGGAATAAGGAATATCGCCAACAGGGTCATGGTCGTGAGCCAGTCGTGCATGATACCGATCTGATACATAGGGAAGTTTCCCGCGACTATGGCTTTTTCCGAAAGCTCCTTCGCGGCGCTTTTGTGTTTATTGCCTTCTATTGTTACCTTAGTATCGAGAGCGTCCTGTTGCAAATCGCCAGCGATGGAACCGAACGAAGTTTTCGGCTTGTTCACTATTGTGTTGCTGTAATCAAACATTTGCGGCCTGCTTTTTGATGTGGAGCATCATCTGTATACCCGTCGCATCGAAACGGACATCAGCCTCTATTCCGGGAACCGCGGGAACCATTTTTAGAAAATCCTCCTCGGTGCGGTATATGAGCTTCCAATCGTGCCAGTACTCCATAAAATACCTGCAGGGATTGGATGTGGACAGATTCCCGATTATCATTTCGCCGCCGGGGCTCAGGAGCGTGTACAGGTTCTTGATTATGGCGGTCGCGGCGGGAGCGCTGAGGTAATCGAAAAGCCCCAGCGAATATATAAAGTCGAACCGTCCCCATCGCTTTTCCAGCTGCTTGTCGGCCAGCATGGTGCGCACCGATTCCTTGATGTAATCGGCCGAAATGGCCGCCTCGAGCTTTGTGCCTATCTTTGCTATAAGCGTCGCGGCCTCGGCGAGCGCCTCTTGATCCTGATCCAGAAGCGACACGTGAATCTTTTCGCAATCGGCTTTGGTGGCGAGAATATCCTGGATTTCGAACGCGGGGCCGCATGCTACCGATAGTATCCGCACCTTTCCGTCCACAGCCGTTCCGCCCTTGCCGAGGCGCTCGCGAAGCATGGCGGAAATATCCACCCTGCGGTTGCGGACAGCCTGTCCGGCCGGCTGGCTTACCGAGTACTTATGCAGCAATTTTCCGAAGGTGCTGTCGCCTTGATGGTCGTCCAGGTACAGCATCTGCATCATCTCGGAATCACCGTTGTAGCCGCGCGGCTTTAGGTTGGTCCTGGCCAGGATGGGTGAACGAAGTATTACGTTCCACAGTTGCCTTCTAAAAAAATATCCGTAATGTCCCTGTCCCGCCTCGTCCAGCGAGGATACGAACGTGAGCAGCTCTTGGCCCTTACCGTCCATATATTCCGTAAACCCGGGAGTGGCATGTTCTATTATTGTAGCCTGCATCACTGCCTGCACCGAAAACGGCTCGTCTTTGTACTGAATGTCCAGCTTGTCAAGAAGAACCGCATAACTGTTAAGGTCATAGGAAAGATCGGATACATACTGCACGAATGCCGGGCTGATGCCGCTCTTGTGCTCCAGCACCAGGGGCAGATTCGTAAGCCTCGGCTCCATTACGGAAACTTTACCCAAAGAAAATAATTTTTCAAGATCGTAAAATGTTTCATAGGGGATTACCATCCATTTGCCGTCGTTTTGCACCATGCCCCGCCGTATGCGGCATTGCCCCAGCTGTATCAATTTGCCATCCAGATTGAGGTCGAGATTCCCTATTACATCCAGGTCGCCGATTTCCACGCATTGAACCAGCAGGGAGTATTTGCTGGCGCACGTTGCCTCTATCGCTACAGTTTTTCCGTTTATGGTTATCCAGCCATCGAGCGACAGCGAAGAAACCTTGTTCCCAAGCATCGACTTTCCGGTGCTATCCGCTACCAGAAGATTAGTCATCAAAGCCTTGTTAAGTTGCATAGTAGCCTCCATTGGTGTCTTTCTTATTTATATTTCGAGCTTGCGGAAACGGTGAGGGTATTGTCGTCGCCAAGGAAAAAGTCCAAGGCCGCCTGCCCTTCGTAGCTTATCCTCGCGATGCCCAAGCCGCTTTTACCGGAGTTTTGGCCGGTGCGGGATGTTTCCTGGATGCGTTCCAGATACGCCTCGAACGGATCCTGGAAACCGTGGACTTGCTGCACGATCCTGTCCAACTCCTCGAGATAGGCATGAGCCCGCCGATCGACGGGATTAGTCACGGAAACCGAATAGGATGCCTCGTCTATCTCGACGCTGATGGTCACGACATCTTCGGGTTTCATGAACAAGCCGTATTTGAGGCTGTTCCCCACGAGTTCGCAGACGACCATCGAGCAATTCTCCTTGGACACGGCCGGAACCCCGCGCGCTTCCAGAAATCCGAGTAAAATTTCATTAACCCTATCCATCTCGCCGTGTTCGGAGTTGACGGACAGTTCCAGCCTGCCGCATTCCTGCTTCTTTTGCTGTTTCATTGGCGGATCCTTCCCTTGCGTCCATGGGCGGGAATTTTTGACGCTTCCCTTTGCCTGGATACTTGCTTTAATGTAAGCAGATCAGAGCACGCCGTCTGTTCGGCATCGCACACAAAAGCGGCGAAAAAAGCTAGCCATAGCCGCGTATTCGACCCGCTATGTGCGCCAGCGCATATACCACTTACCGATTAAAAGGTAATATTGAAGGAGAGAATCAGGAATTTTGCCGCTGCATCGGAAAAGGGCGGCATTCCATCCCGTAAAGAGGATTGCCATGTTAAAAAAAAATTCGCAAGACGACACGAAGCATGAAACAGCCGGCGTAGGCAAACGAGGCTTGTTCCTGGGGACTCCCCCCGCAATAATCGCCAGCCTCGCGGCTATGGCCCTGCTCGTAGCGCTGTCCCTTACGCTGCTGTTCCAGTCGTTGGCTCAGGTCGAGGCGGCGAGCAAGCTCCGACTCGACTCTTTTATGCTGCTGAAAAGCGCAAACAACCTGTTAACCGAGCTGGTCAACGCGGAAACAGGCGCAAGGGGGTACATGCTTACCAACGATGAATCTTTTTTAAAGCCGTATATTTCAGCCCGCTCCGCCGTTTACGGAAATCTTACCGTCTTGCGATCGCTCGCGAAGGAACTACCCTCAAATTCGCCCTTGGCCGCATTGCAGCCCATGTTCGACGCAAAAATGGAGTATCTTGCCAAGAACATAGAATTGCAGGCACAAGGAGACACAGCCAGCGCCGTTCTAAACATGCGCGGCAGCCAAGGCCAGGCACTTACGGAATTGATACGGACGGAAATCGCCGCCATAGTCCAGCCGGAAGAAACCCTATTCGCCGCCCGTGAGACAACGCTTCAGTCCAGGATGCGCCAGATGTTCGCTTCCATCGCGGCAACCACCATCTTAACCCTGCTTTTTTTCCTGCTTTTCGCCTGGCTGCTCTACCGCGAAACACGCCAAAGACTCAAAAATTTAGTCTACCTCGAAACGAAGCGCCTGCTGGAGGCGCAAACCGAGATAAGCCAGAGCCTGCTGCAGGCCAATGTAACCCTTCAGTTAAGTGAAGAAAAATTAGCAGTAACCCTCAATTCGATAGGAGATGCGGTGCTGACCACGGATTTCCTGGGCCGTATAACGGGTTTGAACCCCATCGCGGAAAAGCTGACCGGATGGAGGTTCGCGGAGGCCGAAGGCCGGCCTGTGGACGAAGTCTTCAAAATCGTAAACCAGGAGACACGCAAACCCGCTACCATCCCCGTAATGGAAACCCTGTCGCATGGCACGATTCAGGGACTAGCGAACCATACGGTTTTGATATCGCGCGACGGAAGCGAGTGCGCCATAGCCGACAGCTGCGCGCCCATACGCGACCGCAGCTCCAAAGTAATCGGTGCCATACTGGTATTTCGCAACGTAAGCCAGGAATACGAGGCGCAACAGGCGCTGCGCGACTCCACCGCGCTTATCCAAACCATCCTGAATACCGTCCCGGACGGCATCATAACCATTCAAGCCCGCGGGGGAGTCATCGAGGCGGCCAACCCCGCCGCCTTGGCGATGTTCGGCTACGACGCGACCGAACTGGTAGGCAAGAGCTTCAGCATGCTTATTCCGGAACTCGACAAGGACCAGAAAAACGGCTCGCTCGAGTATTACGGCGCGAGCGACGCGGCAAGGGCAGTAGGCCTTGGCCGTGAAGTATCCGGCCGCCGCAAGGACGGCAGCGATTTTCCGTTGGAGATAGCCCTGAGCGAAATGCTCCTGGGCGGCCAGAGATTCTTTACCGGAATCCTGCGGGACACCACCGCCCGCAAGAAGTCGGAGGCTGCCCTGCTCAAGGAAGGCGCCTTGCAAAGCGCGATTTTCAACAGCGAGAATTTCTCCAGCATCGCCACCGACGCCAAAGGCGTAATACAGATTTTCAACGTAGGCGCGGAACGCATGCTGGGCTACCAGGCCTTCGACGTGATGAACAAGATTACCCCAGCGGACTTCTCCGACGCACAGGAGATACTGGACCGGGCACAGTCGCTGAGCAACGAATTCGGCAACACGATAACTCCTGGCTTCGAGGCGCTGGTATTCAAGGCCTCGCGCGGCATAGAGGACATCTACGAACTTACGTACATCAGAAAAGACGGCACCAAGTTGCCTGCGGTCGTTTCCGTCACTGCGCTCCGCGACGCGCAGAACGCCATAATCGGCTACCTCCTTATAGGAACCGACAACACCATGAGAAAGCTCATCGAGGGAGAACGGACATACCTCGACAAGCTGCTGCTCGACAAGAACGCGGAACTGGAACTGGCGAGAATGACGGCGGAGAAGGCCAACATGGCAAAATCGGATTTTCTGTCAAGCATGAGCCACGAACTGCGCACGCCCCTGAGCGCCGTCCTGGGCTTCGCCCAACTCATAGAGTCGGGAACGCCCGCGCCTACGCCCGCGCAAAAGCGCAGCATAGACCAGATACTCAAGGCCGGCTGGTATTTACTGGAGCTCATCAACGAGATCCTCGACCTAGCGCTTATCGAATCGGGGAAACTGTCGCTCTCGGTAGAGCCGGTAGCCATGATAGAGGTGATGTACGAATGCGAGACAATGATAGAGCCGCAGGCCAAAAAACGCGGCATCAATGTGGCCTTTACGCAGTTCCCCGTTCCTTATTACGTCAAAGGCGACCGTACGCGGGTAAAGCAGGTTATACTCAACCTGCTCTCCAACGCAATCAAGTATAATAAGGTAGGCGGCACGGTAAGCGTAGAATGCGCTGCCACCGCTTCGGATTCTTTCCGCATCAGCGTCCGCGATACTGGCTCGGGTTTGTCTCCCGACCAGATAAGTCAGCTATTCCAGCCGTTCAACCGCCTTGGCCAAGAGGCGAAGGTAGAGGAAGGCACGGGCATCGGGCTCGTAGTATGCAAGCGCCTCGTGGAGTTGATGGGCGGCGTCATAGGCGTAGAAAGCGCGGTTGGGGAAGGCAGCGTGTTCTGGTTCGAGCTGAACCTGACGCTCAGGCCGCAGCTTGCCGAATACCCCGGCATGCCCGCCATAGCGGACCAAAGCCCGGAACCGGGAAAAGGCTATACCCTGCTGTACGTCGAGGATAATCCTGCCAACCTGATGCTTGTCGAGGACCTTATCGCCCGCAGGCCGGAGATACGGCTCTTAAGCGCCCGGGACGGCAATCAAGGGGTCGAACTGGCCCGGGCCGCACTGCCCGACGTTATACTCATGGACATAAACCTTCCGGGAATCAGCGGAATACAGGCGCTTTCGATACTACTGGAAGACCCCAAAACAGCGCGAATCCCGGTAATCGCCCTCAGCGCCAACGCTATTCCCCGCGATATCGAAAAAGGCTTGAGAGCCGGATTTTTCAGGTACCTGACCAAGCCCATAAAGGTAAACGAGTTCATGGATACGCTGGACGAGGCGCTTAAGGCGAAAGAAGCAGGAAAAAAAATTGTACTTAGCGAGGAAACAGCATGAACCTTAGCGAATCGGAAATTCTGTCCGCCAGCATCCTGATAGTGGACGACCAGGAATCCAACATACGCCTGCTGGAAGGGCTCCTGGAAGAAGCGGGCTATTCGCGCGTCGCGTCGACAATGAAGCCCCAGGATGTATGCTACCTGCATAAGGAAAACCGCTACGACCTGATACTGCTGGACTTGCAGATGCCCGACATGGACGGATTCCAGGTTATGGACGCGCTCAAGGCAGACAACGGCGGCAGTTACATTCCGGTACTCGTCCTCACGGCACAGCCGGGGCATAAGCTGCGGGCGCTGCAATCCGGTGCCAAGGATTTTATAAGCAAGCCTTTCGACCTCGTGGAGGTAAGGACGCGCATCCATAACATGCTTGAAGTGCGGCTGCTCTACAAAAAGCTGGAGGGCTACAACAAAGACTTGGAACTAACGGTGGCTGAGCGTACAGAGGAGCTGCGCGAAAGCGAGGCTCGCTACCGCAGCCTTACCGAACTCGCCTCCGACTGGTATTGGGAGCAGGACGAAAACATGAACTTTACCAAGGTCTCCGGTCCCGTGCTGGAGATGCTGGGTTTCAAGGAAGGCTCAGGCAGCGGGGATATAAGCGGCAGCCGTGCTTCCGGCTGGGACGAGGAGGACAGGCAGAAACTGCGCGCAAGCATAGAGGCGCGGCTGCCCTTCCTCGATTTTGTCTTCGGCCGCCTCAACGCGGACGGCTCCCGGCAGAAGTTCCAGGTCAGCGGAGAACCCATGTTCGACAGGTCATGCCGATTCGTGGGCTACCGGGGTATAGGCGTGGAGCTGCCCATGCCGGCAAGCTCTTACAGCTAAGGACAGCCTACGATGATAGTATTCCATAACCCGAACGAGAACCATCTTCTCGCGGCCTTACCCCCGGCCGACCTGAAAGCCTTGATTACGCGGCTCGAACCCGTACCCATGCCGCTGGGAGAAATGCTGTACGGGCCGGACGACCAGCTGCAGCACGCGTATTTCCCAACAACGGCCATAGTCTCCCTGCATTACGTCATGGAATCCGGCGCTACGGCGGAAACCGCGGGGGTGGGTAACGAAGGCGTCGTGGGAATTTCGCTGTTCATGGGCGGCGACACCACGCCGAGCTCGGCCGTCGTGCAAACAGCGGGCCACGGATACCGCCTGGACCGTCACGCAATAAAGCAGGAGTTTGAGCGCGCCGGACCATTCCAGCGCCTTTTATTGCGCTACACCCAGGCGCTTATAACACAGATGGCCCAGAGCGCCGCCTGCTACCGGCACCACTCGGTAGAGCAGCAGCTCTGCCGCTGGCTTCTCCTGACTTTGGACCGATCGGCCACCAATGAGCTCATCATGACACAGGAACTGGTAGCCAACATGCTTGGCGTACGGCGGGAGGGAATCACCGAGGCGGCCGGAAACCTGCAGCGCAAAGGGTATATAAGCTACCGCCGGGGGCACATCGCCGTCCTTGACCGGGCAGGGCTCGAGACGCAGTCCTGCGAGTGTTATTTGGTAGTCAAGAACGAGCTCAAGCGCCTTCTGACGGACGTACATAGCGCCTAAGCGTTTCCAAAGAATGCCTCAAGATTCAAGACTGCCAAACGCAAAAAAGACCGTCCGAAGACGGTCTTTTTCTCTGCGCAATGCGCTATCCGTTAAGGATAGTAGTAGTCGGCAGGTCCTGTGTGGGTAAGGGTGATCGGGATTGTGCCGGTCGCGGTTACGAATACACGTCCGTTGCCGGTGTTGGTAACGGTAACAGCGGCCGTACAGGTGCTGTTGATGGTCATGGGGCCATTGCCCGTGTTGGACGCGGTCAGCACGCCACCGTTATTGGTGATGCTGATGCTTCCTTCGCCGGTCTCGGTGGCGCTGAGGGTGGCACCATTGTTGATGATGCTGATCCTGCCCAGGCCCAAGGGTGAAGTAATGGTAGCCACGACGTGTCCGCCATTGTTCTGTACGTTTACCTGGCCGCCGGTTATGGCGGTTACGACGTCCCAGGCATTGATGCCCGTCACGGTTGCGGGAGACGCGACCAGTGAAACAAGCGACTTGCTGGATTCGGGGTAGGTATAGTCCTCGTCACCGCTGTGCACTATCGCTATCGCGGCGGCTCCGGTGGCATTGACGGTTACGCGGCCGTTGCCGGTATTGGTCACGGCGACCGCTCCGGTAGCGTTGCTGTTGATGGTCATGGTGCCTGTCCCCGTGTTGGTCGCGGCCATTATTCCACCATTGTTGGCGATGTTGATGGTTCCGGTACCTGTCTGGGTTGCAGCGACATGGGCTCCGTTGTTCATCACGTTGATGAAACCGCCACCGGTAATTACGGCAGCTACGTCAGCTGCATTTATGCCGCTTATCGTTCTGGAACTCTGGCCGGAAGGGTCAGACGCGTCGACGCTCTGCGCCATTGGGTTGTTACATGCAACGAAGAGCGCTGCAAGCATGATGATCCCGAAACCTGTAAAAACTTTCTTTGATCCGTTCATTTGGATACCTCTTATTAAGAGTATACAATCATTTTAATTAGAAAGCAAGTAGTTTTTTAATTAATATTCAAATAATTACCGTTTTCTTTATTTTTTCTTTTCCTCATGCATTATTACACGATCTTTGGATAAAAATCCGCTTTGCATAAGGCGTGAGCATACAAAAAAGGGCTGCCTGGGAATTACTTCCCGGACAGCCTGGTATTTATTACAAATCGCTATTTTTACTGAGCTGGCCCAGTGATGGTGGCAGTGTCAAGTGCAACTTGACTCTGTGCCAATGCTCTTCCATTCATCGTCGCGCCAGTATTCATGGTAATCGCGGTCTGGCTCAGGATTATGCCTTCGAAATGCGAAGTGGTCCCGAGTGTCGCCTCTCCGGCAACCTGCCAGAAAATGTTTTTGGCACGCGCTCCTCCGGCCAGAATAAGCTGTACGGCATTGCCAACGGAAAGGTCGCCTGACATCTGGAATATCCAGACATCATTTGCCCCGCCCGAAAGCGTAAGGTCTGCTGCGACGGAAACGCTGCTCGACCAGGTATAAAGCCCGGGAGCCAGGTTCTGTCCGCCGATGCTTCCCGAAAGAAGATTCGTGTAGTCAGGAGTGGGTCGGCCAGCGGCATCGGTATAGGCTGCTTCCATATCGGAGATTGCGGTAGTCATGTTCGAGGGAGTAGGAGGAGTCATGTCTGCTGCGTACATAAACCCGGTAACCTGCGGCGCGGTGGAATAACCGGTAGCCTTGGTTTGAGAAAAACCGGTCATGTACGACTCGGCGGCGGGGCTCAAGCCGATATCTCCCGTAATTACGGAAGCGGGAACGGTGGAAATTGCGGTTTTGGCAAGAACCACGTACTTACCCGCGGTACCCAGCCTTACCGGAGAAGGACCGGTGCCGATAGATGCCGTGGAAAATGTGCTCACGCTGCTTGCAGCCAGCGGCATGCCTTCCGTATCCTTGGCTCCTACCGTCACGGTAACGGTGTACATGGTTCCGTAAAGCATAGTGCTGGCCGGCGCAAACACCGCCGAACGGGTCGGCTGCTCGTAGGTGACGCTACCGGCTATTGCAGTGCCGCCAGTCGCGACGGAGAAATTCGCCGGAATCATCGTGGATGCGTCCATAGCTTCGCTGAAGCTTACCCGAATCAAGTCGCCGACACCCACATTCGTTGCCGAATCGGAAGGTACTACGAAACTAACTATGGAGGTTCCAGAAAGGGGCGGCGTAAGCGAATTTACGCTGGGCACACAACCTGACAATAAAAAAGCGCCGGCAAAAGCAAGCGCTGACGCAAGGCAAAGGCTTTTGATTCTGTTCATTTTACAACCTCGTATAAAAATGGATTTTATTGAAATGCTTCCGCCGTTTCCGGCGAAAGCATCGATGTAAGAAAGAAAGAAAGCCGCCGGGAGCTTTCCCGAAGGCGTCTTCCTAACAGGGTGTTGAAAATCCTCGGATGAGGATTTTCAACACTTCCAAAATGTAACATTACCGTAGCATTTGTAATCAAATGCGAGGAATGTTGAAGGCTGTTGACAAAGCAACAAGCTTTTTCAACAGCCTGCTAAAGGGGATTAAAGCGAAGGTTCTGTAACGCTAGCCTGGTCCAACGCGACATTGGTCTGCGCAAGTACCCGGCCGTTCATGGTGGCTCCGGTCATGAGCGTAACCGAAGTCTTGCCCAGGACGATGCCCTCGAAGTGAGCGGCGGTACCAACAGTTACTGTACCGGCAACCTGCCATACTATGTTCTTGGCTTGAGCTCCGCCTGCAAGAATCACGTTCTTGGAAGCAGCCTCGCCAAGGTCGCCGGAAATCTGGAAGATCCAGATATCGTCCGCGCTGCCGGAAATTGTTACGTCAGACAGAATCGATACTGAAGTGTTCCACTTATACAGGCCGGGAAGAAGAATTGAGCCGCCGATGGCACCGGTGCCAAGGTCCAGGTAATCGGGGGTAACCCTTCCTGCGGCGTCAGTATACGCGGTTTCCATGTCTGAGATGGCGGTCGTCATCTTGGCAGGAGTGGGAGCTGTGCTGTCGGCCGCAAACATAAAGCCCACTACCTGGGTAGAGGTCGAGTAGCCGGTGGCCTTGGTCTGGGAAAAGCCGGTCATAAAGGATTCGGCGGCGGGGCTTATGCCTATGTCACCGGTAATCGCGGAAAGGGGTACGGTTGAAATTGCGGTTTTGGCGAGGATAGCGAAATCGCCCGCAGTACCGAGATTAACCGCAGCGGGGTTTACGACAGTAGATGCCGCAATAACCTTCACGTCCTGTTTAGCAGAGCCTGCCCGTGACCTGTCGGCGTTGTAGGAGGTGACATCGATGCGAAAGTCGCCGATAGCCAAGCCTGAGCCGAAAACAAAGCTGGCTCCGGTCGATACCTGGATGGCACCATTCACAAACCACTCATAGACAACGCTGTCCGAATAGTTGGAAACAGAGGCAGTAAGAGTCTGGGTATTTCCCATGCTCAGGGTAGCCTGCGCTCCGGCGATGCTTACCAATAGAGGGTTCTGGAGATTAGCATTGATGGTTACCGTTAACGAACCAGGGGCTAAGTCCCCGTTGTCGATCGCGAAAGATCCGCTCGTTACCTGTCCGTCAACGATACGTACCACTTCCGCGGCGCCGGTTACGGCGATTCCATCGTCTAGCAAGGTAAAGGCGAAGGTATAATAGCCGGTTGGAACAGCAGCATTCAAATATGAAGCGTTGGCTCCGTCGACGTTAAAATTCATAACCTGGGCAGCACCCAAGGCAGGGGTAAGACTCGCAACAATAGAAGGGTTCTGCACTTGAAATGCAAGCCAGCTTATATTGAGGGACAAGGTTCCCGATCCGGCAATGGGGGCCACGGAGACGGATACATTGGTATTCTCCCCGGAATTGACCTGCGCATTGGCTGTTCCGGTACCGATGAGCTCGGCAGAGGAGTTGCTCGCATTAACCACGATGGTCCAGTCTCCAATGACCAGTCCGGCCTTGGATATTGGCTCCCCCGCGGAGGTGGCGGTAAAGGTAGCGTTGCCAGGACCCGTGCCTGTCACTGTATAGCTGGCCACGTTCATATTGATCGACGGCGCCAGGGTTCTTGCGTTGATGTTGTTGGCAAGAGAGATTTGGATCTTTCCCGTGTCATTCACGGGGCCGACAGTAGGGTTACAGCCCATGAATACCAATGCGCTTAACGCAACGAGCGCCAGCGTATAGAAAAAATGCAGTGAATGTTTCATTTTCTTACCTTTCGATAGATCATAGCCGGCTAGCCTTGATTGAATCGGACTGATTCACCCGGTAGCAAGCTTTCTGATGGATTTTCGACCCCGCACCTGCAGAATTCGAAACCATCTTACCAGTACCTGACTTTTGCACACTCGTTCATAGAACAACCTCGTATTAATAATATAATTCCATTTTAATTAAATATCAACTGTTTTATTACTTAATTTTATAATTTTTAATTTAATTTATAATTTAATTATTAAGTTTAGATTAGTCGAAAGTCTTTGCGCTTTTTAAATATTGTTGTGTTTTATGAAGAGTCATTTTGACAGGAATGCTTCCGTCTTTTTCGGCGGAAGCATTTAGGATAGGATTACAGCGAAGGTTGGGTAACGGTAGCCTGGTCCAGGGAGACGTTGGTCTGCGCAAGTACGCGGCCGTTCATGGTAGCTCCGGTTCCTAAGGTAACGGAAGTCTTGCCAAGAATGATTCCCTCGAAGTGAGCGCCGGTTCCCACTGTAGCCGTGCCGGCTACCTGCCAAACGATGTTCTTGGCTTGAGCCCCGCCTGCAAGAATCACGTTCTTCGCAGCGCTCTCGTCCAGGTCTCCGGAAATCTGGAATATCCAGGTATCGTTAGCCCCGCCGGAAATCGTTACGTCCGCCAGGATAGATACCGAGGTGTTCCATTTATACAAGCCGGGAAGCAGTACTTCGCCGCCGAGGGCGCCTGTGTACAAATCGATGAAATCGGGTGTAACCCTTCCGGCAGCGTCGGTAAACGCGGTTTCCATGTCGGAAATGGCCGTTGTCATCTTGGTGGGCGTAGGGGATGTCATGTCGGCGGCGTACATGAATCCTGTAACCTGGTTAGAGGTGGAGTAGCCGATGTTTCCGGTCTGCGAGAAGCCGGTCATAAAGGATTCGGCTGCAGGGCTTAGGCCGATGTCACCGGTTATAACGGAATCTGGTACCGTAGAAATGGCGGTTTTGGCAAGTATCGCAAAATCACCGGCAGTTCCAAGGTTTACCATCGCGGGACCATAGACAGTAACGGTGTCTATCGGGGGGGCAACGGGAGCAATGGGAGCATCAGTAAAATTTGCACACCCAATCGTGAGCAAAGCCGCAGCAAGAATCAGCATGATGGAAATGTTCGTGTTCTTCATGTTATTACCTTTCAATAAGTCATTACCGGCTGGGCCTGGCTGAATAACAATGATTCAGCTGGCAGCAAGCATTTTGATGGAGTTAGCGATTCTGCCCTTGCAGAATCTCCAACCATCGTACTAGTACCTGTCTTCTGGGACACTCGTTCATAGAACAACCTCGTATTAGTAATATACTTACGTTTTAATTAAATAACAACTGTTTTGATAATTTATAATTTAATTTTACATTTAATTTTATTTTTAATTATTTTGCTTATATTTAGCGATATTCTGCATAATTTGTTGTACAGACCAACGTTTCTTACCTAATTTCTGGAAATCGGATACAATGGAAGAAAGTAGCCGATGAGGTACAATTTTCGGGGCTATTAGGCAGTTCCAATAGAAAAGCCAGGAGAAGCCATAAAATGAAGGAAAAACCCGTGCTCTTGGTCGTTGATGACCATACCCAGAACATAGAGTTGCTCGAAGCATTTCTAGGCCCGCAAGGCTATCTCATAATTACGGCGAGTACCGGTGAGGAAGCGCTCGAAAAACTGGCAGTCAACCAGATAGACTTGATACTGCTGGACGTACGGATGCCGGGAATCGATGGCTTCGAAGTATGCTCCAGGATCAGGCGCGATCCTATAAACCAGATGATTCCCATAATCATGGTTACCGCCCTGCACGAAATGGAAGACCGCGTAAAGGGAATCGATGCGGGCTGCGACGACTTCCTCTCGAAACCTATCAATAAAATTGAGCTGCTCGCACGGGTTCGGTCGCTACTCAAGGTAAAGGCTTACAACGATTTGATGGTCAATTACAGGCATGAGCTTGAGGTGGAAGTAATCAAGCGCACAGCGGAACTCAAGGCGCTTACCATAAAACTTACAGATAACAACACGGCGATGCGGCGCTTCGTTCCCGAGCAATTCCTGCGGCACCTCGGAAAAGCCTCCATAGAACAGGTGAAGCTTGGCGACAACACATCAACCAACATGGCGGTAATGTTTGCCGACATCCGGCAGTTTTCCACCATCAGCGAGCATATGAGCCCCGAGGAAACTTTCTCCTTCATCAACCAATACCTGGCCAGGCTTGGCCCGCCCGTACGCGCCTACGGCGGCTTTATCGACAAGTACATCGGAGACGGGATAATGGCGCTTTTCCCCGATTCCGGCGAGAAAGCGCTGCGATGCGCCATCGAGATGCACGCCCAACTGGTCGATTTTAACAAGGAGCGAAAAAAATTAAACGCACAGCCCATCAAGATAGGCATCGGCCTGCACGAAGGCAGGCTTATGCTGGGGACGATAGGCGAAGAAGAGCGGATGGACGGCACGGTAATTTCCGATACCGTCAACACGGCAAATAGAATTGAGGGAATCTCCAAGCAATTCGGGATAGGCGTGGCCGTGAGCGAACGGATACTGTTCAGCCTGGGAGACCCAAGCGACTACCATTTCCGCTTTATAGGAAAGGTCGACGTAAAAGGAAGAAAGGAGGCAGTCTCAATATTCGAAATCTACGACGGCGATCCTGCAGATCTGCGAAAAGCAAAGGATTCCATCAAGGGTAAATTCGAACGCGGGCTCAATGCGTTTTATGAGGAGGAGTACGAGAAAGCCCTAAGCTTCTTCAATGAGGTCCTCGTGGACCTGCCAACGGACGAAGCCTGTTTCCACTACATCAGGATAATGCGGAGACTCAACAGGAGTTGAGGAGTGGCGTTTAAGTTTGGTCATTTTTGGGGGGGGCGCCTGTTCTGTATATAGCTTTCTATAGCCTCTCGCGTGGTCATCCAGTTTTTGTTAAATTTAACCGCGGGCAGTTTGCCCTGCCGTGCCAACAAGGATAGGTACTCAAGCGAATATTCACAGTATTCGGTTGCGTCTTTTAAGCTTATATAGCCTTGATGTTCCGTAGCTTCGGTTGCGGGCTTTATGCTATTCAGGTAAATAATAAGAGAACGCTCGATCGCCCTGCCTATAAAATCAATGAAATCCTGTGGCTTATCCAGATCTGCCTGTTTCAACACACGGTAATATTTCTTCCGGTCAACGTTCAGGATAACTGCCGGCGGGTAACCATTCTGCATTAGTACAAGGTTCATTAAAAGACGGGAAGCCCTGCCGTTTCCGTCGATAAAAGGATGTATGCATACGAATTTATAATGAACATATGCGGCAAGTTCGGGCATTGGCAATACATGCCTGTTTTCATGATACCAAGCTAAAAACTCCTGCATTAACTTGGGAATTTTTACCGGGTTGGGAGGAATATGGACTGCACCCAATATTCTTACAGTGGACACCCGATACACGCCTGCTCCCGTATCGTCAATATTTTTTAAAATGATGCTATGCAAATTCTTTATGAATACTTCATCTATATCCGATTTCTTTTCCACGAACCGTTCTACTAGTTCAATTCCGGCTTTATGGTTCAGCGCTTCAAAATGTTCCTGTAAAGTTTTGTTTCCTATGGTCAAACCCCGGTTTATGACCAATTCGGTTTCCTGCAAAGTCAAGGTATTACCCTCTATTGCATTGCTGTTATACGTCCATTCAAGCGTAAACTGTTCCCGGAGTTTTGCCACGATTCCCGAAGGTAAAGGCCTGTATCGATCAAGCTCTCTTTTTTTGCCTTCAATGCTCAGGAGCAAAATTCTGTTCATAGGCAGTACTATATCGGATTCCATGTTTTTTATAATAACCGATATTATGGCCATTATCAAGACAAACCTAAAATCTCCCGCCTCAGTTCCCGAATATCCCTGTCATAACGAACATCTCTGTATTCACCAAAGGCTATTAATGTGGACGAACTGGAAGCATTCCGTTCCGCTACCCACATTTGGTCTCGACGCAGAAGGTCCTGATCCATCAAGAGAACATCATGCGTGGTAAACAGTAATTGCAGATTTTCAAAAGCTATATCCTTACTGGCAAGATGAACATTGCCGGCATACAGTTTTGCCAGCATGTCATTCATGGTAGCGTAAATAGGATTGCCTTCGTCCAAAAATTGCTCAAACGGTTCAAATAAAAAAGGCAAGTCATTGCCATGCAACGACTTGCCAATTCATGAATCCTGATCGGGCAACCGAGAGTTGAACTCGGGACCCCTAGTCCCCCAGACTAGTACGCTAACCATCTGCGCTATTGCCCGATGCAACATGCATACGGCTTGCCGTATGCATGAAGAACGTTGCCGATACTAGCACAGGCGCATCGGGAATGTCAACAAAAAGGGGAAAAGGGTTGGAAACTCAAGGAATCAGGATTCCCAGCTGAGCCATGGAGTTTTTCCGGGTAATTACGTCTTTACGGTCCGGAGAGAGCGAAAAAGCCTGCTTCAGGTAAAACCGGGCACGCTGGTAATCTTTCGTATTTATATAATAATCCGACATGGCCAATAATCCTTCTATATTAAGGCCGTTCTCCACCAGAGCGGACCGGAGGGCGGTTAAAGCCAGTTCCGGAGTAGCCTGCAATTTTGACTGAAGCAGGAACAATGCAGACCTGAAGGACGCACTGCCCTTTCCCGCGAGTAAACGGGTAACAAGATCGCCGGCGAGCTTTTTATCGGCGCCGTCGACCAGGATGGATGCGTAGGCCAAAGCGGCTTTTTCTGAGTCCGGCTCGGCTTTTAGCCAGGCTTCGGCCAGTATTTTTGCATCCGCCTGCCGTCCGCCTCCCTGATAGGCGTTAAGAAAAAGTTCATAGTCGCTTACAATGGGGGAAATCCTTAAAATCGCGTCTGCCTGCCTTGTAGCTGCCGCAAAATCCCCGAATGCGATATGCGTTTCGAGAAGAATTCGCATGGCAAACAGCGAATCCGGGGTTTTAGCCAAGACCTTGCCTGCCAGTATTATTGCCTCGGATCGCTCGCCGGGCGTTCCGCCTGCCAACACGGAAGCGGCATACAGGGAAAACTCGCTGTCATCCGGATACAGCTCCAGTCCGCGGCGCAGCAGGGCTATGGCGCTAATCCTGTCCTTGGTATTTTCCAAAGCGACTCGAGCCCGGAGCAGAATATACAGCCTGTCGTTAGGATCCACGCTGGCATAGGCGTCAAGCAGGGGCACTCCCTGCTTATATTGTTTTTTTTCTATCAGCAGGTGCGCCCGCATCAGCATGTACTTGGAATCCATGGGATCATCGAGAAGGACCCCGATAATAAAAGGTTCCGCCTCCTGGTAGCGACCCGCCGCATACAATGCCGCCGCTCGGACCCGCCGGAAGGACAAGCCCTTCATTATAACCGGATCGATGGCGTCGAGCACCGCGAGCGCTTCCTCTGCCTTGCCCTGGCTTGTCAGAACCTTTGCGTAAGCAATGCTAGCCGGATAGCAGTCGGGGGATACAATGAGGCTTCGGTTAAACGCGATGCCCGCACCGGTCAAGTCTCCCATCCTGTCCAAGGCAAGGCCGCGCGCAAGGTCGGCAATTGCGGAATCCTGGCCGAAGCGCGAAAAAAGTTCGGCGGCGGAAAGGGCAGCGGAGTTTGCGGCGGCGGTCTTGAACCTGAACACTGCCAGTACCGGAAGCAGCGCTTCCAGAATAGTCGGCTTATCGCCTAAGACAACCGGACGACCGTTGCGCGCGTCCATAAACATGCGCACCAAAGGATCATCCTGCGGAGCGTCGCCCGGAGACGCTGCCGATGTCATTATTTCCGGATAGACGAGCTTCGCAAACTCGTAGGCCAGCCAGATATAGACAAACTGTTTTTCCCGCGAAATCGTCGCATACGAATCCACGGTATCGACTACTTTTTTAAGATCTTGCGGACCGCCCACTACAAGCAGGCGCTCAATGGCATCTTTTTCCATATTTTTTGCGGCGGAATTATTCAATGAAGGCAAGACCGTATCGGAAACCGGAGCGCCGCCGACGCAGGACAGCAACATGCTTAGAACCAGCGCCACCACAAGCGCCGTATACCTGGAGGAACTAGCGCCTTTACCGGCCTGACGGCCCGAAGGTGGCATCATTTTTTCTTTTCCGCCTCCCTGGCTCGGGTTTTTAAAACCGCTCTACTCATAAAATATAATACAAAAAGAACGATTCCACCAGAAAGAAAGAAGCCCGGCCACCACATAAGCAGGAATGAACCGAAGCGCATTGAACTAAAACCAAAGGAAAAAACGCAAAACAGCCCTCCAAGAACGATGAAGGCGGCGGCGGGAACTCCATAGCCCAGCAGAACCCGGTGAAACCGTACGTATCCAGCGGGCAGTATGGAAATACCTGCCAGCACCATGTACAGGGGCCATGATTGGCGTATCTCCACCGAAAGGATAATGCCCAAAAGGCTTAGAGTGGACGATAAAAACATATACAGGAAAAAGAACATGAACTTGGCTTTGCCCTGCCGCGTCAAAATAAAATACGAAGCCAGCGCGCCTACCAGGCCCAAAGGTATCGGCCACAGTTGCGACGGGCCGTGAAGGATGCGGGATGTAAGCAGGGTAAGAGCCAGGCCAAAGGCTAATAATAACGAAGCCGCTATAAACATGGCATCTATTTTGGCTCTGACTGGTATTGGTTTCATGTTGTTTCCTGCGCGTAATTGTAGTGGAATTTTCGCTGCCTGCCAAGGACTGCGGCCGGTATTTCGCTTCTTGCATGCGCAATACCGGCATGGTATAGTCTGCCTGATGAAACGTTTTCCCTTCTATATAGCGCTGGCGCTTTTAAGCTTGCTCAGTTTCGCGTGCGCGGATCCCTACGCCTATTACATCGGCCACGGCAAGGGCGAAACTTCCGAACGAAGGGAGCTTTTCTCCCTGTATAATGCTACCGATATAAGCGCCGAGGAGCGCTTCGCGATTATACAAAAAATATCCACGGACATGCTCGAGGAAAAGGATTATCCCCGCCTTATTTCCCTGCTCAATGAGGCTATCGAGAAAAACCCGGACGACATCTACAACGCCCACCATATGCTTACCATCGCCTGGGCCTGCAAATTGCAGGATGCCGACGAGATTGCCGCCCTGTACTACGACCGCATCATCAAAAATTATCGCGACCTCATGGTAAACGGAGAGTCCATCCACTATACTTGCCTCCTTCAGCTGCTCAAGCTTACGCCAGACCCGGCCGGACGCATAGAGTACCGGCGCGAACTAATTGCCCGCTTTCCCGCTAAATTGGATCTGGGCAGCCAGCTATTCCTCCTGGGAACCGAATTCGAGGCGGTAGGAGAATGGAAATCGGCGATGGACGTATACAAGCGATTCATGCCTTATTTTGAAAGCTCCGTTCCCGGCTACCCCGACGCCATCCAGTATGCTCGCACGCTTATCGACCTTGCCGCCATACCCAAGGACTGGACCTACGAAAACCTGGGGGACCTGTTGCAGGCGGTAAAATCCGCTCTTGCGAACGGAAATGCCTGGGCGCTGTCGAAACTGCGCGCCAAAGTCGGCTTTTTTGCCATGGACTGGCACCAGGATAAAGATGCGGGGAACAGCCAGGTTGCCCTTGACTTGAGCGCTTTCATGTCCGGCGGGCGGCTCTATTACGAGGAGACCCTCGATGCGGCTTCGAATTCGCGCGAAGCCTATCTAAAAACCTGGGGCTGGACGGAGCGGATCGCCACATGGTATTTGTATTTCCGCAAGGTCAATTTCCCCGCCGATCCCGAAGTTCATGGCCGCTGGGAATGGGCAGGCATCTATTACGGCGAGAAAATGCAATAATGCTTCGGCGCAGCTCTGTTATATGCTTCATTATCCTACTGCTCCACCCGCTTAACTCACAGGGCGGAGAAGCGGAAACGATCAGGCCGCTCCGCGAAAAAAAGGAAGCTCTCCCGCTTTTGCTGCACCATGCCGGGCCCCTGCGCTACTCTTTGGGCTTTCCCGAAAACGACCCGCAGTTCGAGCGCTTTCGCTCCGCCTACCTCAGCCCCGGGGGCATAAAATGGCTCGAGGCCGTCCAGGAACGCGCTCGTCCCTATGCATCATACATCCTGGAGCGAATCCAGTATTACGGCCTGCCCGAGGAATTGTTTTACCTGCCATTCATCGAGTCCGAGTTTAGCGCTAAGGCCGTTTCGCGCTCGGGTGCGGTGGGCCTTTGGCAGTTCATGCGCAACAGCGTGGGCGGCTACGATATTCGCATCGACGACTGGCTGGACGAGCGCAAAGATTTCATGAAGGCCACCGACGGAGCCCTCAGGAAGCTGCGATGGAACTATGAGCATTTCGGCGACTGGCTATTGGCGCTTGCGGCGTACAATTGCGGCGTGGGCGCCTTGGACAATGCCATAAAACAGGGTGGACTCTCGCGCGATTACTGGGAACTCCGGGCCAAAGGCGTCCTACCCAAGGAAACAGTCTCCTATATTCCCAAATTCCTTGCGGTCGTTTCGGTGGCCATGCATGGCGGCCGCAATGGACTCGCCCGGGACTGGCAGGAATCCATACGCTGGGAACGCATAGCCCTGGACCGGCCGGTGGACCTGGGCATGCTGGCCCAAGCCAGCGGAATGCCGCTGGAAACGCTTAGGCAGGGAAACCCGGAATTAAAATATAATGTAACTCCGCCGCTAGGCCGGTATTCGGTAAAGGTGCCCGACCGGTACGCCCAGGCGGTAAAAACAGCCCTGGCATCCAGCGACAAACTCATGAAGCTCTACATCCATAAAGTAAATTCCGGGGACACGATATCGGCGATAGCCACATATTACGAAGTCGCCGTATCGATGATAACAAAAATGAATCCGGGAATGAATCCCGACCGGATCAGGATCGGGCAGATAATCGCCATTCCCGCGCTCAAGGACAAAAAACCCTACGAAACAAGCTATAACCCCGAGAGCAGCGCGGTATTCGCTTCCAGTTATATCGTAAAAAAAGGCGATACGCTGTGGCAACTCTCCCTGGGCTACAACGTCCAGCCCGAAATTCTCGCTGAGAGAAACGGGCTTACGCTGGCATCGATATTGCGCGAAGGTATGAGCCTCGTCGTGCCGATACTGGAGTAATGAATATTCCGCACAAACAACGTACCATGCTTTTTTTATGCGTGCTCGCCATGCTGGAACCGGTGATTGCCCAAGGCCAGTATTCGAGCCGGATAGACATTGACTGGTCCACCGCCCACATCCATGCCACCCTGTCGCTGGACTTGCACAAAGCCGGCATACGTCTGCCCTCCGGCCGAACCCTTGCCGAGCACATGATCGATTCCGAGCTTCCGACCATGCTCCGTGCACAAATCCTGACCATCGGCCTTGATTCATACCGAACTATAGAAGACAGCCTGCTGGACGGCAGCATCAGCCCAAGCGATCTGGATGCCTACTTAAGCGGCGGCCGCAAACTAAGCTCCAGCCTGTCTTCTGACATGAAATCACTGATCGTAAGCTACGAATTCAGCTTGATCGACCTTGTATCGCTTTACGTTAAGCACAGCAGACCCATCGAATCCGCGGTGGCGGAAACCTACACGCCCACGCGCCCGTATTCGGGCATACTCGTCTACATACAGGGAGAATATCCCGTGCGCGGTGAACACCGGACCGGGACGCTTGAGCCTTGCCTGTTCCCCCGCATCTACGACGACACCATGACGCCTATACTGGAGCGCAATTTCATGTATCCCGAGGCGCTGCTGCGCTACGGATCCGTTGGCTGGGCGGAAAGCCTCGACGATGACGCCGTGGAGCTGCGGATAGGCGAAGACCCGCTGCGCCTTATCGCGTCGGCTATATTTGGCGCCAGGCGCAGCGACGTTATTTTGTCCCGGGCCGACGCATTGAAGATACTCGCAAGTCCGGAGAACAGGGACCTCGTAAAGCAAGGGAAAGTTATCTTTATTTACAGCCGTTGACCCTTGATTCCCGCCATGGCTTTAAGCTCGGTCTGGCCATAAGCGTATACCGAGCCGCAATTGTGGCAGGTGATATTGACCGGAAACGGGCCGTTCTGCGCCATGTCGTCAAGCTCCGCCTGTTCCATGCTTGCGATATAGGCGGCAAGACGCTCCTTGGTGCAGCCGCAGAAAAAATCCGTCTTGCGCTCGTCCATCATGTTCAGGTCGAAAAAAGGAAACATGCGCAGCATTACGTCCATGCGCGCCGAACCGCCGGAGAAGGTCTCCCCCAGCGGAGGCATGCTGTACACGAGGCGCTCCATGCGCTCCAGCTCTTCGTCCCTGGCGCCGGGCATGGCCTGCAGGAACATGCCTCCCGCGCCAAGCACGCGGCCCTCCGCGTCGAAGTGAATCCCCAGGGAAAAACTGGTCCGCGTCTGCTCGCTCGTGTGATAATACCAGGCCAGATCCTCGGCAAGGCGGCCCGAGCGCATGGCGGAAGTTCCCGTAACGGGCGTGGTGTTGCCCGTCATGAACCGGGTAAGCGACAGGGTTCCCGTACCCAGGAGCGCCGCTGTATCCAGCCTGCCTTGCGCGTCCTCCATGGCAAGGGGACCACCGAACAGCCGCCCCCGCACTTCCCCGCGCGCACTGCACTCCACGCTGTAACCGCGCGCAGGTCCGCTGCCCTCCGCCCTTATCGATATGCGGTCCTCACCCTTTATGGTGATGGACAAAAGCGACGAGGCAAGGTAGGCGTGGCCGAGTACCAGCGTTTCCAGCGGGCCGAATCCGTGGTTTACCCGCATCCGGTTTACCATGGTAGTCCCGGATACGATGGCTCCGCGTATGGAATCATTCTCGAGGGTAAATATATTGATGCCGTCGGGCTGCATGCGCGCCAGATGCTCTAGAAGTTTTTTGTCGTCGATTTTAGCCTGGATCATGATAAGCCTCCGATGAACGACGAGACTATAGCATATCGAAAGACGCTGGAAAACCTCCCGGACATCGCCTATTATGGTAAATATTCGCAGAAGCTGTTATACTCCTCCATATTCCGCATATCTGGAGCACATAATGTATATGACCTTTCTTGAGATTATATTCGTTCTTTTAGCCATTGCCGTTTCGGCCCTGATGCTTGTGCCGCGCAGAGGCAGCCTGAGCCGCAGGTACGTAAACGTATTCACGGTCCTCACCCTAATCACGGCGATACCCGCGGTGCTGCTGCGCTACATCCTGGATCACGCAAGCTGGAGAACCTCAGGTTCCAATTATTCGCTGCTGTTCATCGGCCTGCTTTTTGTTTTTATCCTCCGCGGAAGGCTTCTGCGGCTGCCGACGCCGGAATCCAAAATCGCCGAGAGCGGCGCACTGGCAACCTACCGCAGGATTTCCGGGGCCGCTGGAATTCTTGCCGGAGTTTTTTCGCTTGCGGTCGTGATTATCTTTCCTGCCAACAATCTGGACGCTCCTTCGGGGAAGTATAAAATAGGCACCGTGTCGTTCGTGGTCGAGGACGCTTCGCGCCAGGGTGTGTATCTGGATGCCCCCGGCCAAAATCGCCGCCTGATGGTTCAAGCCTGGTACCCCGCCGCGGAAGTTCCGCGCACGGCCAGGAAAGTCCTCTGGATTCCCGATGAGGCGTTGCGCGACGCATTCGCCGATTACGGAAAGATGCCCCATTTCATGCAAAGCCACCTGGCCAAGGTGCGCTCCAACTCCTACGCGGGAATCGCGCCGGCACAAGAACTCGGCAAGATGCCGGTCGTCATAATCTCCCACGGCTGGACGGGCGCGCGGGCCGTGCACACCGACCTCGCCGAAGAGCTCGCCAGCCGCGGCATCCTCGTATTCGGCATCGACCACCCTTATGGCTCAATGTCGGTTACCCTGACGGACGGCACCGTTCTGCCCCTCGATTCCGAAGCCCTTAATTGGGACCTGCGTGATGAAATCTTCATGCCCAAAGGCAGCAAGCTCGTCGCCACCTACGCGGCGGACATTCTTGCCGTGCTCGCAAGGGTGCGCGGCGACGACACGATACCCCTGCTGAAGGGCAGGATCGATACCGGCCGCATCGCCCTAGCCGGGCACTCCACGGGAGCAGGCGCGGCGGTAGACATCATCATGAACGACGCTTCCATAAGCGCGATGCTGGGCTTGGACGCGTGGCTGGAACCTCTTGGAAAGATGGTGGCCCGAGGTTCCACCGTGCCTCAACTGCACCTTGGCAGCGACCGGTGGCGCAACGGTCCCAACAGGGCGTTCCTGAATACGCTCCTGGATGCGAGCCCCAACGCGGAATACTATTCCATAAAAAACTCCGCCCACATGGATTTTGCCATGCTTCGCGATTTTACGCGGGCGGCACGGCTTATCGGCTGGAGCGATTCCATTAACCAGAAGCGCTTTGCCTACATAGTAAACTCCACCGCGGCAGACTGGCTCGAAGCGTATCTTGTCGTAGACTATGCGCCGAACCGGGTAAAAACCGTCGTAAAAACAGGAAAGTTCCCCGAGCTGCAGGCACGGGACTAAACTTTGTACGCGGACGCCCATTTTCATGCCGACGTTCTTTTCGAGCATGATAAAACATTTACAGACGCTTATTATGCGCTGGGCGTACGCGGTATCGCTTCCTGCCACCGGAAGTCCGGGCTGGAACTTACCCGCAAAATCCTGGGGGATCCGAAAAACGGCACTTACGGCATCTCCTTCGGGCTGCACCCGCAGTGGCCGTATATGGAAGAGGCGCCGACACTGGAAAGCCTCGCGGACAATAGACAGATATCGGCGGTCGGGGAGTTCGGTTTCGATTTTTTCGGCGACAGAGCCTTATGCGTAAGAAACGCGGAAAACGAAAAGCGCCAGACGGACGCCTTCGAGTTCCAGCTGCAGCTGGCCAGGCGTTTTTCGCTTCCGGTTATACTTCATTTCCGCCGCGCCAACGACCTGCTCTTCCGCTACGCCAAACTTTTATCCACCCTTCCGGCCGTAATCCTGCACTCCTGGGGAGGGCCATTGAACGAGGCACTTGATTTTATGCGCCGATGCCCCCCCGTGTTTTTCTCTTTCGGCACAGGCCTGCTCAACGGAAACAAAAAATCGCAGGCCTGCGCGGCCGGGCTTCCCCTTGAAGCCATCCTTACGGAAACCGACGCGCCCTTCCAACCGCCCCGCCTACAGCCGCTTCCGGGCTCGCCCCTTGCCCGGCCCTATTCCAGCCATGCCGATCTGCCACTGATATGCGGACGCATCGCCTTGCTGCGCACAGAAGATAAAGAAACTATAACAAACCGGATATACGGCAATTTGAAGGAGGTTTTCGGCGATGCCATTTGACGAGCGGCTCGAGATACTCTGGGGAGCGCAAAACCTCGCCGTGCTTAAAAAGGCCCATGTCTGCGTATATGGCCTCGGGGGCGTAGGCGCTACGGCCGCGATGGATCTGGTGCGTGCGGGTGTTGGCCGGATAAGCGTGATAGACTTCGACCGTGTGCACGAAAGCAACCTTAACCGCCTGTATTTCGGCTATGCCGACACGGTGGGCATGCGAAAGACGGAAGCGTTTGCCCGGTTCGCCAGAAATATAAACGGCGAAATAGAAATCGCTCAGATGGACAAGCTGGTAAGCGGCGAGGAGGCAGCGGCTTCCCTTCCCGCAGGCGCACAATTCTACCTCGATTGCATAGACACCCTCAACCCGAAAGTAAACCTCCTGCAGGCTCTTCTGAATGAACGCAAGCACTTCATCTCAAGCCTGGGTACCGCAGGCAGGATACGCCCGGAATTGCTCAAGATCGGATCCATCTGGGAGAGCCATGACTGCCCGCTTGCTCAGCGCGTCAGGCAGAGGCTCAGGCGGCTTGGTATCGTTGGCAAGGCAAAAAAAGGAAAGAAACAGGACGCTGGAACAATATGCAGCATCACCTGCGTATGGTCCGACGAGCTGGCGGTGAAACCGGCCATGCCCACCGACGGATCGATACCCGGCGCCACGGTAGACGGCATGCGCGTACGGGCGGTACAGGGTTCCAGCCCATTCGTACCGCAAGCAGCCGGGCACCTGATGGCAAGCTACGCGGTCCGCGCTATTTTGGGGCTCTGAGCGTTTTAACAGGCTGTTGAAAAAGCTTGTTGCTTTTCCAACAGCCTTAAACATTCCTCGCATTTGATTACAAATGCTACGGTAATGTTACATTTGGGAAGTGTTGAAAATCCTCATCCGAGGATTTTCAACACCCTGTTAATATCGCGACTGCGGGAAAAGGAGTGTTAGTTTTGAAAAATTTATTCACCTTTATGGCAAAAACAAAAACGTACATCGCATGCGTCTCGGCGTTCCTGCTGTTTGGCTTCCTGGTCCTGCCCTGGAAATCGGCTCAGGTAGCGCTTTACACACCCGAAGGCGCATCGTTCGACACCAGCCTGTTTTACTCCCCTGCCGAGGCAAAAAATCGTATCGCTCTCTACAACGATGAAGGTCGCTCAGCCTACATATTCGACCGCTGGACCTTCGACCTTGCGTTTCCCCTGGTCTACGGGGTTTTTATGCTTTCATCGTGGGCATTTGCGTTATCAAGGCTCCGCCGAAAAACCGGGCTGCACCCATTCCTTGCAGTGCCTCTGGCGGCGATAGCATTCGACTTTGCAGAAAACATTTCGGTAACGATACTGATGCTGGCCTACCCAAGCGCCCCCGTCATTGCTGTCTACGCCGCCAGTGCATCAACGCTGCTCAAGTGGATTTTCGTAGGCACGGGCTTTGCGGGAAGCCTCGTCCTTCCCCTGGCGGCCTTCATCGTGCACCTAAGAAAAAAATTTAAGCGGAGCCCTGAAACCCAACGGGGCTAATAGAGCTACCCCGGAGACGAGGCAGCCCGAATAAAACCTTCTTGTTTCCAGGGCTGCCTTGCGGCATGTACAACGATTCTTTTCGCATCCATTTCCAAAAATGCTGAATTATTATTTATTAACAGTTTTTTCGATGAGCGAATCATCCACCAGATACGGCAGGGTAATATGCCCGAATTCCCTGTACACGTCGTTATACTCGGCGCAAACTTCCATGGCATGCCCGTTGCGCGCCCATGCACGCCTCGCGACGCCGCCCATGGTGTCCCAGGGTATTGCCATGCCTATCACGGTGTCTACGCGCTCCGAACCGTCAAGCACCATGCCAAAACCGCCGTTAACCGATTTGCCTATGCCTACTCCGCCGCCATTATGCAGGGCAATGAGACTCATACCGCGCGCCGCGTCTCCCGCGAAGTTCTGCACAGCCATGTCGGCCATCACATTCGAGCCATCCTTGATGTTGGAAGTCTCCCGGAACGGGCTGTCCGTGCCTCCGCAGTCATGATGGTCGCGGCCGAGCATGATGGGTCCCACTTCGCCCTTCCTGACCATGTCGTTGAACTTGAGCGCGATTTTGGTCCTGCCCATGGCGTCCTGATACAGGATTCGCGCTTTGGTTCCAACCACCAGCTTGTTCTTCTCGGCATCGCGTATCCATACCCAGTTGTCGCGGTCCTGTCCGCGCCGGTTGGGGTCGATGCAGTCCATGGCGGCCCTGTCCGTCTTGCGCAGGTCTTCGTCGCTTCCCGAAAGGCATACCCAGCGAAACGGGCCGTAGCCGTAATCGAAAAGCTCGGGTCCCAATATGTCTTCCACATAGCTCGGAAAGATAAAGCCGTCTTTCTCGTCCACGCCGTTCCTGGATACATCCGTGGCGCCAGCGTCATACACGGCCTTGAGGAAGCTGTTGCCGTAATCGAAGAAGTACGTGCCCTTTTTTGATAATTTTTTTATTACTTCAAAATGGCGCAAAAGGCTTGCGTCCACGAGGCTCCTGAATTTGGCGGGATCTTCCCGCAGAAGCCGGGTGCGTTCCTCGAAGCTGATTCCGGCGGGGCAGTAACCGCCTTCGTACGCGGCGTGGCAGCTGCTTTGATCGGAAAGCAGCTCTATCCGAAGGCCTTCGAGGTCGGCGTACTCGAGGAGGTCCACTACGTTTCCTTGAAACGCCACGGCTATCGCCTCGCCTTTTTCCTGGGCTGCCGCCGCCCTGGAAAATGCTCCGGCGGGAGTCGTCTCTACGCAGGACACCCAGCCCTGGCTGTAGCGCGTCCGCACGCGGCTGGGGTCCACCTCGGCGATTATGCTGGCCGAGCCGGCGATTATCGCGGCCTTTCCCTGCGCACCGGACATTCCGCCCAGGCCGCTTGATACGAAAAGCTTGCCGCTCAGATCCCCATCCTGCGGGACACCCAGCTTGAGGCGCCCGGCGTTGAGCAGGGTATTGAAGGTGCCATGCACGATTCCCTGCGGTCCGATGTACATCCATCCGCCTGCGGTCATTTGCCCATAGTTGGCCACGCCGAGGGCTGCCGCATGGTTAAAGTCCTTCAGGTTGTCGAACATCCCTATCATGAGGCCGTTTGTGATTATGACCCGCGGCGCAAGGGCGTGACTTTTAAATAACCCAAGCGGATGGCCGCTCTCCACCACCAGCGTCGTACCGTGGTCGATCACCTTGAGGTATTCAGCAATAAGCCGGTACTGCATCCAGTTCTGGCAAACCTGGCCTGTTTCGCCGTAGGTAACAAGCTCGTATGGATACAGGGCGATGGCAAAATCAAGGTTATTATCCATCATCACCTGGAATGCGCGACCTTCGAGGCAGGCTCCAGCATAGCTGTGCACGGGTTTGCCGCTCATGATGCCCGACGGCCTGAAGCGAAAACCGTATATGCGCCCATGCGTCCTAAGCTCCGCCATGAACTCGGGCGCCATCTTTTCGTGGAAATTTTCAGGTATATAGCGAAGCGCGTTGCGCAAGGCCAAGGCCTCGTGGGCAGCCGTCAGTTTCGACTCGCGCCTCGGTGCGCGTCGGATATCCGCCTCAAAAACCGGATCCGGGGGCAGCTCGTCAAATTGCAGCCGAATGGTCATGGCCGCCGCTACGTCGTTATTTGTCATCGGTCTGTCTCCTTTGATTCGCCTCTTCGAGAATCCCCCTGAGCGATTCAAGCAACTCGGGTTTATTAACATCCTTCTTTCCAAGAAGCAGCAGCGAGAAATTTTCCGCAAGAACTTCCTCGGGATGAATTAAATATTCCGTATTCGTACCGATTCTTTCAAGATACGTCTTGACGGATTTTTGGGACACGAGAACGAAAGCGTCATTGACCCAGAAACCTTCTGCGCGTTCCGCCTGGTCTTCCACGACGGTATACGCGGGCACCATATAGCCGAAAAATTCTTTTTTGTCTTGGGGATCGAAATCCTTGAGATGCACGAGAAGCGGCAGGAACAGGTATTCCCTGCCGTCCACCGTTTCCGGATACGCATAGTCGTAATACAAGGCATCGGGGTTCGTAAGCTTTCTTGCCTGAAAAAAAGTTTGCAGCCTTGCCGGGTTTATTTTCCTGAAGCCGACGGCTCCGTAAAAACCGTCCCGGAGGGATTCGTTATAGCGCAGCAGAACGTGGCAGAGTTCGTGGACAAGAAGCCCGTATAGGGAATCATCATCCAGGGACAAGACCGACTGCGGCAGCACAATCGCGTCACGCCGCGTATACGGGGAGTCCAACTCTTCCTTGCCTGAGGTCTTGGCGAGGCGCACTGGCGCCGGCCAGTCAAAAACCCAGGGGAAATCGCCTCTAAACCGGTCGAACAACGATGAAATCCTGTTTTTTTCGGCGCCGCTGAAATCCCAAGCCTGAAGCGCGGCGAATTCCCTGAATTTTATATCACTAACCGGTCTTGCGGATAATAGGCGCGACTGCCTGTCGAATGCAGAAAGAGAAGCGGTAAATTCGTCTGCCGCGCCAAGGAAGAGGGAAGCGTCGGGCGCTGATAAAAACTCAAGGCGAAGCGAGTTGCCGCGCTTTCCCGCAGGCTCGATGCGCACAGGAAACGCCGCGTCCTCAGAGAACTTAGTCCGGGCTTCGCTGTTCTTCCATACAAAAACCCCGCTGGGGTCTATATAGCCAAAAGCCTGCCCGCGCTCAACGTAGGCCAGGCCATGCTTAAAACCGTTTGCCTCGTCGTACAAAAACGGAATCGCGAGCTTTCCGTTGCTATCGATATAACCCCAAAGGCCTTCCGCGTTCCTGACCGGCGCGAGCCCTTCGCCGAAATTTCCGGCAAGGCTGAATCGCGCCGGAATGGCCATCGACCCCGACCGGTCGATATAGCCGTAGGCATCGCCCTGTTTAACCCTGCCCAATCCTTCCTTAAAACCAAAAGCCTCGGTAAAAGCGGCAGCTATCGCGACTCGACCCTTGGCTTCCAAATAGCCCCAGGAATCGCCTTTGCGAAATTCGGCCAAGCCTTCCGAAAAAGCATAGGTCTCGTCGACATCCGGCCTGAACATTTCTTTACCGTCGGTATCTACATAAAGCCAGCCTTTTTCGTCCTGGACTTCTGCCAGGCCCTGGCTGAACCCCCCGGCGCTGCGGTAATCCAGCGGAATCTTCAATTGGCCGTCTTTGCCTACGAAGCCTACGAGCCCACCCAGGATAACCTGGCCGCGACCATCCGAAAAATCATAGGCCTTGTCCCATTGGGGCCGGGTGATAAAATCTCCGGGGCGGTTTATATAAGCCCATAATTTTCCGTCCAGCGTCGCCGCAGCAAGCCCCTCGTAAAAATTGCCGGCGGACAGAAACCTGCAGGGCACGACCAGGGAGCCGTTTTCATCGATAAACCCCCACAGCCCGTCTTTCCGGACCGCAGCGAGCCCATCGGAAAACTCGGATGCATCATCCCAGGTCGCGGCAATTTTAACCGCTCCGGCAAGGTCAAGAAAACCGGACTTGTCCCGGCTTATGAATTCAAAAAGAATTACCTGCCCGGCTCCTCTTTCCTTCGCGGGTATTCCGTGCCCAAAGGGTACGCCGACGCAGGACAGCATTGCAAGAGCAATGGCTAAAACACCGGCAATCCCCGCCAATCGATTCGAAGCCCTCATCCGGCTCATTCCTGCAGACCCAGGATTTCTTCGGCCGCGCGAAGTATGGCACCATCGGCAACCAGGGCATAAATCTGCTCTATGTCGCGGTACATGATTCGGTCTTTTTCTACCATCGGCACGGCCGAGCGTATTACGCGATAGGCGGCTGCCGTGGCGGGCGACAGCGCGGCGGGACCGTCCCGCAGATCGATGGCCTGACAGGCGGCCAGCAGCTCCAGGGTAACGACATTGCGCGCGTTATAAATTATATCGCGTGCCTTGCGCGCGGCTATCGTGCCCATGGACACGTGGTCTTCCTGGTTTCCGCTCGATGGTATCGAGTCCACGCTGGCGGGATGGGCAAGCACCTTGTTTTCGGACACCAGCGCCGCCGCCGTATACTGCATTATCATGAAGCCGGAGTTAAGCCCGCCGTCCTTTACCAGGAACGCGGGAAGCCCGTTGGATAAGGCGGGGTTCACGAGGCGTTCGATTCGGCGTTCCGATACATTCGCGTATTCGGCGGCCGCGATTCCCAGGAAGTCCATGGCCAGTGCCACAGGCTGCCCATGAAAATTCCCCCCGGATATTATGTCGCCGCCGGATGGATCATCTGAATTAATAAATATTAACGGATTGTCGGTAACGGCGTTAAGCTCGCGGGATACGACATCGTAAACGTAGCCGAGCGCATCGCGGCTCGCACCGTGGATCTGGGGAACGCATCGCAGCGAGTATGCGTCCTGCACGCGCTCCTGCCCCTGCCTCGTTACGCAATCGGAGCCTTCCAGCAGCGCGCGCATGTTGGCCGCACACTCGATCTGGCCCACCTGGCCGCGGGCTTCATGCACGCGAGGGTCATAGGCATCGGTAATGCCGCGCAATGCCTGAAACGTCAAGGCAGCCGCCAGGTCGGCGGTGCGGGCCAGCTTCCAGCCGTCGAACGCGGCGAGTGCGCCCACGGCCGTCATGCACTGCGTTCCGTTTATAAGCGCCAGCCCTTCTTTGGCGGAGAGCTCCACGGGCTTGAGCCCGGCCGCCTTGAGAGCTTCGTCCGCGGGCATTCTCTTTCCCCGGTAGAAGGCTTCGCCCATGCCGCAGAGCGCGAGAGCCATATGCGAAAGCGGAGCCAGGTCGCCCGATGCGCCAAGCGACCCCTTTTCGGGAATCATGGGCACGACGTCGGCATTGAGCATATCCACGAGGGAGCGCACGGTGGACAGCCTTGCACCGGAATTCCCCACCGCCAGCGCATTGGCGCGGAGGAATACCATAGCGCGCGCGACTTCCAGGGGCAGGGGGCTGCCAACGCCGACGGCATGGCTCATTATCAGGTTTTTCTGAAGCGCGGCGTTGTCGTTCTTGGTAATAACTATATCACAAAATTTCCCAAACCCGGTGGTAATGCCGTAGCGCACCAAAGACTCGTCGACGCACTTCTCCACTACCGCGCGGGATGCGTTTATGCGTTCCGAGGCTGTTTCGTCCAGCCTTACCGTCGCGCCGTACCTTGCGGCGAGCACGACGTCCTTGATACTCGCTTTGCACCCGTCGATTACAATCGTTTCCATTTGCCAACTCCTCTATCAGGGTGTTGAAAATCCTCGGATGAGGATTTTCAACACTTCCAAAATGTAGCATTACCGCAACATTTGTAATCAAATGCGAGGAATGCTTAAGGTTTTTGGAAAAGCCACAAGCTTTTTCAAAAACCTGCTATAGGCCCAAAATACTCAAAGCCGCTTTCCAAAATTCCTGTTCTTCCATCCGTCCCTCGAGCCTCGCCTTGACGAGATTTTTCAGCGGCGCGGGAAAACTGTCCCAGTACATATCCTGCCAGCGAGGCATCCAGTCCCATAGCTCTTTCTGCTTCGACGGAGCCATAAGGCCAAGCGAATACTCGGTAAAATCACGGAGCATCATAGCCAGCGCATCGGGAGGCAGAGCCCCTTTTTGCTTCCGCTCGTCTTCGTCCACGATTCCACGCGAGCGCTTCTCCGCATCGGCCTCCATGGCCGACATCGCCGTTCGCCCGGCGTAATGGTCCAGGAGGGCGGCTACTTCTTCCTCGCTAGCCTCGGGGGCGTTTTGCCGGATTATCCCTTCCACGAATGTCCGTACCGTCGCGCGCATGCTGTCCATGCTGTCCAGCACTCCCTGGTTTACCGACTTGCCCATTTTGTCCGCCAGAGCGCCCGGATTCATGCCGCCCAGTCCGGCATACTTCCCCTGGTCGCGTTTCCTGCGCTCAAGAGCCTTAATAAGCACCTCGAGCTCGGCAGGCTCAGCCCTGTTGAGGATAAAATCTAAAACGCCAGCAAGCTCATCCCGTGCCATTTACTCCGCTTTCCGCTCGAAATCGAACAGTGAGCCACCCGTAGATTTTCCGGGCAGAACTTTTATGGCGTTAAGTATATCACGAACGGGTACTGTCTATTCTAGACTGCCTTTGGTTTTAAAAAACAGGTTTTATGATTATCCACTGGAAATATTTCTCTATAAAGACTAACATTGGCGGGTGACGGAAAGTCCAAACGCCAAGTAATCACGATGGAGGCTACAATGCCGGTAAAAAGAGAATTCGGGCACAATCTAGACCGTAACAATATAGTGGAACGCGGAAGGCTTATTGCCTATATCAACTTGAGGCTGGCGAGTATGGGGCTCTCCGTTTACTCGCAGGAGGGCACTACCTTCCTGAACCTGGCCAACGAGATGATAGCCAATTACCGCGAAAAAAGCAGGCTCCTGGCGGATTATCTTCCACCCGCCGATGCCCGTATACAGAACTTCCTGGACGATTACCTGGGCGATTTACCCGTGGAGGAGCGGCCGCATATGCCTTCCCGCACTTTGGTGCTGGACCGCTACGGCATGTCCCGGGAACTGTCGCTTCCACCCAATGCCCATGAATACGTTTCGTCCACCCTGTCTTCATATAGAATCCGGAACGGCGTGCTCCATAATCCCGCAAACGACCGCCGCACCACCCAAGGCGTATTTCACATAGCCGAAGGCGGACTTCCCATACCGCTGGATAAAAAAGCCGTACCCAAGCTGGCTTTTGCCCGCCTGCTCAAGGCCGCCTTCACACCCCCCCAGGATATGCTTCTCCTTCCCTTTACCGCCCGGGAACCAGAGCCGGCCAGAACTTTCCTGTCGCTGCTCCTGCGCCCCATCGTCCGGCCCGAAGTACCGGGAATCTGCAAGGAATTGTCCATGGAGACGCGATTTTTCGCGCCGTCCTCGCTGGCCGCCAACCTGGACTTCGTCGAGAGCATCTTCGGCAACTCAGGCGATCCCTATATCGCCGACAACGACGCCGCCCTGGATCCGCTGCACTGGACCGGGCACACCGGCTGTATCGTCCTGGCCACCCACCTCGTCACCCTGACCAAAAAGGAGCTCGGGCTGCCGGCTTTCGCCCAGGCTACCGAGAGGCAAAAGAGCGACGGCATGTGCTGGAAAAACGCCTCCGAAAAATACAACGACGGCAAAGCCTTCAAGATTTGCGCGCGCGACGAAAAAGGCGTGATTCTAACCATCATCGCCGATAATTATTTCGGCTACTCGAAAAAGGAAATTAAAACCCAGATTTCGTATTCGTCCAACCTGCTCGGGCTTACCGAAGAGGAGCATGCAGGCGGAGCGCTCGTCGTCCCCAGCTTCAACCTGGGAACGCGCTTCGTGCCCGACACCAATTTGAACTCCAAGGGACAGACGCTCGACCAGGTTATAAGGCTTCTGGGAGACAGGCTGGAATTGCAGCCCGAAGGCTACGCCATAGACACCATGTTCGGCAGCATCATCTACCTGCCCGAGGACGCCATCATCTCGCTGGACGACCAGAAAGCCACCTGGATGAGCGACGGCGTGCAGCACAAATTACGCATACTCCCGCACGAGATATACGTGCATCCTACGGGTTATAGGATCCGCATGGACAAACACTCCAAAACCGGAGCGTGGCGGCTCATGGGCACCGCGGGCGACGGGCTCCTGTGCCACAAGCCCTGCACGGTCTCCGGCGGCGGCAAGTCCGAAATATCCAAATCCATCACCGATGCCATAACCGACAGCCCCTTCGTGACGGGCGACTACAACGCGGACATGAACATGGCCCGCGAAATCATAGGCAGGCCCTACGGCACGCGCTTCAAGGACGCCGCGGAAAACCACGGCGGCGACAGTCGTTCCATACTCTCGCCCAAACGGTCCCTTGGCAGTGTTATAAAGTTATTATCACCTTCGCCGCTCAACACGGACGAGTTCAACGCATGGCTCGCCGCCATCCCCGAGCGCGTCAAGGCGCTGGTCTTCCTCGTAAAGCGATTTTACCGTCCCGAGTGGGGCAACGAGTGGATGAGCCATTTCGGCACCGACGTGGTAAACGGCGCACAGGGCAACGTAATCAAATTCGAGGGACGCCCGATACAGGCATCCTACCTCCGCGTGGGATTTACCCCCGAAGGAGCGCGGTCCATACACAAGCTGCGCCAGGATTATATGCCAGCCGCCAAGATACAGTGGGAGGACGACATCAGCGCCAGCGTAACGCTGCCTACCGCGCTTATCAAAGGCCTACCGGCTGGTATAAAAAGCCCGGGCATAAAATTCAGCCGCAACTGCGAGGCGCGTTTCTTCCAGCGGCCCGACGACGCCATAATCCGCGGCTACGACAAGCAGGCGGAGTCCGACATGGCTCGCAGCGACAACTTCATCAGCAACTTCGAGCCGCTGTCCCGCGCCCGCGCCCGCGACATGGTGGAGCACACCGTCGAGCTGACCGAGTACACGGAGCCCATGCGCACCTTGATCAGCGAAGCCGAAAACGACGACAAGTTCCAGTGGTTCGTCGTCTCGTCGCACCCGCGCATCGTAGACGGCAAACCATCCAAGAATCCGCGCTACCTGCAACTGGACCAGAATTTCCTGCACCCGCAGGCACGCTACCTCGCGGATCTTTCGGCGCGACTGTCCCGCATGATCCCCGGCGACGAGGCCGTGTACCAGCCGGTGGGAGCCATGCTTCCCGGCCGTCGCAACAACCCCCCCGATCCGGAAGCGGGCATCAGGCCGCTGGCCGTATATGGCCCCATCCATTATCAGGAACTGCCGGAACTGTACATGGACTTTATCTGCTCCCTCACGGGCAAGAGCCCATCTACCACGGGAGCCGGTTCGGAAGGAGCCCTTACCAAAGGACCGTTCAACGCCCTCATACCCACCACCGACCTGAACAATTCGCTGCTCGCCTTTATACTCGGCGGATACGCCGGCTACAGCACCGCGGCCGGACACATCGGCCACAAGTACCGCGTCGAACACGACATCTCGCTCCTTGTACC
>JANNSO010000129.1:0-10971 GCA_031402655.1 Spirochaetota bacterium | reverse complement strand
CAAGCGCAAAAGCCTGATGTGATACTTTTTTCCGAGACTTCCCTTGTCCTACCCTGGCTCGACTACGGCTATTTCTACAAGACGAACCCGCCCTCAGATCCCCTGGTTCCGTTCCTTAAAAAACACGGGCTGTATCTTTTCGCCGGCTCTCCGGTAATTCTCGATTGGGACAAAATGGAGGCCTCGAATTCCGTTTTACTCATCGGCCCCGAAGGGCAAGTCGTAGATTCCTATGCCAAGATTCACCCTGTTCCCTTTGCCGAAACTATCCCCTTCTGGGAATACCCTGCCGTGCGAAAATTCATGCAGGAAGTCGTAGGACTGCAATCGAGTTGGGTGATGGGGACGAAACGGGTTGTTTTCGAGCTGCCCACAGCCGAGGCAGGAATTGTCAAATTCAGCGCACCCATCTGTTTTGAAGATGCTTTTGCCTATTTGTGCCGGGACTTTGTGCTCGCAGGCGCGGAGATTCTTGTCAATTTGACTAACGACTCCTGGTCTCTTACCAATTCTGCCGAAATCCAGCATTTTGTCGCCGCCCGTTTCCGCGCCGTAGAACTCAGGCGTACACTGGTCCGTTCTACCAATGGAGGCGTGTCCGCAGTGGTGCTTGCCGACGGCAGTATCCAGACTATGCTGCCGCTTTTCAAGGAACATGCGCAAATAGTGGAAATTCCTGTCTACACCGGAGAAAGAACGTCGTATCTCCTTGTTGGCGATATGTTTGTAATGATTTTAGTCTTTTTATTATTCTGCGTCTCCCTTATCGTATACAGGAACGCTGAATCATGATGCATCGTGGGCGATATTTCAGGAAAACCAGCGATGGCGGCGTAGATTGCGAGCTTTGCCCGCATCGATGCCATCTGGAGAGTGCTCAGACGGGCATCTGCAAAGTTCGCCGGAACCTGGGGGGCAATCTCGTGCTCCCGTATTATGGCTGTCTTTCGGCTATAGCGATCGATCCAATCGAAAAAAAGCCCCTGTATCACTTTTTACCCGGCAGCGAGGTCTTTTCCCTTGGGTTTCTCGGCTGCAACCTTCACTGCCCGTTTTGCCAAAATTATCATATATCGCAGACTGCGGAAGCTTCGTTCAGGCGCTATACTCCCGAAGACCTGGTACAGCAGGCCAGGGACTCCGATTGTCCGTCCATTGCCTATACCTATTCGGAACCGCTTGTTCATATAGAGTACGTAAGCGAATGCATGATACTCGCACGGGAACGGGGACTCAAGAACGTTTTGGTTACCAACGGCTGCATCAATAAAGAGCCGGCTCGCGAAATTCTTGGTTCTACCGATGCGGTCAACGTGGACCTTAAATCCTGGTCGCCTGAGTGGTATAAAAAAGAACTGGGCGGGGATTTGGCCGCGGTTTGCGCCTTTATCCGCGCCGCCGTAAACGCATCCATACATGTAGAGGTAACTAATCTGGTTATTCCGGGCAAAAACGACAGCGACGAGGAAATCACGGGCATCGCCACTTTTTTAGCGGGTATTTCCCCTAAAATCCCTTTGCATCTGACGGCGTATCGGCCGATGTTCAAATATTCCATCCGGCCAACCAGCGGGGAATCGCTGCGCCATCTGGCGAAAGTCGCAGGCGAATTTCTGGAAACAGTTCACCTTGGCAATGTCTAGCCTGATTATTTTCCGGCTTTTCCCGGGTCCCCTATTGACTTTTTTATCGGCTTTTGGCATTGTAGCTCTCGCTTAGCGCGGTGGATGTAGCTCAGTGGTAGAGTCCCAGAATGTGGATCTGGACGTCGCGGGTTCGATACCCGTCATCCACCCTTTTTCTGCCGCGCGTACGGTAGGGTGTTCTGACCGCTGTCGCAGGCAGTTGCGGGCGTTCGTAGCTCAGCTGGATAGAGCGACGGACTTCGAATCCGTAGGTCGCAGGTTCGACTCCTGCCGGACGCATGTTTTTGTATTTTACCAGGGCCGTTAGCTCAGCTGGTAGAGCAGCAGACTCTTAATCTGCGGGTCGCAGGTTCGATCCCTGCACGGCTCATTTTTCGCTTGTTCCGCGTGCAAGTGGAGATAAATGGAGATTCCGCTATGCGGAATCTTACGCCTTTAAAAAAGGTGTGCCTTTTTCGAAGGCGAGTCCTTGACAAGGCTTTGGGGTTTTCAGTATTGTTTTCGTGCTTAAGGTTCCAGGCGAGAGTGGTGAAACTGGCAGACACGCCAGACTTAGGATCTGGTGCTTCGGCGTGAGGGTTCAACTCCCTTCTCTCGCAGTGCCGACTAGTGTCGAGCCTACCGGCACGATTCCTGGCGTCTCCTGTGTATCAGAGCAAAAAATGCGGGAATAGCTCAGTGGTAGAGCGCCACCTTGCCAAGGTGGAAGTCGCGGGTCCGACTCCCGTTTCCCGCTCGGCAAGAAGGCGGTCCGGAGAAACCCGGATCGCCTTCTTTTTTTTCAGCACCAAATTTGCGGCCGGTCGCCGGTTCGCGTTAAATAAGGGGTTATACGTGATTAAAAGCAAGCACTTCGAGAAGCTCGAGAATTCATCGGTCAAACTCAGTGTTACCGTAGGCAGGGAAGCCGTAAAAGCGTCATACGATACCACCATGAAGGAATATGCCAAGAATGTAAGGATGGACGGCTTTCGCCAGGGCAAGGTTCCCGTGGCCGTGCTCGAGCGCAAGTATGGACAGCAGATAAAATTCGACGCCATGGGCCGGCTCATGGATGAGGCAGTGGAAAAAGCCCTTGAAGGCGAAACACTTGTGCCTCTTTCCTACGGTCAGCCTGTACTTGAAGGCCAGCCCGAATTAAACCTCGATGCCGATTTTACCTTTGCCATAAGCTATGACGTTTTTCCCGAGGTAGTACCCGGTGACGTAAGCGGCTCGGAAATAGAGCTCCCCGCCTGTACCATTGCCAAGGCCGACGAGGACCGCGAGCTGGACGAGATCCGAGACCGGAACGCCATCGTCATGGACAAGGATGAAGGCGCCAAGTCCAAGAAGGGCGATATCCTTACCGTCGATTATTGCGAGCTGGACGAGTCAGGCGCTACGATAAAAGGAACCGAACGACAGGATTTCGTATTCGAGTTGGCTACCGGCTACAATATTTACAAATTCGACGACGAAGTAAGCGGCATGAAAAAGGGTGAGGAGAAATCCTTCGACAAGACCTTCCCCGCCGATTTTGAATATCCCGAACTTGCGGGCACCAGCAAGAAACTCAAGGTAAAGCTTACCAAGCTCAAGGAAAAGAAGCTTCCTGCGCTCGACGACGATCTGGCGCAGGACGTATCGGAAAAATTCAAGACCCTGGACGACCTCAAGGCCGATGTTAAGGCCAAGCTGGAAAAACGTCTCGAAGACCGCCTCAAGTCACTCAAGGAAAAAGGCGTAATCGACGCGCTGCTGGAGAAAAGCACCGTGGTGCTTCCCGCGTCCATGCTCAAGGCCGAGCTTGAAATGCGCAAGCGCAACCTCATGCAGCGCATGGGCATAGAGGACGATGCCAAGCTGCAGCAAATCGTCAGCATGAGCGGCAAGTCCATGGACGGCCTGTATGACGAATGGCGCCCGGACGCGACGAAAGCCATCAAGACCCGCTTGATACTCGACAAGCTCGTGGCCGCAGGCAGCTATTCGGCAAGTGACGAAGAGGTTACCGGCGAGTATGCCAAGATGGCAGCCGAGTCCAGCATTTCGGTGGAAGAAGTCAAGGCAGAATACGAACGCCGCGGCATGGTCGACTATCTGAAGGATCGCATCAAGGAAGACAAACTCATGGCTGAGCTTTTCGTCAAGGCAAAAATAAAAAAAGGCAAAAAAACGGCATTTGTGGACTTGTTTAAGGAAAATGAGTAATTTACCAGCACGCGGTCGAAGCTGATTCGTATTTTGGTCGCGGGTTTGGAATACGAGTTCAATTTGTTGAGGTGAAAAATGACTGAACGCATGCATAATCTCGTTCCTATCGTCGTGGAGCAGACGGGCATAGGCGAACGCTCCTACGATATTTATTCACGGTTGCTCAAAGACCGCATCATATTCATAGACGGGGAGATCAACGATCTTTCGGCCGACATCGTGGTTGCGCAGCTCCTGTTCCTGGAGTCCCAGGATCCTGAAAAAGATATAGACCTCTATATCAATACACCCGGTGGAAGCGTAACCGCGGGTCTTGCAATTTACGATACGATGCAGATTATAAAGCCGGAGATCAAGACTATATGCCTCGGTCAGGCTGCCAGTATGGGCGCGCTTCTTCTCGCAGGCGGAAGCGCCGGCAAGCGCCTGGCTCTGGAAAGCTCTCGCATACTTATCCATCAACCCTGGGGTGGCGTGCAGGGGCAGGCTTCCGACATCAGCATCCAGGCTCGCGAAATAATCCGCCTCAAGAAAATGACCGTGGATTATTTCTCCCGCCATACGGGAAAAACCATCGAGACCATCTCCGCGGATATGGAACGGGACCTTTTTATGTCCGCCACCGAGGCCATAAGCTATGGACTCGTGGACAAAGTCCTGGAGCGGAGGAAACATGGCAAAGTCCAAGGGAACTAAGAGCTCCGCCGACAACAGCCAGGAATGCTCGTTCTGCGGAAAGAGCGCTGAGTTCGCCAGGCGTCTGATAGCCGGTCCGGGAGTCTACATTTGCGACGAGTGCGTGCAGGTTTGCAATCACATCATGTCGGAGGATCCCCAGGTTTCGGGAGGCGACTTTAATGTCGACGTGCCCAAGCCCAAGGAACTCAAGGCGTACCTGGACGAATACGTCATCGGACAGGATTACGCCAAGAAAGTGCTTTCCGTCGCGGTATACAACCACTACAAGCGCATAGCGCATTCCAAGAACCTTCCCGACGGCGTGGAGCTGGAAAAAGCCAACGTGCTTCTTATGGGTCCCACGGGAACGGGCAAGACCCTGCTCGCGAAGACGCTCGCGAAAAAGCTCAACGTGCCCTTCGCCATTGCCGACGCTACCACGCTTACCGAAGCGGGTTACGTAGGCGAGGACGTGGAAAATATCCTCTTGAAACTTATACAAAGCGCCGGCGGCAACATAGCGGCGGCCGAGCGCGGCATCGTGTATATAGACGAGATCGACAAGATAGCGAGAAAAACGCAGAATGTTTCTATAACGCGGGACGTATCGGGCGAGGGCGTCCAGCAGGCCCTGCTCAAGATAATCGAGGGTACCCAGGCAAACGTGCCTCCGCAGGGCGGCCGCAAGCATCCACAGCAGGAATATCTTAAAATCGATACGACGAATATATTGTTCATCTGCGGCGGTGCCTTCGTAGGGCTGGAAAAAACGATCGAAGCCCGCGTGGCCAAGACTCCCCTCGGGTTCGGCGCTGACATAACATCGCGCAAGCAGAAGAACCTGCGGGAGCTTTTCGACAATCTGCATCCGGACGATCTTGTGCTGTTCGGCATGATTCCCGAGTTTATCGGCAGGCTTCCCATACAGGTTGCCCTGGACGACCTCAAGGTAGACGACCTCAAACGAATCATCACCGAGCCTAAGAACGCGATTCTTAGGCAGTATCAGGAAAGTTTCAAGCTCGACGGCGTTGAGCTCAACTTCCTGCCCGAGGCCATCGACGCTATCGCCGAGCAGGCAATAGCCAGGAATACCGGCGCCCGCGGCCTGCGCTCCATAGTGGAAAAATTGCTCATGGATATCATGTTCGAAATACCGGGCAATACCGAGAAGCGAATGGTAACCGTTACCCGCGATACCGTCCTGCTCCGCGTTCCGCCAAAAGTCGAGGAACTAAAGAAAAGCGCATGAGCCTTCTCGATTCATTGCGGATTAAAACCGGAGCCACGGAGCTGCCTCTCGTCTACGTGCGGGAGGCAGTCGTGTTTCCGCATACACTGGCACCTATTCTTGCCGCCACTAAATTTTGCGCCGCGGCCGCCGAGCTTTCTTTTTCCACGGATAAACTAATCGTGATAGCCTTGCTGCGCTCGATGCCCGCCGACGGCGCCAACGACATCGACGTGCACGAGATAGGTACCTTGGCGCATATCATCCAGGCGGTAAAGCTGAACGACGGTTCTACGCGCCTGCTGGTGGAAGGGCGTAAACGCGTTCGCATTAAGCGAACTGTGTACCGCAAGGACTACCTCGGCGCCTTGATCGAGAATATCGACGATGAGGCGGCGGACAGCCTGGTCGATGCCTCCGAGTACGCAGCCCTGCTTCAGATTATTAGGAAAGATTTTATAATATATTCCGATCTGCTTCGCAAGATTCCGCCGGAAACGGTGCAGTCGGTGCAGCGCGCCGATTCCGTGCATGCCATTTGCAACCTCGTCGGAAACGCGATGGGGCTCAAGATAGAAAAAAAACAGGAGCTTATCTCGGTAATCCCTTCCCGGGAGCGCCTCGAGGCTACCGCCACGATGCTTGCCCAGGAAATCGAGATGCTGTCGCTGCAAAAAAAAATATCGCAGAAAGTGCGCGCCCGCATGGAGAAGACCCAGAAGGATTATTTCCTGCAGGAGCAGGTCAAGGAAATAAACAGGGAACTGGGTAAGGACGTCGATGAAAACGAATATGCGGAGCTCGAGCGCCGCATCGAGGAGAAAACCCCGCCCAAGGAAGTTCTGGACAAGGCAAAAAAAGAACTTGCCAGGCTCGTAAAGCTTCAGCCGATGTCCCCGGAAGCCGGGATATTGCGAACTTATTGCGAATGGTTGGCGGACTTGCCCTGGTCTCCGAAAAAGCTTGACCTTACCGAAATAAACCGCGCCCGCGCGATACTCGACGAAGACCATTACGGCATGAAAAAGGCAAAGGAACGCATTCTTGAGTATATAGCCGTACGTAAGCTCAATCCTTCGCTCAAGGGGCCGATACTCTGTCTCGTCGGTCCTCCGGGTACGGGCAAGACGAGTTTGGGCCGGTCCATAGCCAGGGCGCTGGGAAGGGATTTCGTGCGCATGAGCCTGGGGGGCGTTCGCGACGAGGCCGAAATTCGCGGCCACCGGAAGACATACGTCGGCGCCCTGCCTGGAAAGATACTCCAATGCATGCGCAAGGCCGGCTCGTCCAATCCTGTCTTCCTCCTCGACGAGATAGACAAGATGTCCAGCGATTTTAGGGGAGACCCTGCGAGCGCTTTGCTTGAAGTGCTCGATCCCGAACAGAATGTAAGCTTTTCGGATCATTACCTGGAATTGCCCTACGACCTGTCCGGTGTCGTTTTTATAACTACCGCCAACAGCCTGCACGGAATTCCGTATCCCCTGCTGGACCGTATGGAAATACTCGAGATCCCCGGATACAGCGAATACGAAAAACTGTCCATAGCCAGGAATTTCATTATTCCCAAGCAGCTGGAAGAAAACGGACTGGGAACTTCCGGAGTAAAAATCCGCGACGACGCCGTGCTCGAGGTAATACGCCACTACACGATGGAGTCCGGCGTGCGTTCGCTCGAGCGGGAAATCGCGCGTATCATACGAAAGACCGCCGAAGCGGCGGTGGAATCGGGAATCAGCGCGGCAAGCGATTCCGTGGCCTCGTACAAGCGGATAATAAGCGAAAATACGGTGCATAAGCTTCTGGGCAAGCGCAAGCACGAAGGAGGACTCGTGTTCTCGGAACCCGGTCCCGGTATTGCCTGCGGTCTTGCCTGGACCGAACTCGGCGGAACCGTGCTGCCCGTGGAAGTATCCAATTTCGAGGGCGAGGGTGAACTTATACTAACTGGAAATCTCGGTGACGTCATGAAGGAGAGCGCGCGCGCCGCGCTTACCTACCTGCGCGCTCACGGCCCTAAATACGGCCTTGCGGCCAAGTCGTTTTCCGGCCGCACGCTTCACGTCCATGTCCCCGAGGGAGCCATTCCCAAGGACGGGCCTTCGGCGGGAATAACCTTGGCGGCCGCGATTCTTTCCTCTATCCTCGATACGGCGATAGAGCCGGGGTGGGCCATGACGGGCGAAATTACGCTCACCGGCAGGGTTCTGGCCATCGGCGGCGTAAAAGAAAAGCTGCTGGCGGCACATCGGCACAAGATGACGAAGATTATTCTGCCCGAGCCTAACAGGAAAGATATCGACGATATTCCACCCGAAGTAACCCGGGACCTGGAAATGAGATTCGTAGCCACCATCGAGGATGTTTTTTCCATCTTGTTTCCCAAGGCTTCGTGGTCACCGGATTCCTCCAAGGGGAGTTCGCGAAGCAAGAAAGCACAATGAATTCGACATCGGACGTATTGTCTGGTTCCCAAACGCTCATGCGCAGGGTAGTCCTGGTCATTTTCATAATGGGTATATTTTCGCTCTTTCTCTACGCAGTCGGTTCAGCAAGGGATTTTACCGAGGACAATCTGCTTCTCCTTCTTTCTGTAACCGGCTTTGCGTCGGCCGCCGTTCTTATTTCCGTGGGTGTACAGTTTCTAATCATTATCTTTGCCTTTCTTTCCAAAAAGAGAATATTCTGGAATTATTTTATTTCCGACCTGGTTTTAGGAACCCTGTCCGCGGGAATACTTTTTATTGTTTCCTTCGTGCGGGTGCTTCAAGCCGGGCTTTCATTTTAAACGAATCACTGCATGGTAAGGATAAAAACCGGCACGATAATTCGGGTTGACCATGGAACTTTTGCCGTCCAGTCTTGATTACCACGCAGAAACGCGGATATACTTTATGGCATAGGGAGCTCCAGCAAGCTTCTTGGATATCAGAGCTTCCACCCAGGAGAGTACCATGAGTGTTCGCGTCCGTTATGCACCTTCCCCGACAGGCCTGCAGCACATAGGCAGCGTACGAACCGCCCTGTTCAATTACCTGTTTGCCAAATCCCTGGGAGGCACATTCATACTAAGGTCCGAAGATACCGACAGGACGCGCTATTCTGAATCATACATACGGAATCTCTACGACACATTTGCATGGCTCGGTTTCTACTGGGACGAAGGTCCGGATGTAGGCGGAAGTTTCGGTCCTTATATTCAGTCGGAGCGTTTCGACCTGTACAAAGAGCATGCGCAGAAACTTGTGGACATGGGCAAGGCATATTACTGCTTCTGTTCCGATGCAAAAAAGGCCGCCGATGCCGCGCACGCCGATGCTGCGCACGCCGATGCCGCGCACGCCGATGCCGATGCCGCGCACGCCGACAGCGCTGAGCCGGCCGACGAAGTTCAAGGCGAGGGTGGATTCGGCTACAGCAGAAAATGCCGCGCTATCGAGACGGCCGAAGCCAAGAGACGCGTTGCCGCCGGTGATAAATTTGTAATCCGCCTCAAGATTCCCCTCGAAGGTTCCACCAAATTCACCGACTTGCTGCTCGGCGAGATAGAGTGGAAAAACGCCGACGTCAATCCCGATCCTATACTCATCAAAAGCGACGGGTTCCCGACCTATCACCTTGCCAACGTCGTGGATGACCACCTTATGCAGATTACGCACGTACTGCGAGCGCAGGAATGGATACCATCCGCACCCATGCACATGATCATGTACGATGCGTTTGGCTGGACGCCGCCCAAGCTGTGCCACTTGCCGATGGTTCTCGGGAGCGACGGCCACAAGTTATCCAAGCGACACGGCTCCACCGCGGTCAACGAGTTCCGAACCAAAGGCTACCTCAAGGAAGCTTTGATAAACTATATCGCCATGCTGGGCTGTTCCTACGAGGACGGCCGGGACTTGTATACCCTCGATGATCTGGTAAAGCTGTTCGACATCAAGCACCTGAACAAGGCTCCGGCCATCTTTGACTATGTCAAGCTCGAATGGTTCAACGGCCAACATATCCGCCAGTTGTCCGTCGATGCACTGGTGGAGCTATTGATCCCGGTAATGGCGGAGGCTTCCCTGCTCGCGAATCCACCGAGCGAGCCGGAGAAAAAGCTTTTGATTGCCGCTGCTCCTCTTGTGCGCGAGCGCTTGAAATTCATTACCGACGCGCCTGAAGCCCTGCGTTTTCTTTTTGCGGAACCTGCCGTTCCGCCGGTCGCCGAGATGCTTCCCAAGAAACTGGACGCCAAGCGAACTGCAGAATTGCTGGAGCTTGCCAAAGGCCTGCTCCTTACGGTAGGCGTCGGCGACCATGGCGCGATCGAGGCCGCCTTCCGCGCCACGGCCGAGGCACAGGGCGTAAAGCTCGGTGACATGCTTATGCCGCTGCGAATGGCGGTAACCGGCACCAAAGTTAGCCCTCCGCTCTTCGAGAGCATTCTCGTGCTCGGCGTTGAAAAATCCCTGCCGCGCATCGACCGTGCCGTGGAGCGCCTTCGCAGTCCTGAATAGGAGACATCATGGTAGAAGCACGAAGAACGGGTTTGTACGATCGCCTCTATTCGCAGCTCGAGGGCTTGGTAAAGGATAAATCACCTTCCCTCGTCGCGGGAATGGCTACCGTTGCGGCCGTGCTGCACGCCAAGCTCAAGCACCATTCGTGGACGGGGTTTTATTTTGTAACGGCCCAGGACGAGCTGCAGGTAGGTCCCTATCAGGGACCCGTTGCCTGCCAGGTACTCAAAGGCAGGGGCGTTTGCCTTAAGTCGGCCAGGGAAAAAGCGCCGATAGTCGTGGTGGACGTGCATGCGTTTCCGGGGCACATTGCCTGCGATTCGCGCTCCCGCAGCGAGATAGTCATTCCCTTGCTCAAGGACGGCGCGGTAATCGCCGTGCTGGATATCGATTCAACCGCGATAGCCATGTTCGACGACGATGACATAAAACCGCTTGAAAAAATAATTTCGCTGCTCGAGGCTCTTGTCTGATAGCATCGCTTCTTGACCATCATGGCTCCTTGGGGGCATAGTAATCTTGCCGCGCCTCTGAAGTGCGGTAAGGAGCCCATAATGGATGATACAAAAACGAAGACCGATGCCGATGGCCGGTCCCCCGGATCGGATTTTCTCCGGGAAGCGGTCAGCTCAGACCTGGCCAGCGGCCGGTGTACGGCGATACTGACTCGATTCCCCCCCGAGCCAAACGGCTGGCTGCACATCGGCCACGCCAA
>JANNSO010000128.1:0-42558 GCA_031402655.1 Spirochaetota bacterium | reverse complement strand
GTTATCAGAGGTGCCTCGCTGATTCCTTACAGGAATCAGGTTTTTTAACAGGGTGTTGAAAAACCTCGGATGAGGATTTTCAACACTTCCAAAATGTAACATTACCGTAGCATTTGTAATCAAATGCGAGGAATGTTTAAGGTTGTTGGAAAAGCCACAAGCTTTTTCAACAGCCTGTTAATGGTCAACCTCGCAAAACTGAGGTTTTTCGAGGTTCCCTTATTTCAAGCTGCCGCTTTTTCCGGCTTTAAGCCGTATTCCATGAGCCTTTTGTTGAAGGGCACCATCAAGCTGAGCGCGAGCATCAGGATTCCGGTGCCCAAGAGGATCCACTCGATCTTTACGACCTCCGCCAGCGGGCCGAACACCAGCATGGAAAGGGGCATCATGGAGGTAAAGAGCATGGTCATGACGCTGAACACGCGGCCAAGGTAGTCGCCTTCCACGTGTTCCTGGATCATCACCGAGGAGGGCGTGTTGTAGAACGGCATCGCCACGCCGAACAGTACCATGACGGCGAGGTAGAGCCAAAAATAGGGAACCAGGCCAAGGGCGATGGTGCAGAGGGCCATGACGACGCAGGAGACCATCATGGTTTTCATGCGGTTGCGAAAGCCGCCTATCGAGGCTATCAGGACGCCGCCCGCCATCATGCCTCCGGAGAAACATATCTCGATTGCGGTAAGCCTCCATACGTCGGACCCGAATGTCCGCGCGGCCTGTAGGGGCGTGAGGAAAGCGGCCGGGGTTACGAGAAACAGAAATGCACCTACGTAGAGGAAGAACGACACGAGGTAGCGGTGCTCGCGTATGTAGCGGAGCCCCAGCTTCATGTCGGCGAAATACGATGAAGACTGCACCGCTGCGGCTTTGGCGTGCGGCGGAACCCGCAAGAATGCCAGGATTACGAAAATAGCGATTGCGGCAGTAATCACATCGATGTAAAAAACGGTCTGCAGAGGCGCAATAGACATAAGGATGCCGCTCAGGGCAGGCGACAGGAGCGTGATTACCGACTGTATGGTGCCGTTGATGCCGCTTACCCGCATCAGCGAGGCCTCGGGCACGATCTGCGGCAGAAAAGCGCCTACTGCCGGCCCCTGCACCGCACCGCCCACGGCTCGTATGGCGGCTGCCAGGAAGAATAGCCACAGACTCGTGCCGCCCATGGAAAACACGACGGCCAGGGCAAGGGTGACCAGGGCTATCATGGAGTCGGCCAGCACGATGAGCTTTCTCCGATCGTGCCTGTCCGCCAGCACGCCGGCAAAGGGCGACATGATGAAGGTGGGCACGAAGCCGCATATGATGTAAAGGGTCATCATGAGGCCGGATTTTGTCGAAAGCGTCACGTGCCACATGAGGGCGTATTGGACGAGGCTGGAGCCCAGGAGCGAGATGGTCTGGCTGGACAGAAATATTGCTGCGTCGCGTTTCCAGTTTGTGTGCATAATTGCAATATAAACAAAAAAAGATAAAAGGATAAGTATGGTGACAGGCACCGTCGCGAAAGCGGCCGGTGCCTGTCACCATATGCCACCGTCGCGAAAGCGGACGGTGCCTGTCACCATATACCACCGTCGCGAAAGCGGACGGTGCCTGTCACCATATACTACCGTCGCGAAAGCGGACGGTGCCTGTCACCATATACCATAGGTGGCTGTACAAAAGCCGTGCCATGCGATATATTGTACCCTTGGGAAGTTTTTGGGAGGGCAGAATGAAAATCGAGAGAAGGTTTACCAAGGCGGGAAAAGGGCCATACGCGGATATACGATGGGAAAAACGAGTTTCAGAAATTCGCAAGAGCGACGGAAAAGCAGTGTTTCGCATGGACGGCGTCATTGTGCCTTCCGGATGGAGCCAGATTGCAACCGACATTATAGCCCAGAAATACTTTCGCAAGGCAGGCGTCCCCGCCGACAAGGCTGATTCCTGGAAAGCCTTCGTACCAGAAAGCCAGCATGCTTTATCCGGAACGTCCCCGGTTCCGGGCAGCGAATACGACGCCCGTCAGGTACTGCACCGCCTGGCGTACACCTGGATGCTTTGGGGCAGGCACGCCAAGTATTTTACGGCAAAAGAAGACGAATCCGCTTTCTACGACGAATTGTGCTACATGCTGGCGCATCAGATGGCTGCCCCAAACAGCCCCCAGTGGTTTAATACGGGACTCCACGCCGTGTACGGGCTTGAAGGTCCGGCGCAGGGCCACTTTTACGTGGATCCGGTCTCGGGCGAAGTGCTTGCCTCCACAAGCGCATACGAGCGGCCTCAGCCGCACGCATGTTTTATCCTTAATATAGAAGACGACCTGGTCAACGAGGGAGGCATCCTGAGCCTTATCGAGCGCGAGGCGAGGCTTTTTAAATACGGCTCGGGCACGGGTTCCAATTTTTCCAAGATTCGGGGACTCAACGAACCCTTGTCCGGCGGCGGGGTTTCCAGCGGACTATTGTCTTTTCTGAAGATTGCGGACCGATCCGCCAGCGCCATTAAGTCCGGGGGCACGACGAGGCGAGCGGCCAAGATGGTGATACTGGACGTGGACCACCCCGATATCGAGACTTTCGTAGAGTGGAAAACGGGCGAAGAGCACAAAGTGGCCTGCATGGCCGCAGGCAGCCGCGCCATTAAGCAATTCGTGGTAAAGCTGAAAGATGCCCTGGCCCGTGCCGACGTTCCCGCAGGGGAACGGCTTTCTTTTGACAGTAACCCCAGCCTTTCTTCTGCCGCCCGCGAAGCCCTCGACGCGGGAATCCCGGGGTCCTACCTGTACCAGATTCTGCGCCGCGTAGCCGAGGGCGAAACCGATATCGAGACGCAGGTATTTGACACCAACTGGGAAGGAGAGGCCTATAACACGGTCAGCGGCCAGGCGTCCAACAATTCGGTGCGCATAAGCAACGAGTTCATGGAAGCGGTTGTCAAGAACAAAGACTGGGCACTGACCATGCGCACCGGGGGCAAAACCATGCGCACGGTTAAGGCGCGCGGGCTATGGGACAAAATATCCCGGGCGGCATGGCAGTGCGCGGATCCGGGGCTGCAGTTCCACACCACGATAAACGACTGGCACACCTGCCCGGCGGACGGGGACATACGGGCGTCCAACCCCTGTTCCGAATATATGTTCCTTGACGACACGGCCTGCAACCTTGCATCGCTCAACCTTACTACGTTTTATAATCCCAAGAACCGCGAATTCGACGCCGACAAATACCGCCACGCGGTACGCTTATGGACTTCCGTTCTGGAAGTGTCGGTGGTGATGGCGCAGTTTCCCTCCAAGGAAATAGCCCGCAAGAGTTACGATTACCGCACGCTGGGACTGGGCTACGCGAACCTTGGGACGCTCCTCATGCTGATGGGGCAGCCCTACGATTCGGAAGAAGGCAGAGCCACGGCGGCTGCCCTTTCGGCCATCATGAGCGGCGAGGCGTACGCCCAGTCTGCCCGCATGGCCGGCGAGTTTGGACCCTTTGCCCGATACGGGGCAAACCGCGACTCCATGCTGCGCGTGATCCGCAACCACCGCCGCGCAGTCTACGACGCTCCGGCTTCCGACTACGAAAAGCTCTCGGTAACGCCCTGGGGGCTCAAGGCCGAATGCGCGCCTGAAAACCTGGTTAACCACGCGCGCCAGGCCTGGGATGAGGCGCTTGCGCTGGGTGAGGCTCACGGCTACCGCAATGCGCAGACCACCGCTATAGCGCCAACGGGCACGATTGGCCTCTTGATGGACTGCGATACCACGGGCATAGAGCCGGATTTCGCGCTGGTAAAATTCAAGAAGCTGGCCGGTGGTGGCTACTTCAAGATAATCAATAATTCCGTGGAGCCCGCTCTGGCCGCCCTGGGCTACCGCGAGGACCAGATCCAGGACATACGGCATCATCTGGTGGGACACGGCACGCTCGCCGGCGCACCGGAATTGTCTCTGGATGCCCTGCGCGCCAAGGGCCTGCCTGAGGAGGCCCTTGCCAAGGCGGATGCCGCGCTGAAGGACGCCATGGGCTTCGATACCGTGTTCGCGCCATGGTCCATAGGCTCCGAAGCCTACGACGCCGTGGGAGCCGACGAGGAGATGCGAAGCGAAAGCGACTTTAACCTGCTGCGGTTTTTGGGCTTTAGCGAGAACCAGATAATAGACGCGGAAACCTGGGCCTGCGGCACCATGGGCATAGAAGGCGCGCCGCATATAAAAAAATCACACTATCCCGTATTCGACACAGCGACGCCCTCCGGCAAGGAAGCCGTGCGCTCCATCGCATGGCAAGCCCATGTGGCCATGATGGCAGCCACGCAGCCTTTTGTTACCGGCGCCATATCCAAGACCATAAACATGCCCAACAGCGCTTCATTCGAGGACGTTAAAGGCGCCTACATGACCGCGTGGAAAAGCATGCTCAAATCCATAGCCCTTTACAGGGACGGTTCCAAGCTGTCGCAGCCTCTTTCTTCCATAGCCGCGGCCGAAGCCGACCCGTTGGCCATAGGCCTGTTGGCCTTGCAGGCAGGCGAAAAGCCGCATGCCGAGTGCGTGGAGGCGGAACCCGAAGCGCTGGCATCCGCACCTGCGGGAATCCGAAGATCCCTTCCCAACAGGCGCACCGGCTATACCCAGAAAGCCAAGATCGGCGGGCACAGCGTATTTGTGCGCACCGGCGACTACGACGATGGACGCCTGGGCGAGATATTCCTGGACATGCACAAGGAAGGAGCAGCCTTCCGCAGCCTCCTCAATTCGTTTGCCATTACCGTTTCTCTGGGACTGCAATACGGCGTTCCCCTCGAGGAATACGTGGACGCATTTACCTTTACGCGCTTTGAGCCCAACGGCATGGTACAGGGTCACGAGTACATCAAAATGGCCACTAGCGTCCTCGATTACGTATTCAGGGATTTAGCCATCAGCTATCAAAACAGATACGACCTTGGGCAGATAAAACCGGAAGACTTGAACGCTACGGGCACCAACGGCAAAAAACAGCAGGCAGAACTGAAATCCGCCATAGCCGCCGAGAACTCCCAGAAAACCGCACCTGCGGTAAAGCCCCGGGACGACCAGAAAAAAGCCCGCATGAAAGGCTACGAAGGCGACCCCTGCCCCGTCTGCGGCCACCTCACCCTAGTCCGCAACGGCACCTGCCTGAAATGTGAGACTTGTGGGTCAACAACAGGATGCAGTTAATGAGATACAAACAGCTGATCTACTTTGATGCGTCTCACATTTCAGGCCAAAACCAGGCTCGCGCGCCTCAGCGCGCGCGTGACGCGTCCGTCGGACGCGCCGAGACTTGCGGCTCGACTACAGGATGCAGTTGATGAGAAACAACAAGATGCTGGTGATAGCCCCTGCCGCTTTTTTATCGAGCTTCGGAATCGGTACCATCAACCTTGGCATGTTGTTCATCATCAAGGACCTCTATCATGCGACGCCCTCGCAGGTAGGGGCGTTCGGCGCTCTCTGGTCCGTTGCCTATTTCTTCGGTTGCATCATACTGAAGCGTTTTACCGCGCGGATGGTTCCCCGCGCGTCTATGATTACCATGCAGGCCGGGTCCGCCCTGCTTTTGACTCTCTTTATGCTAAAGCCCGGGCTGTGGCAGGCGTTTGTGATGTTTGCCTTTTACGGATTTATCACCGCTTTTTTTTGGCCGCCGGTAATGGGTTGGCTTTCCAGGGGTGTCGAAGGCAAAGACCTGTCGCGCGCAACGAGCGCCTTTAATTTTTCATGGAGCGTCGCCGGCGTAATTTCTCCCTTTACGGCCGGCCTCATGTCCCAATACGATAAATTCCTGCCAGTCTACGCGGGCATAGCGATATTCGGTACCAACGCCGCTTTTATCATGGTTTCCCGATTTATTATAAAAGATTCACACGAAAACGAAGGCAGGTCCGGCGAGTCGCAGAAGCACAAGGTGGACAAGTCCACTCCTTTGCGCTACCCGGCGTGGATAGGCGTGGCGCTTTCCTACATGGTGATGGGCGTGGTTTTCAACGTGTTTCCCGTGTATGCGCGCGACGTTCTTGCGACCAGCGAATCCAGCGTCGGGCTTATCCTGGCCATTCGGGCGCTTACAACGATGACGGGCTTCCTGCTTTTGGGCCGCTTTTCCGTCTGGCAATTCAAGCGAAGCCTGGTTCCCGCGGTGACGCTTCTGCAGGCAGCAGTTCTTGTAGCGACGATTTTCCAAACTACGCCCCTGGGTTTCATGGTCTGCTTCGGTATCCTTGGCGCGCTCCTGTCGGTAACCTACAACAACTCGCTGTTCTATTCCACCAGCGGCGCTTTAGACCGCGACAAGCGCGTAAACACGCACGAAGCGCTTTTAACGGGCGGACAGGTTATAGGCTCGATTAGCGGAGGCATGCTCTACCAGGCATTTTCGTTGCCGCATGTATTCGCCATCATGTGCGGAGCCTTAGCTCTGGGCTCGGTTTTTCAAATTGTGCTGGTTAAGGGAATAAAGCGAAACTCCTGAATGTTTTATAATTCAAGCTTGCCTCGGTAAATCCTTCGGACTATATTAGAGAAATGCAAACACCAAACGAAGGCAAAATACGCCTCTATACGGTTTTGGGCGTCGCCCTGGCAATGTTCCTCGGCGCTCTCGACCAAACCATCGTTTCCACGGCCATGCCGAGGATAGTCAATCAGCTGTCCGGCCTGGACAGATACACCTGGGTCTCGACGATTTACCTGCTTATTTCAACGATTCTCGTGCCGGTCTACGGCAAGCTTTCCGATCTGATCAGCCGCAAGGCGCTGCAATTGTGGTCGGTAGGCGTATTCCTGGCGGGCTCGTTCCTTTGCGGCATAGCCGGACAGTTTGGCGACCTGCCCTTCCTGGGAGACGGGATGAACCAGCTGATAATATTCCGCGGTATACAGGGTTTCGGCGGAGCTGGAATTTTCGCACTGGCCTTCATCATCGTATCCGATTTGTACCCACCGCGGGAGCGAGGAAAGATTTCCGGGATTTTCGGCGCGGTGTTTGGCCTTGCCAGCATCGTGGGTCCCCTCGTCGGGGGCTACCTTACCGACCACGCTGGTTCCTGGATACAAGGCGTGGACGGCTGGCGATGGATTTTCTACGTCAACCTTCCGCTGGGAATCATCGCCCTGGCATTCATAATCGCGCGCATGCCGGTTCTCAAGCCAAAGGACAGGTCGCGAAAACTGAATTACCTGTCGGCCTTGCTGATGATGCTGACGTTCATGCCCATAATACTGGCGCTGCAGCTGGACAAATCGGTATACGCATGGACTTCGCCAAGGGTGCTGGGTTTACTGATCGGCGGATTCGCGGCGGGCATTCTGTGGGTAAGCCATACGCTCCGCGCCAAGCACCCCATACTGGACCTACGGCTCTTTAAGAACAGGGTTTTCCTGTCCAGCAATATCGCAGCCTTCTTTTTCGGCGCGGCCTTCCTGTCGGTGCTTATTTTCCTGCCCCTGTACATGGTAAACGTCCAGGGAGTTTCCGCCACGCAAGCGGGCGCGAGCATCATTCCGCTTTCCATGGGCATGGTCCTGAGTGCGGGGCTGTCGGGCTTCCTCGTCACGAAGTTAGGAAAATATAAGGGCATCATGATAGGCGGCGCGCTTATCGGCGTTATCGCCGCGCTTGCCATGACCCTGGTTTTTGGAGTGAACACCCCATACTGGGCAGTCGTAACACTTATGATATTGATGGGCATGGGATTCGGTCCAGCCCAGTCGCTATATTCCCTTGCGGTGCAAAACTCCGTTCCGGCGATAGAACTGGGACAGGCGACGAGCGCCAGCCAGTTTACGCGCCAGATAGGCTCCACCATAGGGGCCGCGGTAACGGGAGCCATTTTTACGGCAGCCCTTACAGCGGCTTTTGCGGTGAACATGCCCAGCGAGGGTACCCTTGCCATGCCTGTCGGTCAAAGTCGCGCCAGCTCCAAAGGCCTGAGCGAAATCCGCGCCGACATCGTCAAAGGCTTCGATGACAAATACGCGTCCATCGAAGCGCTTTTCAAGCTTCGCGGCGATACTGCTTCAGATGCCTTAGATGCTTTACTTGCCGATCCCCAGATTCCTGCCGACATGAAAGCCCGTTTAAAAGACGGTACGCCCTCAATGCAGATCGAGGCAGGGTTTACATCCTTGGGCGCGGCATTGGAATCGGCGTTAACGAGCGGGAATCCAAGAGCCGTACAGGCAATACTTGCAATGCCGCAGGCGTCTGGCGCATTGAGCGACACCCAGAAAGCTCAAATAGAAGGTTTGGCACTGGCACCGCCGCCCGTACGGGTGCAGGCACTTACCGGCATTAAGGATGGCTTGCAGAAAGCCGCCGAATCCGCCGGGGCAAAAGCGAACGAAGCTGCCCTGAGTGTCATTAAAACCACCTTTGACGCGTTAAAAATCGAAATTGCCGATACGGTGGTTAACGGAATGAAAAAATCCTTTTCCGACGCGATTCGCCAGGTATTTATCGTTTCCGTGGTTATGATGGCATTAATGCTCATCGCGACGCTCTTTATTCCCAATATCCCGTTACGAACCAAAAACGTGGACGATCCTTCGATTGTTGCCCATTGAATAAAAAAACCGTCCGGCACGATGCTGGACGGTTTTTTATACGGATAAATACCGCATCAGGCGCATTATTCCTGAATAATTGCTTCTACAGGACAAACGGACGCACATGAACCGCAGTCGGTGCATTTTGCTGGATCGATCCAGCGGGCTCCGTTTTTCTCGCTTATTGCCTGAGTCGGGCATTCTGAGTCGCAAGCGCCGCAATTAACGCACGCATCGGTCACTTTGTAAGCCATGAAAGTCTCCTTTGAGGATATGGTAACCACATAATAGCACAGTCGGGAAACCGTGACAAGCTTTCGGAGTGAACGTTCTGTGCGTGCGGGGCTTAAAGCAAAAACTGAGTTCTAAGGCCGGGGAAGCGCAGAAAGCTGCGATCCCCGCTTACGAGCCTGGCCTATCAACCCTTGCTGACCCATTTCATTTCCTTGCCCGTAAGCAGTTGCACGCGCAAGCCCAGCTGGGCGGCATGGTGCTGTATATGCCGGGTCAGATAGATGAATAGTTCCATCCTGGAAAAGATGGATCTGCGCATTACGGCTGCCTCCCCCAGTTGATCCTGGCTCAGCGCATCCAGAACTATTTTGACTTTTTTCTTGCAGTAATCAAGGTAGCGCACCAGGGATTCCCTGTCGTAGAGGCGCACGGGAAGCTTGTCTTCCTGCTCCTCGTAGTCGCCGAAAAAAGCGAGGTTATCCTTATGGAAAGGCTGGTTCCTGAATCCGGATTCGCTTTCCGAAAGGTAAAAATCGCAATAAAACAGGGTGTGGAACACTACCTGCGAAAATGGCGCGTCCCCGTGGCTTTGGTTCCATTCCGCTTCGGGACAGTCCGCCATGCTGTTTTCCAGAGTGACGAGACTTGCCGTCAACTGGCTTTCCAGGATTTTTCCCGTCTCCATGATTGAACTCCTTGTTAAGAATTAATTACTCGATTCAACTGCCCGTAGAGGTATTCGGCGACTTCGTTGGTGCCGGGCTTCATATTGAGCTCCGCGAGGTTTTTTCTGCAGAACTCAAGTCTGTCGCTCAGCGCTATCTCGCGCAGTATCTTGCTGAAGGCGTAAAAATTGGGACAGTAGAAACCTATCCCGTAGTCCAGTATAAAGTTTATTATATACCTGTCGTTGTAGGCCGCCCACTCCGTAAACATCACCGGCTTCTGGAGGAACATGGACTCCATCGCGGTGGCGGCACCCGCCTTACCCACTATAAGGTCGGCTATGCTCATGAGTTCGTTCATGTTGGTGGCAAAGCCCAGGGAAACGATTTTCGTTTGCGCGGATATTCCCGCGAGCGCGTCCATGCGCTTTTTTGTCTTGGCGTTTCTGCCTGCCACGGTGATTATATTGATGGGCAGGTTGAGCCTCGCAACCATCTCGACATACAAGAAAACCGTGGCGATTCCCTGCGAACCGGCCGATACCAGGATGATAGGCCTGTCCGCTTCAAGACCTAGCTCCGCTTTAAGATTTTCAAGATCGCCGCGGATGTTAAGAAACGACTTGTTCAGGGGAAACCCGATTATTTTTATTTTCTCGGGCAGTATGCCTTTTTTGAGGAGCCGGTCGCGGGAACGTTCGCTGGCCACGAGCAGCATGTCCGCGCCTAAATTCGCCCACCAGGCATAGCCGTCAAACGGATCCACCACATAGGAAATAACCTTGAAATCCAGGCCCAGGGCTTCACGCGCTTTTATGGCGACGAACATGCACAAAGGGTGGGTCGCAAAAACGATATCAGGTTTATAGTCATGGATGTAGGCTATGCCTTTTTCTACGAAATCCTTGAAAATGGCATCGAGATAACCCTGGTTCATGCCGGCCATCTCGACGAGAAGATAGCCGATGCGAGCGGACGCGGGAAAAGCAAGCGCGAAATCCCAGCTTTTTTTGCACTGCTCGTCTATCTTGAGCGCGCCGCTTACCTTGGCGAAATCGACGACGTCGACCTGCAGCTCATCGGGATACAATTCCTGCAAGGCTTCGCTTACGGCAAGCGCCGGGGCTTTATGGCCAAAACCGACTTCTATCATGGTCATCAAAATTTTATGACGCATTGCCGTTTGTACTCCTATCAGCGCTTGAGTATCGAAGTCTCCCTGTCCATGGTGCCCGTGCTGAGCACTTCCATGATCTTGTATGTACCATATTTCCTGGCTTTAAGGAAGCCTGACCATGCGGCCTCGGCGAAGCGGCCGTCATTGAGGTACTCGAAAATCCACTCGTGCGCATACTCAGGTTCATGCTGATGAAACGTCGCCTGGACTTCTTCCAGCCAGCGGAGGTTGAACACTTCCTGGGAACCGATGCAGGGAGCGGTAATTATCGGGAGGCCCAATCCTACATAAAAGGATAGCTCGCTGGGCTTGGTCCAAAGTATATCGGTGGTATGCAATGAATCGTTGAAGGCGTTGAAATAATCGGTATCCCTGGCACCCCAGATAACGCGGACGTTGGGGCAGCCAGGCACTATTTCCTCGATTGCCTTGGTAAAATAATCCGCGACTTCCTTGCGTACGCCGCAAATGATATTGAACCTGCATTCATTGGCTTTGAGTTTGGCAGCCAGGCTCTTGAGGGCTGCCAGGCCGATTTCCTTCTGGGCGCCCGCGCCTCCCACGGCAAAAGCGATGGTCGGGGGCCTGTCTGCTTTTTTGTCCGCGTTTTCCTTACCCAAAAAATGCTCGACGTTGAGCCCATGCAAGGGTTTGAAGCGATTGGCAGGATCCAGAACCGCAAGCCGCCTGCCAAGGTCGGACCTGAGTACATTGAGGTCTTCATCGCCCAGCAGTTCGAGGGGCAGCGGGAAACCTGTCATAAAAAGGCGGTCGTCGGGAACGCCGTATTGCTTAAGGCGGCGCAGCGCGCTTGCGCAGGGAACCAAATAAACGATCTTGGATTTAGCCGGATTGCCGGGTACCCAGACGCGATTTATATCTGCATCGCAGATGATGCAGTAGACGCGGCCGAAACCGGCTTTATCTGCGGCGATGGCCGTCTGGAAAAAACTGGAAACAAGGGGCAGCGGATTCTTCTGTATCTTTTTTACCATGGTGGAGCACAAGCCCTTGGCTATCATCGTGTCCACGAATTTCGTCTGAATGGTAGGATGGGACATGTCGACGCGTGGATACGCGGGCTTTATTGACTGAAAATAATCCATGAGGTTGAAAAGAAAATTCCCGATGAGCGGGATGCCCTTCATGCGCGACAGGCGCTCGTAGACGTTTTTCATCTGATCCCAGGTCTTGAGCTCGTCGGGTTCCGCGAAGTCCGGCGAGTTGGCGATTATGACGCCGTCCTGGGCCAGAAAGGAAAGTGGGTACACGGCTCTTTTGTGACCCAGGCCCATATCCGCCGCGACAACCCAGGCCCGAAGCCGTTCCGTTTCATACTTTATGGCCATACATTTCTCCAAAGGAACATACTTGAAAAGATGCGGGGCACAGGCACCCGCTTCTTTAATTATGGAGGATTTCGCTGCAAAGTCAATGACGTGCTTCCTTTTAGTGCTTGCGTGTCCGACTTCCCCTGTGCATACTTGAGCTGCGGGGGAACGATGAAGGAACAGCTGATTTTAAAGAACTTGCCGTTCATAAAAATACTGCCGAGCTGGGCGCAGGACTTGTCCTATAAATACTGCTCTAAAACGGCGAACCTCTACATAATGCACGGCAACATACGCGACTTCCTGCCGCACAAGATGAACGAAGGGGAGTTCAACTTCGTCAAGATCCAGGATTACGTATCCGAGGTCCTGTTTGGCAACCGCGATATCATCGTGTTCTGGGACCGCTCCAGCGGAGTTACATTCTGCACTCCGGAGATGCAGAAAGACTACCTGCGCACCATGAAGGCCCTCCTTCCCGACAGCTCGGAGGAAGACCTCGGCTCATCGGATCCCGCCGTGTCCTTTCGCACGCTGGAGCGGTATTTCCTCCTTAACATAAGCCAAAAAAAACGCATCGTCATGATTATCGACTATGCCGAAACCGTGGTGCCCGCGGGCGACGTGGCCAAACTGGACGAGGCCGACCGTTACTGTTTCGTAACGCTCAACCGCTGGTCGCACGACCCCGTTTTTACCAGGGGCGACGTATCCATCATCCTGCTGTCGGAGAACCTGTCCGATCTCAACCCCCGAATCGTATCCAGCCCTTCTACCATCAAGGTCGAGATACCCATCCCCGACGAATCGGTACGCTCCAGTTTCCTGCGCTTCCTGGAAAGCCAGGGAACGCTGCTCATGGACAAGGGGCTGTCTTCCGATGCGGTAGGCGCGATAACGAGCGGGCTCAATCTCGTCAACCTTAACCGCATGGCCGCGGAGAGCTGGCAGGAAGACCGTCCCATTTCCATGGAGTACCTCAAGGAAAAAAAGCGGGAAATTATCGAAAGCGAGGCAGGCGGGCTCTTGGAATTCCTGGAGACCGAGCATGACCTTTCCTACGTATCGGGTCATGATTTCGTGCGAAAGCGCTTCAAGAGCGCGGCCCGGGCCCTTAAGCAGGGACGGCTGGACGTGCTTCCCATGGGCTACCTGATAGCAGGCCCCGTGGGAACGGGAAAGAGCTTCATGGTAAGCGCGTTTGCCGGGGAAATAGGCGTTCCCATGGTTAAGTTCAAGAATTTCCGCTCCAAGTGGCAGGGCGTGACGGAATCCAACCTGGAAAAAGTATTGACGATTCTAAAGGCCATGTCGCCGGTGGCGGTGATGATAGACGAGGCGGACGCGTTCCTGGGCGACCGAAACCAGGAAGGCGACTCGGGCACGTCCAACCGAATCTTTGCCCAGCTGGCAAGCTTCATGGGAAACACAGAATACCGCGGCAGGATCATCTGGTTCCTCATAACATGCCGCCCGGATCTTCTGCCCATCGACATGAAACGCCAGGGCCGCGCCGAAGAGCATCTAGCCCTTTTCTACCCCGATACCGAGGCGGACAAGGAAGCCTTGTACGAGGTCTTGTTACGAAAACTTGACATGCAGATACGAAAATTCCCGATAGGCGAGCTATTCAGGAAATTCAAGCACGAGTTCTCCGGCGCAGACCTTGAATCGGTGCTTATTCGGGCCAAATTCAAGGCGAGCATGGAAAACCGCTCCTTTGTTACGAGAGAGGACCTGGAGGAGACCATGGCGGATTTCGTGCCGCCCGCCTACCCGCACGAAATCGAACTGCAGAACCTGGTGGCGGTAATCGAGTGCACCAGCAAGGAAATGGTTCCCAAGCGTTTCCAGAACCTGGACCGGACGCGCCTCATCAAGGACATCCAGGAACTCAAGAGCCTGCTGGGGGAGCGCTAGCCGTTCCTAAGAAAAGCGAAAAAACCTTTCTTTACCTGAGCTTCCAATGCCTCGATATACGTTTGCATGGCATGATTTTTCTCGATGTCGTCCGCCTGCAAGGTAAAATCCACCGGGGTGTCGATATGCGAGAAATACCCGCCTACGATTCCGGCCAGGGGGATGGGAAGCGGGATGGAACTAACGATGTCTGAGGTATTGGATATCCGGAAGGAACGCCTGCCCATCGCGAGATTAAAGCGCTGCGCGAATAAATTATCGCCGATTCGCGGGGAACCGAAAGTATAAAGCGCCTTGACCCTGCTTTTCAGGTTGATAGCGATGTCCAATGCCGCAAAGGTTCCGAGCGCCGCTCCGAGACTGTGTCCGCCGATGCGCACATCCCCGGCCTGGACGGAGCCGACGGCGTCGCTGACGGCTCCGCGGAAATTCAGAAAAGTAGTCTGGAAGCCCTCATGGACGTTTCCGAAACCCGGGATAAAGCATTCTTGGAATTTCGTGTTAAAATTGGAAATCCATTCCTTGACCGTTTTTGTACCGCGAAAGATAACGAAGGTCTTCTTTTTTCTCCGGGCTACGAAACCAAAGGGAACCGCTACGACGCTCTTTTTTAACAGGCCCTGTTTTACCCGTGTTTCAAATTTGGCATTGCCCCTGTCCCAGGGATTCCTGGTTTCGTATGCATAGTTTATTTCGCGGATCAAACGGTAGTCTTCAGGCAGTTTCCACGCGCTATCCTCCTCGAACGCGGTAAATTGTTCGTAGGCGCAAGAAACCAGCCGGGCTATTTCTATCGACTCGCCCAAATCGAAACCTTTTGGAAAATACATGAACCACCTTCTTCCGAGGAATATTTTATGCTATGCGGACTTGGCCATAATCTGGGCATACGCCGTAAACACGAGTTTCAGCAAGCGGACGCAATCCTTGGGCGAGGTATTATATCCGCCGCTTTCCGTGCGCTGCCGAATCACGACGGTACCGTAGTCGCTGTCGCCGCCGGCCTCGACTTCGTAGCCGTTCGAACTTAGCGAGGAAAAAGCCCGATGCAGGTAGCAGCTTTTGCCCTTTGTCAAAACAACGGCATAGAGATACGGGACTTTTCCGTTCGCGCCATTGTTTATGGCCATCTGAAACTGTATGCCCACGAAGTCCGCGCTCTTGCGCTTGGGTTCCAGCATGAAGCGGACGTCCTCGGGTATATCCCGTTTATCCTTGTCCTGGTCGAAGCGCAGGTACGGCGTCAGCACCATGTCCGCCGGGCGCTCGGTGTTCATGAGCGACAGGAAGCCCGGCAGTTTCATATCCAGGTCCATGGGTATAAAAATCTTAACGCCGCCGAAAAAAAGCCCCGGAACGATAAATAGAACCAAATCCAGGAGAACAAGCGAAACATGGGGTTTGCTTTCCACGTTTATCAACAGAGCAGCAATTACAATTACCAGGAATAATATCTTCAGCCCGTTGGGACCCGAAAATTTCGTGCGCATTTTTTTGGATTCCTTGATGGTGTCGGCTATCCGCGTGATTTCGCCGTCGCCCACAGCCCTCCACTCTTCAAGGCCGAGGTCAGAAGGTTTATTGTCTACTTTCCTGAGGGAAAGGAGTATCCAGGCGGGAATCGCCAAAGACAAACCGGTAAAAGTTAGACCCTTGTATATCTGCAGCGCTGCGCAACCCGCGAAAAGCGCGGCCGCAAGAATTATCCGCACCGCCGGTGCCAGCTTAAAAAAACTGAATGTTCTTTCCATTATGGTCTCCTCGCCTTCCAGCTTCCTTTACCGAATCGCTCGAGCTCCTCGTATCCGACATGGTTCCAGTAGAGCGGACACGCTCCCTGGCAGGCCGTAAAGGAATCGCAAGCCTTGCATTCTTCCCGAGCATAATTTTTATGCTTGTACCACAACGATTTTTCTCCCGACCACAGCTGGGTAAAATTGTCCGACGCAAGATTTCCCACGGAATCGGGGCAGGAAGAGCAGGGAAGCAAGTCTCCCGTGGGCGACACCGATAGCAAACCGTCGCACGCGGCGCAACTCTTGTTGCCCAGCCCCCTGGCTATGGGGTTATAAATACATAAAGGCGTTGGGGAATACCAGAAAAAATCCGTGCCGGCCAACGAAGCGGACTTTCGAACCTCGTCCACAAAGCTTCCGGCCTCGGAATACGGCACGAAAAGATCACCTGCATCCAAGCCGGAACCCGCCGGTATGAACAGATTCATGGACATGCGCTTTACACCCAGAGATCGCACAAAACCGGGCAAATCCAAAAGACTCCGTCGATTGATGCCGGTAAGAGTGGAGTTTGTCTGAACGCTCAAGCCTGCGTCGATCAACGCCCTTATGCCTGCGACCGTTTTATCGAAGCAGCCCTCAACGCCGCACAGTCCGTCGTGTATGGCGGCCACCGGAGACTCGATGCTTACCTGAGCGGTTCTGAAACCGGCTTGAAACAGGCTCCGTGCGCGTTTCGCCGTTGCGAGCGTCCCGTTGCTTATCAGGTTTATGCGCAAACCGCGGCTTGTGGCATACGCCGCCAATTCCTCAAGGTCATTCCGGAGAAGCGGTTCGCCTCCGGTAAACGAAAAAAAAGGTATCTTGGCTTCATCCTTGAATATGTCGATTATTTTCTTAAGCGCAGCCGTATCAAGCTGGCTGCGCATATCCTTTCCGCCGCAGCTGGCGTAGCAAAACCTGCAGCGGTTGTTGCAGTCGTAGGTTACGGCGATTTCCCCGAGCACAGGCAGGCTGGTAAAATCGAAGGAATAGGCTATGCGGTCCATCACCGGCTTCCTGCCTTCGTATACCGCCTTGATGGTTTTGAAAAACGAGTCGATCTCGGCGGCCCGGCGGGCGCAGAATCCGGGAATATCGGCGAAGCAGCCGCCTGCATTGACAAAAGATACCAACCGGGCTCCGGTGGCGTTGGTCTTGTAGACCAGGTTGGGCGGCAGTATCACCACGTTGTCCTCCATCCTGGCGTACGCATACGGGGATAAAATTCTCCAGAAATCGTATATCCAGGATACCATGCGGTGAGCGTCGAGAAGCTCATCGCTTTTTGTCGGACCGGAGTGCAGCATGTTATTTTTTATTCCGGCAAAAATCCGGGATAAGGGCGAAGCCATCAATGAGCCCCGCCGGAAACGCATGCGGAATGGCAGGCCGAGTGGCATGCGGAATGGCAGGCCGAGTGGCACGCCGAGTGGCAGGCGTCGTGGCACGCGTTGTGACAGGCGGAATGGCAGGCTCCGACCGTACCCAGGTTGCCCGGCGCAAAACAGCCCGAGTAGCACACGGCGGATCGCATGAATTCAGCGTATCCGGCGGACATGCCCGGCGGCATTCTTATGGCCGCCATAAAAGCGGGGCTGTCGCGCACGACGTGATAGCTGTTCCAATACCAGTAATCCCCGTACGACCGCCGGTAGGAATTTCTTTTTTCCTCGGTCCAGTTCTGCATGGATTTTTCGGCTTCCTGCACTTCGAAAAGTTTCTTTCGATAGAAAGCCCGGGTCGCGTCCAGGTCGCAGTCCCAAAGCTTTTCTTGAAGTTTTTTTATGCTGTCCTCGAAAAAATCGGCCATGAGCCCCGGCAATACCTCGCCGGAGGAATTGAAGGCGGCGAGGAATGCCTCCTCGCAATCGTTTTTGGAAGCGGCAGCCGAAAGAATGCTTATGACCAGCGGGTCTTCAGATACCAGGGCAACCAGGCCCTGGGCGCGGAGGCCTTCCAGCATTATGGCCGCGACGCGCGGCAGTGGAAGCTCCATGAGCAGGGCAACTTCGACTGGATGCAAATTTTCTATAACTTTGCCTGGAACCTGGAAGGTACCCGAGAAAAGCTTGGGCGGGCTCCAGGAGTCTCCTGCCCACGCGATACCCTGCACGGCGGCGAGGCGCTTACCGTGCGAGCGCAGCCGGAGGCCGTAAAGGTAGAGGGAAAAAGCGATTATAGCGCCGAAAATCGCTACCGCGTACATAAAATATTTCTTCCAGAAGTCCGCCGCGCTTACTTGCGGATACGAAACCGCATCCACGGCCAAGCCGTTTCCCGAGCCATCCGTAACGGATGAGTCCGCCGCGCCATCGGTATCGGCGCCCGCCGAGGCGGCGCCCTCCGAGGCGGCGCCTGCCGAGGCGACGCTTGCTTCCCGGAGTTCCGCGCTTAAGTTCAGGTACTCCGCCGGAAAATACAGCTGAAGGTTCTGGCTCTCGAATTTTATCGGGTTTTCTTTGTAAAAAAGCACCGTAAGATAATACCGTCCGTCATCGCCACTTGTACCGTAATAATCTATCTTGTTTTCCGAATTGACATATTCCTCGGTAAGCATGGGAAAGCCTTCGCGCTCCGCCTGGCTCAGCTTCTCCCCGGCTATGGCTACGGGCAATACCAGTCGCACCGTTTGGTATTTTTGGCCATACTCCCATTGCACCGGTGCCCAGTCGAAATAAACGAGTTTTTGGCCGTCCGCCCCAATCGTGGTTCCGATCAGAGAGCGCGCGGCAAAATCGCCTGCGTAGTTCAGGTTGTAATATGCCTTGCCCGAAAAACGCTTCCCACCGGCTAAAATTACGTCGAACTTGTTGTTGCCTCCAAGGGGATCGATCCTGAGGGCGACGCGCGTTCCGTTTTGGAGATCGGCAAAGCAGCGGTCTAAATTCCAGACCGGATCGAATGCTTCTCCCTCGAAATAAAACCCGCTCATGGTACCCGAAGAGACATCCCACTCGGTCCGATAGAAAATATCCGCCTTGCCGTCCGGGCGCAGCACCACGGTAACCTCGGTGGACACGAGCTGGGCGTCAAGCGCCCAAAGCGCTTTCGAGGCAAGCACAAGAATCAGGATGCCTAAAAAAATGTTCCGGCCTTTGGGGATTACGCTCATCGCAGTTGCTCCTTAATTTCGAGGCGGTCGCCCGCCGAAAGGCCGCCCAGGATATCGAGCGTCGATTTGGAGATTATGGCGGCACGATCGTTCAATGCCGCGCTTATGCGTTCCCTTGCGTCGGCGAAAGGGTTGGCGTCCGCCATGTCGAAACGCTTTTCCGAAGAGGTTTCATCCAGCTCGGTCAGAAAAACGTCGAGAAGCTCAAGGCATTCTTCTGCGGCGAACGATGCAAGCGGATCATGGGTTTTCTGCTTGACGCACGCGGCATAATATTCGCCGGCCTTGAGCGCCACCGTTTCGGCAAGTTTTTTTATTCCGGGATCCGCGATGCGCATGCCGCACAGGCGCGCCTGCGCCTGCCTGACTTTTTCAAGCAGCGCTCGTTCCGCGAGCCAAATCCTGCGGTTCTTCTCTCCTAGCGCAAAACCGGAAGCAAGCCCGCTGAAAAACCCCGCAAGGAGGATTACGATCAGAGCCCCCAATCCGCTGAGGGCGCCAAGGGAAGCATTCGCCGCGCTGCCGACTAAAACCGCCACAGCGACCGCGACAAGAACCGAAATCGCCCCGGCCGGAGAAAGCATGTAATATTTACTTAACTCACGCATAGTCATCGTTCAGACCCCCTAGTCCAGCACGGTAATCTCGACGCGCCTGTTGCGCGCCTTGTTTTGTTCGGTATCATTGGACGCTATGGGCTTGTCCGCCCCGACTCCCTTAAACAGGAATCGGCCGGCCGGAATTCCGCGCGCCACCAGCTCGTCCACGATTTTTTTTGCCCTCTGCTCGGAAAGCGCGTACTGTCCCTGCGGCTTTCCGGTATCGGCGGTATGCCCCTCCACCAGGAAGGTCCTTTCGGGTATGCGCGACAAGGCCTGCGCTATCGCATCGAGCCTGGGTTTCTCGCCCGCCAGTAATTCGGCACTGTCGGGTGCAAAGCGCAAGTCGAACAGGAGAAGGACAATGCCCCGTTTTCCGGCTGCAACTTCGTAGGGACCGGGAGGCAAAGAAGCCGTCTCTGGCTGCACGGCCGACGGAACCTGCACGGCCGACGGAACTGGAGTAGGCGGAGCCGGCTGGGTCGCCGCATCCGAGCCAGGTACTGGCGGTAGCGAAGGGGCAGGAATTGGGGAAGGCAAAAGCGGACTTGGGGGATTATTCAAAACCATAGCGATTCTATCGCGATCCGCGGGCAGGGTGCCCCGGTGGAAATGCAGGATGAAGCCTTTGAGTCGAATAGTCGATCCGCCTGAGTAGGCATAGGTTTCATCGATGGATTCGCGGACGAAGAGCGTGCTGCCGTCCCTGGCATCTATAACGATATCGGCTGTACGGCCGCCCTGGGAGGAGGTCAGCGAAGGGTCACCCTTTTTATCGCCGCCCTTGTAGCGTATGCCGTAGCGGGCAGTGATGGAATATGCGTCGGCCCCGCTCCAAACGACCCTTCCAGCGAATTCATATTCCACCAAAATGGGAATCCTGGTGGCAGGCGCGTCGGCCCTGGGTCTGACGACCACGACGCCTTCTCCGCTCCAGCGCTGTCCGACGCCAACGGCCAGCGGAGGCGAAAACGGAATTCCCCTCAGTATGGGGTAGCCTTCATCCTGCAAAAAAAGCACTCTTCCGGCCTTGTCGCTTTTAAAGGCAACAGGAATGCTGCCGTCCAATTTCCTGGCGTTGGTTCTGTTGTCGCGCAGGGTTTCCTCGAGGACGAGGGCTTCGCCAGCCCAGGAATTGCCCATGCCAGGCAGGATCTCGCAGCTCAGGTCTACGCGCGCTTCCCTGTATACGTGTCCCACATAGTGCCCATCGTCGTAGCGGGAAAAATCCGAGCGCTCCGCGATGATTACCCTGCCGGGCTGCGGCATGAACGGCTCCAGAGCCACAGCGGACTCCTGTGCCCGGGCAAAGACCAAAAGAGCAGTTAATAAAAAAATACTAAAACCGCTTTTAAGCCCGAAAGCAGAGAATAATTTCATGCTGAGGCCTTCGAGGGAAAGCCGATGCACGCCGCCATGCGGGTAAAATCGTCGCCGCCCTGCCTGCGGAACGAGCCCAGGCGGCTGTCGCAGGAAGTGCAGGTATCGGCATAGTTTACCATGGTCGCGCCATAGCTCTCCGCCAGGGCTAGATTGGCCGCCAGCAGGTCGATGCGGGGCCTGCCATCGATAACCTTTACGGCTTTGGAACCGAATTCATCGGAAAAGGCCCGTGCCCTGCCTTCGTCCACCGGATAGCAGCAGGTGCCGATGCACGGGCCGAATGTAAGGGAAATATCACTGGGCTCTATTCCCCAGCCGCCCTCGAGCAGGGCAAACGCCTCGGCCAGGATGCCGGTGCCCTTCCAGCCCGAATGCAGAACGCCGAAGACACCCGAATTCCTTTCGTAAAGGAATATGGGCATGCAATCCGCCACGGTGACCACGGCGCACATTTTTTTGTTTTCGGTAAGAATTCCATCGGCCTCAAGCCCCTCGAGTTCCCCGGGACTGGACGCAACCTTAACGCTGCGGGAATGAACCAGGGAAACAGAGAGAACTCTGTCCGAATCGAATCCCTGGCGCCTGATCCAGGAATCCCTGGCCGGATTGCCTTTGGCGGGCCTGTAATTCATGCTGCCTGCGGAAAGCGAACTCAAGATAATGGATGGAAAATCTCCGCTTTCGCTCTCGGTGCGGAATAGCGGCAATTCAAAACTATCAGCGTCAGTTTGAACGGGAACATAGGGTCTTGCCTCGAAGCTGCGGCTCATGCCTGCGGTTCCGCCGGGAGCCCTGAGCCTTCCGGTTTTTCGGGCGCAAGGGAAAGATTGACCGCGTTTATGCTGAGCAATGAGATCCTAAGTAGCTCGGCTGCCAGATAGGCGGCTTTCTCGAGTCTTTCCTTCGCCGTTTCCATGGACTTGAGAAATTCGGCGTTGGCTTTCCCGTCGATCCTGGACAAATTGGACAGCGAATCGTATTTACCCCGGGTGTCTCCGCTGAGTATGCCTTTAAATACGAGGAACAGACGGTTCATCGCATCCAGCGAACGCCGTAAAATCGCGTCGGCTTCAGTCTCCGCCGCTTGAATGGCGGATTCGATTTTCCTGCGCTTGATGGCTATCGGGCTTGGGTCGGCGCGCGCCTGCACATACATCCTGCCAAGCTCGCCCTCCGGCCCCAGGCTCAGGTCGAAAGCCTTGAGCTCTTCGGGGGTTTGCAGCAGCTTGGCGTAGGCTTCGGTAAAATCCATCTTGTTGTCGCGCTTATAAAATTCACCCTCCGCCAATATCAGCTTGAAAACCCGATTGAGGTCTCCGAGTATGGCTGTGTAATAAAAAGATTCTATGAATCGCAGGGTCTTGGAAAGCCGCATCGGAGGAGTCGTATCGGAGCCTTCCTCCAGCATATTGACGAATCGGGTTGGAGTTTCCGTTCCTACGATTACCGCAATCTCGCCCTGCAGCTGCGCCATGCGCCGTTCGCTCTGCCAGTGCAGGAAGGTCTTGTCCGCCCGTTCGCGCCAGTAAGCCTTGAACAGGGCAAACCAGTCTTCGCCCCCCGCTACGGGTTTGCTTTGGGCCTCGGGGTCTTCCTTCGCCGCCTGCAGCAGTATGTCTATCGGTACCCTTGCGTTGAAGGTTCGGATTCCCGAAAGAGCCTGCTCGGCTTTTATCAATTCGGCCTTGATTGCGCCATCGAGATTAAAGGCTTTCGAAGAGTAGTCGTCGTTGAACTCGAATGCAAGCAGGGCCTCCATGAGCTTCAGCGAAGGCGGAACGGCAATGGAGCCGAGTATCGAATCCAGGTCCTCGAGGTTATCCGCCGCGGCCCAAAAAGACATTTCATGTTCCCCGCTTGCCGCTACCTGAAAAGCCGCGAGGAAGCGGTCAAACGGAAATGCGGAAAGCTTGCGCAGGACATAAAGGCTGTGTACGTCGTGGTACATGCTTCGCCGCTGGTCTTCGCTTACCATGGTCAAGGCGTTCTCGAGCGCCCTGGTAACATGGATACGTATATCGGCATCGCTGGCAACTGGATTTTCCTCGGCAATATGCCGGGGGTCGGTCTGAGTAACGAGCTCCTCATGGACGTCCTCGAGCACGAGAGAGGCAAGAAACGCAAAAAAAGCGGGCTTGCGCTTTTCCAGGCTTTTATCCAAAAGATCATAAAAATAGCGGGCCGACTGCCGCAGCTTGCTCAGTTCCTGCCAAAACGAGTCGAGCAAGGCCTTGCGCTTGGTGTCCACGAGCCCCAGGCACTGGGATTCCAGCTTTTTGAGTATGCCTTTGACCAGGCGTTCCTTTATCAATTCCTCTTTGCTTTGATTGGTAACCATTCCCTTGATGATGAGAAAGAATTTCGTGAAGAAGTCCAGATGGCCGAACAGCGCGACATAATCGGGCCTGCCTGATTCATGGGGCATTCTAGCCAACAAGGGTTCCGTCGAAACGGACGCGGCATTACGCAGTTTTTGAAGCAGCCGCTGACGCTCGTCATCGCGCAGTTCAAGAACGAGTGTTTCAAATCCAGGTGTTTCGCCCATAGTAATTCAATCTTATCCCCAAAAAACCGAATATGCAAGCCAAGAGGTTTTTTAGCGGCCGGAAATCCGATGGCATTTCACTTTACTCAGGGAGATATTTTACGGTACAATCGCAGCGCTGACGGCAAACTTGTTTTACCGCCCGTTATTGCATCGGGGAGCCTCCGAAAACCTTGGTTTATTGGCGCTTCCCATTACCGGAGGCTCGTGCCGCATGGAATATTTCGCCGTTCAGGTTTGGACCGGACATGAAAAGGATCTGGTACAAGCCCTGAATAAAGGCAAGCTGCCCGATGACACCTGGCAGGTTTTTGCTCCGTCCCGCATGATTCCCCTCAGGAAGCGCGGTAAAATCAAGAATACGGAGCTGGTAATTTTTTCCGGCTACGTATTCATGGGTATCGACGGCCTTTCCATGCCCCATGATTTGCGCTGGAAACTTCGAACCACCAATTATTTCGTGCGAATCCTTCCGGATACCGCGAATCCCGTGCCCATAAAAACACAGGACAGACGCATACTCGCCCACTTCATGTCTTTGCGAAAACCAGCCGATACTTCCAAGGTAATCTTCGACGAAAACGACCGCATCGTCATCGTCGAAGGACCCTTGAAAGGGCTCGAAGCCATGATAGTCAAGATCGACAGGAGAAAGGGACGCGCAAAGGTCAAGTTGGCCATGTGCGAGAATTCCTTTCTCGTGGACCTGGCTTTCGAGGTCCTGATCAAAGCGGCGAAAGGAACAGAAAGCGAGCATGTACACAGCTGAAAACGCGAGGATTTATATTATCGGAGCCGGATTCGCAGGCCAGGCGCTAGCCAGGGAAATTGCGGAAAAACCGGTTTTTGGCAAAGTGGTGGCCTTTCTGGATGACGATCTGGAAAAAATAGGGCGACGGCTCGAGAACGTCACCGTACTTGGTCCCATCCGTGATGTTTTGCGGGTGCTTGCGCGCACCCCTGCCGACGAGGCGATAATCGCGATACCCTCAGCCTCCCGGGAACTGATACGCGAATTATACGCGCTCTTGAAACAGGCCGGTTTTTTGCGTATCCGAATCGTACCGAGCGTAGCCAATATAATTGAAGGAAACGTTCACCTCGTGCAGACGCGGGCTATCGATCCCCTGGATCTTTTAGGGCGCGCTCCGGCTTTGCTTGGCTTGCGCGAGAGCCTTGCCTGGCTGCGCGGCAAGCGGGTGCTTATTACCGGTGCCGGCGGATCCATAGGATCCGAACTCTCCAGACAGCTGCTCGAGGCCGGGGTCGAGCGGCTCTACCTGTTTGGGCACGGCGAAAATTCAATCTATCAGATTGACAGGGAATTGCGGGAACTCCAGGCAGGCGGCGTAGGAAGCGCCACTGCCATAGTGCCGGTAATCGGCGACATGAAGGGTCGCGAATATCTGGCTTTTATCCTGAAGCGGCTCAAGGCAGACGTAGTGTTCCACGCGGCGGCATACAAGCACGTGCCCATGATGGAAGCCAATACCGTGGCAGCCGTGGAAAACAACGTATTTGGCACCAAAAACCTCGTGGACGCCTGCATCGACGCCGGAGTACGGCGTTTCGTGCTTGTCAGCACGGATAAGGCCGTTCAGCCGCTCTGCGTATACGGCGCCACAAAATTTTTATGCGAGCGCATTGTGCTCCACGCCCAGGAAAAAGCGGCGGGCAGTACTGAATTCATGGTTGTGCGCTTCGGCAACGTGCTGGGTTCCCGGGGCTCCATACTGCCGCTTTTCGTGCAGCAGATAGCGCGCGGCGGTCCTGTAACCGTTACCGACCCGGAAACAACCCGTTACTTCATGACCATTCCCGAGGCCTGCTCCCTGGTTCTGAAAACAGGCGGCGTGGGAACGGGCGGCGAATCCTACATCCTGGACATGGGCGAACCCGTGCGGATTCGCGATTTGGCCGAGCAGGTAATACGCTTTTCCGGTCTGGAGCCCCATAAAGACATAATGATTGAATATATAGGCCTGCGTCCGGGGGAGCGGCTTCACGAAAGCCTGCAGGCGCCGGACGAAAAACTGGAACCCACCAGGCATACGCGAATAAATCGGCTTGTGCGCAGCGAAAGACACTTTGACACGGAAGGCATTTTGCGCGCATTGTTACCCATATGCATCGCCGCGGACGAGGGAAAGCCCGAACACCGAAGCTACCGCAACCGAAAACACCTGCGGGCGGCATTGAAGCGATGGATACCCAGCGTGGAGGATAAACCCGATGAACCCGAGTATTGACCATGTACCATTCGCCAGACCGTCCCTCGGTACCGAAGAAGAGGAAGCCGTCCTTCGCGTCATGCGCTCGGGCTGGCTTACCACCGGCGCGGAAACACTGGCGTTCGAGAAGGAATTCGCCGCCTTTACCGGCGCAGCCCACGCACTCGCGGTAAACTCGGCTACGAGCGGGCTGCACCTTGCCCTCGAGGCGGCCGGCGTAGGAAACGGCGATACCGTAATTACGAGCCCCTACACCTTTACCTCCACGGCCGCGGTTATCCGCCACCTTGGCGCAGAGGTTGTTTTTTGCGATACTGCGCCGGATTCGTACAACATGGACCCCGTTGCCCTGGAAAGGGTTCTCGCATCCGCAAAAAACTGCAAGGCGGTTATTCCGGTGCACATCGGCGGGCTTCCCTGCGACATGGTTTCGATAGTCGCACTCGCCCACACCTACGGATGCCTTGTCATCGAGGATGCGGCCCATGCGTTTCCCGTACGCACGAAGGAAGGCTTTATCGGAACGGTGGGAGACATCGGCGTCTATTCGTTCTACGCCACGAAGACCATAACCACCGGAGAGGGCGGCATGATCGTCACCGGCAGCAGCAGGCTCGCCGGGCGCATGGGCCGGATGCGCATGCACGGCATAGACAGGGAAGTATGGGACAGGTATACCTCGAAAAAGGCGGCATGGCGCTACGGCGTGCTCGAGGCAGGATATAAATATAACATGCCAGACATTCTATCGGCGATAGGAAGGGTGCAGCTGACCAAGGCCGACGCGTTCCTGGACCAGAGGCGGAGCATGGCCTCTGGATACGACAAAGCCTTCGCCGGCATCGACGGGCTCAAGCTTCCTCCCAGGAGCGCGGACGAGCCGAGCGCGCACGCATGGCACCTGTATGCCATCCGCGTATCGCAAAAAGGCCAGCTGGACCACCGCGACCGCTTCATAGAGTCGCTCGCCGAGCGGGGCGTGGGAGCTTCCGTTCATTTTATCCCGCTGCACACCATGCGCTACTACGCGGACCGCTACAAGCTGACGGACGAATCCTTTCCCTGCGCGCTTTCAATGTTCGCTCAATCCGTGAGCCTGCCCATCTGGCAGGGCATGGGAGACGGCGACGCGCAAAAAGTAATCCAGGCCGTGCTCGACACATCGCGTTCCCTTGCGTCAGACAAGGCAAGATGAAGCAGACAGGGAAAAAATACCAGGAACCCAGGATCCGCGTCGCCGAATTCCGCGCCGAAGACATGGTGTACGTCGCCACGGTCCGCTCTCCGGTCTCCAAAGGCGTGCTTAAGTCCATACACATTCCGCACCTGCCCCGGGATTATAGAAGTATAACAGCCGACGACATTCCGGGGAGCAGGAGCCTGGAAGCGTTCGGGCACAAGGTGCCGATACTCGCCTCGGGCAGGCTTTCCTACAAGGGAGAGGCGGTGGCCCTGATCGTGGGACCGAATCCGGAGCGCCTTTCGGAGGCGGTACGCCTTACCAAGGTAAACGCGGAGGAAGAAAAAGGCGAGTTTGATTTCGAGCGATTCAGCTCCGCACGGGTTCTGGCCAGGCACACCGTGCAATACGGCGACGTGGAACTTGCCCTTTCAGTCGCCCACACCATCGTGGAAGGCGAGTTCCGCACGGGACCGTTGGACCACTGCTATCCGGAGGCGCTCGGCGCCGCCGCGATATTCGACTACGACAAGCTCATAGTCTATACTTCCACCCAGTGGCCGTTCCACGTTCGCGCGCAGGTAGCGTCCGTGCTCAAGACGCGCGCCGAGGATATACTGGTAAAGCCGACTGCGCTCGGAATGCACCTCGACGGCAAGCTCTGGTATCCTGCCCTTCTCTCCTGCCAGGCAGCGCTTGCTGCATTTATATGCAGGAAGCCCGCACTGCTCATGCTATCGCGCGAGGAGGATTTTCGCCACACTCCCAAGCGCGCGCCTATGCTCGTTTCCTATCGGGCGGGACTCGATAGCGGCGGCAAACTGCTTGCGGTGGATTCGCGCATCATGATCAACGGCGGCTCGTACGGCGTCCTTTCCGACGAGTTGGCCCAACGAAGCGCCGCGGCCGCCTTGGGCTCCTACGCATGCCCGAATATCCACGCCCAAAGTTTCGCCGTGGAGACGAACCTGCCTCCTTTAGGTTCTTTTTCCAGCATCGGCATAAACCAGACTCTCTTCGGCATAGAATGCCTAATGGACCAATGCGCCCAAACCCTGGATATGGATCCCCTGGAATTCCGGGAAATGAACCTGCTGGGAAAGGGAAGCGAAACGGCATCCGGGATTCGTAAAAAAAATATACCCTTCAAGAGGATTACCGAACGGCTCTGCGCCTTGAGCGACTTTCGCCGCAAGCGCTCATCGAGCGAACTGGTTCGCAAGCGCAGGAACGATCCCGGATCGCCGCCGGGCCGGGGCATCGGCTTCGCGTTTGCCTCGCAATCGGGCACGGGTTTCCATCCGGGAGGTTCCGGCGTCAACATAAGCATTGAAGTAACCCTGGACAAGGAATCCCGCGTGCTTATACGCTCCAGCTCGGTTCCGGAAACGCCGGGCACCCTGGAAATCTGGAAAAAGGCGGCAGGCGATATTATCGGCGCTCAAATCGACCGCATCGCCATCAAGGAGATCGACACTGATTCCGTACCCGATTCCGGACCTTCCTCCACCTCGGGAACGGCAAGCCTCATCACGCGCCTGATCGAATCGGCATGCGAAACGATACGGACCAAGCGCTTCCGGGAGGCGCTGCCGATTATCGTCAGGAAGACATATAGGCATAACGCGAAAAACAAGATGTTTCCCGGAGAGGACGATTCATGGGCCGGAGCGGTGGTGGAGCTCGAACTGGACGAATATACCGGGCAGCCTAAGGTGCTGGGCGCATGGATGGTGGTGGATGCCGGTAAAATACTGTCTACCGAGCGGGCTCATGCCACCGTCTCCAACGGAATCGTCAATGCCCTGAGCCAAATCCGCTTCGAAGCGCTGTCGCTGGAAAACGGCATGCCTGACGCTTCCGCGTTCAGGCGCTACAGGGTGGCTCGCTTGCGCGATGCGCCTCCCATTACCGTGGAATTCGTCGGGAACGAGCCTAAGGAGCAGTCGGGTGGAATCGGCGACCTGGCCTATGCGGTAATTCCCGCGGCATTCGCCAACGCCCTTGGCCAGGCCATGGATATGACCTGGCAGACTGACTCGGTACGCACCCCAAGAATCGGAATAAAACCATGACGATACAATTCATACTGGATGGCGAGGATATAAACATCCAGGCAGAGGCCGGCGAAAGCCTGGCCGGGCTGCTCTTCGATTCCTTCAACGCCCGCAGCATCCACCCTGATTGCAAAATAGGAGTCTGCGGAAAATGCGTCGTTTTGATGAACGGCCTTCCGGTAAACTCATGCCTCGTACCCGCCTTCAGGGCACGGGGAGCCGAAATCGTAAGCTACGATGGATTCGCCTCCACCCAGGACAACGATATAGTCCGCCGGGCTTGCAACGAAAACTCGGTTAGCCCCTGCGGCTTCTGCGAGCCAGCCGTATTCTTGCTGATCGGGTCGCTCATAGACCGTAAAAACAGACCTTCGGACCTGGAAATAACGGAAATGCTGTCGTCGGTCGTCTGCCACTGCACACCGCCCCAGTCGCTCATAGCCGCAGCGCTTGCGGCCATAAGCATAAAGGAAGGAAGGGTGTACGGCCGTGCGCGTTGACGAAGTAGCCATGCCCACCAGCCTGGGCGAAGCCTCCATATTCCTGAGGCGCCGACCGGACGCCATACCCTGCGCCGGGAACACCCTCCTCTCGATAGAGGGCAGTTCGGAAAGTTCCAGGGCCGCCGGGCTTGCGCTCGTCTGCACGCACGCGATTCCCGAGTTGGCGATCGTAAGCAAATCCGACCGCTTCATCGAGCTCGGCTCGGCCACGACCCTGTCGCGCATACTGTCCCTGCCCGATGCCGACACCCTCGAACCATTAAAAAAAGTTATTATAACAATAGCCAGCACCACCGTGAGGAATCTCGCCACCATAGGCGGAAACATAGGGTCAAGAAACGCTTTCGGATCGCTGTTCCCCTTGCTGGCCGGGCTTGACGCATCCATCGAGGCCCGCGACGCGCAAGGTACGCGCTGGATAAGCGTCCACGCCCTGGTCAGCGATGAATTCAAGCCGGCTGTCCCGGATGCCGCCATATTTATCCGCATCCGGATTCCCCTGCGGAAGTGGGACGCTTCCTGCATCATCCGCAAGGGCGATGGCCTGGTGCCCGGAAACGACAATTATACGTTTTGCGCGCTTGCCTGTTTCGACAAGGAAATAATCAGCGACTTGCGAATCATGGCGGCCGGAGACGTTTTTATACGGGATCGCAGCCTGGAAATCGGGATTATCGGAAAAAAACTCCCTCTTTCCCAGAAAGAAATCGAATCGGCGCGGCATGCGTTCCTTGAAGCCGCGGTAGACAGGGGCGGGTCGACCTCCCTTGCCATTCCGCTTGCCGATGCGGTACAGGCATTCCTGCTCAATGCCTCGGGAGATTCATTATGAGCGGCACGCTGTTTCTCTGCCCGGTTCCCATAGGAGATGGCCTTCCCGCGGAAGCCCTTGCCAAAATCGTTACCGACACCCTCGTGCCGATACGCGACTTTATCGTGGAGAACGAAAAAAGCGCGGCAAAAGTACTGTCCCGGATCCTGAGCATCGAGGCTATGCGCGAGATACGCATGACAAGGCTTGACGAACACAGCCGGATAGAGGAAGTACCAGCGATGCTGGCGGCCCTGATCGAAGGCCGCGACACCGCCCTGCTGTCCGAGGCGGGAAGCCCCTGCATCGCCGATCCGGGCGCGTTGCTCGTGCAGGCTGCGCATAAGGGGGGAATTCGCGTCGTGCCGCTGCCCGGTCCCGTCTCACTGATGATGGCGCTTATGGGCTCAGGCCTAAGCGGGCAGCGTTTTTCCTTTGTGGGCTATATCCCCCCCGATTCTCCCGGAAGGACAAAAGCCCTGCGGGACCTGGAAACGGCTTCCCGTCGCGATGGATCAACCAGGATATTCATCGAAACCCCTTATCGAAGCGACGCGATGCTCGCAAGCGCCGTCCAAACCCTGGCGGATGACACAGTGTTCTGCATCGCCTCCGGCCTGATGAGCCGGGAAGAGCGAATCATCAGCCAAACGATACGCCTATGGAAAAACACCAAGCATACTATTGGCAAAACGCCTACCGTCTTCCTGCTTGCGGGGAGCTGTTTAATTCCAGGGAACCATGGTTCCCCAAGTTCCCAGGGTAAAAATCGCCGGTGAGCGGTCGACAATTGCCTCCTAACTCTTGACTCATCGGGATTTAAGCATACAATAAGACCATAATGGCACAAGCAAACACGCAAACTATCTATGCGCAATATATGGATTCCGAGGTTTCGATAACGACATTCGCAACCAGCCGAATGGGAATACTAACGGGACAGACGGTTCTGCATATCGATACCTATAACATCATCTGCGTCCCCTACCGCTTTTCCATGAAAAATGCTACCATGATGGCATCGTTTTCCCGCGAAGAGTTCATGTTTTTCCAGAAATACCTGAACGGAATGTCCGGCCTTACCATAAAAATCCAGCCCACAACCTCGCCGCAGCCCATCAAGGTGTTCGCGCGCTGCATTATAAAATCCATCGCCCCGGCAAAGGGACGCGATACGATCGGCTTTATCGCGTTGGAATGGAAACCCTGTCCGCCGGATTTTATAAGCATAATCGGTGATTACCAAATGCTTCTGGACCGCCTGAAAACTGAATACGAAGACTTTAAGCCGCACAAAATAATGATCAACCCCGAATCTATTAAATATCTTGGTTACAACAATTTCGCGGATCTGAGCTACGAAGGCGTTACGACGCGAGTCGCGGTTTTTCTTATGGCTACGGGAAGCCTAAACTTCCTCGTTCCCCTGCATGGCCCCGCGCTGGAATCCGGCAAGGAAGCCCAGATAAAACTATTCTTCAAAAGCTACCAGTTCAGCATAAACGGAAAAATTACGGAAACGCTAAAACTGCCCAACGGCGCGCAAAAAGTGGCCATGGAGCTTTCTTTCTCCGCGGAGCTAACGGACATCATCGAGAAATTCCGCTTTGCCGAGCAGATAAACATAAAAAAATTATAACGCCCTCCTAACCCTGCAAGGGTCGAGGTGTGGCTTGCTGGAAATCTTCGGAGAATACAAATTCGCAATTCGTTAATGTTGCCTTAGCGGGCTTGGATTAATTTGCCAGTGTTCGCCTACCCTCCGGCTGAGGCTAATCTTAGCCTCCGGCTAATCTTAGCCTCCGGCTAAGGCGGCCAGCTTCTCGCGTATAAACTCGCTCTTCTCCTTGAGGCCGATGGGTCCGGTGGCTATCATGAGCACGTTGGGGCGCACGGGGTCAAGCTTTATCTTCTGCCCGCTTTCTTTCATCATGCGCAGGAGCCGCTCCACCGATACCTTGGACACCTTGGAAAACTCCACCGTTACGAAACCTTTACGCTCCTTCAGGGTGGCTATGGAGAGCTTCTTGCACAGGATGCGTATCTCCGCGAGGGCAAGGAGGCTGGAGGCTTCCTCCGGCGGAGGGCCGAAGCGGTCGTCCAGTTCGCGGTACAGGGACTCGAGGTCCTCCTGCGACAGGATGGATGCTATCTTCTTGTAGATTTCCATCTTGACGGCCTGCTGCGTAATGTAGCTGTCGGGGATAAAGCCCGAATACTCGAGCTCCAGGTATGGCTCTTCGGATTCCTGGTAGCCTTCCTCGGAAAGCCTGGCCACGGCCTCGTCCAGCAGCTTCAGGTACAGGTCGAAACCTACGGCGAAAATGTCGCCGGACTGCTCGCGGCCAAGGAGGTTTCCCGCACCGCGCACCTCCAGGTCCTTCATGGCTATCTTGAAGCCCGATCCAAGTTCGGTAAAGTCCGAGATTATCTGCAGGCGTTTCATGGCCAGCTCGGAGAGCGCGCGCCCGTCGGGGTAGAACAGATATGCGTAGGCAAGGCGGTCCGATCGCCCTACACGTCCGCGCAGCTGGTAGAGCTGGCTGATGCCGTAGATGTCGGCCCGGTCGATGATTATGGTGTTGACGTTGGGAATGTCGATGCCGTTCTCGATTATGGTGGTGGACACGAGCACATGGAAGCCGCGGTGTATGAAGCGGTGCATGATGTCCTCCAGTTCGTGGGGGGACATCTGGCCGTGCGCGGTTTCCACCATCACCTCGGGTACGAGCCTCTGGATATACGCCTGCGTGTCATCGAGGGATTGGACGCGGTTGTGCAGGAAGAACACCTGCCCGTCCCGCTCTATCTCGCGGCGTATGGCCTTGGCGATGAGGTCGGGCTGGAACTCGTCCACGATGGTCTGTATCGGGTGGCGGTTGTTGGGAGGCGTACTGAGCACCGACAAGTCGCGTATCTTGAGCATGGACATGTGCAAGGTGCGGGGAATCGGCGTGGCCGTAAGGGTCAGGCAGTCCACGTTGGACTTTATCTCCTTGAGCCGTTCCTTGTCTTTTACGCCGAAGCGCTGCTCCTCGTCCACGATAAGCAGTCCTATGTCCTTGAAGGCTACGTCTTTCTGGAGGATGCGGTGCGTGCCTATGAGCACGTCCACCCGCCCCTCGGCCACGGAGGCGAGCGTTATCTTTTGGTCACGTTTGTCCACGAAGCGGGAGAGCATGCCGAAGGTAAGGGGCAGGCCGCGGAAGCGCTCGATGCAGCTCTCGTAATGTTGCTCGGCCAGGATGGTGGTGGGGGCCAGGAATGCCACCTGCTTGCCTCCCATTACGGCCTTGAAGGCTGCGCGCATGGCTATCTCGGTCTTGCCGTAGCCCACGTCTCCGCAGACGAGGCGATCCATGGGGCGCTCGCTTTCCATGTCCTTCTTAACGTCGTCGATGCAGGAAAGCTGGTCGGGGGTTTCCTCGTAGGGGAAAGCCGCCTCGAAGGCGGTCTGCCACTCGCCGTCGGGCGGGAATGCGAAGCCCTTGGCCAGCTTGCGCCTCGAATAAATGCGTATCAGGCGCTCGGCCAGGTCCTCGACGCTTTTCTTTACCTTGCTCTTGCGGTTTTCCCAGGACTTGGAACCGAGTCTGTCCAGCCGCGGGGCATCGCCTTCGTTGCCGATGAAGCGCTGCACGAGGTTTGCCTGCTCGATGGGCACGAACACGTTTTCGTCGTCCGCGTACTCGATCTTTATGTAGTCGCGGTCGTGACCCAGAACCTTCATGCGCTCGATGCCGGAGAACCTGCCTATGCCGTAGTTGGCGTGCACCACGAAATCGCCGGGGTTCAGCTCTATGAACGTGTCGATTATCCTGGAGCGGGCGCTTTTAAGCGACTTGGGCGCGCGCTTCCTCCGTCCGAATATCTCGCCCTCGTGCACGAAGGCGAGCCTGGCCGCGGGAATCGTGAACCCCGCGGAAAGTCCCTCGGCGTGCACGGTTATCTTTTCTTCATTGATGAGCGACTGTATGCGCTCCGCCTGCACGGGGTTCTCGGCGAACACGTGCACTTCGTATTTGGCCTTTACGAGGGTGGCCAATTCGTCCCGGAAATAGTTGACGTTGCCGAAATACGAGCGCGGGGCCTCGGAGCCGAATGCCAGCCTGTCGCCAGAGTCCACGTCCTTGAGGCTCCAGCTGGACACGGTTTTGGGCAGGTCGGCGAATACCCTGTCCAGGTCCGCAAGCACGAGCTCGGGCGGAGGCACGGGCCCGTCGATAAGGGCTTTGCGGTACAGGCCGCCGTACTCGCGGCGCACGGCCTCGGCCTGCCCCGTAAGGCGCTCGCGCTCCAAAAGCAGCGCAAGCGAGTTGTGGTCCATATAATCCAAAATGGTGCTAACCTTGCCGTATGCGAGGGGAAAAAGCATTTCCTCGCCTTTGCACTCGCCCCGCTCGACCAGGGCTTCCACGATTACGGCTACCGCGCCTTCATGGTCGTCCAAAGCCGACTTGGGGCTTGCCATAAGCGTTTTACCTACCGTTTGGGCCAGGGCTTCGTTCCAGATTAGCTCGCGCGCCGGGCGCAGCAGTATCGAATCGGGTCGCTCGGGGCTGGAAGCCTGCGATATCGGCTCGAAGCGGCGGATTTCCTCGACCTCGTCGTAGGCAAAAACGATGCACACGGCTTCTTCGTCCGCTGGCATGAACACGTCCAGCACTTCGCCGCGAAGGGCGAATTCGCCGGGCAGGCTTACTCTGGGCACCCGCAAATAACCCCAGGAGGCCAGCTTGTCGGCTATGCCCAGCGCATCGATGGTTTCTCCCTTTTTAATCCGGTACAGGCATGCTTCGAACACATCCCGAGGTGGAACCGGCGTAATGGTGGCGCGCTGGCTTGAAACGATGATCCTGGGACCATGGTCATCCAGGATCGCGGCAAGGGCTGCCGCGCGCTGGCCGAATGCGCTGGATCGGCTCTCCACGGGGCGGTAGGCGGCGGTCTTCCACCAGGGAAAAACCAGGGCGGGAACCCCGGCTGCCTCGCAATCCGATGCAAAGGATTCCGCCTCGGCATCGCTGGGAACAACCACGAAAACGCGACCCGCCCCGCGCCCCTTCGCCAGCGCCGCAGACAGGAATGCAGCCAGGGGAAGCTCCAGTTCGCTGCAGTTTATGGGAAAAGAGCCCGCAGAAACCCGTGACAGGGTCTGTGCAAGCGGAGGATAAGAAAGTAGTCGCTCGGAAATCGCCTTCAGTCGTAAGGTGTTCATATAAATCGTCCGATATTCAGTAGGAGAAGTTTCTTACATCGGGTATACTACACGATAGTATGCGGCGCACACAAGGAGATTCGCATCGTGTCAAACCGTAAAATAGCATTGAGCATCCTCATGAGCCTCTTCTGCGCGCTCGGCCTCGCCGCGCAGGTTACCGTTTCCATACATTTTTTCGACAAGCGCCTTTACGTGCCAGGCAGCCAGGTGCCCATCAAGGTAACCATCAAAAACGATACCCCCTCGGTATATCGTTTCAAGCTCGCGGACGAACGGCGTCGCTCCCTTGCCTTCGACGTGCGCACCCTCAGCAACAAGGCTCTGGACGCCAGCGATGCATGGAAACGGGCCATGGGTTCCGCTACCCCCGCCTATTACCGCGAACTGGCTCTGCAGGCCGGCGAGGAATATTCCTTTATGGAGGATTTGGCCGAGCATATCGGCGTAAGCGAAGCAGGCGCCTACATGGTTCGCTGCACATTCTACCCGGAACTGATGTCCCGGGAGCCCGGACAGGCAACCATGGTTTCCAACATACTCACGCTTTCCGTTAGGCCCGGAGTTCCCTCACCGGGAGCGGCGGAATCCTTTCGAGCAGGGACGGTCGAGGTGCTGAAGGCCGAGCAGGTATCTCCCGACGAAGTGGTTATACGAACGATAAACGCCCGCCAGAAGGCTCGATGGAACGAGTTTTTCCTGTATATGGACGTCGAGTCGCTTCTGCTCCGCAACGCGGACAAGCGTCGTTCCTACGACAGGGAATCGGATGAAGGCAGAAGGCGCATGGTTGAAACCTTCAAGGCAGACCTGATGGCCGGCGTCGTGGATTCAGATATCGTAACCATCCCCTCGTCCTTCGAAATTTTGGAGACGCGCTACGGCGGCCTGCGCGGTACCGTACAGGTGCTGCAAAAATTCGAGTATGCGGATTTCCGGATGCTGAAGCTATATATCTACGAGCTGGAAAAGCGCGACGATATATGGTATATAATTTCTTACACCGTGCAGAATAAAGGTACCGAATGAAGGCTCTTTTAATAATAGACGATGATAACACTGCCTCGATTGCCTCGTTTTACCTCAAACCTATGGGAATGGATATAATCCGCTATCGGGATCCCATCAAAGCGCTGGATAACCTGGAGGAAATACACCCTGACGCCGTTATAATGAGCGCCAGGGATTTCCCGCGCCACTGGAAACCCATCATCGTCAACGTGCGTACGCACTGCACAAAAAACGAATGCATCGTTTTGCTGCTCAAAGGCGAGTTCTTCAGTTTCGACGAAGCCGCCAAGGCAGCGTATCTGGGCATCAACGGCGTCCTTAAGGAAGATTTAGCCGACCGAAATGAACTGCTTCGGTTCCAGATGCTTTTTAAACGCTATATCGAAATCGACGAGTCCCGGGTTTCCGACCGCCGCCCGCTTGCAAAATGGGACAAGCTGGACTTTGTATGCTCTCACCCTCAGAGCTATGCGCCTCTGACCGGCCAAATCGAAACAATTTCATCAAGCGGCATCTCGCTGATTCCCGATTCGCCTGCCCTCTTCGCAGACTTGGAAACTGGAGCCGTAATCGAAGAAGCAAGCATGAAAATTGACGATTGCATCTTTAATTTTTCCTGCACGCTGGTGAGAAAAGGCGCAGTGCTGGCTTTTGGATTCAAGGGAATGCCCGACGACAAGCTCGCTATGCTCAAGGAATACCTGAAAAGCGCTCCCGAGCGCGAAATGAACGCACTCTTGAAAGGTTACTGATTTGTTGTTATCCTCAGTATCTATGGATCAACAAAAAAAATGTGACGACGACGATATCGAGCTTTTTTCCAAAAAACTCAAGGCGGTAGGACACCCCGTGCGGCTTCGCCTTCTGTGCCTGATAGCTCATGAGGAAGATCCCTGCGTTTCCAATCTATGGCAATGCCTCAAACAGCCCCAGGCAGTTATATCCCAGCATTTGGCCATACTCAAGGAAAACGGCATCGTCAGCGCCGAAAGCCAGAAGACCAAGCGAGTATACTCGATAATCGATCCATTCATCAAAAAATTGATAGAAGACATGCTTATCTCGAAGAATCAGTCCAATCTAAAGAACTAAGCCCTCCTAAGGAATCCTCGTAAGCGCCGTGGCGGGGTTGGCTAGACGTTTTTTTGCGCTTGCCGACCACGGAATAGCGCTTCCGCCGCTTACGGCTTGCCAAATTGCCATCGCGCTTTGCCTTGAATTTGCTACATACAGAGAATCCGCCAGCGTCATCAGCAATGGTACCAAGTGCGTGTCTTCCAAATACGCCGCGACATCTTCCCTTGTTTTAGCCCGCTCAAGAAAATCCACGAGACCAGCCCAGGAAAAATCCCATTCCTTGGCCGCAAAAATGGCAATAGCCCTTGTCAGTATCATGTTAACAGCGATTGCCGCATGCACCGGAGCGCGGGCTCTTCCACGTTCCAGGTAATAGGCGGCGATCTCGAAATTAGCCTTGAGGGAAAACGATGGCTGCATTCGGTACAGAGTCATGAATCTATCCAGGCCTGCGCTTGAAAGAGTTGCCAGCATAGCGTCGCGCAGAAACGGGTCGATTGCGGGTTCCCCGGCGAGCTTGTCATCCATCAATATTCGCTTCATGGTATTTTCCCATGCCAGGTAATCCTTGCTGGTGGCGTAAATTTCGGCCAGCGAATATAGTATCATGTAGCGATCCTCGGGAATTTCCAGAGAACCACGCATTTCAAACGCGCGCAGGTATTGCTGTATGGTTATGGCAAGTTCGCCTTCTATGAGGAACACCCTGCCCTTCCAATATTCGGCTTCCGGATACAGGGACAGCTCCTCGACGGAATTCTTGAGCGCGCCCAGGGAATCCGACAGGCTCTCCAGCGGGCGGTATTGAAGCACCAGCTCAAGCACTTCCAGGAACGCTCGGTGGGATTCGGAAATTCGTTCGGTCTTCAAGAGCTTGATTAGGGGCCGCAACATGCCATTCGTGCTTTTGAGCATTTTTTTATATTCGCTTGCAAGGAAATCTTCAGTTGCAAACGCATCAAGAAGGGCCGAGAGCTTACCTTCGATTTTTTTGGCCGTTTTGGTTTCCAGAACCACGAGCAGACGCTCTTTTGCCCGGGCGAATGCAACGCGCCGGTATTCGATGGCATTGTCGAATGCCAGGAGCGCATTTCCGAAATCCTTGGATACGTAGAGCCGCTTGCCGCGCTCAAAGCTGAGCCAGGACGGTTCAGTGCCTGCTACCGCAGGCATTCCCGCTTGCGCGGTCGTTCCACCCGGTGTAGCGGGCGACAAAGCCTCAGTCTGGGCGCTTGCGGAAAACATGCCCAGCCACAGGAATGAAACCAGGCAAACCATGGAAGAAAAACTGCGGAAACGGTAAATTTTGCGTATGTGCATTTAGCTGATTTCTCCCCTTAGAATATCGGCGTTTTTACAGACCTGTAAAAGGGAAATGCTCTGCGCCACGGTAAATTCAAGGGCTCGTCCATCATGGCTTGCGAAGGAAAGCCTGTAGCTTTGCAGGGCCTGGCAAGGCGACATAAGCCGTATCCGGTCGGCTTTGCCCAGCGTTCCAGCAATAAAGCGCAGAAACAGGCTTTCGTCGAGTCCGTATATCTTGTCGCCGCATACGGGATACCCAAGGGAAGACAGCGTAGCGCGTATCTGATGCGTCCTGCCCGTACCCAACCGTGCCGAAAGCAGGCTCAAAACCCCGCCGGCATGCTCGATTCCCGACAGAAACGTAAAATCGGTTTCCGCGTATTCCTGTTTTCCCGTGTCCTCACCATTAACTTTATCGTACACGAATTTTCTTTTTTTCCTTAAAACGCTTTCCTGATCCTGCACCAAAAAACCATGCGCACCCAGCGAGGCAGGAAAATGGCCGTGAACAATTACCCGGTATTCCTTTGTGATGAGGCCCAGGCCCTGCTGAGCGCTTATATGCTTCGTAGCCCGCGGGCTTAGGCAGACGAGCAGCAGGCCGGAGGTTTCCCGATCCAGGCGCGATGCAAAATGCAAGGCTGGATATTTTTCGCGTAGCAGATACCAAAGCGTGTGCTTAAAAAACCGTCCCCCCGGATGGCAGGGAAGAAGCGCAGGCTTGTCGACGACAAGATAATCATCATCCTCATAGATAATTGCATAATCGACGGAAACTTCGGGTTCCACCAGGTCCAGAGGCGCAAAAGACAGAATGTCTCCCCCATGCAGGATGGTTTCCGCCGCGGCCTGCAGTCCGTTGAGCGTTATGGAGCCGCTTTCTATATACGAACGCCAGCGAGTTTCATCGCAATAGAGAAACCTGGCGCAAAGCCATTGCAGCAGAAAAGCGCCCTCATCGGCGGGGCGTATGAGGGATTGCGAAATTCGTTGATCCATTAAGCCATCCTAGCGTAGTTTCCAGTCGATTCCTAGCCAGTCCAATCCCGGCGGCAATTGTAAAATCCGCGAGAATCCGTTATGGTAATCCTGTGCAAAAAGAAGGAGACATGCAATGAATACCCTTAATATCACCAGCGAAACCGGACGCCTCCGTCGCGTTATAGTGCATTCACCGGGCCACGAAGTGGAAGCCATGCGACCGAGCAAGGCCGAAGAGGACCTGTACAACGATATCATTCATGTCGACGTAGTGCGAAAAGAGCATGCCGAGCTTAAAGGCTTCCTCGGAAAGGTGGCCGAGGTATACGAAGTGTCGGAGCTGCTTGAACAAAGCCTTCTGTCGCCGTACGCGCGCACCACCTTTTCCACTATTCTTACGAACCACTATGACGCGCACCACCGTATCGAGGAACTCTCCGCAATGGACGCTCCTACCCTGGCTAAAACAGCGATAAACGGCCTTCCCGCCCGCAACATAAGCCTGACCAATTTCCTGTCCGACAAAGAATACGACCTGAAGCCGCTGCCCAACATGTACTTTATGCGGGATGCCGTAAAAGTGTACCGCAACAAATCCATCGCATCGGCCATGCGCTATGCGGTGCGTACGCCCGAAGCCCTCATCAACAGGTTTATTTTCGAGAATCACCCTGACTTCAAGGGCAACGGCTGCCTCCTGGACGGCCCTTCCATGGCCAACGACACCTTCGCGACGGAAGGCGGGGATTTCCAGGTAATCGCCAAAAACGTGCTGGCTATCGGTATTTCCCAGCGCACCAGCGCAGCGGCAGTGGACGCGATAGCCGCGGCGGTTACGGCGAGCTGGCACGAAGGAGTTACCATCTTCGCCGTGGAGCTGCCCATAGCGCGCGCCACGATACACCTGGACATGGTGTTTACCGTAATTGACCAGGACGCATGCCTTGTGTTCGAGCCCGTAATCCTGGGACCCAAGCGCAGCCGGGTCATCCGCATCGACGCGGAACCCGGCAGGGAAACCCGACTGACCGAAGTTCCCTCGCTTATCGAAGGACTCAAAGCCATCGGCATCGATTTAAAACCCGTGTGCACCGGTGGCACGAGCATAATCCACGCCGAGCGCGAACAATGGCTGTCCGGCGCGAATTCCTTCTCTTTTGCGCCGGGAAAAATACTCATGTATGCATGCAACGTGCACACGGCCGACGCATTCGTAAAAGAAGGATTTACCTTCAAGCACGCTAAAGACTTCCTCCAAGGCAACGAAGACCCAATGAGCTACGGACGCCTGGTCGTAGGTTTCGAAGGCGCGGAACTGGCCCGGGGCGGCGGCGGCGCGCGGTGCATGACCTGCCCCGTAAAACGCGACGACCTGTAGTCATGGATGCACAAGCGCTGCCCGCAGGTACACGATTACCCACTGTAGCGGCGGTTCGCATGGAATTTCCCCTCGATGGCCAAAGCGCGGATTTCGTGAAGGAATCCCGCTCCGTAATCCGGGCCATACTCGAGGGCTCGGACAATCGCCTGCTTGTAATCGCGGGTCCCTGTTCGGTTCATGACCATGGAAGCGCCATCGAATACGCGCGCTTCATACGACGGGAAAACGAGCTCCACTCAAAAAAGCTGTACATTGCGATGCGCATTTATATAGAAAAATCGCGCAGCTCCCTGGGCTGGAAAGGCATGGCGCGCGACCCGTTCTTTTCCGGCAAAACCGGAACGGCTCTGGGCATAAGCCTTTCCCGAAAACTAATACTCTCGGCGGCATCCATGGGGGTTCCGGTGGCAGTAGAAATCGTAAGCCCGTTTTTGTGGCCGTATTGGATAGATGCGGTATCCTGGGCATCCATCGGAGCCCGCGGCGTGGAATCCCAGGCCCTGCGCGAAGTCGCCGCCGCCCTGCCCTGCCCCTGCGGTTTTAAAAACGGCCGGGATGGCAAACCCGACACCGCCCTCCTGGGCATCGCCTCGGCACGGGAAGCTTCGGGGGTACTCCTGCAGGATGACGAAGGCGGCTTAAGCGAAATTCAGGCGCCAGGCAATTGCCTGCCCCACCTTGTGCTTCGCGGAGGTACGGCCGGCCCCAACTGGAAGCTCGCGCCCGCTCTGGCCAAAAGAATGGCTTTGTCCGGTCTTCCGCCGGCCATAATTATCGATGCGAGCCACGCCAATTCAGGGACAAAACCCAAAAACCAGGCTCAGGTAGCCAAAGCCGTCTGCCGCATGCGCTCAAAAAACATTAGCGTGCGCGGCATCATGCTGGAATCCTTCCTGCAGGAAGGAACGCAGCCCCTGCTGGCGGGAACGATTCCGCGACCGGGTATCTCCGTCACCGATCCCTGCCTGGGCCTTGAGGGGACGTCCGCTCTATTGCGCTACCTATCGGAGCACGCTTAGCAGGCTGTTGAAAAAGCTTGTTGCTTTATCAAAGGCCTTAAACATTCCTCGCATTTGATTACAAATGCTACGGTAATGTTACATTTTGGAAGTGCTGAAAATCCTCATCCGAGGTTTTTCAACACCCTGTCAGAGGGACAAAAAAAATCCGTCCCGCGCGAAGCGGGACGGATAGATCGTCTGGTATGATTCGGGCTCAGCTTCCCTGCTTGATAAAAGCGTCCTTGAAACCTAGAGCCCTTACCTGCACGAGAGCCACGCCGCTTTCGTCCCTGCTCAACGGCCCCACATACAGGCGAAACACGGGTTTTCCCTTTACCGAAACGGTTTCTACTATAGTTATGTATTTTTTACTAAGCCTTCCCGCTGCCTCCCGGACCGCCGGCTCGCTGCCGTATGCGGCCAGCTGTATGTAGAAAAAGTCCTTCTTGAGCGCCGAAAGGCCGGCCGGAGCAAGCACCGCGGCAGAAACCGGCT
>JANNSO010000127.1:0-12712 GCA_031402655.1 Spirochaetota bacterium | reverse complement strand
GCTACCTGGACCAACAACGGCTACCGCCTACCCACCGAGATGGAATGGATGTGGGCGGCCATGGGAGCCCCTGCGAATGGACAGGGCGGGGGAACCAATACTACCGGATACACCAAGGCTTTTGCCGGGAGTACGGGCAGTAATCTAATCGGGAATTATGCAGTATTCGGATCCGGTGGAACGGAAGTCGGTAGAACAACAACCCAACGAAGCAATCCGGTGGGCAGCAAAATCACAGGAGGCAATGAGCTGGGCTTATACGACATGAGCGGGAATATTTGGGAATGGTGTTGGGATTGGTTTGCTGCATATCTAACGGGAACTCAGACCGACTACCGGGGAGCCACTTCGGGCACGGGCCGCGTCGCGCGCGGTGGCTGTTGGGGCAACGTTGCGGCTCACTGCGCTGTCGCTTCCCGGTACATCAACTATCCGAACTACCAGGACATCTTTTTCGGGTTCCGTGTTGTGCGCCCCTGAGTCTTAATCTAAGTTTTGCCGTCCTGGCAAAACCTAGCCACCCTTGGCAGGCGAATTGATTATGGGTGCAAGAGGAATGATAAAAACCCACAGAATACCGTATGCTTTTGCCTGTATTATTTGATGTTTCATGAATAATGATTGCAATCGCATGAAGAGAGTGCTATACTATTAGGGAGGCTAACCATGGCAACATTACAAGTACGCGATATCGACGATAGATTATATGACTTTTTAAAAGTTTCCGCAAAAATGCGGAATCGTTCAATCAGCCAAGAAGTGATAACTATAATTCAAACGTATTTAAATTCCGACCAGAAACAAATTAAAAACGCAACAATAGAATTTCTATCGTTGGAAGGCGCATGGCTGGACGATAGAAACGCTGAAGAAATCGTCAAGGATATAAAACAGCACCGCAATCAATCCAGTCGTTTTGAGGCGAAAAATGGCATATTTGATTGATACCGATATCATCATTTACAGTATAAAAGGCGATGAGAGAATAAAACAATGGATGTTAGCAAATCAAAATATTCCTAAATTTATATCCGTTATCACCTACGGAGAACTCGTTTATGGTGCACGAAAATCGAAACATCCGGAAAAAAATACCGCTACGGTAAATCGAATCGCGGATTTATTCCCAATAATCGATGTCAATAAAGGAATTATAGAAATCTTCGGAGAAATAAAGGCAAAATTGGAGCTTTCCGGAAATAGAATCGAAGATATGGATTTACTGATCGCCTCGTCTGCAATGTATATGAATTTATCCTTAGTAACCAATAACAAAAGCCACTTCAAGCGAATTTCGGATTTAACTTTAGAAAACTGGTAATAACCGGTCGACTGCGGACAAGCACAGCATTGATACCTACTATCAGTACTACGAAGTCGATCCCCCGCTTATCCGCCATCCTCGGCCCCTTCTTACTTCAGCGTTTCCACCTGATCGGTCGGTAATTGATAGATACGGTAGCTTACCGAGCCTTTTTCAGTGTTGCCCGAGTAAACCGGCAGCACGAACACCATGACCCATTTACCCATAGTCGTATCCCACACCTCGTGCACAAACTGCATGGCACCGGTATTGGCGGTAAACTGCTTGGCACCGGCGTTGTCATACACAGTAAGCTTTACATCGTCCTGCGCCAAAAAAGTGTCATCAGTAAGCCGGTCGCTAATGCGCCGGTCTATGCCCTCGAGTTTGGTTGCGGCAAAATTCGGGTTAAACGGAGCTTTATACATAGACCCCGCGAGGCTGGTTCCAAAACTGACATAAAAATCGGAGGAACCCGAGGTCGGCACGGCGCAAAAACCGGCCGGCGAGGGAACGGGAAAAGGAATGCCGGAGGCTTGCGAAGTAGGAGTGTCTACCGGGGTAGGCAAAATTGAATTGCAGTCATATTGATACGCGATGGGGGCGTTACTTGATCCGGCAATTCTGCCGATAACGGGGCGATTTATGCCGAGGTCTATCGTTGTACCTATCGCAAGGGTCGGCACGGTTGCAAGGATTCGAGGAGCTCCTATCAACATGGGAGCCATACCCGAAAGATCTGCCCGATACATGACGGCTCGATCATCCGGGGTACTGAAGTCGGTTACGATCAGCGTTGAATGGTATGTCGACAGATCCCCGGCCCGAGCCGGCATTTTTGCCGTTATGGGGTTATCGAAAGATGTTTCCATGCCCGTCTTGTAGCGGCTCAAGGCTGGGTCAAAGTATAAAAACACAAGCCTGGTTTGCGTGCCTTCATCGCGCAATAAAAAACCGTCCCGTGGATTTATTTCCCAAGTCGGCACGAATCTTGTTTTCTTGAATTCGTCGTATCGCATCTCTAGGGGGCCGATGTCGGGTAAACGAGTCATCTTGCTGCCCAGCAGGACTCCGGTGGAAATATTTTCGTTGAACACCGGCTGCCAGCAGGAAGCGCAAACAAGAAGCAGGCTTATTGCGGCAAATTGAAGGTATTTCAGTTTCATGGGAGTCTCCAACGAACGCCGGCTTTAACTGACATCCACTCAAAGAAAAGTTTGGGGTTAAGCGCAATTCCAAATCGGGGTTTCTGCAGGTTTTGAATCGAGTCCAAAAGCTGCGAATCGGCAAAAAAGTAAAGCATTACACCATACTCGGCAAACACGGTAAAGTCTTGCGTGGGACGGTACTCGGCACCTATTGCAGGCCGGATTCCCATGGGCGCAACGGGATCCACGGACATACTGCGCCAGGAAGGCAGGAACATTCGCAGGAAGATATCGGCATCGGCGTAAAAACCGAAGGGTTTTTCCACAGGGCTTATATCCATGCCCGCGCCGGCAAACAGGTGGAACAGCGGTGTTCCTCCGATTATTTTTGGGTTTTCTTCGCCAAAATCGTAACGCTGCTCCATAAGCGTTATTCCCACCAGGTACTGGTCGATGCCCGCCTGCACGAACCAAAAACCCCTCGTGGGGCGCCACTGAAGCCGGAATCCGGGAAACTGTAGATTGTATAGATTGGCTTCCAAAACCCATGCGGGAAAAGGCTTCAAGTCGAAAATCTCAGTCATACCAGGCCTGTCGATAAGTATTTTTCGTTCCTGGGGCATGAATCCCTTGTTCGTGATGCGCAGCACGGCGCTTTGCGGAATATTTACCGGCGCCTGCATGCTGCCTTCTTCCGGTATCACGAGGTTTTCCTTGCCTAAACCGCTTACGCTGGCTCCAGGCGGCCCTTCTATGGTCATGAACTCCTGGGGCAGTTCCAAAACAGCGGTTTTTTCCACGCTGCCCGCGACATCCAGCCAGAAATATTCGGCCAGCGCGCCGGCATCGGGAATCGCGGATTCCTGGAATTTTTCAGGGTTTACCGTTTTAAGGACTATATCGCGGACTTTCCAGCGCAGCAGCAGGGATTTCCCTTTCTGAGTACAGCCTATGCTCAGCACCAGCCTGCAGCCGGAACGCACCGCATAATCCTGCGCCAGCCTCTCGCTCTCCGGCAGGCCATAGCTAAAAGCATCCGGGTAGAGCCGCACGCCTCCCAGAGTCTCCAGTCGTGCCAGCGCGGTAACGACGCTGGACAGGTAATCCGTCTTTTTTTCCTCAGGTATGTCCGTAAACGAAAGCGCAATGAGCAGCCGAGCGGATGCGGGTTTAGGAAGCGACTCCTGGGCAGCAACAAAGAACGGCACAAAGAGAAGGAACGCAAAAAAAAGCCTTCGTACCTTCATTTTTTCCACCACGTTTTGGATTTGATTAAAAGACCTGAAACCCTGTCTATGACATAAAAAAAACAGCCGTCGTTTTCGAAATATATAAACTTGTTCTTGTCGTCCAGATTTATGGAATCGATGGCCTTGCCCGTTGCGAAATCGTAACGGGTAATCAGCTGCGATTTATTTGGCCGTGCGATAGGACCATAGGGCGTAAGCCATATCTGGGGATTATCCGAGTCTATGCTGATGTTAGACATGGAAATAGAATTAAAATCGACGGCAGGGAGCACATTCGCAGGATCGACATTAATATACCCGATACTCCCGTCCCCTAACTTAATCAGAAATAGCAATTTATTATCTTTCATCGTGGAGCCGAGTAGTGTTGGCGAAACAACCGAATTTATTACAATATTAGCTAAATTATAGGTGGGCGATGAATAATATTGAACACCAGTTCCTGGCGAACCGAAAAAAATAAAATGAAACGGGCCAATTCCCATAATCGGACTTATAAAGAAACTAATCTCCGAAACTGGAACAGGTACTGCGGCAGTACCTGTAACGCTTTTTGATAAAGGATCATAGAGTGCATTCCCCAACAAATAGGACCCCGTTTGATTTACACTCAGCTGCTTGAAAAGCTGGCCGCCTCCAGCTACTGCCTCCGCCTGCGTAATGGTATCGATCAGGCTTAACGTTTCCGGGTTCAGAAGCAATACTCTGGCTTCGACTAAATCGGCTCGTACAAAGATGGCCAGGGAATCCAGTAAAGGAGAATCAAGCCTGCGGATTGAAACTTCATAATGGTTCTTGCCTTGCAATTCCGGCACGAGGGTAAATAGGTTTACATTTGCATCCGCGTACATAAGCTCGTCGCTAAAATATGAGGCAAAAATAAACGAGCATGACCCTGCGAGGGTGATGAAGGCAGATATCAAAAATACAAGCACCAAAGGGCGGCGGATAATTTTTGCTTTCATAAGGGCAGTACCACTCCCAGGGTAATCATGGGTAAAAACTCCGAAATCATGCACCAGCGCTGCCCAAGGAGTCCCGTACCCGTATCAAAGGCGAATGGAGCCCTGAATTCCAGAACCAGCTGCCTGCCGCGAATAAAATACTCGAACTGCAGGCAAAAAGGTACTGCATAATAGTCCGCAAAAAAGCGCTGCTGAGCATATTTTTGCGGCAGGAGGGTAAGCATGGCTCCTCCGCCAAGCGCTGCGGACACGCGAAATGCAGAAGAAGGATCAAAAAAAAGGTAGGCTCCGATTCCCATAAAAATATCATTATGAAATACGGGAGACGCATAGGGGTTAAAACCATACTGCAGGTACAGGTCATCCTCGCCGAATAGAAACACCTGATCGCTTATGAGGTAATGCCGATAAGCGCCGCCCATGCCCAGAAGACGTCCATAACCCCATGATAAAACCAAAGCATTATTTTGCAAGGGGCGAAGTTCCGGTAGAGTGTAGGCTTTCTCTTTGCCAAGCAGCTTAACCTGCCTTGACGAATCATAGTAACCGTCTTTTTTTAGACTTATGGCAAGGCGGGAATTCTCCGGCAAGGGAATATAAGGAAGCACGGCAATACCGTTTTCTACGACAGCGGCGCTTTCCTGGGATTCCCCCAGAAAAACTTCCGCGCCTTCATCCCTGCTTTTTAGGGTGATGGCATAGGGGATGGGTATGGCAGCGCTGCCTGCACCCGCTTCCACGACACGCACGATGGTATGGGCTACAAAGGCTTTTGCGGAATCCTGGATAACCGCAAGCGCCGTAAGACCGGCATACACGCTGCCTGAGTCGGATCCAAGGACGAGGGAATAGCGCGCATCCACGGCATAAACCGAATACACAAGGAAGCGGGCGCTTACCACGACGTTTATGACGACGCAGAGCCGTACACCAGAAGCGTTTGCGATTGCCACGGCCTTATCAAGAGCGTCCGGGGTTTCGCCCTCCGTTCCGGAGCCCTCCGAAACGGCTGAATCAGTGGATGCAAAAGGAACAACTTTATAACCTGCCGATAAAAACTCGGTCTGTACCAGAGTTTCAAAAGACTCGCTGAACAGCCGGGTGTTTTCGTTGTTGGCGGGAACCTGCGGAGGCACGATTACGACGCTCAAACCCACGTCCTGCGCATGCAAGGCAAGGCTTGAAAGCGAGAAAAACACAAGAGCGCAGAACAGGGGAATGCGGCGCGGAATTCTCATTTGTCGGTCTTCCTGTCCACGCCGTCCCAACCGGCGGGAGGCGGATTCGCGATGTTTTCCCGACAGCGCTTTATCATCATGTCCGAGGCGAAATCTTCCATGCCAAGAATCTGCTGCACTTTTTCAAAACCCGCGAGACCGGGCTCGAACTTGCGCTCGAAGTAAAACTCCATGGAATCGTTATGCAGCTTCCATGCGCCTTTTTCCGCGTCGCTCAATTCGCGGCGGGGCGTATAAATGCGCACGCCTTTGTTTTTGCCTTTGACGGCTATGGAATCGATAAAGCGGCAGGGAAGATCATTTTTGATGTGGTCGAATAAATCCTCCGTAATCAGCATTTTTTGGTGGTAGGGCTTGGTCTGGCCCTCGATGCGCGACGCCAGGTTTACCGTGTCGCCTATAACCGTATAATCCATCTTTTTTTCGCAGCCTATGTTGCCCACGGTTACTTCGCCGTAATTGATGCCGACGCCGATGGCAAAAGGCAGCTTACCCAGTTCCAGCTGCTTTTTATTGAAAAGCTCCAGGGCCTCCGTCATTTCCATGCCCGCCAGCACGGAGCTGAGCGCGTCGTTTTCGTGCCGCTCGGGCGCCCCGAAAAACGCCATGATGGCATCGCCTATGTACTTGTCTATGTGGCCGCCGCGCGCCTGGATAATGTCCACCATCGCAGAAAAATAACGGTTCAAGGTATTGACCAGGTCGTCGGGTTTCATGGATTCGGCTATCGAAGTAAATCCGCGAATGTCCGAAAAAAGCACCGCGAGTTTTTCGTTCTTGCCCACGAGCATTTCATCCGGATTCTTGAAAAACGTATTGATAAGCGTCTGCGGCACGTATTTCTGAAATATATTCCTGATGCGGGCCTCTTTTTTCTGGGCCAGAACCGCGTCGAATGCGTATCGTTTTATCTGCTTGTAAGCCTTTTCCAATTCGCCGAGCATTATATTGAAGGTATGGGAAAGCTTGCCGATCTCGTCCTTGTATTCGACGTCCACGCGCTCGGACAGATCGTTGGACTCTATTATGTGACGCATGGCTCCCACGACCGTAAACAGCGGCTTGGTCAGCATGCTTACGACGAAAAAAAGCATCAGTACCGAAACAAGGCTCGCAATCGCGAGGATTATATACGTTTGCCTGGTAATCTGGTCTACATCGCTGAAGAAGACCGAGCGCTCCTCGCTCACGAACACCTGCCAGCCGAATGGCGCGAAGGGGAAACTGGATATGACGCGCTCCACGCCACCCACGGTGATGGTCGTGCCGACGGGACGGCTTCCAGCCTTGAACATTGCGGAGAGTGCAGCCTGTTCATCGCCTTGAGGTTCCAGCGCGCTTGTCCTTATCGCCATGTTCCCCTGGGCATCCACCGCAAATACCACTTCCGTGGCGCTTTTTACGATGGTGCGCCCAAAACTCTCCACGCCGCGCCTGGCCGCTTCCACCATATCGGGCCTGTCGGTCAGATTGCTCTCCACCAGCAGGTTCCACTGGCTTTCCGCATATTTCTCCAGCTCCATGGACTTGAACGAGAGCAGCTCCGTCGTGACGCGCTTGACCGCTCCCGCTGCCGCAAAATACGACGACATTCCGGCCAGCACAACCGAAATGATGATTATGGGAAGAACGACCATGATAAGCTTTATTCGTATACTCACATGATTAGTATAGACTATTTTAAGGTAGTTTCAAGCTGATTCTTGGATTAAGGCGATAATCGCAGTATTCCCTTTACAAGGGCAGCCGCGGCACTGAAGCTGTACTATCCGTAATCACCGCCGTAAACAGGTAATCTCAAGGAGCGACTCATTAACAGGGTGTTGAAAATCCTCGGATGAGGATTTTCAACACTTCCAAAATGTAACATTACCGTAGCATTTGTAATCAAATGCGAGGAATGTTGAAGGCTGTTGACAAAGCAACAAGCTTTTTCAACAGCCTGTTAAACGGGGATCGGCATTTTTTGGATTGTTTGCGGGACTCGCCCTTGCGGTTTTTGCCGCCGGAGCCCTACGAATCCCCGCCGCAAAGAAAATCGCTTACGTCTACGGCGACATGGCTCAATCCATCAGCTATCTCAATGGCTTACCAAGACCCTGACCGAGCCTGAATTCAAAAATTTAACGCTACAAGCGTTCCGGCGGAATATAAAGGAAAGGTTAACTAAAGCAATCTAGAGTATAGGACAGAAAGCGCCATCAGGAAAGAAAAACCGGAGTCACGTACGTGTCGCCTGCACGTAGATAGTCCCCGACACGGTTTCTCCGGGTTCAAGGCGCAGGCAGCCGAGACCGGGTCGGTTAAAGGAATCGGTTACCCCAGTAATCGGCTCGATTGCCACGCAGTCGCGCTGAGACGGAATAAAAAGTTGCGTATAGGCGAAGGGCGGCATATCGGCGCTGAGGTAGATAGAGGCGGTTTCGGAGGACAGGCTGGCGATTTCGCGGGAGGCGACAAGGGCGATGTCCAGCTGGCTGTCCGCAAGGAGTCGGCCTTGGGTAAAGTCGAACGGAGTATTGGCTACCGATGACAGGCCTCCGGTGGGAAGAAGGTCGGACCCGACGGGAGCATAGGCGCGCGCGTCGTGGCGCAGAGTCCAGGCATCGGCGTTTCCACCCGCAAGCCGGAAATAAGGATGCCAGCCAAATGCCAGCGGAGCCGCACGGGAGCCCGTATTTTTGGCAGTCATGCGCAGATGGAAACCCTCGAGATCCAGGCGGTATTCCACGCGTAGCGACAGGCAAAAAGGATACCCTTGTTCTTCGTCGTCGCTCAAGTCCAAACCCAAGGTCAGCGAAGCGTAATTATCGCAGGCCATCGATTCGATAATCTTCATTTCGCGTCTATATAAAAAGCCATGGATGGCGGACCCGTCTACTGGATCATTGACCGGCAATTGATATTCGCTGCCGTCGAAGCTGTAGCGGCCAAGTGGAATCCTGTCGTTGAAGGGAAAGAGCAGGCGGCCGCGGAACAGGGGATTTTGTACCAGTTCATCCTCTTCGTCGCTGCGCAGCAAATCCGGCAATGAATCCAGCGACAGGGCATGAACCATTCCGCCGAGCGATGGTATGACGATAAGCTCGGAACCTGCGGCAGAGGATAAAACTATGGCTTCATGGCCTGCCACGATTCGCCGGCTTGTACCGAATACGGTAGGGTATATGCGCCTATCTTGTTTCGATTGCATCCGCTGCGCCTCCGATATCGTACAGAAAAATTCGGGTCAAGCGTCCGTCGCACATTCCAAGCAAAACCAACCTTGTTTCTTGATGAGTAAACGTATTCCCTTCTAACGCTTGACGAAAAGGCCGTTCCTCCTGATGCCGACGTTGAAGACCGGCTCGGTGACCATCTCCTGCGCTATTGTGTAGCTCGGCCGGGTCCGGTACGTGGCGCCCAGGTCGATCTCCCAGGAGCCGAGAACCAAGGTCGCCCCGACTGTGCCGCCAAAACCTACGGAGAGTTCGCTGAGCTTGACCATGGTCGCGATGCCGCCGAGCCTCAGCGAAAGCGTCTGGCCGAACCAGTGCTCGTAAGCTGGGATGAGCTGAAAAAATGGATGGAAGTCGACATTGTCGAAACCGTAATGGTCCATCACATACTTGAGGACGATGAAGTCACGGGACTGGTTGAAGCCCATGGTTCCCGTGAGGTCCACGTGCAGAGGCGGGGCCAGCACATCGCCGACGGTTGCCGGGAAGCTCATGTCGAACTGGAACGAACTGAGAGTGCTGTAGGCCGCGAGGAGCGCGAGCATGAGGTTCCCCTCCAGGTTCTTGAGCAGGATGCCTAACTCCCCGCCGTAGAACGAAAAACCGCGGTCGGGGGAAGCGGGGTCGTTGTCCTTGGACTGGCCGGCGTTGAAACCGAGGCCGAGGGAGAGCCAGGGAACTGGGCTGTAGCCCAGGGAGAGAATGCCGCCGATGGGAGAGGAGGCAATGTTCGCCGAATTATTGTCCGGCGGGTTGGTGCTGACCCGGACTGTCTGCAAGCGCGAATTGTAGAAAATCTGGGCTCCGATGCCAGCCTTTTTTCCGATGGGCAGGGAGTAGCCGAAAATCGACCGTGTATCCTGCTCGTCGAGGTAGTAGTCAAAGCCGTCATATTGGTTGGACAGAGGTACCCAGGCTTCTTTGAGGGACTTGCCGGTCATGTAGCTGGGGCTCCCGAAGGCGTTATAGAGGAAGGCGCTGTCCTGGTCGATGAGGGCCAGGTTGGCGGGATTGTCCAGGCTGTACTGAGGGGCGGGCAGGACGACGAACTTGCTCGTGCCCTTGGCGAGCTTGGAAAGGAAGATGCCAACCGCCTCGTTGTCTGGATCGATGGCCTTGGCCACGTCGAGCCTGGCCTTGGCGGTCTTCTCGTCCTTGCGGTCTATGGCGTCCACCGCCTCCGAGAAGCTCTGGAGGACTACAGCCTGCTTTTCAACCGGCACGACCTTGACCGGCGCTGCCATGGCCGGCGGCACTGCGGCAACCTTGGCGGCAGCGATAGTCCTGCCTATAAGCTTGCCGATGCTCACCCCGATTTCCTTTACCATTCGCTTGTAATCGGTCGGGGCGCCGGAAGCCTGGTCCTTGCCTAGTATCTCGCCCGTGTCGGTACGGATGACTTGATAAGAGATAACCAAGTCGCCCAGCATGTCAAGGACCGAGCCCGCTATAAGGTAGTCGACGGCGAGGAGTTTGCCGATGGCGATGGACTTATCGGCATTGGCCGCGTCGGAGAGAGCGAACGCCTGCTCCTCGAGAAGGTCGTTGCGCCGTGTTCGATCGACGAGGGTAACGCCGGGGAGCTTGGAGACCTGAACCGAAGTTAGCTCGGTGAAACCCTTGCCCAGACTCTTGTACTGGGGATTTTCCGAGACGACCTCGAAATCCATGATGGCCATCCGCAGAGTCTGGGAGTAGCCGACGCTAAGGGCTAGGATTAGAAAAAGGACGATTGTGACGCAGCGCTTGTTCATTGATACCTCCATTGGGACGGTTACATTAATGATAAGAACGTCAACCGGAGGGAATTGCAATTTTGAGGTTAAGAGCGTGTAAACCCGTCCGGGTTAAGCCAATTTTGAGCCTTGAACCTGCGCTTGTCAAGCTAAATCCTCATCCAAGCGGGTGCCTGGCAAGCTGGCATGGGTATTCCACTCAAAAAGGCGCATTTAAGCAAGCGGCAGTGCTAACCGTCCCCTGACCTGACTTTGCTGCGGAACCGGGAGTCCTGAAAGGATTGTAGTTGGGATATCCGCTCTGAATGTCAACCATGGGGACTGCGGGATTTATCGGGGGGTTGTCGAAAAATGCTCCGCTCGTAACAGATATGGCCGAGTTCGGGCTTCCTGCGCGGAAAAGCGATCCATGGATAGAACTGTTGACAATAGATATGTGTGCGCCGTTTTCCGCGTCGATCAGTTGGTTCCAGATGTCTGAGTTAAGAATGGTGAGCGTGCTTGCTGGATGCATGGCTGCAAGTACGGCCAACTGAAGGACGCATCCATCCACTTCGACATGGCCATCTCCGCCTATGCCAATTTCATTTATGGTGGAATCACTGATCGTGGCGAGCGTATTGTTTTCAACATAGATCTGCCAAGCTATAGGTCCGAGCTGGACCTGGTTAAGCGTCAGCCGCCCCGGGACGACGATTCCATTTTGTAAACCAGTTTTAAGCCCGGTTAAATCCTCGTTGCCGGCGAAATACCCTATCTTGAACTCACCCGTTTCCGGCGCGCCGGTACCATAGACCGTAAGGTTGGCACCCGGCTTGCACTGTGCCGCCAAACCGATTTTTGCATCGATAATCTTCAGATGCCATCCGGCGCTTATATCCCAGGAATAAGTTGCACCCGTCTGATCCGGCAGAACCGCCGAATACGTCCCTGATTCGAAGTAGGAAAGCCATACACCGGTTTCCGTCCTTTCCCCGGCCAATTCTACGTCACAGGAGTCGTACAGATATATCTCGGTCGGGATCGACTTAGAATCCAGAACCCTGAGGGAGGCTTCATCATTGAAAAACCCCAACAACCAGGAATTGGAGGTGTCCAGCATATATGATTTAACTATCATCCTGGCCCGATCCGAAGCCTTGCACTCCATGGATACGCTTCCACCCGAGGCTGCCTGCGTCTTGAACATCCCGTCCGAGAGTGAGAGTAGCGAATCGTTCTCGAGGGAGATGGAATACTCGGACGAGAATGTGTTCGCTATCACGAAGGCATCTTCGTTCATTCCCGGCGTTCCATGAAAATTGACGATACTGCTATCGCGCAGGATGACGTTACCCTTTACCACGAGGTACTGTTGACCGCTTGCACTGAAATCGACATCCAAAACCGCGTCTCCTTGGACGATCAAGTCTCCGTTCACGATGAGAGATCGCGAGATTGTTTGATTGACATTAATCGTGAGCGAACCATCCGCACTTACCTGAGGGCATCCAAGGCATAGTGACAAGACCGCTAGAAGTATTGAAAAATGGCATAAAAATCTTTTCAAGGAACCCTCCTGTGCTGCAATTTCCACTATACACTAGTATACACATGCTAGCGCGTGACTTCAATTTTATCTGTGTCTTTCGTATCCGGCACGCAGGCGTCCGTCTAAGGCCGGCTTAGGTTGACCCTGCAGGCAATAATAATATAATATTATAGTTAGAAATACTATTCGGATAATTGTATAGCGTGTTGAAGGAACAAAATAACCAATAATAGGCTGGCCTACATTGTATAAGGAATATCCATTATTGGGATTCATAGGTTTTGATATTCTTTATATAGGGGGCCTCTAAAAACTTCAGTTTT
>JANNSO010000126.1:0-42750 GCA_031402655.1 Spirochaetota bacterium | reverse complement strand
TCTTGATCGCGAGCTTTCGGATACGGAGATGCTGTTCCGTGGATTCGAGGACTACGTGTCCAAATATCGGCGAGTGCTCGATTATTTTGATGCGGTAAAGATCGGCCTCACCGCGACGCCCGCTTTGCATACCAGCGAGATTTTCGGCCTTCCTGTTTATTCTTACAGCTATCGCGAAGCGGTTATAGACGGGTACCTCGTGGACTACGAGCCCCCGATACAGATCAGCACGAGGCTTTCTACCGACGGCATTTACTGGGCTGCCGGTGAAGAGGTTCAAGTGTATTCGACGCGCACGCAACAACTGGATCTCTTTACGGCACCCGACGAGATTCATATAGAAGTAGAGAACTTCAATAAAAAAGTTATAACCGAAGGATTTAATAAGGCTATCTGTAGTTATCTTGCCAAGGAAATAGACCCAAGCGCTAGACCAAAAACTTTAGTATTCTGTGCCAATGACGCGCATGCAGACCTCGTCGTGCATCTCCTCAAGGAAGCTTTTACCGAGCAATGGGGCGAAGTGGACGACGATGCGGTAGTCAAGATTACCGGTGCGGCAGACAAGCCGCTCGAACTGATACGCAAGTATCGAAACGAGCGCTCGCCAAGCGTGGCGGTTACGGTAGACCTATTGACGACTGGTATCGACGTTCCCTCTATCTGTAACCTCGTATTCCTCCGCAGGGTAAATAGCCGCATCCTGTTTGACCAGATGCTCGGCCGTGCTACCCGACTGTGCGACTTTGACGGCGTGGCAAAGGGACCGTTCCGCGTATTCGACGTTGTGCAACTTTTCGATAACATCAAGGACATGACCGCGATGCAGCCGGTCGTCGTAAATCCAAAGCAAAGCTTCTCCCAACTCGGGGAAGAGCTACGCGGCGCCAGCGATGAATCGGTACAGGAGCTGGTACGCGACCAGTTTATTGCCAAGTTGCAGAGCAAGAAGCGCCATCTTTCGGCCGAGTCTGAGGTCGATTTCGAGACCTGCACCGGCATGAGCCCCAGCGATTTTGCCAAGAAACTCAAGGCTATGCCTATCACGGAAGTTGTTGAGTGGTTTACCAAGAATCCTGATTTAGGCGAGATACTCGATCGCGTGGGCGATGCTCACGATACTACTTTTTTAATACATACTGGTGATGACGAAATAACCGGAATCGATCGTTTATACGACTGCAAGAAAAGGCCGCAAGCTTACCTGGATGCGTTCAAGGCATATATTACCGGCCACATAAACGACATCCCAGCCCTCGTTACCGTGCTGACCCGGCCGCGAGAGCTCACTCGGAAGGATCTAAAAACGCTGGAGATGGCGCTTGCCCAGGAAGGCTTCTCTGAAACTAGCCTTGAAACGGCGTGGTACCAGACGACGAATCACGAGATGGCCGCTCGTATTATAGGCTTCATTCGCCAGGCGGCTTTAGGCGATAGCCTCATTCCTTATGACGAGCGTGTCGAGCATGCCTTGCAGATAATCCTTTCCAAGCAAAAGTGGACTACGCCACAGCGCGCTTGGCTAAGAAAGATTGCCGAGCAAACGAAAGAGAATCTGCTTGTGGATCATAGTGCAATAGAAGAGCCCGACCTGATATTCAGCCGCGACGGTGGCGGGTTTAGGAAATTGGATAAATTGTATGAAGGGCAGCTCGACGCGATACTCGGGGAGTTTTCGGAAATGGTATGGAGAAAAGACGGGACGGCATAGAAGGACTCTTATATGGAGAGGGGCAGAGCATGAGCGAAATAAGCGAGTATTCGTTACATCTTGAAAAAGGGCTAGGGGAGGTTTGTGAAACATTGCGGCTTTTGATCGAGCGACATCTGGCAGCGGATACCGGCAAGCTTTACCATGGAGCGCCGGTATGGTTTAGCGATGGCAATCCTATAGTAGGGTATTCGCTTAAAAAGAACGGCATTGCCCTCCTGTTTTGGAGCGGGCAGTCTTTTGAAGGGATCGGGCTTATTGCCGTGGGAAAATTCAAGGCGGCGGAAATATCATATAAAAACGTAGGCGAAATAGACGCCGAAAAAGTCGCGCTGTGGCTTATGGAAGCGCGGTCGGTAATATGGAACTATAAAGACCTTCGCCATAACGAAGGCGTCCTGTCATTACTGGAATAATCTATAAGCCAGCTTCTGGCTAGCCTTGGAACGCTGAAAGACTGCATCGACAGATGCCCTGAAAGCGAATGGGATGAGCGGCATGACGATTACCCGTTTTCCCGGGTGGTCTTCCACGCGCTATTCGACTGAGACTTGAATTCGAGCGAGAACGAGGGCGAGTTAAAGGGTCAATCGTTCCATGCCGCGCATGAAGCGGAATATGGCTGCTATGAAGAACTCGAAGGCCGAATCGCGGAAAGGCAGTATACGAGGGACCTTTTGGAACATTACTTTCGGCATTGCGTCGACAAGATCACGATGAAAATGGGAGCGGAAGCCGATGATGGGCTGCTTATCCCCAAGGCCGATTATTACGGGACGATGAGCAAGGCGGAACGCTATATAAAATGCACACGGCCTACCCAGCATCACGCAGCCCAGCTAGGCCTGAGGCTCCAGTTCATAACGGGCAAGGAAATTGGTTGGATAGGAAGAAGTAAAGCGGATCATGGGCAGGCATGGAGTCTAGCGGTGCCCGACCCTTAAGGTCAAGGAATCATATGCTTAATTTTATCATAAGACACCGGATCATCGTTTTCTTCGCTCTAACGACACTGCTTGGGTATGGGCCGATGCTGCTAAGCGGAAAGCCGGTTTGGTTTATGTACGGTATGCCTATTTCGGGAATTATTCTGACTATCCTGTTACAAGGATGGCGCGGCGTACTCGGCCAGCTGAAATCCGCGATTCGAATAAAGGCTCCGCTCTTCGAATATCTTAAAATATCAGCGCTTTTGATTAGCGCCAATGTCCTTACCCTGCTCATTGCCTATGTCATATTTGGAGATATTCCCTCCTTTAAGATGATAAGGACCGAACCCTTGTTGCTGCCGCTTTTATTTCTGGTAATCTTGCTCGGCGGACCGCTGGTGGAAGAGGTATTTGGATTGCGGGGCTATGCGCTGCCGGAATTATTAAAGACCAAATCCCCGCTCGTAAGCTCATTGATAGTCGGCGCTTATTTTGGGGCGTGGCACTTCGTGGAATTCATACGGCCAGGGTCGACGCAATACGCGATAGGATTACCATACTATCCGCTTTTTATCATCGCGGAAATGGCGGTTTCCATACTTATGACGCATTTTTACCAGAGGAATAAAAACAATCTGTTCTTTGCTGGCATATTTTTCCATTGGATGATGAACAACGCGGCTATCATATTCCAAACTGACCTGACTTTCAGCGGGATACAATATTCCCCCACAATGAATAAGCATTATTTCGTCATCTATACCATACTTATAAGCGGAATCGCGATGTTCGCCGCGGCGAAAAACAAGATGCATTTATTTCGCGATAAAGACGCCGAAGAAGAGCTTGCTCAACTACCCGGATAACCAAACGGGCAATAGAATCGTTTTTTTGCGCGAACGTGAAGAAAATCCCTGCGCGGTATCGGAGGACTATATGGAGACTGGTAATAAAGAAAGCTTACTGAAAACCCTGGAAGCCCGGTTCAGGAAGAATACGCAGTATCACCAGGGCATAGAATGGAGTTCCGTGGAAAAGATGCTTTTGCGCAACGAAAAAGCGTTAAAAGCATTGGGAGAGATGGAACTTACTGGCGGGGAACCGGACGTGATCGGCTATGACAAAGCAAGCCATGCAATCGTATTTTGCGACTGCGCGAAAGAGGCTCCCGCAGGGCGCAGAAGCGTCTGCTATGATAAAGAAGCCCTGGATTCCAGGAAAGAGAATAAGCCGAAGGCGAGCGCCGTCGAAATGGCGGAAAGAATCGGCATGGAACTACTCGATGAAGGCCAATATAGGAAATTACAGGAACTGGGCGAGTTCGACCTTAAGACTTCGTGTTGGGTAAAAACCCCCGCCGCGATAAGGAAACTCGGCGGCGCTCTGTTTTGCGACAGACGGTACGACCATGTCTTTACCTACCATAACGGGGCCGATTCCTATTACGCGGTACGAGGCTTTCGCGGAATCCTTAAAGTATAAGGACAGCACCACAACCCGATTCCCGTAGTATCAGCATGTTGAACAGAAGGATTATTAAATAAGAAGCAAAGCAAACGATATATCTGGAAAGACCCTATAAGTATGTTGGCTAATCTCTTGTAGGTTCACGAGAGTACTCGTGGCGGGAGTCCCCTACAGTCCTCGACTTCGTGTCTCGGACTTGCGGGCCGCCTCCGAGCCCTTTCGCGCACGTCGTGTGCGCTTTTCGCCGCATTCGCGGCGCGGGCTCTACGGTTCGACTCCCGCCACCTCCTTATCAAAAAATTAACCCCGCCGAATGGCGGGGCTTAATTTTTTTGGAGGTGGCGGGAGTCGACCTTCCAGTCTCGGGCATCGTGCCCTCGACTTCCAGGCCGGGGTATTCGCTGACGCGGCCATCCGGGGCCGCTTTTCCTCGCTTCACTCGGCGCTCATACCCGTTCGACTCCCGCCACCTCCTTATCAAAAAATTAACCCCGCCGAATGGCGGGGCTTAATTTTTTTGGAGGTGGCGGGAGTCGAACCCGCGTCCTGATGCGCGACCCAGGAGCGTCTACAAGTTTATTCGGTTGTTCGTTTTGTCGGGAAGGGGGTGGCGAACCGGCGCGCTTTCCTATCCGTAGCCTGCTTAGTTTCCCCGCCGTCCCGCAGGCATGACGGTAGGTGAGCCCTGGTCGGGTTGCAAACCTGGCGCGGCGCTCAGAGCGGGGCACCGCGGGGTTCGTCGCTATCGGAGCTTACGCTGCGAGAGCGAAATTGCCGTTGTTGTTGGCAATTAAAGATTTTGCCGAGAGTAGGCATCGGCACGCCACCTGCAACCCAAGGATCAGACCGAAACAGTCGAAACCGGGGCACCCCCAAGTAATATCAATATACCGAGCCAAGCGCTGGGGGTCAAGCCGAAGCCCTACACCCGGATACTGCTCTCGATTATGCAGCCGCCCAGTACGAATCCTTCGCTGTCGTAGAATACGGCAGACTGGCCGGGAGCTACTGCGCGCTGCGGATTATCGAACCTGACTTCGGCTTTGCCGTTTTGTATGCTTACGATGGCACCGGCAGGTTTGTGGTTCTGGCGGATGCGAACCAATACCTCCAAGTCCTGGAATTCCAGCCGCCTGTCGTGCAGTATCGCGTCGCCGCCCAGGAGCCCGCTCGCGAACAGGTCTTCATTGGCGGAGACAATGACGCGGTTCTTGGCGGCATCCAGCCCCGCGACATACATGGGCGTCGGACCCAGGCTCATGCCGATTCCCCGGCGCTGACCGATGGTGTAGTGGACGATTCCCTTGTGCCGGCCCAGTACGTTCCCTTCTTCGTCGACGATGTCGCCGGGCTCTGCCGAGTCGAAGAGCACGCCGTAGTCGCCGCCCACGAAGTCCTGGCTTTCAGGCTTGTCGGCGGATGCAAGCCCCAGTGCGCGCGCGGTTTCCTTGACCGATGTCTTGGTAACTTCTCCCAGGGGAAAAACCACAGTGGCCAGCGTCTTGGGGTCGAGGCGGTGAAGGAAGTAGGTCTGGTCCTTGGTACCGTCCACCGCGGTGCGCAGGTGCAGAACGCCGTTCCGCATCGCCAGTCGCGCGTAATGGCCTGTGGCAAAGAAATCGAAGTGTACGCCGCTGGCCCGCGCCCGCTCGAGCAGAAAGCCGAACTTCATATCCACGTTGCAGCGCACGCAGGGGTTCGGCGTTTTTCCGGCTTTATATTCAGCCTTGAAGTAGTCCAGGACTTTTTCTTCGTATTCCTTGGCAAGGTCCAGGGCCAAATAGGGGACTCCCAGGCTCGCGCAGAGCTTTTCGCAGTCGCTGATGTCTGCTTCTTCGGTAGGTCCGTAGCAAGCGTCCACGCCCGGCGGCAAATTTATAATCGCCGGGTTGAATATCTTCATGGTGATTCCCGTTACGCGGGCGCCTGCCTGCTGCAGCATGGCAAGTGCTACGCTTGAATCGACTCCGCCGGATAACCCGACAGCTATGTCCTTGCCTTTCCAGGCGGATAAATCTGTGCTATACATAGCATGCAATTTACTCCGTAACGCAGGTATGGGGCAAGGCTTCCGTGAATTACCGAATACGTGTGCTATACTGTACGGATTAGAAAGCATAGCTTGTTCCCTGTGCGCCGGGTGCGGTATTTCTTACGATTTGGAGTTATTTGATGCTAAGATACTTTCGTACCGGTTTCCCCAGACTGGTATTCTTATTTTTTTTTGCCTTGCTGATGCTTGCGCCGGTTTTGTCGCAAACCGCGGTCCTTGATCAGGCAGTCAAAGTTTTTCCGGATTTTCTGTCAATCAGATCCGAATTCCTGTCGGCGCTTATTACGGCTCCTGCAAGTTCCGCGATTCTATTCAAGCCGGCGCTGCGCGATACTTCCAGTGGCACGGTACGCATTTCCGTGGAACAGGCCGCTGCGGTATTTTATGTTATGTTTTTAAGGGAGCAAAACGGAACGAATCCCTATTCGGCCCGGGGCAACATCATAATAAAAAGGGAAAGCTCCACAGGGTATCTCAAGGCGCTCAAGTGGTTTCTTTCCGACGACGGCAGGAGCTATCTGCTGCTTACGCCAAAAAACGAGAAGACGCTCATCGATTATGTCGTAGGTGGGGCAGTTGTGCGTTCTGGAATCTCTGTCAATACGCTTATATACTATTTTATAATGCAGGATTTTTCGTTCCTTTACGGCGCGCTGAAATCATCCATCGACTGGAATCTCGTTATTGGGACTGCCTCGACGCCTGTCGGCAATCCCTCCATTGCGGAAATCCACTTACAGCTTTCGTCTTTTGGCACTGTATCCGCAAGTTTGCTGCCGCGGACTAAAACCGGTCTATTGCTTCGCGCTATTTTGGATTTTGGCACGGTTGATGATTACTTCGCTTCGATAGGCAAACCTGCCGCAAAGATTATAGAACTTTCGGAGATTCCCTTTGCCGCGCTTGTTACCGGTTCGGATATGCGGGAAGGCGGAAGTTTTGCAAAGGTCTCCCCGTGGCTTCCGGATAGAGGGTTTACCACGAACGTGATTCAAGCACTGCTGACGCTCAATAGTGGCTCGGTTTTTTTTGTGCTGGTGGACGGCAGCGATGGAAAACCCGCCAGAAAGCTCTTGGCGCTCGCAGCGCCGGGCAACCCTGCCGCACGGAAAATTTTGTGCTTCGATGCGGAGTCCAGGATCGCACTGGATTTCACACAGATATTGAATTCCCGGCCGGAAGCTCATGCACGTGTCTTTCTCCTGCCATCGCCTTGATTAGCAGCTTGTTGAAAAAGCCTGTGGCTGTTCCAGCAACCTTAAACATTCCGCCCGTTTGATTACAGATGCTGCGGCACTGTTACATTTTGGAAGTGTTTAAGATGCTCATCCGAGGACTTATAACGCCCTTTTAGACAATTACGATGCTGTTGTCGGTGTCCGTGTAGGGGCTTGGCACGTATTTGTCGGCATTCCAGTCGTTTTCCCAGCGGTTTTGGTCCAGCAGATATCTAAACATGAATTCGTGCCCCGGTTCCAGTTCCAGGCTTATTTCGTAGCCTTTTTCCTTGTTTGGTGCCATCGGCAGGGATTCTTTGCTCCAGTTGTTGAAATCTCCCACAAGGTTGACGGTGCTTACCCCAGCGGCCTGCTCAGGAGAAATAACAAATGTAACGGTGCATTTGGAACCGGACTTATTGTATTTTTTCTTGACCATGATGCTGGATCCTCCAAAGGTTTCCTAAAAGATTTGTAAAACGACGGACTCTTAATTGCTACGGAACTCTGCACAAATCAAGTATAAACCTATTTTGGCATCATGCAAGGCCGCTGGCGGGAAATATGGCGCATAATCGCAATAATGCAGGGTAAACATCTAAAAACCTGCGTTTGAAGAAGGTTTCCAAAACCCGGTTAAACTGAACGGCGAAGTACCCCGTATTGACAGTATGCACAGGCTTTTGTATACCAAATGATGAAAACGGGGGTTTTATGAATGTTTTAGCCGAAGAATTAAATAAGGTTCTTTCCGATACCTGTGCTTCCAGGCTTTTATCCACGGTTGGCATGCGCATGTACTTTCCCAAGGGTATTTTGTCGCAGAGCGCGGAAGCTGCGGAACGGGCTTATAAATTTAACGCTACCATAGGAATGGCAATTACCAAGGGTGAGCCCATGATACTTGACGCGATTGCCGAGCATCTGCCGCTTTTGTCCGCCAGGGAGGCCGTTGCCTATGCCCCCACGGCCGGCGTTGCCGCGCTCCGCGAATCCTGGCGCAAGCAGATTTTCAAGAAGAACCCCATTTTGGAAGGCAAGCATATTTCCCTTCCCGTCGCGGTTCCCGGGCTTACCGCCGGAGTTTCTTACCTGGCGGACATGTTCGTCAATCCAGGCGACCCTGTGGTGGTACCTGATATGTTCTGGCCCAATTATCGCCTGGTCATGGAGGAACGCGAAGGGGGCAGCCTTTCTACCTATCCGTTTTTCGATGCGCAGAACGGCTTCAACGTATCTGGCATGGTCAAGGCAATACACGCAGCCGCGGACGGGCGCCATAAGGCAGTCCTTATCCTCAACTTTCCCAACAATCCCACGGGCTATACGCCAAGCGCTTTGGAAGCGGATGCCATCGTCAATGCGCTTGTCGGGATAGCCGATTCGGGTATCGACCTTTTCGTAATCGCCGACGATGCCTATTTTGGCCTGCAATATGAAGATGGAAGTTTACGCCAGTCCATCTTTGCCATGCTGGCCGATGTGCATCCCAATATCCTGGCCGCGAAAGTAGATGGAGCAACCAAGGAAGATTTTGTCTGGGGATTCCGCGGCGGCTATATAACCTACGGTTGCAGGGGTATGGATGAGCACAAGTACGGTGCGCTGGTAAAAAAACTCATGGGCGTGATCCGTTCCAGCATTTCAAATGCCACCGGTCCTACACAATACATATTGCTCAAGGCGATGGAAAAGGAGTCTTTCGACATCCAAAAAGCGCAATTCATGGCTATTCTCGAAAGACGCTACCATGCGGTAAAGAAATTTCTGTCGGTTTCCGCTCCTCCCGCCGGATTGAAGGTGTTGCCTTTCAATTCGGGATACTTCATGTGTTTCCTGTGCGAAGGTTTCTCGGCGGAGGCTTTGCGCATAAGGCTGTTGGAGGTATATGCGGTAGGCGTCATATCCATGCAGGAAAAATGGCTGCGCGTGGCTTTCTCCACCGTGGAGGAAGCCGATATCCCCGAGTTATATTCCATTATTTTCAAGGCTGCTTCCGAAATGCCACGGGAAGCTTGATAATCTCCCCGGCGATAAGAAGTGATAAAATGCCGGCAATTGCGTACCTATGGTGCGCATGCGTTTTTTTTGCCTATGCCCAAGGCGCTGTTCCTCAAGCCGAAAGGCCGGTGTATCAGAGCGGCATTGCCAGCTGGTATGGTGACCCGTTTCATGGAAGGAAAACCGCAAACGGCGAGATTTTCGACAAGTCAGGCTTTACCGCTGCGCATAAACTCTTGGCATTCGGCACAATCGTTCTTGTCCGCAACATCGAAAACGGGCTGGAAGTCACTGTCCGTATCAATGACCGCGGGCCATTTGTCGCCGATCGGATCATCGATCTGTCGCAGGCAGCCGGAATGCGCATAGGACTCGATAAAACCGGTACCGCGCGCGTACGGCTTTTTATCCTGCACGAATCTCCAACGGTACTAAAACCGCCCCAGAAACGGATACAACTGGGCTCTTTCGGAGTACTTGCTAATGCGCAAGCCATGAAGGAAAAAGCCGCCAGAGCCGGCATAAGCGTTGCCTTTGAGACAAGCGGCACGGTGACCCGTGTCGTCGTATACGTAAATGCCGCCGAACTGTCGGCCACTATCGTTTTGCTAAGAAAAGCCGGATTTACCAGTTTTCAGGTTAGCGACAGGAGGCCGTAAAATCCCCTGCCGCATCGCCAAGGGCGTACTTGCACGTCGCTTTCAGCGACGCCATATAATTATTTCCTTGCAAGCCCACCTTTGTCGGCTTATGTTAGCACATAAGCCGGCAAAGGTGGAATTGCACGTCGCTTTCAGCGACGCCATATATGAATTTCCCTACTACATCGCCTTTAAACGTTTATGTTAAAACATAAGCGCTTAAAGGCGGAAAACCGTTGAAATATACCGAACTGTAACTTTGCGTGTATGCGCCGGTGGTCAGCACAAATGCGCGCTCCCCGATTTTGGTGCCTGCGGGCATCTCGTAGGATTTTTTTTCGTACAATATGTCCATGCTGTCGCAGGTAGGGCCGGCGATTATCACGTCGAGGCTGGGACCGCTGCGCTCGAAGTAGATGGGGTATTTGATTGCCTCGTCGAGGGTCTCGATAAGGCCGCCGAATTTCCCCACATCGAAGAACACCCAATGATACAGGTCATGCGTGCTTTTCTTGGCTATGTTGACGATCTCGGTTACGAGCACGCCGCAGTCGCCGGTAATCGACCTGCCCGGCTCGATTATTATCTCGGGCAGTTCCTCTCCGAAATTGTTCTTGAGGTAGCCGGTTATATCCCCGGCATAATGCTCGATAGGATTCGTGGGGTCGATATAATTAGAAGGAAAGCCGCCGCCCATGTTGATCATCTTGAGCTTTACGCCGTGATCCTCCGCCCAGCCGAAAATATTGCTTACGTTGCCAAGGGCGTTTGACCATTGCCCGATGTCGCGCTGCTGGCTTCCGACATGGAAGGATATGCCGTATGGGTCAAGGCCCAGGTCCTTGGCGTGCAGGATAAGGTTTTTCGTCATTTCCGGGTGGCAGCCGAATTTTCGCGAGAGCGGCCAGTCCGCTCCCAGGCCTTCCGTCAGGATGCGAAAAAATACTTTCGATTTAGGCGCGGCTCGCGCTATTTTGTCTACGTCCTCGAAGCTGTCCGTGGCAAAGAGCCGAACGCCCTTATCAAAAAAATACGCTATGTCCCGCTCTTTTTTGATGGTATTGCCAAAGCTCATGCGGTCGGGCGTAACGCCCAGGCGCAGAAGCTGATCGAGCTCGTACCTGGTAGCCACGTCGAAACTGGAACCGAGATCCCGAAGCAGGGTTACGATGACGTCGTTAGGGTTGGCCTTAACCGCGTAAAAAATCTTCGCGAATGGAATGTTTTTACGCAGTTCCTCATATTTTGAGCGCACAACGGCCGTGTCCAAAATCAGGCAGGGGGTAGCCTTGTCCGCCGCAAACCCCTTGATTCGCTCGAAGCGCTCACGGCTCATGTAATCTTCCAGCGGAAACTGGTACTGTTCCTTCATTGAACCTACCTCCGGCAAAATTAGAATAGCCGGGCATGCGCTTTGGCCGGCATAAACCATAGAAAAATATCATCGCTTTGTCAAGGAATGCCAGGAGCTGGTTTTGCAAATTATTCAGCCGCGATTTCATTGACCATTTATTGGATTTATCCTAAACTGAGGCCACGATGCCTAACGCAACAAGCCAGCAGATCAACAAATTTTACGATACGTTTCGCACAATAGACGTTACCTTCACCAAAGAGATGGTTAAGTCCACCGGTTTGCTGCCGCAGAACGTGTTCCTCAAGTGCCTCGGAGAACAATGGCCCTGCGTCCTGTATTCCAGTTCATTTTTGGGCGCAAAGATGCTTGCGGGTACCAAGCAAGCCTTCATGGAACGCCTTAAAAAAGCTAATAATATGATCAGTTTGCGGCTGTGCTTCAAGCTGGCGTATAAAACCGATCCTGTTACTTTTTTTATCTCGGGTCGCGTTACCGGCATGGCTCCCTACGCCCAGTCCAACGGTACGCTTCAATTCATGAATTTTCAATTTACCCAGCGCCCTCCCGACGATTTCGTGGAAATAGTCGGCAACGTCCTCGAGGCCAACGTCAATTCCGCCCGTCGCCGGGATGAGCGCATCCCCCTGACTCCCGATAGCATGCGCAAAATGAATATCCTGCGCAAGGAAACCTCTCTTCTGGTTCAAGGCGTTCCCCGGAAATGCATTATCCGGGATTTGTCTTTTGGCGGGGCTAAACTGCTTATCATGGGGCTGGGGAAATTTCTTGTGGGCAAAACTTGCGTGATGAGGCTTGATCTCGACGAACCTGCGGAAGCTGTCGAAATACCCGGAAAGATAGTCCGCTCCGAAGATGTGGAGGGTCGCAAGGACTTGGCTGCGCTTGCGGTGTGTTTTGACGAGGGCACCGTCCCCATGTCGTACAAGATACACATAAATCTGTACGTTTCGCAGCAAAAGGCATTGAAGACCGGCGAACAGGCGCCTATGGAAAATTCCGCGGCGGCTCAAGCCGGAGCTGTTAAGCCCCCCGAGGTTGCGGGCGGTCCGTACGGGATGGATTCGCCGATTACCGAGGCAAAAGGCTAAAATGAATTTGCATGACGTAAACCACAACAAAGCAGGAGATCATAATGAATTCTGAGGCAGAAAAACTCCTGCCGGGAAGTATTGTTTTTATACGCATACCCGATACCATGGCCCGCAAGATAGGCGGTTTTCAAGTGGAGCCGGAAATACTCTTGCCGGTGGAACTGGGTAAAGACTTGTCGGTGCTTGAATCACTCAATGAGCTTAGTTGGGAAATGCTGGTTGCAGGCATGCTCCGGCTCCTTGCGTACCAGCCGGACAACGAGCACGCGGCCTACTACCGTCGTTTCATTTTCGCAATCAAACCCGGAATTTTCGCCGAACTGTCGGATACCGGTATCCTGAAGGCGCGCAATGGAGACCTGGACGTCGCGGAAGAAATATTCCTGGCTCTCAGCGGTCTGGTACCCGAAAACCCCCAGCCGCTCGTAAATCTTGCCGTATTGCACGAGGATAGGGCCGAAGCAATGGACAAGGCCGGGAAGGAAGACCTGGCGGATGCCGCGCGGGATAAAGCCTTCGCTGCCTACAAAATCCTCCTGGGACTGGAACCTGCCTTCCCGGACGCTTTTTTCAACGCCGGTTTCTTTTTCCTCAAAACGCGCAATTTTGGACGGGCCTGTGAAGTTTTTGAAACTTATCTGAGCCTGGGCGACGACGAGCCGAAGCTCCAGAAGGCGGGTGAAATCGTCCAGCGCCTGCGCGACCGCGGCCAGCGCGATTCCATGTTCAAGGAAGCCTTCGACTTTATAAAGATGGGACGCGAGGAAGAAGGCATCGCGCGCGCGATGGGTTTTCTCGAGAAAGACCCCAATGTCTGGAACGGCTGGTTTCTGGTGGGCTGGGCTAACCGCCGGCTTGCCCGGTGGCAGGCGGGATACGCCGCCTTTATCAAGGCTCTCGACCTCGGGGCGGAGGAGGTTGACCTCCTCAACGAGCTGTCCATCTGCGAACTGGAGCTGGGGATGCTGTCCCAGGCGCGAGGGCATCTGGAGCGCGCTCTGCGGCTGGAAAGCGATAATGTAAAGATTTTATCAAATCTGGCGATACTCGCCCGCAAGCAGAATCGCGACGCGGAGGCCATCGGTTTCTTCAGGCTTGTGCTCGACGCAGTCCCCGACGACGAGCTCGCACTCAGGCAGCTTGAAGAACTCGAAGGATAGGAATCGCCCATCCGCTTTCAGTTTTATCAATGCGAGACATTGTTTTGAAATTTCTTGTAACAAGGAGTGTGGATCATGAATAGCGTTTTTATCGGCTTTACTTCGTTTACCTGGCAGCAGGGGGCAATGTACGCCATCGGCGGACTGCTCATTTTCCTGGCCATCAAGAAGCAGTATGAGCCTATGTTGCTTCTGCCCATCGGCTTCGGTGCCATTCTCGTCAACCTGCCGCTCTCGATAGCCGGCATTCCGGCCGCAGGTGCTGGTGTTACCGACCCGGGGTTTCTCAATGTTTTGTACGAGATGGGTATCAAGACCGAGCTTTTCCCGCTGCTCATTTTCGTCGCCGTGGGAGCCATGATCGACTTTGGCCCGCTGTTCAAGAATCCGTTGATGATCTTCTTCGGCGCGGCGGCGCAGTTCGGCATATTCGCCACCATGATCATCGCGACGCTTTTGGGGTTCTCGCTTAAGGAGGCCGCCAGCATAGGCATCATCGGCGCCGCGGACGGCCCCACCTCTATTTTCGTGGCAAACCTGTTTGCTCCCGAGCTGCTGGGTCCCATATCGGTTGCCGCGTATTCCTACATGTCGCTGGTGCCGCTCATCCAGCCTCCGGTAATCAAGCTCCTTACCACCAAGAAGGAGCGGCGCATGCACATGGCCTATCACGAGGCAAGCGTGCCCCAATGGCTTAAGATTATGTTTCCGATTCTCGTTACCATGATTTCCGGCTTTGTCGCGCCGATTTCGGTTCCGCTTATCGGCTCGCTCATGTTCGGCAACCTTATCCGCGAATCCGGCGTACTTGAGCGCCTTTCCCAAGTTGCTCAGAATGAATTGGCGTATCTCGTAACCTTGCTTTTGGGCATTACCATCGGCTCCAGCATGACCGCGGCGGCCTTTCTTTCCTGGAAGACGCTCATGATCATGGGCATGGGTCTCGTAGCGTTTGTTTTCGACACTGCAGGCGGCGTGCTCTTCGCCAAGTTCGTCAATCTGTTCCTCCCCAAGGATAAAAAAGTCAATCCAATGATAGGCGCATGCGGAATTTCGGCCTTCCCGATGTCCGGGCGCATCGTGCAGAAAATGGCTGCGGAAGAGGAAAAGGGCAACATAATCCTCATGCATGCCATCGGCTCCAACGTATCGGGCCAACTGGGCTCGGTAATCGCCGGAGGCATGGTGCTCGCGCTCGTGCCGCTTCTCGTAGGCTGAAAGGACTAGACCATGCAGAATATCATCGATTATCTACGCGGCGCATCTACGACTGTCCAGGCACTCGGCGTAACCGTCGGAGGGCTCATCGGGGTCTTTGTAACCCTGTTCATGTTCTTCCTTATCATCTGGGTGTCGGATAAGCTTGGTAAGAAAAAGTAACTCGTAAATTACCTTCAGTGCGCCCGGAAGACTTTGGCCTTCCGGGCGCGATGTTTTTACCCGTCCCTGAATGGACGGCCTTATGGGACAAGTCCAGGGGACAGGATGCTTTGGCGGAGCAGGCGCTATTTTTGGTAGATGACAGTAATGTCCTAATAAAGTCGGCGTTTCATTGGCTGATATTACAATAAAAGAAATGAAATATTTCTAAAGCAGACTAGGAATATTTGTTGACAAAATCGCTCTCCCGCTTCATTATAGTAGCACTCGGCGTTGCCGAGCGAAATATTGGTAGAAATCGTAATTAGGGAAATGGGCTTGTTTATGGTCCATGGCAACTGGTTTCAGTTTCGCCAATGAGCATTTTAGGAGGCTTTATGAAGAAAGTAATGAAGATTGCCATCATTATCATGGCGATTGCATTTATTTTCGCAGGAACAAACGTTTTTGCGCAGGCTAAGGCAACATATCACATAGGCGTGGTCACTGGTTCAACTTCCCAGTCAGAAGATGAATTCCGCGCTGCTGAATGGCTCATGAAGACCTACGGCAAGGCTGCCGAGGGCGGAATGATCAAGCACATCGTCTATCCGGACGATTTTCCCTCACAGCAGGAAACCGTTATTTCCGGTATCGAAGCCTTGGCCAATGACCCCATGATGAAAGCAGTCGTTGTAGTTCAGGCAATACCGGGCGTAACCGAGGCTTTCCGCCGTATCAGGGCAAAACGCCCCGATATCGTTCTTCTCGGCGGCATGCCCCAGGAAGACCTTCCCGTTATTTCCGCTACTGCCGACATGGTAGTGGATTTTGACCAGGTTTCCCGTGGCTATACCATCATTTGGGCAGCCAAGCAGCTTGGTGCCAAGACTTTCGTACACATCTCCTTTGCGCGCCATATGGCCATCGAGCAGCTCAGCCGCCGCCGCGCCATCTTCGAAGTGGCTTGTAAAGATCTCGGCCTCAAATTCGCTTTCGAAACCGCCCCTGATCCGACATCCGACGTTGGTATGGCCGGTGCCCAGCAGTTTATTTCCGAGAAAGTTCCCCAGTGGCTGCTCAAATATGGTCCGAATGGCGAAAAAGTATGCATGTTCGCCACCAATGACGGCCAGACCGAGCCCCTCCTCCGCGAGCTCATCAAATCCAAGAACGGCGTATTTGTCGAGTCCGACATTCCTTCACCGCTCATGGGTTATCCCGCTGCTCTCGGCGTTGACCTCAAAGCAGAGGCCGGAAACTTCGACGCAATCGTTAACAAGATCGAGAAAGCCATCGTCGCAAAAGGTGCAGCAGGCCGTTTCGGTACCTGGAAGTTCTCCTCGAACTACTCCATCACAGCGGGTCTGGCCATTTTCGGTATGAACGTTGTAGACAAGAAAGCCAAGAAAGACTCCATGAATGATCTTTTTACCGCACTTGCCGTCACAACTCCCGGCGTTCAGTGGAAGGGTTCCTACTACACTGATAACAGCACCGGCGTTCGTTCCAAGAATGTCGTAACCGTATTTATGGACACCTATATCATGGGCGCTCCCGGTTATGTGCTTGCTTCGACAAAACAGAAGATCAATCCCAAGTACTCCACCATCAAATAATAGTTTCTTTTTGTACCTCCGGGAGGGGCATTTTTTGCCCCTCTTTTTTTAAAGTCGCTCTTGTAGCGCCGTCACTTTTGGTGGCGATCCTGTCCCTGCGGTATTACTCGCGGGTCTTGCCCTACCAAGCCGGTATGGCAGGTTTAGAGGACTATATGGGTCAAGAAAGCATACTTCTTAAAGTCGAGCACGTCTCCAAAGAGTTTTATGGGAATGTCGTCCTAAGCGATATCAACTTTGAACTTAAGGCAGGGGAGATTCTGGGACTGGTCGGCGAAAACGGCGCCGGTAAATCCACTCTTATGAGAATTCTATTCGGCATGCCGGTAATCGCTGAAACGGGCGGTTATAAAGGTATTGTATATATTGACGGAAAAGAAGCCAAATTCAAGACACCTTTCGATGCTCTCGATGCCGGTATAGGCATGGTTCATCAAGAATTCAGCCTAATTCCGGGTTTTACCACTACAGAAAATATTGTGCTCAATCGCGAGGACATGAAACCCAGTTTATTAAACGAGGTTTTTGGCGACCGAATGAGCATTCTCGATAGAGGGCTCATGAAGAAACGGGCAGTGGCCGCCATTTCCAAACTGGGCGTCAATCTGGATCCCGACATGCTTATTTCCGAAATGCCGGTTGGGCACAAGGAATTTACGGAGATAGCCCGTGAGGTAAACAGGGAACAGACAAAAATACTCGTTCTCGATGAGCCTACCGCTGTTTTAACCGAGACCGAGGCGGAAGTACTGATACAGGCCTTGCGCAATTTGGCCAAGCAGGGTATTTCGATTATTTTTATATCACATCGTCTGCACGAGGTAATCAACGTCGCCGACCGCATAGTAGTTTTACGCGACGGCCTGGTGGTAAAAGACACCCCGGTCGCAGGTGTTACGGTACGCGACATCGCTTCCTGGATGGTCGGACGGCACGTGGCAACCGAACGCCTGGTCGAGGACAACCGTGTTTTTGGCGAAGAAATCCTATCGGTAGAACATCTGTGGGTGGACATGCCCGGCGAAACGGTGAGGGATGTCAGCTTTTCCGTAAGGCAAGGTGAGATACTCGGTTTCGGCGGACTCGCCGGACAGGGTAAACTGGCAATTCCCAACGGAATCATGGGGCTTTTTTTAGCCGGCGGCAAGGTTGTTTTTAAAGGCAAGGAAGTTAAGCTTAACAATCCCCGCAGCGTTTTGGAAATTGGCATGGGCTTCGTTTCCGAAGACCGGCGCGGAGTAGGCCTGTTGCTTGATGAAACCCTGGAATGGAATGTGTCATTTACGGCAATGCAGATCCATGGCGACCAGCTTAAGCCGCTTCTTGGCGGAATATTCAAGGTAAGGGATGAAGCGGGAATGCGCAAGCTAACCGAAGAGCATATTAAATCCCTAAGCATCAAGTGTACCGGACCAAATCAGCTCGCTAAGGAACTATCGGGGGGAAATCAGCAAAAGATCTGCCTTGCCAAGGCATTTGCGCTTAATCCCACCTTGCTTTTCGTATCGGAGCCGACCCGGGGAATCGATGTCGGAGCCAAAAAACTGGTTTTGGATACTTTGCATCGGTATAATCGCGATTTCGGAACCACCATTATCATGATTTCCAGCGAACTGGAAGAACTCCGCTCCATCTGCGACCGCGTTGCGATTGTGGACGAGGGACGGATCGCGGGCATCCTCTTGCCAACGGCCGACATTGCCGAGTTTGGTCTCCTCATGTCAGGCGAGCGAATAAAATCTAACTAGGAGGTCCGCATGAATAGAATCAAACAGGTCCTAACGGACTTCGGATGGCCACGGGTCATTATTTTTGTTTTTCTCTTAGGCCTTCTCGTGATGGCTCCCTTCGTTGGAGTCAGGCTTGACGCCTCCATTTCGGATATCCTGGCCCGCTTCGGAAGAAACGCGATATGGGTTTTAGCCCTTGTGCCTATGGTACAATCCGGTTGCGGGCTCAATTTCGGCCTTTCCCTGGGAATTCTCGCCGGTCTGGTCGGCGCGGCTGTAACATTGCAGTTCAATATTCCCGGTGGGCTTGGATTTGCCACCGGTCTGGCTGTCGGCATCCCCTTTGCGGTATTGTTCGGCTGGCTATACGGAAAGCTTTTAAATAAGGTAAAAGGCGAGGAGATGACGATTGCGATCTATGTAGGATTCGCAAGCGTCATGTTCATGTGCATCATGTGGGTCATTCTACCTTTTACCAACCCCAATATGGTATGGGCTTTTGCGGGTACAGGATTGCGAACCAACCTGACCGTCAACGAAATGACTCTTTCGGCTACGAACCTCCACCCTCATTGGCGGTTTATCCTGGATAACTTCCTTGCCATTAAAATCGGACCGTTTTTTAAATTCCCAACGGGTTTGCTCCTCTTCGTGGCCTTCTGTGCATATTTAATGCGCCTGTTCATGAAGACCAGAACCGGAACGGCCATGACTGCGGTTGGCTCCAATCCCGACTATGCCCGGGCAAGCGGCGTAAGCGTAGACAAGATGCGCACGATTTCCGTAATTCTTTCTACGGTTTTAGGCGCGGTCGGCAGCCTGGTGTACACCCAAAGCTATGGTTTCGCCCAGCTCTACCTCGGCCCGTTGTTAATGCCGTTTTCCGCAATCGCGGCGCTTCTGATCGGGGGAGCTTCGGTTAAAAAGGCCAGCATCGTCAATGTCGTCATCGGCGCTTTCCTTTTCCAGGGCCTTCTTACGATGACTCCTTCGGTAATCAATTCCGTAGTAAAATCGGATATGTCCGAGGTTGTCAGGCTTATCGTATCCAATGGCATCATCATCTACGCGCTTACGCGCAAAGTAAAGGTTTCCAAATGAGCGGAACTAAAAGCTTGGGACGATTTCTGTCCAACAACGCAGTCAGCATACTCTTCCTGACCATAGGGCTCGCATCCGTACCATTCTGCGGTATTACGATACCGGGAATCATACAGGAACTGCTGACGCGATTAGGACGCAATGCGTTTTTGGTCGTAGCGCTGCTCCTTCCAATTTATGCCGGCATGGGGCTTAATTTCGGCATGGTTCTGGGAGCCATGGCAGGACAGATAGGCATTATTTTTGCCGTAGACTACAATATAATGGGCGTTTCCGGTTTGGCGTTCGCCGCACTCCTTGGCATGCCTATTTCCATTTTCCTGGGTTGGTTCTGCGGAGTCATCCTTAACAAGGCTAAAGGCCGGGAAATGGTAACCGGTTATATTCTAGCCTTTTTCATGAACGGAATATACCAGTTCTTCGTGCTCTATATCATGGGCACGATCATACCCATTCGATCGGCGAACATCATGCTATCCCGCGGTTACGGCATCAGGAATACGCTGGATATCGATGCGCTCAAGCAGAGCCTGGACAATGTCCTGCGCTTTAATTTTGGCTCAGGTACCTGGCAGTTCAGTCTGCCTGTAGCCTCCTACCTGGTACTAATCGCGCTCTGCATCTTCGTTGTCTGGTTCAAGAAAACAAAACTGGGGCAGGATATGAGGGCCGTCGGCAACGATATGACCGTCGCAAACGCCGCCGGAATCCCGGTGGAGCGAACCAGGATTATCGCCATTATCATTTCTACGGTGCTCGCCTGTTTCGGCCAGATAATCTTTATCCAGAATATGGGAACCATGCCTACCTATACGTCCCACGATTCCACGGGCTTTTTTGCCGTTGCGGCCATTCTCGTGGGTGGCGCTTCGGCGAAGCGGGCCTCCATTTCCAATATATTCATCGGCGTGCTGCTTTTGCATTTCCTGTTCTATGTTACGCCTCTCGCGGCAAACCGGCTTACCGGGAATGCTGGCCTGGGTGAATATTTCAGGCAGTTTATCGGTTACGGCGTTATCGCGTTCTCCCTGGTTCTGTATGCCTGGAGAGAAAAAAACGAAACAAACCGCAATCGTGCCGGCCTTCGCGGCGGAGTCGCCCCGATAGCCACCGAAGGAGGAGTAAAATGAGTAATTTTTCTTTCACTCCCAAGGTTCTACGAAGGTTGATCGTTTCCTTTCTCGTGTTTGTCGCCTATATAGGGCTTATGGTCCTGTTTTTCAATATGGGCAAAGGATATTACGTCTACATAGACAATAACGATTCCGAAGACGGTCTGGTCCTGGGCATCGAAGGCGTCTCGGTTTCAGTCGATGGCAACGAGTCTTCGGAGTATTACCCCGGCGATCGCGACAAGCTACGACTTAAGGGAAAGAAGCATACGCTGTCTATCGAGGTGTTTTCCGACGGCACCACATACGAGAAGAAAATCGACGTGGGCGGCATTGGAGACAATGTGCTTGTCTCCATCCCCTTGCTTGTTGCGGGATCGGACATAGCCATATCGGTTTTTAAACCACCGGTTCGCGCAGTATCTACGGAGGTATTTGTTCCGGGCACGACCGATGGTTCGATCAATCCCGAAGCGCAGCCTACGATAGCGCCTTAATAGTTAGCCGCGCGCATTTGATTACAAATGCTGCGGTAATACTACATTTTCAACACCCTGTTAATGGTTCGATCTGGCTGCCCATGTTTTTGGGCAGCCTTTTTTTGCTTTTTTGGCGAAGAGAGCTCATCCGGGCGGACAAGGCAAGGGCCAGTGTTAAAATAAAGTCGGTTGCGTAATCGGGAACAATAGTCTGCAACAGCGTCCGAAAATTTCCATGCATACACGGGCATCATCATCGCCTCTATGGGCTGATGTCTGCTTTATCGCAAAACTTTTTGCCAAATTTACCAATGAATAAGAAGGCAGGCCGCTTATCGTTGACTTTGCTATGGCGATAGTGTCAAAAACTGTATTTTTTGGTGGGGCCATCCCCACTCTTTTTGTCTCGGCCATCAAAAAGCCTGAATCAAATGGCGCATTGTGGGCTATGAGACAAGTTCCTTGGATAAATGCAAGAAAGTCTGGGGCGACAGCTGCAAAGGAAGGGGCGTTTACTACGTCAGCATCATAAATGCCATGGACTTCGCTTGCGCGTGAAGGAATCTGACGGCCCGGATGCACAAGGCTCTGGTATGTCGCAGCTGGATTGGCCACCCAGCCGCCATCGCTTTGCGCCATGACGAATTTGACCGCGCCTATTTCTAGAATGCGCTCGATGCCTGCGTCCAGTCCTGTGGTTTCAAAGTCAAAGGCTACGAATGTAGAATTGGGCAACAGTTTGGCTAAAGCGTCGAGTTCTGCGGTTTCCATGCGGCTTGTGCGGGAACTGCCTCGTTTTTGGTAGTTTCGGCTTTCGCCGGGGCCATTTCCCCGGCTCCAGCTCATCCTATGACCTTTTTGATATCGACAAGTATCGCTGCCGTCTTTTTGGCGCTGGATTCGCGGGCAACAGCCAGGCCGCCATCGCCAGCCTCGGTGCGGGCAAGTATGTAATATTTAATTTTTGGTTCCGTCCCGCTGGGCCGCACGGTTACCAAAGTGCCATCTTCCAGATACCACTGAATAACATCGCTTGCCGGCAACTCGGTTTTCGTTTTTACGGCAGCATTGGCGGTATCCCAGACCAAGCCGCTCTTAAGGTCCCTGATGCGAACTACCTGAAGCCCGCCCAGGCTGGCAGGTTGCGCCTTACGGTAGTTCCCCATGATGCCTTGCATCACGTCCATGCCGCTCGCGCCTTCGAAATACTTGTTGATGCCTTTTTCTTCGTGGTAGCCATGCTGGATAAAAAGCTCATCCAGCCGGTCAAGAAGGCTCCTGCCTTTGCTGCGCCAATACAGGGTCATCTCTGCGGTCATGGCTGCCGCGCTTATGCCGTCTTTGTCGCGCACCTCTGTTTCCACGAGATAGCCGTAGCTTTCTTCCGTGCCGTACACGAAATCCAGCCCTTCGGCTTCGAAGCGGCGCATCAGGTCGGCTATCCATTTAAAGCCGGTGAGGCAGTCATGACACTCGGCTCCGTAGCTCTTGGCGATGCGCGCAAGCAGCTCCGTCGTAACAATGCTTTTTATAATTGCGGGTCGTTTGGGCATTCTGCCTAATTCTTTGCGTGACAAAAGGATATAATCGGCATGCAGTGCGCCAAGCTGGTTACCGCTTACCAAAGCAAAGCCTCCCCTGCCGTCGGGCACCGCAATACCCAGACGGTCGGCATCGGGATCGGTGGCCATAACCACGTCTGCCTTAACCCTTACGCCGAGATCCAGGGCCATTTTAAGGGCTGCCGATTCTTCGGGGTTGGGAAACGCAACGGTAGGAAAATCGCCATCGGGCGCTTTTTGCTCGGGCACGGTGGATACGGAAAGGCCCAGGTCGCCCATGACTCTCTCAAAATGCATGGCTCCCGTCCCGTGCAGAGGCGTGTATACGATTTTAACCTCCGCTGCCATTTTCTTGAATAATTCGGGCCGGAACAGCTGTGCCTTGACCATGGCAAGGTAGGGCTCGTCCACTTCTTTGTCTATCATTACGAGGAGGCCTTTTTGGAGGGCTTCAGTCTTATCCATAACTTTTATGGAAGAAACCGAATTGACCCTGGCGATTATTCCCCTGTCATGCGGCTCTATTACCTGGGCGCCGTCATTCCAGTATGCCTTGTAGCCGTTGTATGTACCCGGATTATGGCTGGCGGTGATTACAAGCCCCGTATCGGCTTTCAGATACCTGATGGCGAAAGACAGTTCCGGCGTGGGGCGGAGGCTGGTAAAAAGATAGGCCTTGATACCGTTGGCGGCAAAAATCAGGGCAGCATCCAGGGCAAATACGTCGGAATAGTGCCGGGAATCATAGGCCACGCAGGCAGAGAGGGATTTTCCCTTGACGCTGGCATTGATGTAATCGCACAGGCCCTGGGTTGCCCTGCGTACCACAAAGGAATTCATGCGGTTGGAGCCGCCGCCGATCAGGCCGCGAAGTCCGCCTGTTCCGAATTCCAAATCGCGGTAGAAGCGGTCTTCGAGTTCCTTGATGTCGTCTTTTGCCAGCAAAGCCTCCACCTGGCTTTTGAATGCGGCATCGGTTTCTTTGGCAAGGTACTCGTGCGCCCGTTCTAGAATTGATTTTTTATCCATGGTAAAACTCCTTGTTACAAATGCAGCAAATCCAATTCAATTCGCCTCTGCGAATTGAATTTTCTCAAGTAAGGCGTAAAATTTCGCGTATGGATTTGAATACATAGCGAGCCCCGGCTGCGTGGAGTTCCTCCTCGCCGCGGAAACCCCATGCCGCACCCACAGGCATCATGCCGGCGTTCTGCGCGGTTTTGATGTCTATGTCGGAATCGCCCACAAAGGCGCAGTCGCCGGCGCGAAGGGGCTCAGGCTGTCGCTCGTTCTTGGCCGACAGTATCGATCCGAGCGGCCCAAGCAGAAAGGAATCGCTTATATTACTGTAATAATCCCTATCCACGACGGCGCGCATCGAGGCCAGCGCGTCAAGGGCGCTGGACGGATGAGGCTTGATGGGCTGGCTGTCCATGCCTCCGCGCACGAAAGCAAACGGAATATTCGGAAATAATTGTGAGACGATGCTTTGAGTAACCGGATCGGGTTTGTTCGAAAGCACTGCAAGGGGAATGCCGTTTCGGTCAAGGTCGCGAAGCGTTTCCATCGTTCCCGGATAGGGGAGGGAACTGCCGGCACCCCGTTTTTCGAAGCGTTCGAGCGTTTGCGAGTAGAGTTCTTCCTGGTCATATAATGCATCTTTGGGCACGGCGGACAGTATAAGCGCCCGCAGGCCGTTTCCTACCATTGCGCGGTAGGCTGAGGTCGGGTAGGCAGGCCAATGTCGTTCCTGTAAAATGTCGTTCATTACTTCGGCAATTTCGCCCAGGGTATCTACAAGCGTGCCGTCGAGGTCAAATATAAATGCTCTTATCATGCCTCAAGTGTAGCAAAAAACGCGCGGCATTGCTACCAAAGAATTTTGAAAATGAAGGGTTAATTATAACGGAAACGGATATCGAAATATGGGGGAATATGCCTGAAGCCGAGTTTACCGAGTTTTTTTCCCGACGTTTTGCAGCCAGGTGGCGGGGTTTGCGCTCTGCGCTCCTTGAATCAGGCGACGGCATGGAGTTTAGTCGAGGATTGAGCCTTCCATATCATATGGATTCAGCGTCGGTGTGCGCCGCGACGATTTTTTGCGCCGCAGTTCAATCCGCATATCCATCGGCAGAGGGGCATCCCCTCGAGATTTTGGATGCTTGCGCCGCACCGGGAGGAAAGACCCTGGTTTTGGCAAGTTTGCTCGCCGAGTCGTACCCCGAAGTTCGAATACTGGCCAACGAATTGTCCAGCGACCGGCGGCGGCGCCTCGTGGACGTGCTCAACAAGCATCTGCCTCCTCAAACGAGATGCCTTGTTACCGTGTGCGGTTTCGATGCCGCGGCAGCGGGAGGGCGAAAGAGCGAGCATGGCCGGTTTGCCGCGATTCTGTTGGATGCGCCTTGTTCCAGCGAACGCCACGTAATAGCCGACGCCAAGGCTTTGAAGCAGTGGACCCCTGCCCGGGTCAAGAATCTGGCCCAGCGCCAATGGGCTTTGGTATCCAGCGCTTTTTTACTTTTGGCACCCGGGGGAGTTCTGGTCTATGCCACCTGCGCGCTTTCCGAGGAGGAGAATGACGGGCCGGTTCGCCGTCTTAAAAAGAAGTACGGTCAAGCCGTGATCCTGAGCCTGCCTGTCCTTGTTGATGCCGATTCCGCGGCTTTAACATCTTTGGCGGAAAAAACGGACTTCGGAATCCAGTTTCTTCCGGATGTCTGCCATGGAGCCGGACCGCTCTATGTATCCTGCATACTAAAAAAAGCCGCCACGGCAGGTGACGGCTCACAGTGACAAGAAAACCATAAATTCCAAATCAGGGCTTGGGTTCGCTCAGCTCTTCTTCCTTGCCGCCGATTTTTGCGAAAGCTGCTTCCTTGGCAGCGATGGTAGTTTCCAGTTCGGTGATCTTATCGATGGTTTCCCGTACTGCGGGAGAATCCCTGGCAACGGTTTTCTGGCCTTTTTCCACCAGTGTTTCATAGACTTCCGCGCCTAAGCGTGTGGTAAGCTTTTGTGCCTGGGAGCGAAGCTGAATAATTTCCATTCTTAAGACACCCTTCTCTCCCAGTTGCTGAACTTTTTCTCCAGCCTGTGCAAGAACTTCTTTGGATGTTTTTAATCCCTTGTCCACATAGTCCCTCATTTTTTCCGCGAAAGTCATTATTCCCTCCAATATGTGTGAGCACAATAGATAAGATGTATATATGATTATGCAAAAGCGCGCAGAAAGCAAGTGTCAAATGCTTTTTTATATAATTTTAGGCTTGACAAAATTTTGCCGATGGTACTATATGGTGTGTATGTATTTTAAAATAGATACCAGCAATGGTGTTTTTAGCAAAAAAAACAGAAAAATACCGCATCGTTTGGCATGGCTTACGCAGTGAGGTGTCCTCATTGTTTTTCTATGGATGACAGGGTAACCGATTCCCGCACGCTGGCGAATGGCGAAAGCATACGGCGGAGAAGGGAATGCCTTTCCTGCGGGTATCGCTTTACCAGCTACGAGCGCATCGAGGAAAAATCACTGATGGTCGTAAAGCGCGATGACAGGCGTGAGCCCTACGATAGGCAGAAATCGGAACGCGGTCTACGGCGCGCTTTGGAGAAACGACCGGTTTCCCAGATGGCTATAGAGAATCTCCTCAACGAGATTGAGGACGAAGCCGCTATGCTCGGCAAGGGGAGCAATGAAGTGCAGAGCTCGGCATTGGGAGAGCTCACCCTGAATAAGCTGTATGCAATAGACAAGGTAGCCTATGTACGCTTTGCGAGCGTGTATAGAAAATTTGAAACGATGGCTGAATTCTTACAGGAAATACAACGGCTTGAGCGCGAACGGGATGGGGAGGATTAAAGGCCATGTCTGATAAAGATCAGGTTTTTCCACAGTGGCGCAGTCTTCTGGGAGGCAGCGCGGAATCAGGCCGATTTGTCGCCAAACGCTCGGGCAAGATAGAGCCTTACGACAGGGGGCGTATCTATAACGCCTTGGAAAAGGCCTTTAAAGCCGTAAAGGGTCATGCGGACAAGCCTCAGGTGGAGCGAATCACCGCCGATGTGGAAACCCGACTCGCGCTTCTGCTCTCCGCCCGCCACAAAAATTCCATCCCCGCGATAGAAGAGATTCAGGATATCGTCGAAATTTCCCTGCTGGAAGAAAAAGAACCCTTGGTTGCCCGCGCATATATCCTGTATCGCGCCAGGCACGAGGCCCTGCGAGACGCCAAGAAACTGATGCTCGACATCAATACTACCATGGATGGCTACCTCGGACAGGCAGACTGGCGCGTAAAAGAAAACGCCAACGTAAACTATTCGCTGGGCGGACTCATACTCCATAACTCGGGAACGATAACCGCCAACTATTGGCTGCGCAATATTTATACCGAAGATATCGCGGACGCCCACCGCAACGCAGACTTCCACCTCCACGACCTCTCCATGTTTTCGGGCTATTGCGCGGGATGGAGCCTGCGTCAGCTTATCGCCGAAGGCCTTGGCGGCATACCGGACAAGATTACGAGCGCCCCTGCCAAGCACCTGTCCACTTTAATTCAGCAGATGGTTAATTTTTTGGGAATACTGCAGAATGAATGGGCAGGCGCACAGGCCTTCAGCAGTTTCGACACCTATCTGGCTCCCTTCGTCAAGAATGATTCCATGAGCGCGGACGATGTTCGCCAGTGCCTGCAGAGCTTCATGTTCGGAGTTAACACTCCCAGCCGCTGGGGCAGCCAGGCACCGTTTACCAATATTACCCTGGACTGGCGCTGCCCCGAAGACTTGCGCGACAGGCTGGCCGTCGTGGGCGGCACCGATATGGGCTTTACCTTTGGCGACTGCCAGAAGGAAATGGACCTGATTAACCAGGTGTTCATCGAGCTGCTGCTTGGCGGGGACGCGGATGGCAGGGGGTTTCAGTATCCCATTCCCACCTATAATATTACCAAGGATTTCGACTGGGATTCAGACAATGCCAAACTTCTGTTCGAGATGACCGCCAAGTACGGTACTCCGTATTTTCAGAATTTCGTCAACTCGGACCTCGACCCAAGCGACGTGCGATCCATGTGCTGCCGCCTGCAGCTGGACAAGCGCGAGCTTAGGAAGCGCGGGGGCGGCCTGTTCGGCTCGGACGAACTTACCGGTTCCATCGGGGTGGTTACGCTCAACATGCCGCGCATAGGCTATTTGGCGCAAGGCAAGACAGATTTCTACCGCAGGCTGGACGCTCTCATGGACCTGGCGTCGCAGAGCCTCGTCATCAAGCGCAAAGTGTGCACACGCCTTCTTACCGGCGGCCTGTTTCCCTATACCCGCCGCTATCTCAAAAATTTCGACAGCCATTTTTCCACCATCGGGCTCGTGGGCATGAACGAGTGTTGCGTCAATTTCCTGGGCAAGAACATTGCCGAGCCCGAAGGGAAGGCCTTTGCGGGCGAAGTGCTGGATTACATGAGGAAGCGCCTCGCGGATTACCAGGAAGATACGGGTGATCTGTTCAACCTGGAAGCCACCCCGGCTGAGAGCACCTCGTACCGCCTGGCCAAACACGACAAGAGCCACTATCCGGACATAATCACCGCGGGTACCGACGAGCCCTATTACACCAACTCCACGCAGCTGCCTGCGGAATATACGACCGACCTGTTCGAGGCTCTGGACCACCAGGAATCGCTGCAGACGCTCTATACCGGCGGCACGGTCTTCCATATATTTCTGGGCGAGGCGGTGGACGACTGGCATGCCGTGCGCGACCTCATCAAGAACCTGTCCGAGCGCTACCGCATACCGTATTACACGATGTCGCCTACCTTCTCGGTATGCCCCATCCACGGCTATATTTCCGGCGAGCACTTCGACTGCCCCAGGTGCAAGGTGGAGAAAGAGGCGCGCCTGCGCGACGAAATCGCGATACTCGAGAGCGAATTGGCCTAGATTTACCTGGAATCGAATGTTAATTTTTATTAAATTGTAACCTGGGAGGGGAACTATGACCGATAGAATCGCGAAGGAAGCAAGGCTTGTGGAGCTCAAGGCGGAACTTATGGCTGTGCGGGGAACGCCTACAGAGGTGTACAGCCGAATCGTGGGATATTACCGTTCGGTGCGCAACTGGAACGCAGGAAAGCGCCATGAATACACCAAGCGCAAGACTTACGAGATAAGCCCGGCTTTAAGCGCACCCGGCCCAATGGCAACGCAGGCTATGGCCCCCGATTTTACTGCCGCTCCGATCGTTGCGGGCAGAAGCGCCGCAAGCACGCTGCATGAAGCCTATATCCTGTTTACCCGAAAAACCTGCCCGAACTGCCTTCCCGTGCTCGACTATCTGGCTGCCAGCGGACTTCAGGCAACCATCATCGACGTAGATACTCCCGACGGCTTTGAAACGGCGAAACGCCATAACGTTATGGCCACCCCAACCGCTATACTCCTGGGCTCGGATGGCGGCGAGCTGGCCAGGGCGTACACCCGCGCGCAGCTTCGCTCCCAGATGGCAGGCGTGCGCGAAACCGTGCAGCTGTAGATTTCGCTCCGGTGGAACGGCTCCGGGCTGGTCTTCAAAAGCTGAGTCTCATCGATTATCCGGGCAGGGTGGCCAGCGTGCTTTTTTTGCCCGGCTGCAATTTTAGTTGTCCGTATTGCCACAATCCCGACTTGGTGCGCCGCGTAGACGAAAATTCCCTTGCCGGTTTTACGGAAATCCTCGAACACGTACGTAAGCGCAAAGGCATGATCTCGGCCTGCGTGATTTCGGGTGGCGAACCTTTGCTTCACCCGAAGGTACCGGATCTTGTACGGGCACTCAGGGCCGAAGGCATGCTCGTCAAACTGGACACGAACGGATCCTTTCCCGACAGGATAGAACAGGCCGGCGCGGATTACGTAGCCATGGATATAAAATGTTCACTTGAGGACTATGCAAAGCTGTGGCCGTCAGCCCCGGCAGATTATGCCGCCCGCATCGGGGAAAGCATACGCATAGTACGAAGCCTGGGAACGGCTAACGAATTTCGCATAACATGCGCGCCGGGCTTCGTGACCGCGCAATCCATGGCCGCGATCGCCGATCTTTTGCTTCCCCAAGACCAGGTATACCTGCAACCGTACCGTCCGGGGCGGGTTCTTGACGAAGGCTGGGCGGCGGACGCGCAAGCGCCCACCGGCGATACCATGCAGATACTCCTTGAGATCGTGAGACTGCGCGCCCCCAAGGCAAAAATCCGTGCTTCCTCCTGAATTCCATCCGCTTGTCGCCTCTTGGTTTATCTCGCGCTACGGAAACCCGACCGCGGTTCAGGAACAGGCTTGGCCGCTGCTCGCGGAAGGCAAACACGTGTTGGCGAGCGCGCCTACCGGGTCGGGAAAGACGCTTGCCGCCTTTTTGGACGTGTTTTCGCGTTTCGCCAGCGGCACGCTGCCGTCAGGTGCCCTGTCCGTCTTGTACGTTTCGCCGTTGAAAGCCCTCAACGAGGACATCAGGCTCAACGTAATGTCGCCCTTGCATGAACTCTCATCGTATTTCAGCGACAACGGTGCGGCCTTTCCCTACGTCCGCGTCGCGACCAGATCGGGCGACACCCCGCCCAACGAGAGACGCAGGATGAGAAACGACCCGCCGTCGATTCTCTGCACGACCCCGGAAAGCCTCGCAATACTTTTAGCCTCGAAGCGCGGGCAGGAGCTTCTTTCCGGAATCCGCGTGCTTATCGTCGACGAGATACATGCGGTGCTGGGATCAAAACGGGGCTCCCATCTGGCGTGTTCCATGGGACGCCTGGCCTTGTTTGCGGGCGAGTTCCAGCGGATAGGGCTTTCTGCCACCGTAAAGCCGTTCTCGGTCGCCGCCGATTTTTTGGGAAGCAGACGCCTCGTGCGCGCTTCCCCGGGAGGATCCGCAGCAGGTTCCGTGCGATACGAAAAACGGACGGTCCATATCGTCGCAGCGCCTGCGGAAAAAAAATATTCTTTTTCGGTTTTATGGCCCGAAGCGCCGATTAACGTTGCGCCGCCAGGCGGGGAAAATCGTGGAGCAGGCGAGCCGCGCTTAGCGGAAGCACGCTTTATAGAAGCGGACGTGAGCTCCGGCCGCTATCTCGCCGTGGTCGACGACATCATACTGCGCATGAAAAAATCTCGCACCACTATCGTTTTTGCCGATTCGCGTAGGCGCGCCGAGCGGCTCGCCTCGATGATCAACGAGAAGGCGGGAGACGGAACCGCTTGGGCTCACCACGGCTCCATGTCCAAGGATGTGCGCCGGGCCATCGAAAGGCGGCTCAAGGACGGGCTACTGTCGGCCGTTGTCGCCACGAGTTCCTTGGAGTTGGGTATCGACGTGGGAAGCGTGGACCTTGTGGCGCTGGTCGGCTCTCCATCGCGTGCCGACCAGCTGCTGCAGAGAGCGGGCAGGGCGGGGCACGGGGTCGGGCTGACGAGCGAAGCGATTTTGTATCCTCTGCACGGCATGGATCTACTGCAGGCCGCGGCGGTCGTAAACGCCGCACTCGAGTCCGATTTGGATGAGCTCCTGCCTCCGGAATGCCCGCTCGACGTCCTGGCCCAGGCTTTGCTTGCGATGGTCCTCTTCGCTCCCCGGAGTATCGAAGAACTGTACGGGGAAGTCTCGAGTTTTTCCTGCTTCGAAAATCTGGCCAGAGCCGATTTCGATGCGGTATTGGGCATGCTCTGCGGCCGTTTCGGGGATGCGCGCGTCAAGGAACTGTCCGGCCGGCTCTATCGGGATGAAGAAAAAGAAACCGTCGTAGCCCGGGAAGGTTCCGCGCTGCTGCTGTATTCCCAGGGCGGTACCATAGCCGACAAAGGCAACTACGCGCTGCGGCTGGCGGGAGGCGGAGCAAAGATCGGAGAGCTCGACGAGGAGTTCGTGTTCGAGCGGCGCATAGGCAACAGCTTCGTCTTCGGCGCGCAGGCATGGCGCATAACCTCGATCGGGGAAGAAGCCGTGGAAGTGGTGCCGCTGGACCGGGCCGCGGACTTCATGCCTTTCTGGAAAGCCGAGAAGGCTCCCCGCGGAGCTTCCGTCGTTTCCCGCATGCTCGATTTCTGCGAGCTTGCCGGGCGTGATTCCGGCTCGTTTGCCGCCTTTACGCAGGGCAAATGCGGATTTACCGGGGCTGCCGCTGCGGCTTTGGTTAATTTTTTATCGCGGCAGGTGGCGGCCCAAGGCGGAGTCGGGCCGGTTTCCCGGGCTTTTCTGCCAATCGAACTTTTCCGCGATGCCGAAAGGCAGGGAGAGCCGACCATGGTGGTCATGCACGCGCTCCGTGGCCTGGGTCTCCATGAACCGCTTGGTATCGCGATCACCGGGCATTTGGAGGAGAAGCTCGGGGTAAAACCGGATTTGCTGTGCACCGACGACGCGGTCATCCTCGTGGTACCTCTTTGTGGAATCGAGGAAACAAGGAGCGCCGTGTCGGCAGCGCTCACCGCGTTCGGCGACGACGGCTCGATCGCAAAAGCCGTCAAATCCGGCATCGAAGGAACCGCCGTTTTCGGCGCGGCATTCAGGGAAAACGCGGGACGATCCCTGCTCCTTCCCCGCAGGGGCTTTGGAAAGCGCACTCCTCTTTGGGTAACCCGCTTGCGGTCGAAGCGCTTGTTCGAACGGATCGTATCCGAGCCGAATTTTCCGGTAATCAAGGAAACCTGGCGCAGTATCTTGGGCGAGCGGTTCAGGATGCCCGAACTGTCCGTTTTTTTTCGTGACCTTGCCTCCGGTTCCTTGTCTTTTGATTTTTTTGTAACATCGTTTCCCAGCGCTTTCTCCGGAAGCTCCGTCTGGGTCCATGCCAATAAATTCATGTACGAGGACGATACCCTGCGCGGCTCCTTGAGTGGACACGGAAGGTCCGCCGGCGACGAGGCGATAATCCATGCACTGAATTCAAGGGGAATGCGGCCTCATATCCAGGGCGCATCGGCATCGGCATTCGGCTCAAGGCTGCGCAGGGAACTTCCCGGATGGGCACCCGAAACGGCAGAAGAACTGGCGGACTGGGTCGAGCAGAGGCTTTGCATTCCCGTCGACGAGTGGGAAACCCTGCTTTCCTTTATTCCCGTAGAATTGCGTTCGCAAATCCTTTCTTCCCCGCCGGGCAACGGGAAAAACGCCGGAAAGCTCGCCGATCTGGCGATGCTTCGCTTCGATGGAGCAAGCATGGACGTGATTGCAAGGAAGGATTGCCTCTCGGCTTTTAAAAAAGACCGGACGCATCCGATTCTGCAATGGCTTTCTTTCTATGGTCCTTTATCCAGAAAGCGCTTTTCGGCCGTGTTTGGGAATACCTTCAAGGCTGGGTTCGATTCCGATGATTCCCTGGGCGACCTTCAGGAATCAGGTGAGCTCCTATTTGACGGCAACGGTTTCGGGATCGACGGCTGCCAAGGCGATTTCCTTTGCAGCAGCGAATCGTATTCAGCCCTCCTGCGCTCCCACAGAAACGCAGCGCGCTATAATCTTCCCCCCGTTCACGCCTTCCTGCTGTCGGCTTTCATCGCGAGGGTCCAGGGATGTTCCGACCCGCGCAGCAATCCACGGGCAGCGCTCGAAGGCATGGTGGAGAAAGCCGCATCGAGGCTTTCCGGTTATGCGGTCCAAGCGCGCATCCTGGAGACGGAACTGCTTCCCGCGAGGGTGCCCGGATTCGACAAGGACGGATTCGACGCGCTGTTCGGCCGCGGCGCCGCGGTCTGGGTCGGGGTAGGCAAAGAAAAATTAGCGCTGTGCATTCCCGAGGAGCTGTGCCTCGTCTTCGATCCCAAGCCCGGAAGGCTGATCGATCACAGAACGGGAATGAAGGATTTTTGGAGCATCAAGGAAAGTTCGGGCTTGGGGATGGACGACCTTTCCCAAGCCCTGTCGGATGAAATCGCGCATGGCCAGATAAGTTCCGATTCCTTCGACCCGATACGCCGCATGGTGGCCGGATTGAGGCTTTCCGCGAAAACCCCGGGAATTACGCGAAACCCCGCGGCAAGAATTCCACTTGCGATCAGGGAACGATGGAAATCCGGCGTTCCCATGCCCGGACTTTGGTTTTCCCTCTACAGCCCTCCCGTAGACCTGGACGACGCCGATGAACTGGACCAGTCGACGGCCCTGGCCAGAATTCTCGGTCGCCGTTATGGATTGATAACACGCTCGCTTTGCGAACGCGAGCTTCCCGCTTTTTCGTGGTCCAAGGTGTTTCCCGCGTTGCGTCGCCTTGAATTGTCCGGTGAGCTCGTAAGCGGCCGGTTTTTCGAAGGCTTGAACGGGGCACAGTTCATGACGCAAGAGGCATTGGGCGTTTTCAGGGAAGGCTCATACGCTGCCGGTTCTTTCTTCCTCAATGCTTGCGATCCGGCCAGCGTTTGCGGTGTACTGCCCTCCGCCTGGTGTTCGGATCCCGAAAAAATCGACGCTGGCCGGGCTCTCGGGATTTTGCCTTCGAGATTGCCCGCGAATCACGTTTTTTACGATAATGGAATTCCGGTAGCTTCCTCCAGGAAAAGCTTCCGCGAGATCAGCCTTGCGACCAATGCGGATACACTCGCCCTGGAATCCTATTTTTCCTCCCTTGCCAAGATAAAAACGCGTTCCCTGGCGCCTTCAAGGGTGGTAATAGAAAAAATAAATGGAAAGCCGGCGGCGATGAGCGAGTATCAGGAACAATTGTCCGGACATGGATTCGAAAGCGACCGGGGCAGGATGGTTCTTTGGTAGGCTGCGCCGGAAGCGACGGCGCAAGCGGCATGCGTAATTTCCTGCCGGCCTGCGAGCCGAAGTTCGATTGACATTGAACCATTGCCGGTTTACTATTTTTTGACAGGCTTGGGATGAGCGAAGCCGAAAATGTTTTTTCGGCCGCTTTGCGTTATAATCATGCTTTGAGCCGGAATTAGCCGTTTTATGACCAGGGGATAAGGAGTTTCTATGGAGATTGCTTCCAGGCGCGCAGTATTGTTTTTTGCCGTTTTGGTTTTATATCCCTCCTTGTTTGCCGGAGCCCAGGATTTTGTAGCGCTGGACTTGAGCCAAAAGTTCAAGTCGATTCCGGATATCGCAAAGAACTATTGTGCCGCTTGCCACGATTGGGCTCAAAAACCATCCTCGCTCATGAGCAGGGTGGTGCCGGGCAAGCCTGAAGAAAGCCTCTTCTTTTCAATGATGGAATCCGGCGAAATGCCGATGTCCGACACGAAACCTAGCACAGATGAAATCCTGCTGGTCAGGGAGTGGATATTGGCAGGCGCACCCTTGCCCGGACAGGCATCCGCTCCGCTTCCGGGCGGGAACGGCGATGCCGTCAACGCCGCCTCGGGCAGCCTGCCCGCCATGCCGAAACCTTCGAAAATCGAGGTGCATAAAGTACTGGGCTTCACTTCTTCCGGACTGCTCCTGGCTGCCGGTGCGGTTGGCGTGTGGCGTTTCGTCGACGCGATGGAGAAGGGACACGCCTATCGAGACTCCATAGGATTCCCCGAGGAAGGCGGGAACGAAGCGTTGCGGATCGCGGAGATCAAAGCAGCGTGGGCCGATCCCGCAGGTCAGGCTTTGCGCTGGACGCATATCGGGCTTCTTGCCGCGGGGGGGACCCTGTATATGATAAACGCCTTTACGGGAACCAGCATGTTCTCTCCCGAGGATGCAGGCCTGTCGAAGCGCGATGTCCACCGCTACGCTTTTTTCCTGCACGCGGGTCTCATGACCACGGAGGCCGTTTTGGGATTTATAATGACCGACGCCTTGCGGCGAGGCGATCATGGCCTGGTCTCGGAACTTGGACCGGTGCATTTGGCGCTGGGATTCTCCATACCGCTCATCATGGCCGGTTCAGGCTTGGTGGTAACGCTGAGATTCTGATTCCCGGGAAGGAAGCGTTTGGGATTTTTCCGTGATGAGCGAGGATGTCGTGGTGGGTGGAGTCGCTTCCGAGCTTGAATCTCCCGCCATCGTTTCCCCTGAGCCGCTGGCAAAACGGGGAACGGCAGGACGGATGTAAATTTTATGTTGCAAACCAAGGAGCCTCCAACGCCATTCCGGCCATCGGAGGTTCCTTGCCGATTCCAGGGGAGAATCGGTTTTTATGGCGCTCTCCCTTATTCTTCTTCCGCTTCGTGAACCCGGAATTCCGCCGCCGCCTTGGTGACATCCTCGGCAATTTTTCCGGATATCGGCGAGTAATGGTCGAACTCGACTTCGAAACCGCCGGTGCCGCTCGTCTTGGCCCTGAGGTCGATGGAGTAGCGCAGGAGTTCAGCCTGCGGCACCTGGCCCTTGATTTCCACGATGCCGCCGCCGATGGGCTGCTGGCCGGAAATCCTGCCGCGCCTTCCTGACAGGTCGGACATGACGTCGCCCAGGTATTTTTCTTCAACGAAAACCGTTAGGTTCATAACAGGTTCGAGAAGGGTGGGGCCGGCGTTCTTGCATGCTTCGCGGAAGGCTCCGCGGGCTGCGAGTTTAAAGGCCATTTCCGAGGAATCCACTGCATGTTCCTTGCCGTCCAAAAGATTCGTCTTTACATCGACGACCGGGTATCCGGCAACGATGCCTCTTTCCATGGCCTGATGAATGCCTTTTTCGATTCCCGGCACGAATCCTTTGGAGACCGATCCACCGAATACCTTGTTCTCGAACTGGTAGAGCTTACCGCGTTCGAGCGGTTCAACTTCGAGCACCACTTTTCCGTATTGTCCGTGGCCGCCCGACTGTTTCTTGTGCGTGTATTCGCCTTCAGCTTTCTTTATTATGGTTTCGCGGTAGGCTATGCGGGGTACCCTGGTTTCCACCTCGATTTTTTGCCCGTGGCGAACCTTGTCCAGGATCATGTTCAGCTGCAGTTCGCCCATGCCCGAGATAACGGTTTCATGCGTCTCCACATTAAACTTGATGGCAAAGGTCAGATCTTCCTCCGCAGCCTTATGCAAGGTTTCTGCGAGCTTGTCCTCGTCTTTCTTGGAGTTGGCGCTTACGGCGATCGCATGCACCGGCTGAGGCAGGCGCAAGGGATTGAACTGCAGCATACGCTCGGGGCAGGTAAAGGTCTCGTTTGTTTTTAACGTAGCGCTTTTGGCGAGGATGCCGATGTCCCCGGCATGTAAATCTTTTATCTCCTCCAGCTTCTTTCCCATCAGGGTGTACAATTTTCCGATTTTTTCTTTTTTGTTTTCCGTGACATTGAAAAATTCCATGTCGGAAGTCAGCGTGCCGCTTATTATCTTTACGAACGACAGGCGGCCGGAGAACTGGTCGATCTGAGTTTTGATTACGAATCCGGCCAGAGGACCTTTTTCGTCAACTTTGATCGTGCTCATGGTGCCGTCGGAAAGCCTGACGTTCTCGGTAGCCAAATGAGTGGGGTCGGGGGCGATTGCCGCCAGGAAATCAAGCAGGGCCAGAGAACCGGAATTCTTGAGCGACGCGCAGGCGAATACGGGTATAATCCTATTTTCGGCCATGGCTTCGCCCAGGCCTTTTGTTATTTCCTCTTGTGTCAAGGTTCCTTCAAGAAGATATTTTTCCATCAGTTCGTCATCGCCGTCGGCGGCAGCTTCGGAAAGCAAGGCGCGAGCTTCGCTTACGGCGGATTTATATTCTTCTGGAATCGCCGCAGCTGTTTCTAGCTGCTCATGCGAAGCCGGCAGAAAATATGCTTTTTCATTGAGAACGTCGATTATTCCCTTAAAACTTCCGGCTTCTCCCATGGGAATGCTTACGGGAACGGGGTGAATTTTGAATTTATCGGTAATGTCGGCAACTGTGCCGGAAAAAGAGGCGCGATCCTCGTCCAGCTTGTTAATTATGAACATGCGCGGCTTGTTTCGCTGCTCGAGATTGCGCCAGGTTTTTATGGTTTCTATCTGAACGCCGGCGCGAGCATCTACCAGGAGAAGAACTGATTCGCAGGCTCGGAGCGCAAGTATTACGTCTCCGATAAAATCGGAAGAACCTGGAGTGTCAAAAAGGTTTATTTTTTTACCCGCATGATTCGCATGCGACATCGTGGTATGTACGGATATCTTTCGTTCAATTTCCTCTTCGTTAAAATCGCTAACCGTTTTTCCCGATTCTATCGTCTCGGGTTTTGCAATTGATCCAGCGCTAAAGAGCAGATGCTCAAGCAAACTGGTTTTTCCGGTACTACCATGGCCCGTAAGGGCCACATTCCTGATGAGTTCGGTCGAAAATGGCATGACACGCTCCTTAAGGAATCCCATAATCTACCTGTCGCCAGGGACAGGTAACCGTCAGAGTCCGCAAACGCGAATCCGGCGTATCGGTTTGTAAGCACCGCGGATGCCGCTGGGCTTTCCTTTTTCCGATTACCCAAGCATAAGGGGCGTTCTCGAATACTGTCAAGAAAAAGCATAAATAAGGCGAAAATATTTTTTGATTTCTTTTTTACTTGCATAATAAAAAGTAATTGTATATAGTATTTCAACTATTGCGGGACGTTGCCTAGTGGCTAAGGCGCCAGCTTTGGGAGCTGGATATCGTGGGTTCGAGTCTCACCGTCCCGAATTGCAAGTTCTTGTTTATTAAATAGAATATTGGTTCTTGACAAATGTCAATTTATTGCATGTCAAGGAGTTGCCGTATGAGTCCTTTGGAGAATGCGTACGAAGTAATCAAATCGGTTCAGTCAATCATTCTGGATAAAGACCAGGTAATAGAAAAAGTAATGGTTTGCTTCCTTGCGAATGGGCACGTGCTCATTGAGGATGTACCGGGTGTGGGTAAAACTACCATGGTCAAAGCCTTTGCGAGAAGCATGGGACTTTCCTTCAATCGCATACAATTTACGCCCGATCTTATGCCTTCCGATATAACCGGCGTTACCGTATTCAGCAGGAATGAATCGTCGTTTACGTTTCGTAGGGGACCTGTTTTTTGCCAATTTCTGCTTGCCGACGAAATTAACCGCACCTCTCCCAAGACCCAATCGAGTTTGCTCCAAGCCATGGAAGAAGGTCAGGTTTCGGTAGACGACACAACGTATACCCTCGATAAACCGTTCATGGTCCTGGCAACCCAGAACCCGCTGGAATATCAGGGGACCTTTCCGCTGCCCGAGGCGCAGCTGGACAGGTTCCTGATGCGGGTCTCGATTGGATATCCGTGCAACGACAAAGAAATTGAAGTTATAAAAAATTACAAAAAAAGCAGGACGCTCGAATCCATTTTTCCCGTTGCCGGAGTACGGGAAGTCCTTGAAATGCAGCGGGAGGCAGAGGCCGTTTTCGTTTCCCCGGACGTGCTCCAATATATCGTCAGCATCGTTGCTGCCACAAGGACCAGCGCAGACATACACCTGGGAGCCAGTCCTCGCGCGTCAATCGACCTGTGCAGGAGCGCCCGTGCCCTTGCTTACCTACGCGGCAGGCACTTTGTGCTGCCCGATGATGTCAAGGAACTGGTGCCGTCGGTGCTTTGCCATCGCGTAACTTTGTCAGCCGAGGCAAGGATGGAAAGCAAAAAAACGGAAAAAGTGATGGACGATATTCTGAAGCGAGTGTACATACCGACGGTAAATGCGCCGCATTCATAAAATACCGCTGATTATATTCTCATCGCTTTTGTGGATCTGCGCCTTGGCGTTGGGTGGCGAGGTACTGGTTTTTTTGTCTTATGCATCCCTGCTTTTTTGGGCTGTGCCGGTTTTACACAGCCTCGCAGGCCTTTTGTTCCTTCGCGTTACCATATCCATGCCTGCAAGAACGCTCATATGCGGAGAGACGCTCGTCATCTCCTATCAGATGCAAAATTTGAGCATTCTGTCTTTTCCCTCGATTATTTTGGAAAGCCTGATAAACAGGAAATTGAGCACTGTCGATCAAAAGGCATTGGCATTCTCTCTTGGCGGAAAGGAAGTCGTTAAGTGGGATGCAAGCATCGAATGCAAACGGCGGGGAGTATACAAAACGGGCGATGTAAGGATGACGGTAAAAAATATTTATGGGATAGGCGAATTCGGAAAAATATTTTCCGGATCCCTGGATCTAATCGTGTATCCCAAAGTGTTAAAGCTACGGTCGCTGAGCATCGGGGCGACGAGACAATCAGGTGAATTGATTGTAACGGATCCATTGTGCACGAATCCCAATGAGTTGTGCGGCCTGGGGTTCTGGAAGCTCGGGACCAGCATGAAGCATATTCACTGGAAAGCCTCGGCTCGCAACGGAGAATGGCTCGTGAAAAATTACGAGATGCGCGGAGATTCGGAAGTAACGCTGCTGGTCGATTGCTGTTCCCTCGATTACCCAAGCGATGACGAGCAGGTAATCGAGGATGCCGTAGTGACTATAATCGCTTCCATTTCCGGCTATCTACTTTCCCGGTCAGTTGATGTTACCCTGATGCTGCTTGGCCCGGCTTATATAAAAAAAATCCGTGGGGCGGCAAATGCCGATCTACCCGCGTTTCTTTTGCTTTTGGCGGGTTTTTCACCGGTTTCCGGAACGCCGGTTACGGGGTCGCCGGGATTCGCAAGCCTTATGGAATCCAGTTCATATACCATAAACGGCGGAAGCAGCACCTTTATAATCGGTCCCAGTCTTGATAAATCCATTGCCCTGCAAGGGTTGCGACTTCAATCGGGCAATCGTAAACCAAAATTCATTGTCGTGGGAATTGATGGCGCAAAGAATCCAAGGCATGAGATTATTTCTGCCAATGCCAGGATTTTAAATTCAGAGGGAATTTCAGTGCACTATGTCGATTGCAAAGGGGATCTCCGTGAACAATTCGGATAATTCCCTGATGCGCACGGAAAAATTTCGGGAATGGTCTGCCTTTGCGGTTTATTGCCTGGTTTTTCTAACCGTAGGCACAACACTGGCGAGGGCTTTGCGCGTCGATATGAATCCGATGTTCCCACTGATTTTTGCGGCTTTGGCCTATGTGCTCATACGTGCATGTTTGCTGTGGAGGCCAGCGGTAATAATTCTTGTGTTTTTAGGGGTTTTGGCCGGTTTTTTTCTGAACATTTTTCAGCCTTCTGCAATTCCGGATATCCTTTCGGAGATTAAAAGTTTACTGGAGAATGTAATCGATTTTTTACGGGGGCGTGGCCCGATAAGCGAAAAAAACGCAGTCCCCCTCTGGATTATTATAGCTGCCGTTCTCTGCGCGCTTTCTTTTACCGAGATTATTCACTTCAGGCGTTTAGCCCTGTATTTCCCCGTTTATTTATCGATACTGATAGCCTACTGGTATCAGGGGATCGATGGAGCTTTTTTTATGATTGTGCTTCTTGTCGCCACGAGCTTGTATTTTTATGGCATGGAGCATGGATTTCGGACACATTCGGAAAGCTCTGGGAATAAGGGTTGGGGCAGGACTGCGCTTTTTTACAGTATGGCGGTTACCCTCGGCGCTTTGCTATTGCCGGATTTTCCCGTCATGTTCGATGCCAATAAAATTTTTGCAGGCTTTGGGGACGCATTGCCTGCTGATTCAGGCTTGCGCAGGTTCCTGGTCTCCAGTCGCGATGCGCGGAATCCAGGGCTTTTTGAATTCCGGGAAACTGGGTTCCAGCCGGACGATTCGGTCCTTGGCGGTCCAGTCGTCAAAAATACGGATTCCGTCATGATTGTGGCTTCCGCCGTTCCGCTGTACATGCGGGGAAACGTAAAAACATTTTATATCTACAATAATTGGATAAGCGAAACATTCGTAGATTCAATCGTAGAAACGAATTCATATTTTTTAAAAGCCGGGAAGCCGGAATTTTTTTTCAAGATCGATGTCGTCAGCCGCAGTGCCGGTGCGCGTACGGGGTTTGCACCCTACAGGACGCACAGGATAGACAGCGATCTTTATAAGAATATAACTTATAATGAGGATGATGTCGTGACTTTCCCGGAGACTGTATCCGGGAACGAGTCTTATACCGTTTATGCATCCCTGGCCGGGGACGCAGGAGAGCCGGAAGGATCTGCAGTTCCACTGGTAAACCCCGATAGATACCTGCAATTGCCAAGGAATCTGCCTGGAAGGATCGCAACCCTTGCCGCGAGGGTTTGCAAAGACATTGCCGTGCCTTTTGGAAAAGCCGTCGCGATACGCGATTTTTTGCGAGGGGGATACATGTATTCCCTTGAAGCTCCCATTGCACCTCCAGGCAGCGATTTTGTGGATTATTTTTTATTCGACCTGAAGCGGGGCTATTGCACCTATTTCGCGACCGCATTGGTTATTATGCTGCGAACGCAAGGAATCCCCTCCCGCTATGTCGAAGGATATTTAGCGCAGGACCGAGATATGCACGGTTCGTATTCGGTTAGCCAGGATGATGCGCACGCATGGGTAGAGGCGTATTTCGAAGGCCGCGGCTGGATAACCCTGGATGCAACCCCGGGTGTTTCGCCAAGTCTGGCCAACGCAGGACAAGCGTATCTTTCCGGCGATTACCGCGAATACCCAAAAGTCGAAGACGCCTTAATCGCCAGTTCAGTTGAAGAAAAAACATATACTACTCCTGCTGCCGAAAAGGCCAAGGATACCCCCGATCCGGGTTTAAATGAGTCCCTGTTATTTTGGAAGTCACTTGTTAGATTTATACCGATAGCCATGCTCATAGGTTTTTTTGTATTTCTTTTCCTTGTGTTGCTCAGGATAGCCGTTCTATCTGGACGGGAAAAGCACTACTGGGGTCAGCTTAAAACCTTACCAGAAGCAAGGCAGATAGTAGGTATCTATAAAAATGTCCTGGGCATCATGGCCTTGCTTAAAGAGCAAATCCTGCCTGGCGAAACTGCCTTCGAGTTTTCAAGGCGGCTAAGGGTAAAACTTGATAATAACGAGCTTGCCTTTAATCTGTTGACACATAATTTTGCCATCGCCCGCTATAGCCTCAATCAATTACCCGCCGATGCCCTCAAGCAGGCTTATGTGCAATTGTACCACATGGATAGGCGTCTGCGTTCCGCGTTTGGAGTTTTTCGCTATACCTGGGTTCGCTTTGTAAAAGGCGGCATTTTTTCCTTCCGCATTGACTTTTAGCAAGTTCCCGGTTTACAGTGCAGCTGTATTAAGCCTGGCGATTTTAATAGTCAAGCTCGCAAAACTTAAGTTTTGCGAGCTTGACTATTAAAATCGCCAGGCTTAATACAGCTGCAC
>JANNSO010000125.1:0-1647 GCA_031402655.1 Spirochaetota bacterium | reverse complement strand
GCGTACTGGGCAACCTGCTGATTGGTGTGCCCTGCGCGTACTCATTGGCGCGCAGCAAGTCACGCGCTGCGCGTTTGTTTGAAGATCTGCTGACGCTGCCAGTGGCCGTGCCAGGCCTGGCGACTGCACTCGCGCTGATATTGACCTACGGCCATATGCGCGACTTTCGGCAGAGTTTTGCGTTTATTCTGGTCGGGCACATGGTGTTCACCCTACCGTTTATGGTGCGTACCGTCAGCTCGGCTTTTCAGCGCAATGACCTGGCTGCCATGGAGGAAGCAGCGCGCACATTGGGTGCAAGCTTTGTTCAGCGCTTTTTGGGCGTGCTAATTCCGGCAGTATTGCCTGCAATTGTGGCGGGCAGCCTGATGGTGTTTACGCTGTCAGTCGGTGAGTTCAATTTAACCTGGATGCTTCACACGCCGCTGACCCGCACTTTGCCTGTTGGGCTGGCAGACAGTTACGCATCGATGCGGATTGAAATTGGTTCGGCCTACACACTGGTTTTTCTACTTGTTATTCTTCCAATTTTGTGGGGCCTACAGGTAATCGGTAAGCTGATTGAAAAACATCATGGAACTTGAACGTACATGCATCCATATCGTCAACTGCGCCAAGACTTACCTGGACGGTACGCGTGGATTGCAGACCACCACGCTGACGATTGAGCCAGGCGAAGTATTGGCGTTGCTGGGGCCATCGGGCTGCGGCAAGACCACCTTGCTACGGATCATTGCTGGACTTGAAACGCCAGATAAAGGCAGCCGAATCTTTTTTGGTGAAATAGACGTGACGCAATTGCCTGTCGAGCAACGCGGTATTGGCATGGTATTTCAACATTACGCGCTTTTTCCTCAAATGACGGTAGAGGCCAACATCGGCTATGGCTTGCGCATTCGTGGCGTTAAGGAGGCTGAACGCAGGCATGCTGTTGGGGAACTGATCGACCTAGTTCGGCTTAACGGCCTGGAGAAAAAGCGGCCAGCAGAGTTGTCGGGTGGCCAGCGCCAGCGAGTAGCCCTTGCCCGGGCGGTAGCCGTCAAGCCGCGTGTGCTGTTGTTGGATGAGCCACTAACGGCGCTCGATGCCAAGCTAAAGGAATCATTGAGAGATGAGCTGGGCGAGCTGCTTCGTCGTTTATCCATCACCGCCGTATATGTCACCCATGATCAGCAAGAAGCGCTGGCGATTGCGGATCGATTGGCAGTCATGCACCTGGGCCGTATCCTGCAAGTAGGCCCTGGGGAAGCACTGTATCGCACACCAGGACATCCATTTGTGGCCTCCTTTTTGGGCCGCGTGAATCGCCTTGAACGAACCGAAGTTGACCGCTCAAACCACGCAATTTCAATCGGTGGATTAACGTTGGAATGCCCCGCAGTATTGGATGCGCATAACTCCCTATTGGTGCGACCGGAAGATATTGAAGTTGGTGAATTCAATATCGGCTGGGGCGAGGCAGTTGTTACTCGCCGAAGTTTTTTGGGTGACCGCGTACAACTTACCGTGTCTGCAAAGGAGCATGCCAGTCTGCAAGCAGACGTAGCGCGTGACCATGTTGCGCAACTAGGTGATGTCGTGGGCCGCCATGACATGCGGCCCCGTCGCGCAGGTCAAGACGATCGCCAGAATCCGGGACACTGCCCG
>JANNSO010000124.1:0-19184 GCA_031402655.1 Spirochaetota bacterium | reverse complement strand
AACCTCGGATGAGGATTTTCAACACTTCCAAAATGTAACATTACCGTAGCATTTGTAAACAAATGCGAGGAATGTTTAAGGCTGTTGGAAAAGCCACAAGCTTTTTCAACAGCCTGTTAGGGTAGCTCGAATGTCAGTCCTATGGTCATGAATTCCAATTCAATTCGTTGCTCGAATTGAATCTTCTTAATCAGGTCTTCTTGCGTTTCGAGCTCACAAAGCGGATAAAGTCGTTTATGTTTTTTACGACTATTCTATCCTGGTATAGTTCTACGCGGCGCTGGTTGGAAAAGTGGCCCAGTATCGCCTGCACTTCGGCTGTGGCTACGCCTGCCCAGTGCGCAACGTCGTCTACGGTTACCTTGAATTCGCGCCGGTCGCCCTCGCTTGACTCGCTTGCTCCGACTGCGCCCCCCTGGGTCTCGTCGAGCATCAGAAATACGTCGGCGATTTTTGCCTGGGGGTCTTCCAGCTTCAAGATCATGAAGCGGCGCTTCTGGTCGTAAATTCGCTTGGCAAAAAGGCGGAGCAGGCGCAAGGCTATCTGCGGGTTTCCCATCATCAGTATTTCGAAGTTGGCACGATTGAATTCCAGTACTTTTACCGTGTCCACGGCTACTGCAGTGGCGGAGCGGGGCGCTCCTTCCAAAATGGCCATCTCGCCAAAAATTTCAGGGGGCTGCAGGATATCCAGGTTTTTTTCTATCTCACCGACGATTTTTGATATCCGCACTCTGCCTGATTGTATCAAATAGAAACTGTCGCCAGGTTCATATTCGGAAAAGATCATTTCTCCGGCTTGATACGTGCGCGCGAAGCGCATGAAAGCGGCTAGATCTGCCATGGTTTAGGCTCCTCCCAGGGCGTTTAGGGCTTTTTTTGCCTTTATGCGGGCGCTTGAATCTTCATCGCCTGGAATGGTCAGCACTTTTTTATAGAAACCTTTGGCGCGTTCTGCATCGCCTTTTCTATCCCAGGACTGCCCCATCATAAACAGGATGTCCGACATGTCGGGGTGCTTTGGAGTCATTTGGATGATGCCGGTAAAGTGCTTGATGGTGGCATCCCACTGGCTCAAGGCGTAGAGGCAACGGCCCATGTCGAACTGTGCCTTGCTCGTATATTCGGATTCTTCGTCCGTATCCACGATGCGCTTGAATTCGATAAAGGCTTCCTTGAATTTTTCCTGGGTAAAAATGCTCACGGCGTTGTAATATTCTTTCGCGGGATCGGAGAGGGCAGGGGAAGCCTTGGGAGCACTAGCCTGCTTTTGCGGAGCCGCGGCGGCGGTTGCTGGAGCCGGGTCGGAACTCTGAGCCGAGCCTTGAGGTTTCGAACCTGAACCAGGAATGGGTGAAGGCCCTTTTCCGTCTCCATAGCGATTAAGCGCGATTTCGGCCACCTCGAGAAACTTGGCGCTTTGGTCTGCCATTTTTCCTGCGGGATAATACGTGAGGTAACGGGAAAGGACATACCGTGCCTGGCTATACATCCGGTTGCGCAGATAATATTCGCCCGTTTTGTACAGGCCATACTCGGTTCCGCCGGCTACCGGATTTTCCATGAGGTTTTCCACCTGGTTATGTATGCGCCGTAGCTGGTTGGAAAAAACCTTGAGCATTTTTATGACTATGCGGGTGTTGGATGCCGCAAACTGTTCGAATTCGGGGACGGAAAAAATAAGCACGGAGGAATCTTCAAGGACTACGGCGTTTTCTTCGCGCGGGTAATGGCCCATAGCGCTCTTTACGCCGAAAAACTCGCCCATCTGGATTACTTCGCGTATGTCTTTTCCGTTTTCGATATCGCTATAGTTTAGGCTTATCTTGCCGCGCTGGAGAACAAATACTTTATCGCCTACGTCGCCCTGGAAGTAGATTACGGAATTTGCTCGATATACGACTGCTTTGGGCATTTCTTCCCTTAACTCCCCTGGCGCGAACGCACTTTCATAGTATACAACACTTTTTTAGTATCCGCCATGCTTGGATATCAACAATCAAACGGTAGATATTCCAATTTCTTCTTAAAACCGACAGCCTCGCGTACCGATTTATAGAGAGCCTTAGGCGTCCCTCTAACCTTCATTTTTCTGCCGTCCACCTTTAGCTCTTCGTATTCCGCAACCGGCAACAAGTCGAAAAATCGCTCTTCTGCGTAGACTGGCACGCCATCGACGCACAAAAACTCGATGTCTTCCATTGTAGCATCGGCAAAATTTTCGTAATGATCTTCAGTTCGGGCGCGCAGTATTACAATATCGGCTTTTTTTCCTGGTTCCAGGCTGCCGATTTCGTTCTGCATGCGAAAGGCTTTTGCCGGATTTATAGTAACCATATCAAACAGGGACTTGGCCGGCAAGTCCTCTCCGTATAATTGTCTGTATACGAGACGGGCGTATTTCATCTCCGCAAGGAGGTTTTCCGAGCCTGTATGGGTAGAATCGGTTCCCAGGGATACATTGATGCCTGCTTTGAGCATTTTTCGTATCTTGCAGGTAGTGTTAAACATGAATATATTTGAGGCCGGACACCAGGAAATGGATGCGCCGGCCTTGGCGGTTTTGGCAATGTCTTCATCCGAGAAGCCGATGCAATGAATGAATACGTCATGATTATCCAGGCATTTCAGGCGCTCGAGTATTGCAAGACCATCCTGGGCCTCCGGGTCGAAGCCTTCCTCCAAATGGGTGATGAAGGGCCAGTCGTTTTTAACCGCAAGCGCATGCTCGGTTTCGATGCCCTTTCCCCAGCGCAGGTCATAGGATGAGCATTCATGAGCCAGGCAATATTCGCGGATGACGCGGATGGGTAAACGCGGGATGAAAGGTTCATTGATCTCATGGGGGAAATGATCGTTGACCGTGGCGACGCCGGAAAAAAGGTTTTTATAGGCGGAAAGAAAGTACATGGTTTCCACATTAAGGTTTGAGCGCTCTTCGTAAACGCTTGAAGATTTGAGGTCTGCATCCCAATAAGACCAGTTTACATAAAAACTGTCGCCTTTTGGTCCGACTCGCGGCAGGTAGTTTCCTCTCATGTGGTCATGGATATTGATGAGGGCAGGATAAACGTATGAATTTTTCTTGAGGTCGATTACGAATCCGCTTGGTTTGAAGCCTGCTATCGTGGATCCCGATACCGCGAGCGATCCGGAAGATATAACTTTACTTCCTGTAACTATATCCGCATTGCCCAGGGTATATTCTGTCACTGTAGTCCATCCTTACTTTTTTATGCCTTCGGGCACATTGCAAAACGGAAGTTTTTCAATGTAACCCTTCTATTATATTTCGGTAAGTATATGCCGGAAATTTAAATAAGTTGCTATCATTTTGAATTTTCCAGTGCTTCTATTGCAATTTATTACACAGTTCACTAGATTAAAGGTTGAAATTATTGGAAATTTATAATTTTTACAGTGGGCCAGAGGATGAAAAAATGGTAAATATAAGCGAATATGAACTGTTGAGCATCGAGACAAATGCTTTCGAGGATATCGAGCTCGATATCCTCAAGGAATCCTTAAAAGTCTGGAAGGAAAACCCCGGTAATCCTTACGAGCTTACGGAGATGCGCGACGGCAGGATTCTTGCCGGATTCTGCCTGTTTTACAAAACGATGGATACCGAATATTCCTTTGATATTCACTCTTTCGTCGTTAGTTCCATATACCGCAATACAGCCTTAGGCGGCTCTCTGCTTTCCTTGGTGCTGGAAAAAATTTCCGGCATGGTAAACTGCGGCGTTTTACGGGTGGAAACTTCCCGAAACAAAGAGCTCTCGGTCGGCGACGGCTTTTTTCAGGCGCACGGCTTTCAGCTTATGGGGCATATTCCGGATTTTTATAAATCCGGTAACGACTATTACATTTACGTGAAGCAGATTTGCCAGGCGGAGCCAGGCACCGTTCTGCCCAGCAGTTCTGAATTCCATATTTCCAGGGATTCGGCGAGGTTCCGCTCCGCATAAATTCAGCCCCATCCCGCTACACATGCTTGTAGCCCCCGGCGTTCCTGTGTACTATGGAATCCTCGGGCGGTTTTCGCCCGTCGACGCTACCGTAAATTCAATTTGTATAAGGTATTGAATTCCAAGCGGAGCAACAATGAGGTTTTGCGATGCCCGTACTGCGGCCCGCAAAACCAAATCAGGGGCCAACATGGATTTGAAAAACGGCGGGAGTACCGAGTTTGAAAAGGCGCTGGAGATTTTAAGCGGCCTGCGAGCGGTTATGGCCACAAGGCTCATAGGCAAGGACGACCTGGTAAGCGGTATGCTTACGGGTCTCCTGTGCGAAGGACACGTGCTGCTCGAAGGAGTCCCCGGCCTAGCCAAGACCCTGGCGGTGCGTACTTTTGCGGAGGCTCTTGGCCTGCTGTTCAAGCGCATCCAGTTTACCCCCGATTTGCTGCCCGGCGATATAACGGGCACGCTCTTCTACGATGCTTCCACTGCCCAGTTTACGCCTCGAAAAGGCCCGGTTTTTGCCAATATAATTTTAGCGGACGAGATTAACCGGGCGCCGGCCAAGGTACAATCCGCGCTTCTTGAGTCCATGGAAGAGCGCCAGGTTACCATGGGCGAGCGGACACTGCCTTTGCCCGACCCGTTTTTTGTGCTTGCCACGCAAAACCCCATCGAGCACGAAGGAACGTTTCGCCTGCCGGAGGCGCAGCTGGACCGGTTTATGCTCAAGCTCCTGGTGGATTATCCGGCCGAGTCCGAAGAGCTGGATGTAGTGCTCAAGTACGGAAAACGAACGGACTCCGGTCCGGGAAGCTCCTTTTCCGCTCTATCGCCGGACACGGTTCTGTCCGTCTCCGATTTGGCGCTGCTCAAGCGCGTGCTTCGCGGAATTCGCATCGATGCAGGCCTGGCCACCTATGCAGTGGCCTTGGTTCGTTCCGCCAGACCTCCCGCTAACCAACAGAGCGGCGGCGATAATCGTCCTCAGTCGTATCGCGAGCTGGACCGCTACATCGAGTATGGTCCCAGTCCCCGCGCCTCGCTCGCCTTGTATCGCGCAGCCTGTGCCTCCGCCCTCCTGGAAGGCAGGCCGTACGTGCTGCCCGATGACATAAAAACTTCTGCCCCATCCGTGCTGCGGCACCGTATCGTCCCCTCCTACGAGGCGGAAGCCGATCGCGTCAGCAGCGATTCCATCGTTCGTGCCCTTCTGGCGGCGGTTCCGGTACCCTGATGGATTACGCTTCGCGACGCCAGGCGATGCGCAGACTCATTATCTCCTCGTCGCTTCTGTCGCGCGCTCTGCTCCATGGTAGCTTTAGGTCGTCGTTCCGGGGGCGGGGCATCGATTTCGATTCCCTGCGGGAATACGAGGCGGGCGATGATGCCATGCGCATAGACTGGAACGCAACGGTACGGCTGGGCAGAACCTACGTCAAGGACTATGTCGACGAGCGGGGCTTACCCGTCTACCTCGTATTGGATAGATCCTCGTCTATGGCTTTTGGCACAGCACGGACAAAAGCGGACAGCGCAGCGCTAAGCTCGGCTTTGCTTGCATACGCCTGCATGTTGCATGGAAACAAGGTAGGCGCCATGTTTTTCGGCCACCCGCAGGCGCGCGATCGGAAGCGGGAGTATTGGCACCGCGATCCTGTATCGGGAAGTCATGCAATTCGCACCCTGATAGAAAACATTCTGGCATACCAAGTGCCCGCATCAGGCGTGGGAACGGATCTTTCCGGCGCTCTTGATGCGGTTCGGGCTCACTTGTCTTCAAGGAGCCTTGTTATGGTTTTCAGCGATTTTAGTTCCGCCTCCTACGCCCTTTCCCTGGCCAGACTCGCCCGCAGGCATGATGTCGTGTGCGTTCGCTTCAAGGATGCTTCCGACGAACAATTCCCCCTCTCGCGCATGCTGGTTCGCGCCTGCGACTCGGAAACCTTGCGGAAATCGCTTGTGGCAACCGGCATTTCCGAAACACGCGAGGCCAGGAGGGCGTTTGCCGAAGCGCAGCGCATGACCTGGCTGTCGGCGCTTTCCGCATCCAAAGCAGCGTCTTTGGAGCTTGGCCCCGAAGATGACCCGGCTATCGCCCTGATTCGTTTTTTTGATTCCAGAACGGGCCGCTACCGTGCGTCATGACAAGCACTCCGACAGTAGACGCGTCGCGCTATGCCTTCTCTGTCTAATTTCAAGCCTGGCTTATGCTGATTTGAAGCTGATCTCAGCGGAATTTTTGCCTGCCGTTTTTTCGGCGGGCATGCGCGTCCAGGTTTTTGCAAGGCTGGAACTCGGCAGCGGCTTCCTTCCGGAAGGCACGCTTAAGCCGGTAAACGGGGTCTTTGGAGGTACCGAGCCTTCCATTCACGCCATAAGCCTTAAAAAAGACGGAAAGTATTTTTTATACACTGTCGCGTTTACCTCCTGGGAACCGGGACAAGGCGAGTTGCCCCCGCTTCCGGCGGGAACGGAAATTCTTCCGGCGATATCCATCATGACCGCCTCTTCATTAAACGAAGATGCGTCACTGCCGCCACCGCGGGCGCAAAGAGAACCGGAAGGCGTCCGCCTCAGGGTGTATTTTTTTGTAGGGATGGTATTGCTCGCGGTAAGCGCGGGAGTTTTTTCCGTCCTGGCATTGCCAAAAATCGCAAGCTCGTTTTTTGCCAGGCGCACGGTAAAACGGACGAGGAAATTATTCTTTAGGCTTCTTGCGGAATTGGAAAAAAATGCCGGTTCTGGCCCTGATTCCTGGTTGCGGCTATGTTCTGCCTTGCGCGGCTATCTTGGTTTTCGCCTTGAGTCGGAAGCCCCAACCTGGCAGCTGCCGATACCGCTGGCCGCGCTTACCGCACGGGAATTCTCCCGCCTTCCTTGCGACTCGCTGCCCGGAAGCGTCCATGGCGAGTTTGCTGCGATACTGCTGCGCGCCGACACGGTTCGGTGGGCGGGACGCATCGATGAGAACATTCTGCAAGCCGTCCGCGACATTCGGCGCGCCGTCGAAAAACTGGAGACGGCGCTTTCCGAAAAACAGCTTGAGATACCGGTTTCGTCCGGAGGCTGCCAGTGATAATATTTTCACATCCCGCGATGTTCCTGCTCATGCCGCTGCCCTTGCTCCCTGGATTGATCGGCGGGAAGAGAAAATCGGGAATTCCCATGCCTTTGGATATCTGGAAAGGGCAGCTTCTGCCGGATACGCTCCTCCTTTGGCGTTTTATCCATGCCGCGTCCGTTTTTTTATACAGCCTCGCCTGGATTTTTATCGTTTTGGCTTTGGCTGGCCCGTATCAAAGCGAAAGCGTTTCTATGGCTCCGGGGCGGGAGGTTGACGTTATTTTTGCGATGGACGTTTCGCCGAGCATGGCGGCCATGGATATGGAACCCAACCGGCTGAGGGCATCAATTGAATTCGTGCGCGAATACCTGGAGCAGGAAAACGGAACCTCGGTAGGCATCGTGGCCTTCGGCGGCGAGGCTTCGCTTGCCTGCCCGCCCACGGGAGACTATGCCGCAGTGCTAGACAGGCTGGATATGCTCAAACCGGGAATGCTGGGCGAAGGTACCGCCTTGGGATTGGGCATTGCAAGCGCTCTGGGGCATATACAGCGCAGCGACGGCAAAAAGAAGGCGATTGTTTTGATAACGGACGGCGAGGATAATGTAGGGATGATCCACCCGCTGGACATAGCCCTGGCCATGTATCGCGCCGGAGTTTTCTTTACCGTAGTGGGGATAGGCACCCACGGAACCGCTCCCATCGAGTATGTGGACCCCGCAAGCGGAGAACGTCTCTCCGGAGCGTACCAATCAAATTTCAACGAGGAGAGCCTAAAGGAAATAGCATCGGCGGCAGGGGGGAATTACCGCTACGCAGCGGGCTCGGAAGAATTGTCTCGCATTCTTTCCTCCCTTGGCCAGCGCTATTCGGTGTCTACTGCCGAGAGGCATCCTGGCACCGGAATTTCTCGCGCATATCTGTTTTTTGCCATCGCCCTAGCCTGCGCCTCGGGAGCGTGGCTTGCCCGAAACCTGCTGCTGGGAGGGGTCGCATGAGCCTGGAGCATCCCCTTTTCTTATGGCTGCTCGCGCTTGCCATCCCCTATGCGGGGATCTCCTTGCGGATAATTTTAAAAATTCGCGCCTGTGCGGCCAATTATTCACTGACTGAAAAGTCGCGGTGGAGTGCCTTTGCTTCCAGAAGGGTTTACGCGTTTATCCTTGGTGCCATGTTTTATTGCCTCACAGTACTTGGCTTGGCTAATCCGTCGATGGGTACCCGCTATGTTACGGAACAGGTTCGCGACGTGGAAACGGTATTTGTGCTGGATGTATCCAATTCCATGGCCTCCGTCGACGGCACCCAGAGCAGGCTGCTGGCCGCGACTTCGTTTATCCGGGCAGTGGTGGCCGCCACCCCGGGAACCAGGAACGCCTTATATGCCTTCAAAGGCTCCTGCGTGCTTCTCGTGCCTCCTACTTCTTCCGCCCTTGCGTTTGAAGATGCTTTGTCCTGGGCGTCACCCCTTGCCTTGACCAGTTCCGGCAGCAATGTCGCCCAGGCGCTCTTAAGCGCAAACAGGAAAGGCGGCTCAGGGCTAGCGCGTGTCCTCGTTCTTCTGACGGATGGCAATGATACCGGCAGCCAGGCGGCGGATGCCTGCAAAGCCGTCGTAAAATCCGGCGTAAGACTGTGCATCGTAGGATTTGGCGCAAAAATTCCCGTGGCCGTCCTCTCGGCGGACGGGCATGAAATACTTGATTTGCAGGGGAATCCCGTTGCACTCGCATCCAATGAGGCCGAAATCAGGAAGTGGGCCGCTTCTTCGGGTGCGGTGTACGCGGGCATCGGCTCACCGGCTTCGCTTTCTTTTGTGATAGATTATGTTATGAAAAATTCTGTCCTTCTCGGGCGGGCCAGGAATACCGCCGTTCCCGCCAGCCTGCAATATCTATTCATATCGGCGGCTGCCGCGTGCTTTATGGCCTCCGTGTTCCTGTCCAGGCCTTTTTTCGCTTCCGCCAGGCCGGGAAAGCGAGGCGGCAAGTTGGCCGGTCTGTTTATGCTGGCCTTTTCAGTGTCTATTTTTACCTCCTGCCCGAGGCTCGCATCGGATTTTGAAGTTTTAAAAGCCAACTCGGTGTACAAGGAAGGCCGGTATAACGAAGCCATCGCGCTCTACCTTGGCGTAAAGGAAACGGACGATACTCAAACCCTGTCGTATAATGTCGCGAATGCTTTTGTGGCCCTCGGCGAATTCGATTCAGCCTTACCGGCTTATGAAAAAATTACTGCGTCGGATAAAGTATCGCTGGCTTCGGCCGCGTGGTACAACATGGGGCTATCCTGGTATGCATTGGAGGCGTACGAAAATGCGCTGCGGGCATTTAAAGAGTCCCTCCTGCTCGTTCCCTCTGACGCCGATGCGTGCCGTGCTTACGAGTTGGCTCTTTCCGCCCTTCGCCAGAAGGAAGTGCAATCCGTAAAGGAGCGCGCCCGCGCTATGGATGGTCCGGGAAGCGAAGCGGCTATGTTCAGCCTATCCCGCAAGGCGCATACCGAGCTGTTCGTTCCCGGTGTTTCCGGCGAGAAACGATCCGTAAATGATCATTAGGAGGTCCTTGATGCCCCATAGGATCGCCATGGCCGGAATCCTGCTGTCAATCGCGCTATTGACATTCTTCCCTAAGTCTCTCTTCTCCCAGGAGGAAATTTCCGTTTCGATAGAACCAAAGCTTCCCATGGCAGGCAGCGAGTTTGTGCTGCAGGTCGAAATACCCAATGCGGCTGCCGGTTCTGTACTGGTAACGGAACCAAAAATCGAAGAGGGTTTGCGTTTTCTGGGTGTGGATATCCGGCCTGCAGGCACGGAAAATTCACCAGGCAGCTCCCTGACTTTTCGATTTTTTTCGCTTAAGGCAGGCAGATGGGAAATCGCGGACCTTGAAGCATCCATCGGAGGCAAAAAAATAATTTTGGGATCCTGGACCATCGACGTGCAGGATACGCCGGACAAACCCGATTTACCGCGGCGGGCGTCCTGGGTAGCGCCTCGAACCGTCTGGCAGTTTCAGCAATTTACGGCTCATGCGGCAGGGGACGACGGGATAACCCTGGATCTTCCGGGAGTCCCGGGCATGGAAAGCGCAAGCACGGAAATGGCAGACGACGGCAAGACCGTCCTGATCGCTTCCCGCGAGAGCTGCACACTGCCGGCGGCCACGATTTCCTATTTGGGAAAAAAATATAACATTGAGTCAAGGAAAATACCGGTACGAAGTCTTCCGGCATCGGCGGACGATTCGTTCGGCGTCGGAGTTTTCGACAGCGCCATCGAGACGGAGTCTTTGACGGCGGAAGTGGGAGATTTCGTTCCCTTTTCCGTAAGCATTTACGGCCAGGGAACGCCGGTACTTGTACAAATGCCCGCTGTTTCCCTTTTAAGGGAGGGCAAAGCCGCCTCAGCGGGCGGGCTCAACCTGGAAGAACTTACCAGGCCTGCCATAAGCATGTCCGTACGGGGGTATTATTGGTTCTGTACCGTAAGCTCCCGCAGCGGCTTTTATGCGGCCAAGGAAGGCGTTTATCAAATTCGGTTGGAGAGCTGCAGGTTCTTCAACCCCGACAGCGGCAAAGTGGAGACGACTGCTCCAAGGAATCTTTCCATAACCGTAAGCGCCAAGATGTTCGCTGCACCCGAAATCAATCCTAAAATAACGGCGGTACTGGATGCTTCATTGTCTTTACTGGCGCTTAAAGATGGGCGTTGGCGTGAAGCGCTGACTTTTTTCCGCGAAGGGCACTACGAAAAAGCACTCGACAGGGCGTCTGCCCAAGTGCGTCCTTTCGAAAATGCATTGCCCCGGGAGCAGGAATCCTTTGGCTCATTGCTGCTGCTTAACGGTAAAATCGCCGAGATGAACGCTCTACTTCTTCCATTGGAGCGTGGGTTTTGGCCCCGATGGGGAGTTACCCGTCTGCTTGATGCAGGCACGATCAGTTCCGGCTTTCCCGAACGGCCGACCCAGTATCTACCGGCTCCTTTCATTTTTTTTGCTCTGGCGGCCGTCTGTCTTGCCCTGCTTATAGTTGTGTCGCTGGGCACCGTGCTGCCCCGACTGGCGGGCAAACCCGATTCCAGGCGCAATCGGCGGCCTCTGATCATCCTCTTGTTTGCGCTGCTCTTTTTGTGTACTATAGTCGCCTTTGCCGCTATGGCCGAACGTTCGCGACCACTGTTCATCACTTCCGGAAGCATCGTGCGCATAGTACCATCCTCCACGTCGACGGTTAGCTTCGTAGCGCCTCCGGGTTTTACGGGCAAGGTACTGCGAGCGGTTTCGCCATGGTTTTTCGCGGACTTTTCGGATGGGCGCAGCGGATGGCTTCTGGAACAGGATGTTATATTTTATTAATAAAATCAATTCGCACCGCGTCTTGAATTTTACGGCGAGGCCGGCAGGAGCCAAGGTCTCCGCCGGTTCTAGCCATGTTCGGAGGAAGGTATGCATCATTATCCCAAAGTAATTTTGGGCAGCACGGAAATCGTTTTTGCTTTTACCGGCTGTCTTTACGCTTCGCTACGAGAATTGCGTTTGTTACAGGGAAGCCATCGCAATGCCGAAGTTTTTCGATGTTCCGTAGCGTAGCGCCGTGAATTTCGGCGATATTCTCAAGGATTGGGATGCCTTGCGCGGCCGTCATGAAGACTCCCAAAAGTCCCCGAAAGCAGTGAAGTCCCTGAAGCAAAGCGACGCTGCACCCGCTTTGGGTCCCTCAAAAAAATCAGGCACGAAGCTCCACGCAGTCCATGAAGTGCAGAAACAATGGCTCAAGGATTACGGTGTCGTAGACAAGGATGGCGAGGAGGAAACGCGTCTTCAAGGCGGTTTGCACAAGTATTATACGAAGAAGGAAGTTGACAGGATGCCCGTGGATGCGGTACTCGACCTGCATGGCATGACCGCGCTTTCGGCGGAAGACGCACTGGACGATTTCTTTACTTTGTCAGAAGGCAGGAATCTGCGAAAAGTGCTTGTGATACACGGCAAAGGCCTGCATTCCGAGCGGGGATCGGTATTGGGCGACGTAGTGCGCCGGTGGTTGGAGCGTCGCCCCTCCGCAGGCAGAACGGGCTTTGCCGATTCGGAACTGGGTGGTGGAGGGGCTACCTGGGTGTTATTGAAGTATGCGGATCAACGCTCGCGATAGATGATGCGGCCGCGGGTAAGGTCGTAGGGCGACAGCGCTACTTTTACCGTATCGCCAGGAACAATCTTGATATAGTGTTTGCGCATTTTTCCCGACAGGTGAGCCAGAATTACGTGTCCGGCTTTTAGCTCTACCCTGAACATTGTGTTGGGGAGCGCTTCGCGCACGACTCCCTCTACTTCGATGGCTTCTTCTTTTGCCACATTTCCTCCAGATCCATGAATGGGGCAAAAAATATTTTGCGAATCTGTATTGAATCGCATGCCCGTAACGTTATAATAGTATGAGTAACTTCATTAAGTGTCAACATGGCAAAACAGGCAATTGACACGCGTTCGGGTTTTGTGAATAGTAAGGCGCTCACTGCAGGGTCTTGCCGATTACATAAGGGGACCTCGAAAAACTTCAGTTTTGCGAGGTTGACCATTAAAAAACCTGATTCCTGTAAGGAATCAGTGAGGCGCCCCTGATAACCAACAGGGTTATTAGAGGTGCCCATAAGGGGGTTTCTCATGGATAAGGAATTTACCGAAAAGATGCGCGATTCGCTCTCTACTATGAAACAGGAAATACTCGATAAGCTCGTGGCGACCAATGCCGATTTCAGGGCGATAGTTGAAGAAATGGACCCCAAGGATGTCGTGGATGTAGCCTCCGACGATGTAGACCGTAAAATGATAGAAGCCCTGGGTGCCCAGGATATAAAGAGACTCAAGTCCATCGATGCCGCAATTGTGCGCATTCAGCAGGGGCGCTATGGGCTTTGCATGCAATGCTCCAAAAAAATTCCCCAGGAACGGCTCGTCGCCCTTCCCTATGCGGTGTTATGCATAGACTGCCAGCGCAGCGACGAGCGCCGCAACAGGTAGCGTGCCCGCAACCACCAGGTTGCGCGGAATCGCCAGGACTATCCGGGCTGTTCGCGCGCTAAACGCGTAAACAGCCCGTTTTTTATTGGATGGGCACATTTTGCCTGCCCGAGGGCGTAATGATGGTAAGCTGACTGTATCCTGCCTCATAGGCGAGTCGGATTCCCGCTTCCCGGAAAGCTGATAGGTGCTGCAGGTCGTGGGCATCGGAATTGATGCAGACCGGTATCCCCCGCGCGCGCATTTCCTTGAGTATCCACAGCGACGGATAGGGTGAATCGGTTTTGCCCCGCGCCATACCCCCAGTGTTTATTTCCACGATGGTATCAGTGCCTGCAAGCGCCTCCACGGCCCCCATGGCTGTGACCTTGTATCGGGAGTCGGATTCGCGAAAGAATCGCTGCCCCCGGTTATTTTTTCGTATCAGGTCAAAATGCGCAAGCATATCGAAGCCGCCCGCGCGGACGCAAGCGGCGACGGCCGAATAATAGGCTTCAACCAAAAGGTAGATATCGTTGCGATACAGGGTTTCTATGTGCCGCGCGAAGTCTTCCGGGTTTTCGTCCACCGCGAACAGTCCATCATCGAAATCGCTGCCGCCTTTGACGTAATGTACGGATGCCAGCCGGTAATCCAGAGGCAGGGTTGCAAATCTATCTTCGCGCGGTCCGCAGTAATCTTCTATATAATCTATTTCCAGGCCGCGAAGCACAGTCATGTCGAGGCGATACTGCGTCGCCAGGCTTTCGAGCATAAGCAGGTATGCGCCTATGTCTTTGGAATCCATGTTCCAACTGGTTTTAAAGGGCAGCGCTGCGTGGGAACTGAAGCCCAGAATTTTAAAGCCGTCCAGCCATGCCCGGTTGGCCATAGCGGCGGCGGTAGTTTTACCGTCGCAAAACTCGCAGTGTGTGTGATAATTGGCCAGCATGACGGGGACTATAACCGAAACTTGTTTTTTGATCGAGTATCTGATATTGTTATGTCATGAAACGATATTTGCTACTTGTCGTCCTGCTTCTTGCTGTAGAATTCTCCGTCCTGGCCCAGCCTGCAGCGGTAAAAAAGCCCAAGTCCGGGGAATCCGCCACCGGAATAACAACGCCATTCGAAGCTCCTGCGTCTAAATTCGGGGTAGGCATTTTTCTAGGCCAGCCCATTGGCATTACCCTTGGAATAGATTTGTCCCAGACGGCGCTGCTGGACTTCAAGGCTGCATGGGATTTTACCGGTGCCGACAACAGTCAATTCGCGATGCTGTTCCAGGGTAGCTACCTGTTTGCCATTCCGGGAGTGCTGGTGCTGCTGCGAAACGATATCGTTCCGTACTTTGGCCTTGGCGCGGAGCTTGCGCTCAGTTCCGCCGGGGTAAAAATCGGCGGTCGTCTTCCGCTTGGCCTCGATTATCGATTCGTCAAGATTCCTCTGGAACTTTTCCTTGAGTTAGGAATCGGAATGTATCTATTCCCTAAAACGGATTTTTCGCTGGGCGGGGGATTAGGAATTCGCTACCGTTTCTGGTAGATATTCCGGCTTTCGTCTCTCGTCAATATTTTTTTGTACTATTGTTTTTTCGTGGTATACTAACAGGGTGTTGAAAATCCTCGGATGAGGATTTTCAACACTTCCAAAATGTAACATTACCGTAGCATTTGTAATCAAATGCGGGGAATGTTGAAGGCTTTTGACAAAGCAACAAGCTTTTTCAACAGCCTGCTAAAGGGGACCTCTAAAAACTTGTAGCCTGAATGTTTAAAATGGAGTAGTTATGAATAAGAAGCTATTTTTGGCGATCCCTTTTTTTTGTGCGTCGCTTTTCCTGCGGGCTCAATCGGTGGACAGCTCTGGTTCTCCATGGTCCATCGCCGCATCCCCGTCCTTTTTTATGCCGCTCGTCTCGGGCGATTTCAAGGTAAACGACGTTTTTTCGCCTTCCTGGGGCGGAACCCTCGCCGCGGAGTACGACCTTCGCCTGGCGTTTCCTCTTGCGCTGCGCTTGGGCACGAGTTATACCGCCGCGGCTCTGATGCCCGTAGCCGGAATACCGGTTCCCGGTACCTTGAACGAGCTGGGGCTGCTTCTTGGTGCGGCATCTGGCATCAAGTTATCACCCCTGCTTAGATTTCGCGGTTTTTTGGATGCCGGCCTAAACTACGGCAGCATTGAGACGGGTAAAGGGTACCCATATGCCGCCGCCCAGGCTGGAATCGGCCTTGACATGAAGCTGGGCAAGGACTTTATCGCGCGGCTTGATACGGCCGCCCAGTATAAATTCGGTCTTGCCGGCGGAGTCGCAGCCAGTCTGGGCGTCGTGTACAAGCTGCCCGTAAGCTCGGGAATGTCGACCGCAAAACCCCGGTTTATGGACTTCGATTCAATCGTACTCGCAAATATTTTTCCGGCTCTGCGGTCCCACTACGACGAAAAATCCTTTGGCACGGTTACCATTACCAATAAAAGCAGCCAGGCTGCCACCAACGTACGGGTAAGTTTCGTCATCAGGCAGTATATGGATGCCCCTAAGGAATGCTTGACGATCGCGCGGATAGAGGCCGGAAAATCCGTGCTTGTGCCTATTTTCGCCCTGCTCAACGACAGCATACTGCGCATTACGGAAGCCACGAAAGTAAGCGGCGAAATTACCGTGGAATACAACGGCGACATCCAGCAGAGCCGCACTGCCACCATCCTGGTTTACGACCGCAATGCCCTTACCTGGAAGGACGACCGCATGGCGGCGGCGTTCGTTTCCAGCAAAGATCCCTGGGTGCTCGACCTTACGGGCAATATACTTGCCGCAGTGATGGCGGACAGGAATCCGGAGCTTGCCAAGAATTTCCAGAGCGCAATCGCCATCCATGAAGGACTCAAGGCGTACGGCATTACGTATATGCTGAGCCCCAACAGGCCGTTTGCGCAGGCAGTGGTTGATACCGCGGCAGTCGATTCACTTAAATTTCCACGCCAGACCCTGGGCTTCCGAGCGGGCGACTGCGCCGACCTTTCGGTGCTTTACACATCCTGCTTCGAGGCTGCCGGAATCGAGACGGCTTTCGTAACCGTTCCTGCCCATATCTTCATGGCAGTCGATCTTGGACTTTCCCCCGCCCAGGCGAAAGCCCGCGGCATGGACCTAGGGGATTTTATTGTGCAGGGCGAAAAAGTATGGCTGCCCCTGGAGACTACCATGCGCAGCGCGGGTTTCGGCGAAGTGTGGCGCAAAGCGGCAGGCACCTGGCGCGAAGCCTCGGCAAAGGGACTGGCGGCTATTTTTCCCATCCATGAAGCGTGGAACAGTTTCGCACCCGTAGGACTCCCCGCCGATGGTTCTACGATTGTCTCCCCGGCAAAGGCCGACGTGCTTCGCGCCTTCAAGGCCGAACTGGGAAAAATCGTGGACTCCGAACTGGCCCAGCGCCTGTCCGCTCTGGGCACGACCGGGGCAGGTGGTCAGGCATCGGTTAAAAGCTCCAACGACCGCGGCGTGCTTTACGCGAAATACGGCTTCTATCCCGAGGCAATAACGCAGTTCCAGGCGGCGGCACAGGCGGGCAGCGTATCCGCCCTCATCAACCTTGGAAACATCGCCATGCTCAAGAGCGACGCGGCAGCCGCCTACGTATACTACCAGCAGGCGTCAAAGCAGATGCCTGGCAACGCCAAGCTCCTCGTGAACATCGCCAAGGCCGCCGCAGCCCTGGGCAAATCCTCAGAAGCCGCCGCCGCGCTTAAAGAACTCCGCAAGCTGGACCCCGCCCTGGCCGACCAGTACTCCTGGGTAGCCACCGCGGGAGTAGGGGGTGCTCGGGCAGCCGGAGTGGAAGATGCCGGGGTGCTGTGGTTCTAGGGGATAGTAGAAAGAGAAGAAATAAGAATATTTTGGCACGGAGACGCGGAGGGCACGGAGGAATGCGGGGAAAAAGAGATGGGGGCATTGAGGCGATTCCGAGGTTGGCACGAAATGTTCGTGTTTGCACGAGTAAGCTTAGAATTCAATCGTTGCTTTTTTCTGACGCTTCCTCTAGATGATTGGCGTGAAATTTCCTGGTTCATTACCTAATGGGGACCTCTAAAAACTTCAGTTTTGAGAGGTCTACCATTAAAAAACCTGATTCCTGTAAGGAATCTGCTAGGAAGCTCTGATAACCGACAAGGTTATTAGAGGTTCCCTAATGTACAATTCTATATATTGAATAACTTTTTTAGGAGAAACCGATGACGAACAAACGAAGAGCAAGCCGCCTGCAAAATAATAGAATTGCTATATTAGCTTCTGCGATTGTTCTGCTCATCGCGATACTGGGCTTGAGCGGCTGTGAGAACGGCTTGCTCGACGCAGCGAAAGCGCTGCAGGCAGAAGCGGTATCTCCACGGATCTTGGTGCTCGACGCCGGATCAACTGCCATCGCCGCGGGGGGACTCGTCGACTTCGGTCCCCATGCGAGTGGTAGTACGACTGATATCAGCATGACCATCGAGAACACGGGCAATTCTGACCTGATAATCGATATCGATTCCCTCCTGCCTTCCGGAATTAATGCAGCTGAGTTCTCTGTAACGGCCAATCCACCTTCTCGCATCGCGGCTGGGGGGAGCGGCAGCATCATGCTTAGGTTCAGCCCGACGAGCACAAGCGCCAAGTCGGCTACCCTCGTGATAACCACAAACGATACACGAACCCCCGCATTCATGGTGCGGCTCCAGGGTAACTTGGCTCTGAGCGCTTTGACCGCAAGCGTTGGCACTTTATCGCCTGCTTTTAACCCTATGATCACTGCATACGATCTGGTCCTTCCCCAGGTGGCTGGTTCCATTACCATGTCCGGAACCAAATCAGACCCCGGTTGCACGCTTAGCTTCAATCCAAGCCAGCCAGCCAATCTGGATGAAGGCGTAACCATAATCCAGGCTACTGTTACCGCTCCGAGCGGGCCAAGCACCACATACACGATTACCGTCACCCGTACTCCCTCCCCGCCGACAATAGCGGTGACGGGAACCGGCATCACGAGGACGGTGACAATTACAAAACCAGCGAGCTGCCCGACAGCCACTGTTTTCTATGCTACAAACGGAATCGATGCCGGCAATCCGGTAAAACGGATTCCATATACACTGCCCTTGACTGTTGCGGGATTGGGTGTACAGGTGGAAGTCCAAGCCGTCGCGGTGGTCAATGGCGTTGATTCCACCGTGGCTACTACAACGTCAGCTCCAAAGATCGCATACACAGGCTTAACTATAGGCACAACTTTCACCACACCTGCCAACCTTCCACCAGTAGATGCTGCAACCGCTATCAGCGGAACAACGATTTACTACAGTGATGACATGGGGAGTGTTAAAAAATATAACATTTCAACGACGGCAAGCGAGGTCATCGCAGGAGTTCCCTATATAGCTCCTATGCTGGACAGCGCTGGACATGGTGTGGATGCGCGGTTCAATCGAATTAGGGATATAATTACTGACGGAATAAACCTGTATATCCTTACCAACAAGAGTATCTTGAAATTAAATCTTTCAACGTTTGACGTATCGATAATTGCGGCCTTGCCGAGTTGGGCGCAGAACTACATTCTCAATGCTGCCACAGATGGAACCTATATATATTTTAATGGCATAACACTCTTTGGTTATTTGGGGAGCATAAAGATTTCCGATGGCAGTTATGCACAAATTGGCTCTCATGATATCACAGGATATTTTTCTTCCCTAGCATGGGACGGCTCAACTTTGCATAGTACCGTAATGGCTGGCTATGCCGCGGGTACACTCCAAACCTACACTTTTATTTCGGGTACAAACTTCACTAAAAACAGTTTCGTCGAAGGAAACTTGACCCAAGCGATAAGACCATCTGGAATTGTCGTCACAGGGTCTCAATCCTATATCGCGTTTAATTATAATAACGCTCTCAATATTCAAGGACCTGTCTATCAAATAGCCGGAGCTTCCACTTTCATAGCAAATAAACCAACAAACAGGATGTTTACGGATGGTGTCTATATTTATGGATTTGGTTCCAATGATACTAACATTAGGAAAGGCACGCTATACAGACTCCAATAGTGGCAAATACGGCAATGTCGCGTGTTCGATGCACCGCGCGCGCTCGTCTTCAAGGTG
>JANNSO010000123.1:0-24788 GCA_031402655.1 Spirochaetota bacterium | reverse complement strand
GATGATTTTTCGGAATTCTTACCTCGACCGAGGTATAACTGAATATTTCTGGTTGCTTGTTTTCGTCTCCACGCATTCGAATACCACCTGAACAATTATGACATAGAAAACCCATTTTCGGGGGACTTTTTCAACAGCCTGCTAAAGAAACTGGTATATCCGTGACGAGCATACAGGATTGGCTTAAGAAGAGCAAAGATGGTATTCTGGTCTTCAACGGAAGTGAGGAAGACATCTCGCCATCAAAGCGAAGTCCTTCAGAAAAATTAATCTTGATTCTTGAGGTTAAGACGATTCCTGTCAACATCAGCCCAATGCTTCCTTTGCAACCAAATCTGCGACCAAGTGCCTAACCGTGCAATCAGTCGGAATATATTCAAAATCGGGTTCATCCTTTAAAAATGGCCCCAGCAATTCGCTGAATGACGGCCTTGAGCCAAAAAATATTTTCTTGCATGTTCTGCAATATCCTTGGTAGCTGTTGCTACCTGACAGCGGAGACCCGCCTCCGCTCAAGACGTAAACTGAACCACAGCAATCCGGCATTATCCAATCTCCGCGCTTATAATGAAAAAATAATTCACCGAGCGTTAATGGCCGGCGACGGCCCACCCAGGCACTGCTTATGAACAAGCCGTGGAAGGTGATATTGCGATAGCGTTCGCTTTCAAGGATTAGGTTGCTTTTCAGGAGCAACAACTCGAAATTCGAGATAAGCAAGTCTTCTTCGGCATACAGCCTGTCGCGATGCCGTTTATTAATTGCGTCGATTTCGGCTTTATCCAGGTTCAAGAGCTTATGAAGATATATCATATAGTTTTTATTCAACCGACTTGTCTGGTTAAAGATTTTTAAGTTTCTGATGATTTTATTATTATTTTTGCCTGCGAAAGTTTTTGCCAGGGCAGCAATGCCTAAGAACCCCGCCTCCTGGCTTTTGCGCCAGATATATTCTATTAGCTCGGTATTGACCGTGCTTGGCATATTAGCAGGCTGTTCGCAAGGTTCATCGGCGAAGAAAGTTACTGATAGACGCGACATGCTTGCTCCTTTGATCTTGCTTTTGGTTCAATGCATTCCTGTATGCAATTATTAATTAACTCCATCCTCATGCGAAACCTATTTTTTCCCGGGCACCTTCGGAATCCTTCCTATACGAGGCTTCCACGGCAAGCTCGTCGAGCAAAGCGCTTGATGATCCGTACCAGGCTTTGCCCATACGCTGCGCGACGGCCTTGAAATCGCCCGGGGATAATCCGGTAATAGCAGCCAGACGTTTTTTATCGGCTTCATCCAAGCATATACTGGGAAACCATCGGAGAAATAAATTGATGCATTGCCCGTTTCGGAGCGGCTCGAAGCCTACCTTCCAGGCAAAGCGCCGCAAGACCGCCCCATCCAAATTTTCCACCAGATTGGTACATGCTATAAGTACGCCTTTGAAGTTCTCCATCTGGGTAAGCAATTCATTGGTATGGGTGACTTCCCACGAGTTCCGCGCCTTTGATCGGTCCCGTAAAAACGAATCAGCCTCATCGAGCAGCAAAATACGTTCGTCACGCTCGGCTTCGTCAAACATCGCGGCGATCAGTTGTTCGGAAACTCCTACGAAGGGTCTAAGAAGGTCGGAGGCTCTTTTTACAAGAAGGCCGTGCCCACTATGAAAGGAAAGGTATTTAGCGAGCTCCGTTTTTCCTGTGCCGGGTTTTCCGTGAAATAGCAGTGCCATTCCGTTTTTTTCGGAAAATGCTTTATTGATCGAATCCATCAAGTTCTCTACCGGGACACTCGAGTTTACTGAAGCCGGATCATAGCAATCAGTCAAGCCGTCTAATTTTATTTTTTGCTTTTTACCGGTGCGAAGCGTGCTTTGGGCGTTTAAAACCTGCTCGAGACGGGCTTGCCTACCCGCGCGATCTACGTCTTTCATCAACTGAAAAACCGTTTCGATGTCTGCCGGACTCGGTGCATACACATCAACCAAGTGCAGAGCTTCGTTGGTTTCCGCGAAATCTGCCAGCCCGTATTCAGAAGCCAAGGCGCGCCATATCATCAAACGATGATGCAATGACGTGGTTTGGAAAAATATCGAAACCGCGAAACGCCTTTTTAACGACTCATGCACCCCTTTGGTTTTATTGGTAATCCATACCGTCGTCATCGTCGTCGAATCGAGAAAAAGGTTGAGCCATTCTTTTCCGAGCGACGAATCGCTGTCGGGAAAATCGAAGATACCGGACGATTCGGTATTGATGATATCGTCGCATTCGTCGATCACAAGCACTATCCGCCGTTCGCTCGACGCCCTGCTTACGGCACTGAGCGCCAGCATTCGGTCCGCCCGTCCCCTGATGGACTCAGGAAAATCAAGAGTCAGTATATTTTTATTGCAGGAAGCCGCGACACTTCTTATAAACTCGGTCTTGCCGGTACCGGTCGCCCCATGCAAGATACAGTGCTTGGGACGCTCATCGTTCAAGGCGTCGAGCAGCATCGTTCGATCAGCCTCATCGACGGGAAAGGTATCCAACGCAAATCGCGCAGGAGGCATTGAACCAAGGCTTGCGGCATAAGGATGTTCGATGAAACCGCTTAGAAAATCGTCGATCGACGACGATAGTTCCATCTGAACCCCGCGTCCGCTTCGCGGTATTTCGAGTATTCCGCATCTGCACAAGGTAGATTGCCCGCCGATGGTTTGGCGCAGGCGAAACGAATTCATGCCAAGGAGCATCGCCGTATCCCGCAGCTCGTGTCCTCCTTGGGACCAGTCGCAGAGACTGCAGAAGTACTTGTCATGTTCCAGGCAGTACAAAAATGCCAGGTAGGTTTGGTCATCCGCCGACAAATTCATAAGTAAGCTTAATTCAGTCATCCGGGGCTGAGAAGGAAACTGCCTGGGCATCGACCCTAAGAAGGAAACTCCTATTTTATAAAGCATTTTCACACAGTCTTCGCTCTGCAGGACTGAAACGGATAACTCGCTTAAAATTGCCAGGGTTTGATTTCGGCTGCTTTGTGCGGTAATTTCCCGAATTGCTGCGATGCACTGCTCGCTGGCATCTTGTATTCCCAAATACGTAAGCAGGGTATCCATCGATCCTCTGCCTGCCTCTTCGATGGATTGCTCGATGCTCAAGCGCTCTTTCGAAGAGAGGTGATCAAAGAGAAATTCGAGCAGATCCTCCGATTGAGGCATGCTCTTGATCAAATTCCCGATAAACCATGCAATATACGCGGAGGTGTCAAGAGCAAGCGCATCGCAATCTGCGGGTGGAGCCGCGCCTAAAGATAAGTGACTGATGGAGCTCTTGTATCGCGTTTTTCGTGGTGCCATGCTTCTATAATAAAGCACGGAATGCGGCAGGTCAGTACACAAACCGTGCAAAGCTTCTACTACGAGGGACAGGTAATGTCACTCTCGTAATGTCCAGATGCGGCAATACCCGTAAAAGATATAGGGAATCCTTAGTGCGTATAATGCCGCACCATCGCTTGAGCATGGTCTTTCAGCCTCGCAACCAGTTCAGGAGGCTGAAGTACAAGCACGCTTTTGCCCCAGGCCAAAAGCCAACTTGTGGTTTGCGTCAGCTGGTTGGTTTGAAATTCCAATTCAAGGCTTCCATCCGGCAGCGCTTTTACTTTTTGACTCGAATGCCAGATTCTTTCTGCGGCGTAAGGAGCGGCTCCAGGATCGAATCGAACAATGACTCTAAAGGTCACGCTGTCGTTCGTATAAAGCCCCATTTCAGGATCGATATAATCCTTAAAATTAAACTCATTCGGAATGGAATAGACCTGTTTTCCTTCTTTAATCGATTTAAAGCGCGATAACGCGAACAGCTTTACTTCGTCAGCCGATAAATCCTTGCCTACTAAATACCAGTCTCCATGCCAATGGAGGCAATGCCATATTTCCATTGTGCGCGTTGTTGCCGACCCGCCGGGAGACTGGTACTTAAATTGTATAACGCGCCGCTTGCGGAGGCATTGTAAAGCAGTCTGCCAGATTGTGACGTCCAAGCGTCGGCACGGTTCGCTGGCCAAGGTAATGTCTTTGCTCAGCCAGGCGGGATCAAGCGTTACCTCGTTGCGGTCTACGTACTGCGTTAGCCTGTCAAATATGGCGCTTAGATGTTCGTGAAGGGGAGTGCCTTTATAGTGCTCCAAAGTTCTTGATGCAAGGCCCAAGGTAAAAATATCCTGTTCATTCAAACCGATAGCAGGAAAAAACCAGTGCGCATCGGTATAGCAGTAGCCTTTTCGACCGCTAGCTTTCAGGGGAGCATGATGAACTTCCCGCATTGCTTTCAGATCGCGCTTGATCTGGCGTTCGCTGAGGCTAAAATGACGCGCGAGCGCACTAACGGTATTGTTTTTACCGTCGCGAATAAGACGATCAATCTCGATATAACGCTGGGTGCTGTCACTCATAGCTTTTAGTATACCATGGTATTTTTGCTGTAAACAGTAAAGGGCCAAGGAATGTCACTCTTTTTTTGCCAGCATGCGGCTTTTCTCCGTCTAGTTTGAATTAGCTTGTATATACTATGGTCATGAGCACGCCCGTTAAGGCTGCTTCAGAACCCGTATAGGGTAATTTCAAGCAGGAGGTTTTATGAGTTATATCTGTTCAGGGTGCGGTCACAAATCCAGCGGAGCTTCGCGGGGAAGTTGCGGCAAAACCATCAGCGGCCAGCATGAATATATAGAAGAATGCGAAGATGGCTACATTTGCTCCGGTTGCGGGCACAAGAGCAATTCAGCCTCGGGAGGAAGCTGCTCAAAAACAGAATCGGGCTGTCATGAGTACTTTGGCCAGCATGATGGGAATTATGTTTGCAGGATTTGCGGACACAAATCCTCAAGCGCTTCGGGAGGTTCATGCGCTAAAAGCCAAACTGGATTTCACCAGTATATTTAAATTATTCAAAATTTCACATGCGTACAGATAAGCAACCCGCGGTGCTTACTTATTGTTAGCGCCAGTTTGGAGGAACCGCAAATTGATTCATTGCCATTTGCGGTTCCTTTTCCATTTCTGCCGTTTCGAAATGAATCAGCAAAAAGAATTTAACGGCCCCATCAGGCTTTTGGCGAACGAAAATCACTATAAAAATATTACATCTATTCGGGATTTATACCGCCGTGCCCCCATTGCAGTCTGTAAAGATTATAATAGATTCCCATCTTTTGGATAAGGCCATCATGCGTTCCCCGTTCGGCGATACGGCCTTCCGAAAGCACCAAAATCTGATTCGCATGCTTTATGGTCGACAGGCGGTGCGCTATCGCTATAGTCGTTCGGCCTTTCATCAGTTCATCGAGGCCCGCCTGGACGAGGCGCTCCGTCTCGGTGTCCACGGAACTGGTTGCCTCATCCAGGACGATTATGCGCGGGTCGTGCGCCACGACGCGGGCAAATGACAAAAGCTGACGCTGGCCGGAACTGAGCGTCGAGGCGCCCTCGCCCAGTTTGGCGTCGTACGCATCGGGCAAATTTTTTATGAACTGGTCCGCATGCACCGCTTCGGCGGCTTTTTCCACCTGGCTGCGATCCAGCTTGAGTCCCAGCTCGATATTCTCCGCCACCGTACCGGAAAATAGAAACACGTCCTGCATCACCGGTCGTATCGCCTGCCGCAGCCCGGCGAGCGGGAGCTGCTTTATGGGCACGCCGTCCAGCCGAATCTCGCCTTTCTGAATATCCCAAAGGCGGCTCAAGAGGAGCGCTATGGTGCTTTTCCCCGCACCCGTATACCCGACTATGGCCACTGTCTGCCCGCTCTCCACGGTAAAGCTCAAGTCCTTGAGCACCCATTCGCCCTCTTTGTACGCAAACCATACGTGGTCGAACTCGATACGTCCGAGCAGTGGCTTCGGCAGGGCGGCGGTCGGGCGGTCCGGTATGCGCTCGTCGGCCTCGAGCAGCTTGAACACGCGCTCGCCTCCTGCCATGGCACTCTGCAGCAGGGTGAATTTTTCGGAAATATCCTGGACGGGAGAGTAGAACATGCGTATCAGGTTAACGAAGGCTATCAGCGTTCCTAGCGACAGTAAGCCTTTGTCGTGCAGGCCGGCTCCATACCACAGGATTACCGCCGTGGAGGTGGCCGAAAAAAATTCGATGAGCGGCCTGAACGTGGCCATTACGTACATCTCGCCGAGGTTGGCCTTCATAAGCTCCGTGTTTCGGCCGTCGAAACTCGCCGCGACGGAGCGTTCCCTGCCGAAGAGCTTTACGACCGCGACTCCCGATATATGCTCGGCGATGAATGAATTGACCTTGGACAGCCAGGTACGCTGCTTGCGGAACGCGTCGCGAGCCATGCGCCTGGAAACGCTCGTGGCCACCAGCACGGGCGGAAGCGATAGAAGCGTAACAAGCGCCAAAAGGGGGCTCATGCCGAAGAGCACGGCTATCACGCCTATCATGATGCTCACGTCCTTGATGAAGGAGACAAGTACATTCGTGAAGAATTCGTTTATCGTTTCCACATCGCTGGTAAGGCGGGTTACCAGCCTTCCGACAGGCTGCCTGGAGAGGAAAGCCAGGCTCTGGGAGGCGGTTCGCGTAAACAAGTCCATCCGTATGGCTTTCATAACATTCTGGCCGATGAGGCTGGTGCTCCATGTCTGCGCGAAGCTTGCCGCAAGCACCAGGAACAGGCTGATCATGAACAGCGTTCCGTTGGCACGGACCACCTTGGCATCCCCGGCCCGCAGCGCCTTGGCATCGGCGGGGCTCAAGGCGCGCACAAGAGCCTGGGGGGCGATAAAGTATCCGTCGGCAAGCACGGGCCTGGCCATTTCCCCGCTCATGCGGGGATACTCCGTCTCAAGCGATGCCTGCAGGGAAGCGGGCAAAACCCGTGGATCGGCGATCGGAGTCAGGTAATAGGGACCGGGAAGCAGGAGCCCCTCCTTTTCGAGAGCCTGGCGCTTTTCGGCCGGAATGGCAGAAAGGCCTTTCCGGCGCATGAATGCGAATCCCAGCGCCCTGGGGGCATCCCCGGGAATCTTGATGCCCTTCATGCGAGGGTCGCCTGCAAGCGGCTCCCGCAGCGCGCTGAAGGAGAGCACGAGCGCGTCGTCCACGGTGCGCTGGGCGATGATCGGCAATAAAAGTTCACCAAGCGTAGAGAGGACGAGGGCAAGGGCGGTAACGGCAAGCAGCGAACGGTACGGCTTTACGTAACGGAATATCTTGGCGACGATGAGCGAATCATAGCTTTTTACGATTTCGTCGGTGTCAAAAAAATCAGCCATGTTAATCTTTTCTCCCTGCCGGCGCCCGGCTTAATTCCTGCATGGCGGCGATTTCCGCAAAGAATCCGTCCGACCTGGCAAGCTGCTCGGGCGTACCCCATTGAGTCAACTTCCCCCCGTCGAATACCGCAACCTTCTGCGCCCGCTTCAAGGTGGACACCCTGTTGGATATTATTATATTCGTCCTGCCCGCGCGATCCTCCAGAATTTTCTCCAATATCTTTTCTTCGGTATCAGCGTCTACCGCGGACAAAGCATCGTCGAACACCAGGATTTCCGGTTCCGCCGCCAAAGCCCGCGCTATGGCGACTCGCTGTTTCTGCCCTCCCGATAGAGTCAGGCCGCGTTCGCCTACCACCGTATCCCAGCCCGCGGGGAAGCTATCCATGTCCCGCTCGAGGGCGCTTATGGCCAGAACCCGCAGAAACCGCGCCTCGCCGATATCCGGCTTGGCAAACACGATATTGTTCCTGATACTGTCCGAGAACAGGAAACTGTCCTGCGGTACGAAGCCGAGCATCGCCCGAACTTGTTCTATGTCAAAGGCGCCTACCTCGATTCCGCCGATAAACACGGCGTTCAGCGGAGGCTCGACGATACGCGGAATAAGCTTCATAAGCGTGCTCTTGCCCGAACCTATCCGCCCCAGAATCCCCGTCGTCTCACCCTGCCGTATCGTAAGGCTTACGTTCAGGAGCGCGGGAGCCTTGGCATCGGGAAAGGTCAGCGAAAGGTTACGGAATTCTATGTCGCCGCGCGGAGCCTTGTGGCAGGGAACAGCGCCGGGAGCCCGGGCCGGCTCGACGGGATTATTTAAAACTTCGTTGATTCGCTTGAGGCTGGCCGCGCCCCGCTGCAGTATGTTTACGGTAAAACCCGCCCCGAGCATGGGCCAAAGCAGCATTTCAAGATAGGCGAGCATCGCGGCAAGGTCGCCGGGCGTCATGCGGTTTTCCAGGACCGCTTCCCCGCCGGCGAGCAGGAGTATCACGCTGGTAATGCCTGCGATAAAGGAGATCATGGGGAAGAAAAAGCCGAAAATTTTTACGAGCCCCATGGACGCGGCGCGGTATTTGTCATTCGCCTCGGCGAAGCGGGACGCAAATACATCTTCCTTTACGAATGACTTGACGACGCGTATGCCCTGCATCGTTTCCTGCACGACCGTGCTCATGGAGGAGTATATCTCCTGCACCTTCTTGAATCGCTTTCCCATGGCCTTGCCAAAAAAAATTATAAGTACGGTTACGATGGGCAAAGGCGCGACGGTCCATACGGTAGTACCGGGATTCTGGCTGAACATTACAAGCAAGATGGCAAAGGACATGAATATTCCGTCTACGAAGGACACGAATGCCATGCCGCAGGCCATACGGACGGCCTGCATGTCGTTGGTTGCCCTGGCCATAAGGTCGCCTACCGTGCTTTGCTGGAAATAGGATGCAGGCAAAAGCATAAGATGCGAAAAAAGCCGGTCGCGCAGCGCTTTTTCTATTCGCCGTGACGCCCCGTGGATAAAAAAGCGCCATGCAAACCTGCCCGCGGCCACGAAGGCGGCCACTGCCACTATCCATAGCGCAAAAACGACCACGGAATGCCCGGACTTACCCATGGAAACCGCATCGATCGATTTCCTTATATACTGAGGAATAAGCAATTGAGCGGAATCGACGGCCAGGAGGCATAGAATACCCAAAGCATAGCGATACCAATGCAGTTTGATATAAGGACCTAGAGTCTTGAATTCTTTTAGCATAGTGAGCCGATGGTATACCCGGCGATACGGTTTTGCAATAGACGGCGATGCTTATTTTTATCCGTTTTTATTGACAAAACAAGACACAACACAGATACTCGGACTATGAAAATACGAAAAATGCAAATGATGCTGCTTTTAGCTTTTTCCTCTCTTGCCTGTTCCTGCGTCATCTTCAAGGCGGGCACCTATGCCACCGAGGCTATTTTAGGCGAAAGCGACCCCCTGCTTGCCAAGGACGCCTTGCCGATGCTCATCAAGACTGCCCAGATACTGGTTTCCTCGGATCCAAACAGCGAGGGCAACGCAACGACGGCCGCTTCGCTCTACCTGCTGTATGCGAACGCCTTCCTCGATGGCGAGGCTTTCTTCGTGCCCGATGAAGATTACGAGCGGGCAGTCGAGCTTCGCGCGCGCGCGCGTTCTCTCTATCTTCGCGCCAGCGCATTGCTGGTACCATTCATCGAGAAGAAAAGCCCGGGTTTTTTTGCCTATCCTTTCGAAATTTCGAACACCGGAGAAAAAGCCCTTGCGGACCGCAAAAAAGCCCTTAAACCTTTCGGCAAAAACGATGCAGGCATCATGTATTTTACCGCTGCATCGATTTTTGCCGCCTTTAGCTCCAATCCGCTGAATTTCGACGAAGTTAGCCTTGGTCCTTCCCTGCAAAACGTCAACCTTTCATCGATACTGTCCGCCGCCTTTACCTTGATGGAAGGAGCTCTGGCCGTCGATCCGGAATATGGAAACGGCCTGCTGCACGACTTCGCATTTTCGGTTTACGGATCCCTGCCCATTGAACTTGGAGGCAGCAAAAATAATGCCCTGACGGAATATGAGGCAGCGGTCAAAGCATCGAAAGGCCTTTCCGGCGGCACATACGTAGCCTATGCGCAGCTCGTCTGCCTGCCTGCCAAAGATTCCGCAAGCTTCCTTGCATCCCTGGAAAAAGCTCTCGCCATAAGCACCGAAGCGGCTCCTGCGAGCGCTCTCATGAACGCCCTAGCACGCCGCAAAGCCCAGAAATTAAAAGCCGATGTCGAACTCTACTTCAACTAGCCGGCAAGCCAAGAAAGGTATATCTTTATGAACATCAGTCAATCCGCCAAGCGAACAGCCCTTTTTATTGGTCTCCTGGCAGGCATTTCCTTATACGCCGGCGCCCAGTCCGTCGTGCTCCAGATGGGCGCGTCCGTACCGGTAAACAGCCCCTGGGACCTCGGCATGAAGAAGCTGGCAGCCGAATGGTCGCGGCTTTCCAATGGCCGGGTCAAGCTCGTCTTCCAGAAAAGCGTCGCCAACGCCAGCCAGGATGAAATAATCCAGAAGCTTAATTTCTCCCTCGACGGAGCCCTGCTGGAGACCTCGGGGTTGTTCTATCTGGACAAGGACCTGTTCATGCTGGCCATGCCTTCGGTTATCAGGAACGATGCGGAATTCGCCGCGGCCATCAAGGCGATCCGACCGATAATCCAGCAAAAAATCGGTGCTAAATACGAAGTTCTCAACATAGGCCAGGGCGGCTGGGTGTACCTGTTCTCCAATAAGGCTCTCGTAAAACCCGCCGATCTAGTCGACATGAGGATAGGGGTAAATCGCGATCAGGACATACTTATCAAGCAACTGCAGGGTATCGGAACCCGAACGGTAAAATCCGATTCAGCTTCTTTTTTATTGCAGTTCAACTCCAACGCGATAGACGTAGCCTATACCAGCCCCCTTCTCGTCGCCACCTTATGGAGCCAGCTTAAACGCTCGGTTACCCATATATCGGCGTTCCGCCTTTCGCCGTTTTTCGGCGCCATCGTCTTCAATAAGCGCGCCTGGGACAGGGTGCCCGCCGATCTTAAGCCGGCCCTCCAGGCAGCCTCAGACCGCATCACCCTCGAAATCGCCGCCGACGCGATAAAGCTGGAAACCGATGCCATCGCCACCATGAAAAAGCAGGGTCTCCTTGTGCCCTCCCTTACCGAAGCGGAACATAAAGCGTGGAACGAACTCTTTACCGGCCCTAAAATGAAGGTGCTCATGGCTGAATGGTTTAGCCCGGATTTCGTGCGCATCGTATACCAAGCGGTAGAAAACGAACGGAAGTAGCATGTTCAAAAAAATAATACGGAGCGTTTCCAAGTGGGCGGCAATCGGCTCCATCGGGATTATCGTGGCGGCTGCCCTCGCCGATTTTATCCTGGCCCGCATTTTCAAGACGATGGGACTCCCTGAATCCATACGAACAATCGAACACGCCATGCTGGCCCTTTCATTCTTTTCCGCCGCCTATGCCTCATGCGAAGAAAAACACCTCACCCTCAACGGCGAAGTAAAAGGGAAACTGGCTCTGATAGCCAGACCGGCAAAATCGTTTATGGCCATCATGATCCATACGATACTCTTCTTTACTTCGATAAGCTGCATAGCTCTTAATTTCGGCGACTCTGTTCCCTTGTTCAAAATCCCCATACAGGTATTTGTCGTGCCCATGGCGCTCGGATTCCTGCTCATGGCAATTTTCGAAGCGTACAACGCGAAATCCTTTGCGGAAAAAATTTGCTCCGCTTTCGGCGCCCTGTTCGGCATCATATTGGGCCTACCCGCGATCGCATCGCTTTTTGCCTACTTCAATATGGATATTCCCCTGCTTTTTACGCTGGCAAACGCGATAATGCAGATTGTTTCGCTTATTTCCCTGCCACTGATACTCGCCATCATCGCGCTTGCTTTTATGGGGCTGCCCCTATTCCTCATGCTGGCCGGCGTCGCCACCATACTGTACCTGGGCAGTTTCCAAAGCACCATCAGCGTAACAACGGAAGCATACAACCTGCTTAAAAATTCAGCCTTGCCCGCGATTCCCCTGTTTACCATCGCAGGATACCTGCTCTCGGAAACAGGAGCCGCCAAGCGCCTCGTGACCCTGTTTCGCGAACTATTCGGCTGGCTGCCCGGCGGAGAGGCATTTGCGGCCGTTCTGGTCTGCGCGTTCTTTACGACATTTACCGGGGCGAACGGAGTTACCATTCTGGCACTGGGCGGTCTACTATCCGCTGTGCTTATGGGCACGGGATCTTACAAGGAAAAAGACGTCCATGGCCTGCTTACCGCTTCTTCTTCCATAGGCCTGCTCTTTCCGCCAAGCATAGCCATTATCGTCTATTTTATCGGCGCCAATTTTACCTATCAAAACAATCCAAGTTTTATCGGCGACAAAGCATTTGACATGAACTACCTGTTTTTGGGCTGTATCCTGCCCGGCCTTCTCCTGACCCTGTCCATGGGCGCGGCAGGCATAGTCCGGAGCATCCAGGTAAAAGCAAAAAGAAACGCCTTCAGCCTCCGCCGATCGGGAAAAGCCCTTATAACCGCCCTTCCCGAGGTGATATTGCCCGCTATCATATTTTTGCTGTACTTCGCCTTTACCGCCACGCTCACGGAGATTGCGTCATTTGCCATCGTGTATCTCCTGATAGTGGAATCCCTCTTCAACCGTTCCGGACGCATCAAAAAATTTTTCGGAATCAAACTATCGCCTGCCGAATCCGCGCTTCACGAAACCGTGGACCCGGTTGAAAAAACCGACGCCCAGCGCTGGAATTCCCTCATCAAGGTAATTACGGAGGCCATGCCCGTCGCCGGCGGAGTCCTCCTTATCATCGCGATGGCTAAAGCCCTATCGATTTTCATGGTCGATGCCGGCGTTGCCGAAACATTCGTAGCCTGGATCAGCTCCATCGTGCACACCAAGTGGGTGTTCCTCCTTTTCCTCAACCTGGCGCTTCTCCTCGTAGGATGCTTCATGGATATCTTTTCCGCGATCCTCGTGGTCTCACCCTTGGTGATTCCCCTTGGCGCGGCCTTCGGCATCCATCCCGTACACCTGGGCGTAATTTTTATTACCAACCTGACCCTTGGCTTCCTGACGCCGCCCATCGGCATGAACCTGTTCCTTGCCAGCTACGCATTCAAAAAGCCGGTGGTGCATATATTCCGCAGCGTCCTGCCCTATTTTATAATCCAGCTGGCAGTACTGGCCCTTATTACCTGGGTTCCCTGGTTTTCTACGGTATTTTTGCCTAAATGAGCGCCATCGTAGAAAAAAAAGCCCTCGTCTACACCGACGGAGCATGCTCGGGCAACCCCGGCCCCGGCGGCTGGAGCTGGGTTTGCCTTGGATGCGGAGAAATTCGCGAAGCGTTCGGGGGAGAAGTCCATACCACGAACAACCGAATGGAGCTCCAGGCTGCCGCGCAAGGCCTCATCTCGATTTCCGCAAGGATCAAAAGCGGAGAACTCGATGGCTATAGCGTTGAAGTCCACACCGACTCGCAATACGTAAAAAACGGAGTTTCCACCTGGATTGCAAGCTGGAAGAGAAACGGCTGGAAGACTGCCAACAAAAGTCCCGTAAAAAACCGGGATTTATGGGAGCAGCTGGATGCGCTTGCCACGGAAACCAAGGCCAATTTCGTGTGGGTTAAGGGCCATGCAGGAGAACTTTGGAACGAACGCTGCGATGTGCTCGCCCGCAAGGGAGTAGAGCAGGCTTCGGGAAAACCATATTGATACCCAGCCAAGCCGAATAAAAAACGCCGCGTCTTCCGCGGCGTTTTTGTTTACAGCGTATGCGGGCTTATGCCTGGCCGGCTGAGCCGAGAACTTCCTTGTTCTTGTGCATGTACAGTTTCTTAAGCTCGTCGCGAGCTGGCCCGAACAGTTTGCGGGGATCGAATTCGTCGGGTTTCTCAACCAATATCTTGCGTATCATAGCGGTCATGGCAAGGCGTCCGTCCGAGTCGATGTTTATCTTGCAAACGGCGCTCTTGGAGGCTTTTCGAAGCTGCTCTTCGGGGATTCCCACGGAATCGGCAAGCTTTCCGCCGTATTTCTCGATCATTTCAATATAAACGGGAGGCACGCTCGAGGAACCGTGCAGCACGATGGGAAAGCCGGGTATGCGTTTTTCGATCGCCTCGAGAATGTCGAAGCGAAGCGGAGGCGGAATGAGGATGCCGTTCTTGTCGCGGGTACACTGCTCGGGCTTGAACTTGGTCCTGCCATGGCTCGTTCCTATGGAAATCGCCAGGGAGTCCACGCCTGTCTTCTTGACGAAGTCTTCCACTTCCTCAGGCTGGGTATAATTGCTGTGCTCGGCGGATACTTCATCCTCGACGCCGGCCAGGACGCCAAGTTCGCCTTCCACGGACACGTAATCCTTTCTGGAGTGCGCGTATTCGCAGACTTTTTTCGTAAGGGCGACGTTTTCCGCATAGGGTAGATGCGAGCCGTCTATCATAACGCTGGAAAAGCCGTTTTCGATGCAGTCGACGCAGAGTTCGTAAGTATCACCATGGTCCAAATGCAGGACGATAGGGATTTCAGCGCCCAGCTCCTTGGCATATTCAACGGCGCCGCGAGCCATGTTCCGCAGGAGATTGGAATTCGCGTATTTTCTGGCCCCCGAAGAAACCTGAAGGATTACGGGACTTTTTGTTTCCACGCAGGCTTGAATTATCGCCTGCATCTGCTCAAGATTATTGAAGTTGTAGGCTGGAACGGCAAAGCCGCCTTTTATGGCCTTCTTGAAAAGCTCGACGGTATTGGATAAGCCCAGTTCCTTGTAACTTGTCATATACTGCTCCTTATGCAAGTAATGTAGGGGAGCATCGAAAACCCCGGTTTTACGATGTCTTCCAAAACTAAATCAATTCGCAATCGAATTGCCAGAACATCCCCTGAACCTAAAAAAGCCTTTGGAGATGGCCGTATCAGTTATTGAAACAGTCTAGATTTACTCACTCCACTCGTCAAGAGGTCCTTGCCCATTTTTGCCAGGACAACTATCCTTATGCAACTATGAAGCAAACGAGTCGGGCAAGTATTTCCAGAATCAGTACTGTTGCGCCATGGTTCCTCCTTTTACTGCTCGCCTTATGCACCTGCACCGGGCAAGGAACTTTAAGCGTTATGGACCCTTATCTCGCCTCAATGTCGCCGGATATAAATTCGGCATACAAAAGAATCTCCAGGCAGCTGGTACTGCTTCCCGACGAAACAATGTCAGTAAGGCTTTTTTCAGAAATGCAGGCTAAAAAACCAAGAAAAGTCTTCCTTACGCCCTTCCTCGCTTCCGAAATTCCGGAAATCCTCGAATCTTTTCCTGATATACTAATCGGGTATATCGGCTCGGCCGCCTTAAAAGCGGATTCCAGGCTGTATACGGCAGAATTCAGCGATATTGACGCGATAGCGCAGGGTGCAAACCTGCTGGCATCGTTTTGCAAAAAACTGTCACCCGAAACCGTTGCCGTTGCGGTCCTCCTTCCCGAAGAGGCTTTAAATGAACTATCAGGAGCTTTCCTAAAAGCATTTCGTCAAGCAGGGGGGACTGGAACGCCCTTTATCATTGGCGCAAAGAAGGATTTTTCGGCCGATTCCGTCTCTCGCTTAAAAAACATCGATATCAGGGCGGCGCTCATCGCTATTTCAGGAAGCGCCGGAAGCCGATACAAGCGACAGCTGTTCTCCAAAGCAAATTATGTCGTTGAGCTTCAGCCCATATTCATCAATAAAGATGCCCTCAGCGACGTAGTGCTTTCCTGGGATTTTGAACGAGCCCTCGGCGCAATCAAGACCAGAATGGAACTAAAAAAGCCCGGAAAAGAGTACTTGCCCTGGAAAGAATCAAAATAGATCGAAATTAGTGCAAGATACCGAAGTTCTATGCCGAAAATGTTTGACAAAGGCTACGCTTAAAAATATAATTCTGATATAGCTGGCGGGTCAATAAAAAAGGCCACAAGGAGTCATCCGGATGAAACAACGCGTTACTAGGGCGTTTTGCCTGTCCTTCGTATTAGTAAGTCTGATTTCGGCACATAGTATTTTTGCCGACGATCAGACTGTAAATTTGGAATCTGCCGTCGTGCAGACTTTTGATGACCCTACTGGTCAGCCATGGTTTATAATCGGCAGTAAGTTTGCTTCGAAAGATTTTCCAAAACTCACCTATATCAAAGCATGGCCAGTCTCCGTGTTTGGTACCAACAAGGAAAACAAAGACCTCCGTTCCTTGGGTATTGGAATGCTTTTCGACCGAAAAGAGTATAACTGGGTGGATGTCGTTCCAGGTACAAAAAAAGGTACGGGAGACGCCGCGCTCTACGAGCCCACGGAGTTGCCTCTTCCGGGCCGCGTCCGTATGTTGGACATGTGGATATGGTCGGGAAACTTCAGTTATTACCTGGAAGCGTATGTACGCGACTATACGGGCGTAATACACGTACTGCAAATGGGTGACTTGAATCACGTCGGATGGAAAAACTTCAGGATAAACGTCCCGAACAATATTCCCCAGTCAAAGAAATACCTGCCCAAAAAAGAGGGCTTGCAGCTGGTAAAATTCCGTATCTGGACCCGTCCTACGGAAGTCGTCGCGATTCCCGCTTCATCCGAAGCCCCGAATTACGAAAAAGCAATCTATTTTTACTTTGACCAGCTCAAAGTACTCACCGACACATTCGAGACATTGTATGACGGCGATGCTCTCAGCGATCCCAAGTTTATCCAGGATACTTGGGGTACTGAATCTACCAAATAAGGGGATATCATGAAGAAGATTTTTGCCGTCTTTTTAGCCTGTGCCATAACAGCTTCGCTGGGTGCGCAAGCCACCGTAGGAAACCCCGATCCCAACCTGATCGGCGTTGATACAGCCCAGCAAAAGCTGCAAACGGTTTCCATAGATAAATTCGAATCCTCCGGGTTTTGGAATGTTTATATTTCCGCGGACGAAGGCATCAGCTCGGGTCGCCTCTTTAAGGGCGGACCGGCGGGAAAAGCCGAAGAGCCGAAGCCGGAAGAACGCTATGCGGGACAGGATCCCAAAGTAGCCGACCAGTTTACCTACGGTATACGGGTCGATTTCTTCCGCCGCGGTTACAATCAGATTTTCGTGCTTGCCCAGCGCCCCATTCCCATCGAAGGAATAACAAAGACGATTTCAGTGTGGGTCGTCGGAAGAAACTACAATCATGTAATGAAACTTATCGTCAAGGATTTTTTCAACAACCAGTTCGAGCTTACATTAGGAAAGCTTAACTTTCAGGGGTGGAAAAAACTTTCCGTTGCCGTACCGCCTCAAAACCCCGACGGCACATCGGGAATAATACAGCGAAATTTTCATTATCAAAGCCAGATGGGGCTTAGGGTAGTAGGTTTTAAAATCGAATGCGACCCCATGGAAGCGTTTGGCACCTATTATTTATACCTCGATGATTTGAGGGCAGTCAGCGACTTGTTCGCCGAAGACAGCCGTGATTCCGACGATATGTCCGATGGATGGTGATTTTTTTCCGAAATAAAACGGAGGCCCCTGCGGGCCTCTTTTTTTTGCTTAAAATCAAAATGCGTTGTATACTGCGAGCATGGAGTATTTTGACTTTCTAAAGCGCGTATATTTCTTTAAAAACCTTAGCGACGGGGAAATCGGCCTGGTCGTGTCTTTATGCCATGAAGGCAGCTGCAAAGCCGGGCAGATCATCTGCGTGGAAGGTGAAATAGCCGATAAATTTTATATTGTTGTCCAAGGCTCTTTTGAAGTATATAAAAATTTCCATGATGCAAAACCGGATCTGTTGGCGCAGCACAGCGCAGGAAGCTTTTTTGGGGAGATGGCGTTGGTAGACGAGCTTCCCCGAAGCGCCACCGTCATTGCCAAGGAGGACTCCCAATTCCTTTTTCTAAGCAGCAAGGATTTTCAAGGCCTTATCAGAGAGCATGTTTCCATTGCACTGTCGGTCATGACCTCCATGTCGTTTCTGGTGCGCAGTTCCAACGAATTATTCGTAGAAGACCTGCGCAAACGAAATCAGCAGCTCGAGCAGGCCTATAACGACCTTGAGCATGCCCAAGCGGAGCAACTGCGCAACGAGCGACTGTCGACGCTGGGCAAGTTTTCTTCCATGATACTGCATGACATACGCAATCCCATCGCGATAATAAAAGGCCAACTGCAGTTGATGCTGATGCACCTTGAAGACAGCGACCGTTTACGAAAATTCATCGGAAACGTCGATACCGAATCGGGTAAACTCGAGCGGCTTGCCGGGGAATTCCTCGATTATTCCAAGGGCGAGATTCGCCTGAATTTTTCCATCGTCCAGCCTGTCGAGTTTATAAGTTGTTTTACGGAATCGCTTATTGCCCCGTTTGAGAAGCAGGGAATAACCATAAAGACAAATATAGAGGATAACACTCCCGTCCTCCTGGATGCCGAGCGAATCCAACGCGTGCTTGGCAACCTTCTGGATAACGCTAGAAAAGCCTGTAAAGATTCAGCCGTAAAACACATTGAGATAAAATCCGGCGGAAACGGGGAGAGCTTTATTTTGCGGGTAAGAGACTCTGGGCTTGGGATGTCCGACGAAATAAAAGCGCATATTTTCGAGCCCTTCTACTCTGCCTCGGGTGCAGGAGGGACGGGGCTTGGCCTGTTAATCGTAAAAAACGTAGTGGAAGCCCATGGCGGCACACTGGACATCGAGTCAAAACCCGGCGAAGGAACCTGTTTTACCGTCACCCTGCCCAGGCGAACCTAGCCGGTACCCAAAGGAGACGAACTACCAACGCTGGCCGAAAATTTCCTTTGCGTTTTTTTGCACCGACGCATGAAGCTCCGTAGAGGTGACGCCTTTTAGCCTTGCAATGCAATCATAAGTTCTTTGGATATCCAGGGGACTTGAAGGTTTCCCCCGCATAGGCTCCGGATTCATGTACGGAGCATCCGTCTCCACGAGCAGGCGATCCAGGCTTACGCCTGCCGCCGCGGCATGCAGGTCGCGGGAGTTTTTATAGCTTACATTTCCTGCAAACGAAATATAACATCCTGCCGCCAGATAGTCGGAAAGCTCTGCTTCTCCGTAGCCAAAACAATGGATTACGACGGGTATCCTGGAGGCGGCGTCCGTAACGAGATGCAGGGTATCATCATGCGCCTTGCGCGAATGAACCAGCAGCGGCTTTTGGTAGGCCAGCGCCAGGGCAATCTGAGCGTTGAACAAGGATGCTTGTTGCTCAACCGAGCCGTGCATCCAGTGGTAATCCAGCCCGCACTCGCCTACTGCGATGCATGCATCGTCGGCGATGTAGCTCTCCAGCCTGGACAGGCAGTTATCCGGAGATTCCAGAAAACGGGCATCCGGCCAGATACCCGCGGCAAGGCGAACAAAAGGATACTTTGAGAAAGCCGCCTTGCGCCGTGGAAAATCGTCGGGCTCAACGCCGGGATCCAGAATGCGCGCATCGCTGCCTGAATAGGCCTTGGAGATTTCGTCCAGGACTTCTTGCCCCTGTCGCTCCAGAACGTAGCCTAGATGCGCATGCGTGTCGGTATAAACAGCCATGCTCAAGCGCCGCGCTTCGCGCTAAAAGCGAAGGCATCGCCCTTTCTGTCTATCAGTATGGTGTCGCCTTCCTTGATCTCGCCTTTGAGCATCAATTTGGCGAGCGGATTCTGAATGCTCGACATGATCGTTCGCTTGAGAGGCCTGGCGCCAAAACGAGGATCGTAGCCGATCTCGGCCAGCAAGGCTCGTGCCGTGGCGCTGAGCTTAAGCGACATCTTGCGATCCGCCAGGCGGGATACGAGGGCCTCAAGTTGTATATCCAGAATCCCGGACATGTCAGCCTGCTTCAGGCGCTCGAAGATTACCGTTTCGTCTATGCGGTTCAAGAACTCCGGCTTGAAAGCCAGATGGAGCACTTCGTTTATTTTTGACCGGATCTCGTTCATATCCTTGGCTTCGAGGATCAAGTCCGAACCCAGATTGCTTGTCATGATGACGATGGCATTTTTGAAGTCCACGGTTCGCCCCTGGCTGTCAGTCAGCCTTCCATCGTCCAGCACTTGCAGCAGCACGTTAAAAACGTCCGGATGCGCCTTCTCGACCTCGTCGAAAAGAATGACGCTGTACGGTCTGCGCCGTACCGCTTCGGTTAGCTGTCCGCCTTCATCGTAACCTACATAGCCCGGAGGCGCGCCGATGAGGCGGCTAACCGAGTGCTTCTCCATATACTCGCTCATATCGATTCTGGTAAGGGATTTCTCGTCGTTGAAGAGAAACTCCGCCAGGGTCTTTGCCAGTTCGGTCTTTCCGACACCCGTTGGGCCGACGAATAGAAAACTGCCCAGCGGGCGATTTGGATCGCTCAAGCCGGTTTTGTTTCTCCTGATAGCGTCCGATACCGCAAGAATGGCCGCTTGCTGTCCCACCACCCGCTTCTCGAGGATTTTCTCGAGATCGATATATTTCTGCATTTCGCTTGCGAGCATTTTGGATACGGGGATGCCTGTCCAGACGGATACAATGCGCGCGATATCCTCTTCGGAGACTTCTTCCCGTAAAAGCCTTCCGTCGGCGGCGTTGTCTTTTGCCTTTTGCGTGGAATCCTCCAGCTCACGCTGCGCTTCCAATAGTTTCCCGTACTTTATTTCCGCGGCCTTTGCCAGGTTGCCTTCACGTTCGTAGCGCTGCTCGTCGATCTTAAGCTGCTCGATGTTTTCCTTTACCTTGCGTACAATATCGATTCGTTTTTTTTCGTTTTGCCATTTCAGGCGCATCACATCGCGCCTGGAACTCAGTTCGGCAAGCTCCTTCTCAAGTTTTTCAAGGCGCTGTATGCTATTTTCGTCGGTTTCGTGGGACAAAGCCTGTTTTTCTATGGTTAACTGCAAAATCCGCCGTTCTATCTGGTCCAAGTCCGTTGGCTGGCTTTCGATTTCCATTTTTATTCTGCTGGCTGCCTCGTCCACCAAGTCGATAGCCTTGTCCGGGAGGAAGCGGCTGGTTATGTAGCGGTTGGACAGAGTCGCCGCCGCGATCAGGGCTTCATCCATGATACGCACGCCATGATGAACCTCGTAGCGTTCTTTAAGGCCGCGCAGTATAGCGATAGTATCCTCGACGCTTGGCTCGGCGCACATGACCGGCTGGAACCTCCGTTCAAGCGCTGGGTCCTTCTCGATATGCTTACGGTATTCGTCGAGGGTGGTGGCGCCTATCGCGCGGAGTTCACCCCGGGCCAGAGCGGGTTTCAGCAGGTTGGAAGCGTCCATGGCTCCTTCGCTTGCGCCCGCGCCTACGAGAGTGTGCAACTCGTCAATAAAAAGTATTATCTGGCCGTTCGCTTTTTGCACTTCTTCGATTACCGCCTTGAGGCGCTCCTCGAATTCTCCGCGGAACTTAGCCCCGGCAACCAAAGCGCCAAGATCCAAGCCCAGCAGTTTTTTGTTCTTGAGGCTGTCGGGAACGTCGCCTGAAACGATGCGGCGCGCAAGTCCTTCGGCTATCGCGGTCTTTCCCACTCCCGGCTCACCGATGAGCACGGGGTTATTCTTGGTGCGACGCGCCAGGACCTGCATGACCCTGCGGATTTCCTCGTCACGGCCGATAACGGGATCGAGCTTTTCGCGTCGGGCCAAAGCAGTCAAATCGCGGCAGTATTTCTCCAGCACCCGGTATTTTTCTTCGGCTGCCTTGTCGTTGGTACTGCGATTTCCCCTTACATCCTTCAGAGCTTCCAAAATTCCTGTCTTGGTGATACCCAGTTTCTTGAGCAGCATCCCGACGGGACCTTCATCCGCGAGCATGGCAAGAAGCATATGCTCACCGGCGATATACTCGTCCTTAAGCGCCGAGGCTTCCGCCTCCGCTTTTGCAAGAACCTTACTCGACGCAGGAGAGAGATAAACCTGGGCGGCATTGCCGAAAACCTTCGGTTTTTTTGCGAACATATCCTTGAGTTCTTTTTCGAGGTCGCCCAGGGGAATTCCCAGGCGCTCAAGAAGAGGACGGACAATAGTGCCTTCTGAGTCCAGCAAGGCCTGCAATAAGTCATCGAGATCGAGCTGGGCATGATCTGCTTTCTGGGCCACGCTGTGTGCGACCTGTATTGCTTCCTGTGCTTTGAGGGTAAATCGTTCGTAATCCATAGGGCTAAACTCTCCGGATGGGTATCGGTGCAGCATGCAATATGCCGCTATGAGAAGGATACTGATTTTGAAGGAAGCAAGCAAGGAATTTTTATGCCGGCCCCCCGTAATTGCTTGTTTTAAACGTCCGCTTTCTTTAGAATTGCAGGATGGAAACAAACCAAGACAAAGTTATTTTTTTACACGGTTTCACTCAGGGCGAAGCTTTACTAGCCATGCGGGCAGTAAAGGCGGCGCTACCGAATCCCGGATCCATCGCGTTCTCCATGGCCACGGAAACCAACGTTACCTGGAAGGTAGCGGATCTTGTAGACCATGTTGCCAAAGAGCATAAGGCAATGTCGGGCAACTAGGAAACTTTTTCGAGGCGGATTTTCAAATATGCGGACTTCTAACAGGGTGTTGAAAATCCTCGGATGAGGATTTTCAACACTTCCAAAATGTAACATTACCGTAGCATTTGTAATCAAATGCGAGGAATGTTGAAGGCTGTTGACAAAGCAACAAGCTTTTTCAACAGCCTGCTAATAACCGTGTTGGTTATCAGAGGTCCCCATATTACTCTTCCTCGATTTGGGGAATCCTGGTTTTTAGATCCCTCAGGAAAGAATCACCCGAATAGCCGCTTCTAAGGGCCACGAAAACGTTGTTGTCCTGGCCGGCAAGCGTTCCCAGGACGCCTTCGATGCCCATATTATCCAGAGCCATGGCGACGGGCGCGGAATAGCCGGAGTATGTTTTTATTATTACCATCGATTCGTTCCAATCGATGGAAACATAGCCGCGCAATAGATCCTGGACGTAGATTTCCTCCCGCCTGCGCAGCTCATCCTCCGATGGCAAAGCGTAAAAATACCCTTGCTTGCCCGTTCCCACCTTGCTTGCCTTAAGCAGCTTGAGATCGCGGGACAAGGTGGCTTGTGTTATAATAATATTATTTTTCTCGAGCAGCGCGAGCAGTTCGTCCTGGGAATCCACCCGATGGTCGCGGAGCAAGCGGGAAATGGCCTTTAGGCGTTCCCGTCGGCTAATTCCATCGATTTCGTCGTTCATGCTTCGATTATGCACCAAGGATATTTTTTTTGCAACATAGCGGGGACTTCTCAAAACTGAATTTTTAGAGGTCCCCTGGCGCTTTTAATGCCGATAATAAGCAGAGAGGTTTAAAGTCTTGCCTATTCGGTACAGCTCCGCCATAGACGACGGAAAAAACGGCAACATAGCTTTTTCCGGGATAGCCCGCAGAAACGACGGGAACATAGAATTCATTACGAGCGAAGACGGCATGCTCGTTACCGCCACCCTGTATCCGCCCATCGGCGAAGGAAATCCTCTAACAACGGAATACGCCTGCGAGATACTGGCGCGCTCGGGTATTTCCTACGGAACCCTCCTCGACGAGCTTGCCGAAAATATTTTTACGGTAAATACCGAACGCCGCGTTCTCAAGGACCTCATCGTTGCCACGGGAAAACCGCCCGTTGCCGCCCAAGCAGAGCACGTTGTGCTTTTCGATCGGTTCAAGTCGGAGTTCGTACCTTTCGAGGACGAAACGGAGATTATCGACTGGCATCAAGTCAGCTCCTACCGCATCGTCAACGCTGGCGAACAAGTGGGAAAGGTCATTCCAAAACAGGAAGGCCAGGACGGCATCAGAGTAAACGGGGAGAAGATTCCCTGCAAGGTGGAGACAAGTTCGAGCTATGCGCTGGGGAAAAATATAACCCGGCAAAAAGACGGGATATTCGCTTCCGCAAGCGGTAAACTGGCGCAGGAGAGCGGCAAGCTCTCCGTCGAGGAAGTCCTATTAATAAAAGGTAACGTAGATTACCATGTCGGGCATGTAATGTTTCCGGGCGACGTCATCATCGACGGGACGATAGCGCCGGGCTTCAAGGTATACGCGGGTGGATCGATAACCATCAAGGATACGATGGACGCTTTCGACGTCAATGCGAAAAAAGACCTGCTGTGCGGGCAGGGGATCATCGGACGCGAGCAGGGTTTCGTGCGCGTCGGAGGAATGTTGAAGGCCAAATTCGTAGAGAGCGCGCATGTTGCGGTTCGAGGCGACGTGGAAATTCCTGGTGCGCTGGTCGCGACGAAGCTTTATACGCTCGGGACGCTTCGCATGGGCGACAAGGGCAAGATCGTAGGAGGAGAAGTCTTTGCGACGCACGGGGTATTCTGCGGCTATTTAGGCGGAAGCACCAACCCCGTAACGGCCATAAATATCGGCGTCGATTTTACCATGCAACAAAAACTTGACCAGGCTAATGCCGCGTTGCGGGAACTCTCCGCAAGGTTGAACAGGCTCATCGATCTGGCAAAATCGCGGCCCGAGGCGCAGATACTGAAACTGCGCGACGAGACGGAAGTCAAGGTACGCGCTCTTGCGCAGAATATCGCCGAGCTTTCAAAACAAGTGGACTCCGATCCGGGTGCCGTCGTCGAAGTAAAAAACGCGGTTTATCCGGGAGTTGCCATCACCATCTGCCATGTCCGCATTATCATAGAAAAACCCATGAAAAAATCCAGATTCCATCTCGACACCGTCGCCGGAAAAATAATCATAGAGCAATAGACCCAAGGGGACCTCGAAAAACTTCCGTTTTGCGAGGTCGACCATTAACAGGCTGTTGAAAAAGCTTGTTGCTTTGTCAACAGCCTTCAACATTCCTCGCATTTGATTACAAATGCTACGGTAATGTTACATTTTGGAAGTGTTAAAAAGCCTGAGTCCTGTAAGGAATCAGCGAGCCATATCTTATAACCAAC
>JANNSO010000122.1:0-8050 GCA_031402655.1 Spirochaetota bacterium | reverse complement strand
CGAAGCTGCCGGGGATGCCGATGAGCTCGAGGAAACGCCCTATGCCGGATGCGTAGATGAAGTTTGGAGCCTTGCCGATGAGCGGATTATCCTTTGCCAAAATCATGACGCACGCAAGCGAGACGACCGCGACCATGCCTTCCAGGAGCATGGCGCCGTAGCCAATCGGCTTTGCGTCCGACTCTTTAATAAGCTGCTTGCTCGTAGTTCCCGAAGAGACAAGGGAATGAAAGCCCGAGCACGCGCCGCAGGCTATGGTTATGAATATGAGCGGAAACATGGGAAACCAGAAACCGGAACCCATGCCGCCGTCCATGGCAAGCTTCGTAAACGCAGGGTACTCGATTTTATAGCCGCCGAATACCATGCCAATAGCGGCGGTAATAAGGGCCGCATACAGGAAATATCCGCCCAGAGCGCCTCGCGGCTGCAGGAGGGCCCACACGGGCACCACGGACGCGATGACGCAGTAGATAAGTATGAGCACCGACCATACCTTGGTTGCGGCCGCAGGAGTTGAAGCTAACCACGACGGAAGGTTAATCGGTATGTAGCGGCCTACCCAAATTGCTACTCCGACGAGCGGAAGGAAGATGAGGAGCGCCCATTTCTCCTTGAGCTTCAGGAACTTCATGCAAAGGCCCATGAGGACGGGGATGATGAGGTACAGTATGGACGAGGCGGCTATTCCTCCTCCGCCTACCTTCTCTCCGCTTTCCAAAGTTACCATACCCACGAAGGAGCCGGCCGTAAGGTCGGTAAACGCCACGATTATGTAAACAAGCGTTATCCATATGAAGATCATAAAGAGTATCCAGGCACGGTTCGAAACGTTTGTCCTTATCACGTCGGTGATGGAGCGCGCCTTATGCCGTACCGACGCGATGAGCGAGCCCATGTCGTGCACGCCGCCAATGAATATAGTGCCGATTATTATCCAGAAAAGGGCTGGCACCCAGCCAAACATAACGCCCGCGATGATGGGCCCATTTATTGGGCCTGCGGCCGCGATGGCCGAAAAGTGCTGACCCAGCAGCATGTTGGTCTTTGCCGGGACGAAATCGACGCCGTCGTTAATTTCTACGGCTGGAGTCTTCTCCCCGTCATTAAGCTCAAAAACCTTTTTTGCCAGGAATTTGCCGTACGTAAGGTATGCGGCGATGAAGAGCGCCATGGCACCGACTACAATGAACAGGACATTCATAGTACCTCCTGAGAATTGTGAAATTTGCGCGGCCATCGACAAGGATGCTTGCGCATGGAGTCAGGATATTGTAGACCCGCTTGGAGGATAGGTCAAACATAAAACAAAAGGAGGAGTGTGGCAAAAAAATGATTATGAATACTGATTATGCCAAAGATCCACTGGCTGCACAAAGAAACCGATACCGCTTGCTTTTATCTCCCACCCCACCCCCGGCGCAAGACGATATAACCAGCTCACATGATATCTTCTATAATTAGGCGACCACGGGGTGGCGCAAAAAAAAACGCATCGCCATCGGCGATACGTTTTTTTCTGCGACAGGACCCCGTCAACCATGTATAGAAAAGTTCATCCGCCGCTGTTATATCGCCTTGCGCGGTCAATCCACCGTTATCGACTTGCTCACGTTCTTGGGTGCGTCGGGATGTACGCCGTGGTCGGCCACTTTAAGCTCGTCCAGGTACTGCATCTTGAGCTCGGACATGCGGAACGCCAGGTATTGCAGAGCCACGGTGGCCGCGAACACAAACAGGTAACGGTCGCCGGTCGCGGGCAGCTCAATGTACGAAGACCGGTAGCGCTCGTTTCCGGCGGGAACTCCTCGCACGGCCAGCTCGAGGTCCGCGTTTTTCTCCGCGAACAGGATTATGTTCGCGCCTCGAATCTTGTGGGTGTGTATCTGGCTTATGGTTATACGAATATCACGTTCGTCGGGCGGGCAGATAAAGACGAGCGGGTAGTCGGAGAAAAGCGACTCGATCAAGTCTGGCCGCTGTTTGAGCAGCTCGTGGCCGGTGATATCCGCTTTTTCGGGGGTTCCGGCCGTTTTAAGCATGGAGTCGATGGTCGCCTCGATTTCCGCCAGCGAAAATACGGTGTTTTTTCCCAGGATGGTGTTGGGGCCGTGCTTGAACTCGGCGGTGTCGTAGCCTTCCGCGTGGTTAAGCACCACTTCGCGTATCTTGAGCGCGCCTTCTTTGGCAAGGCCTATAAGCCCCGTTCCCAGGAGGTGCACGGAAGACCGCAGATACAGGCTTTTGGCGACGTCGTCCAGTGCGCCGGCATTGGCGCTGAGCGTGCGGAAGAGCAGCTCCTTGAGGCTTAGCACCGTGGATCGCAGTTCTCGCTCGGGGGTGCCGAACGATGCGGCGCCTGCAGATGCGTCGCCTGCGGAGGCGGCGCAAGCCCTGGCGGCAAGTATATATAATATAACCAGCTGGTTTACGAAGGACTTAGTGGCCGCCACGGCCGTTTCCGGTCCACACAGTATGGGCAGGTAGAAATCCGACAGCTCCTGGGGTATGCGGCTGTTCTCGTTGTTTACAAGCGACACGCGCTTTACGGCGGGGCGTTTTTCCGCGATTTCCTGCAGGATGTCCACCAGGTCCTTGGTCTCGCCGGATTGTGAAATAGCCAAAACCAGGTCGCCGTCGGACAGAGCGTTCATGTAAGCACTTCTGAACATCCCCGGGTTGCAGGGGAATACGGGCATCCTGGCCATGCCGCCGAAGAAGTAGGATGCGATAAGCGCGGCATGGTATGAAGTTCCGGAAGCTATTATATAGATTGTGCCGCGCGTGGAGCGCGTCTTGTTTACGAGGTCCGTAAACATCCCGCACTTTTGCAGGACCTCCCGTCGCTTCCGCCACAGCGATGCGATATCCAGGAATGCAAGCTCCTCTCTGCGGTCGGGACATACGCGCGCCAGTTCGGTCAGAAGCTGCGCCTCGTCGGAACGGTAGTCACCGGTTTTTTTGCCGGCCAGAAGAATTGCCGCCGATGGATATTCTTTAAAGGAAGCAAGCCAGGCGGCAAAAACCGGAGTGCCGGTAATCGCGGCATAGGCCTTCGCGAAATCCCTGTCATTGGCTTGGGAGCTCAGCGCTCCCACCGCGTCGATCGCGGTTTCCAGCGCGGCGGCAATCCGCTCGAAAAACGCCGCGAAAGCGTCTTCCGCCGGGTCGCCGAAATAAAGGCGCGCCAGTTCCTCTATGTTGGCGGGAGCCGAGAATATCTCCTGCTCCATGTAATATTTATATCGCGGATCGAGGCCGGTATCCCTGACGTTGAGCTTCGAGCGCTTCAGTTTGGGGACGGACAGCCTTATGTCGCCATGCAGCGAAAAAATAACATAGCGGTTTTCCGTGTACCAGACGCCTTCGCCCTCGGAGAATGGAATAAGCAGGCGCGTCTTGGTAAGAACCGAAGTAAGGTCGCTTGAAACCACGGTAAAGTCGCCGTTCTGGTCGCTGCCGCAGCCGGCGTACAGGGAGGAACCGGACTTGATGGCGAATACGCCGGGAACCAGGGGGTCGGACACGGCCGCGGCGTAGGAGCCTTCCGCCTCGGCTTCGGCCTTTCGTATCGCGTCGATCATCAGGAGAACGTCGTCGGGCAGCGCTTCGGATAGCGCCGCGGCCTTGCAGGCGGCTTTCATGCCCGCGAGAACCGCGCCGGGGGCTGCCCGGTTGGCCGCATAGGCGTCTTCCACCAGGTGCACGATTATCTCGCCGTCGTTGTCGGAGACCACGTTGTGGCTTCGGAGCGCCAGGCTTTTTTTAAGAACGTCGGTATTGGAAATATTACCGTTATGGGCGCCGACGATTTCGTGCTTGCAGCGGACGTGGTGGGGCTGGCAATTTATGTCGGTGACCGCGCCGTAGGTGGCCCATCGCACCTGGCCTATGAAACGCTGGCCTTTGTAGGAGGGAATCTTGAGCTCGCGGGTAACCTTGCTGGGCGCGCCGACTTTTTTGACGACGACTATGGTCTTGTCCTTGTCTATGAAGGATGCCCCGGTAGAATCGTAGCCCCTGTATTCAAGGCGCTTCAGAAGCTCGGACGCCTCGGCACCCATAGCGGGAGTCTCTTCTCTATATATCAGTGATACGATGCCGCACATAAGTCCCTCCAGGATGATCAACAGGGTACAGGAAATCGCCTTGATTCATCAAGACAAAAAAAACCGCCCCTGGAGTCCAGGGGCGAGCCCCCGGAGTCCAGGGGCGATAGCTTGAATGAAATCCTCAAACCGGTCTTTACGCCCAGCGCACCAGTCCCGGCACGAAGGGATGTACCAGATCCGGGTGGCTTGGGAGTACGCGGACGGCGTAACCGTGCTGTCCGGTGGCCTCGCATTTCAGGCTTATGGAGTAGCTATGAGTCCCATTGGCGCTTTTTTGCACCAGCATGGGGAGACGCTGCGGCGCCAGGATTTCTCCCTGGCTGGACACGGGGCCGTGATACAGCTCCACGAGCACCTGCTCCGGATTCAGGCTCCCCAGTTTTACGAGCGCATCCACCGTTACTTCGTCGCCGCGGTCCATAACCGGCCGGGCATTGGTGGAAATGTTTTCTATGGCCACGCTTCCCCATTGCGCTCGCACGGTGTCCAGGTAATCGGCAACGCTGCGCGCGGGCTCGAGATTCGCGGTCATGAGTTTTTTGGAGTTCTCCAGCGCGGGCATGTAGTACTTGTTCGTATAATCCATGAGCATGCGGTGCGAGGCAAAGCCTTTGCCCACTTCGCGCATGGAATCCTTCATCATGCGAATCCAGTCGCGGGGCAGGCCGTCCCGCCCCCGGTCGTAGAACGTGGGCACTATCTCGCGCTCCAGCAGGTCGTACAGCGCCTTGGACTCTATCTCGTCCTGCAGGTCCTCGTCGGCGTAGTATTCGCCCTTGCCTATGGCCCAGCCGATTTTCGGGTTATATGCCTCAGCCCACCAGCCGTCCAGTATGGAGCAGTTGAGGACGCCGTTTATACCGGCCTTCATGCCGCTGGTACCCGAAGCCTCGAGCGGGCGCCTGGGAGTGTTGAGCCAGACGTCCGAGCCCGTAACCATGTAGCGCGCCATCGTCATGTCGTAATCTTCCAGGAATATGATGCGCCCCTGCACGTCGTCGCGCCGCGAGAAATGCACCAGCTCCTTGATTATCTCCTTGCCAGGCAGGTCGTGCGGATGCGCCTTGCCGGCGAATATCATCTGAATGGGCCGGTCGTGGTCCGACAGGAGCCGGAGCAGGCGGTCGGGGTCCGACATAAGCAGGCTGCCCCGCTTGTAGGTGGCGAAGCGGCGCGCGAAGCTGATGGTAAGGATGTTGGGCGAAAGGGCGTCATCGGCACGCACCAGGCCCTTTTCCGAAATGCCCATGCGGCGCATCGATACCTTGAGCCGGTCGCGGGCAAAAGCAACCAGCCGCTCGCGCCTGCGCTCGTGGGTGCGCCACAGCTCGTCGTCGCTTATCCTGTCGATGCGGTCCCAGGTTTCCAGGTTGGTGGGCTCCTCCATGAAGCGCGGACCAAAGTAGCGGTCCAGCAGCTCCAGCATGTTGTACGAAATCCAGGTGCGCGGGTGCACGCCGTTGGTTACGTGGCCGATGGGCACTTCCTCGCGCGACAGCCCCGGCCAGATGCCCTGCCACATCTCCCGCGATACATGGCCGTGCAATTCCGCCACGCCGTTGGCGTAGGCCGAAAGCTTGAGCGCCAGCACGGTAAGGCAGAATGTCTCCGCATCGTCGTCCGGCCTTTCGCGTCCAAGGGCAAGGAACGATTTCCAGTCCAGCCCCAGCGGTACTATCCAGGACTTGAAGTATTTTTCCATAAGGTCGATGCCGAAGCGCTCGTTGCCCGCGGGGACGGGCGTGTGCGTGGTAAAGATGTTCGTGGGCCAGATAGCCTGCGCCGCCTGGCTAAAGGTAAATCCTTTATCACCCATGATCTCGCGTATGCGCTCGAAGGCCAGGAACGCGGCGTGGCCCTCGTTCATGTGCGTAACCGCGGGGTTTATGCCCAAAGCGCGCAGCGCGCGAATGCCGCCTATGCCCAGAAGCATTTCCTGGCGGATGCGCGTCTCCTTGTCGCCGCCGTACAGCGCCGCGGTAATCGGCCTGTTCTTGGGCGTATTTTCGTCGATGTTGGTGTCCAGCAGGTACAATATCGACCTGCCCACATTGGCCATCCATACCTGCGCCACGATGTTTTCACCCGCCATCTCCACAACAATTTTTACAGGCTCCCCGCGCTTGTTCTCGCAGCGCCGCACGGGCATGTTGTACCAGTCGTTTTCCGGGTACTCCTCCTGCTGGAAACCGTCCGCGTTCAGGTACTGGCGAAAATAACCCTGCCTGTACAAAAGGCCTATGCCCACCAGCGGCAGCTTCATGTCCGAGCTGGTCTTCATGTGGTCGCCCGACAGGATGCCGAGGCCCCCCGAGTAGATGGGCAGCGAAGTGTCCATGCCGTACTCCATGGAGAAATACGCCACGGTATTGTCGTAACTGCCCTTGTACCAGGGTGTGCCCTTCTGGTATGCCGTAAATTTATCGTAGACTTCCTTGAGCGCCGCCAGAAAGGAATCGTCCACGGCCATCTGGTCGAAACGCTCCTGCGACACCATGCCCAGCATCTTGGCCGGGTTCTGGTGCGACTGCGCCCACACGTCGTATTCCAACCGTATAAACAGCAGAATCGCGTCGAAATTCCACGAAATCCATAAATTATGCGCAATTTCCTCGAGCGGAAGCAGCGCCTCGGGAATTTTGGGCTTAACGGTATGCGATATAATCTTCATATTCACTCCAAAATAGGTTGATAAGCGCAAGGCCACCGGACCCTCGGGCATAAATGATAGCCTAGTTGATTGGTGGAAGCAAGCGCCCGGCACGTTTTCATTCTTGGCGCATCTGCGTCCTGCGGCAGCCGCCGCAGGACGAGCACGGCCTTCCGCTCCAATCTTGCGCGCCGGGCCGCGCAAGGATTTCCGCTCAAGTCCTTGCGCTCCGGGTATCGGCTGCTTAATGGGATGTTGAAAAAGCTTGTTGCTTTGTCAACAGCCTTCAACATTCCTCGCATTTGATTACAAATGCTACGGTAATGTTACATTTTGGAAGTGTTGAAAATCCTCATCCGAGGTTTTTCAACACCTTGCTAAATTTTCTACATGCGTGTCAATTCAAAATCTGTTTATAGGATTGACAGAGCAAGAGGGGGAGATAGAATTTGGCTTATCAGCCCAAATATTGTTGGATTGGCGCTGGGGATTAAAACAAATATTGACAATGCATATATTTGGCTGTATATTGTATGCGGGAGTATGATATGCCTTTATTACAAGTTAGAGATTGTCCAGAAGATATATATAAAAAAATATCTATTTATGCAAAAAAACAAAATAGAACTATAGCCCAACAAGTTATTTCTATTCTAGAAAAAGGATTACAACTTGAACAACCAAATATTGAACGAAGAAAAGCATTATTAGAAAAAATCGAAAATAGAAATATTAACCCAGAAGCTTTAAAAATTGACGATGTAGCATTAATTAGAGAGGATAGAAATCGATGACGATTGTTCTTGACGTTAGTGCAGCAATACAAATAATTATGAAAAAAGAAAAAAGGGATATATTTGAAGATGTTTATAAAAAAGCCTCATGGGTTATAGCTCCAGAATTATATATATCAGAAATAACAAATGTTTTATGGAAATATAACAAATCAAATATTCTGAATCATGAAGAATGTCTGCAATATATTGAAGATGGGATTGAATTAATTGATGATTTCTTTTCAGAGAAAGAAATGTGGAAAGAAGTATTAGGCGAAAGTATAAAAAACAAACATTCAGCATATGATATGTTTTATGCTGTGCTTGCCAGAAGAAATGATGCTGCTTTAGTTAGCAATGATAAAGAATTAATAAATATTAGCACTAATATGAAAATAGAAAATTTCGGCTAACAACCGCTTCAACCTGACTCGCCTATTGTCACGATTCTTGCTGCCGCTTCGCTTGGCAAGAATCGCGCCAATGTACGGCTCGCAGGTTAAGCGAATGTT
>JANNSO010000121.1:0-32486 GCA_031402655.1 Spirochaetota bacterium | reverse complement strand
CCCGCCTATATCGATGTTTTGCCGTGCTTCCTCAAATCGTTTCGCCGCGGCGGCGGCCTGGGCAAAGGGATAGAGGTTGCCCACCACCATATCGAAGGCCACTGCCTTGTTGCGCGCAAGGTCTTCCGCATGTTCGGTGTCGTAGGGTTCCGCAAGGAGCCCAAGGTATATTTTCCAGTCCAGGGTTTTAACGAGACCGCCCTTCATTTCGGGTTGCCCTGTATAGTCGGTAATCCTTACCAGATGCGCGCCGCTGCGCTCTCCGAGCGTTTTTGCAAGCAGTTCGTAGCTGCCGCCCGTAGAGTAAAACCTGACGCCCGGGCAATAGCGCAGGAGAGCCACCACCAGTTCGTCCAGCCCGGACTTTTCATATACCGAGATAATCACGTTGTGCAGGAATATCCTGTCGTCTATTTTGCTTACGGAATTGAAGCTCATTATTGTTCCTTGCGCGGGGGGATAAAAGGGCCCGGTCTGTCGGAAATATCGGGGTTTTCGTATTCGACCAGGGCGTAGGCGGAGTGGTTATGGATGCTCTCGAAGTTTTCGGCCTCCACCTGGAATCGGGGAAAGTTTCCGAGCTTCAGTATTCCGGCGTGAACCTCGCGCACCACGTCCTCCACGAAGCGGGGGTTTTCGAAGGCTTTTTCCGTTACGTATTTTTCATCGTCGCGCTTGAGCAGGGTATAGACGTCGCTCGATGCGGCTTTTTCCACCACGCTCACGAGGTCTTCTATCCAGAAAAAAGGACCCAGTTTTACGCAGGCCTTGACGATGCCTCTCTGGTTGTGCGCGCCATATTTGCTTATTGCCTTGGAGCAGGGGCAGACAGTCTGGACGGGAACCTGCACCGTTACGGTAAATTCGCGTTCCTTCGCGGAAACTTTGCCTTCGTAGGAGCATTCGTAGCTCATGATGCTTTTTTGTCCGGAAACCGGTGCGGTCTTTTCTATAAAATAGATAAAATGAAGATCGGAATAAGCGGTCTGTGCATCGAGGGTCAGACGCACTTCGTCAAGCATGCCCAGGAATCGGGGCATGGAAAGATCCTTCCTGTGCTCGTTGAACACCTCGATGAAGCGACTCATGTGCGTGCCCTTGAAATCGTGGGGCAGGTCGGCGTAAAGGTTTACGAGTGCCGTCGTATGCTGCAGCGCGTTCGCCTTGTCAAGCACGGTTATCGGATAGCGCAGGCCTTTTACCCCGACTTTTTTTATGGGAATGCGCCTGTCGTCACGCATGTTTTGCACATCGACCATCTGGGGTCCGCTTTTTCCGTTCATGGGGTTTGGGATGCCCGTTCGGCGGCTTCCATCGTATTGTAGAACAGCATCGTTATGGTCATGGGTCCGACGCCCCCTGGGACGGGCGTGATGGAGCCGGCAACGAGGCTTACGCCCTCGAAGTCCACGTCCCCCACGAGTCGCCAGCCTTTTTTGCTCGACGCATCCTGGACGCGGTTAACCCCGACGTCGATTACGCATGCGCCAGGCTTTACCATACCGGCCTTTATAAGCTCGGGCACGCCGGCGCAGGCGACCAGGATATCTGCCTGGCGCGTATGCGAGGCCAGGTCTTTCGTTCCGGTATGGCACACGGTAACGGTGGAATTAACCTCTTTGCGGGCGAACAGGTTGGCAAGAGGCTTGCCGACTATGTTGGACCTTCCCACGACGACGGCATGCGCTCCCTTGGTCTCGATTCCCTCGTGTTGTAATATTTTAATAACGCCGTGCGGGGTGCAGGGCAGGTAGCAGCGGTCGCCGATGAGCATGCGTCCCAGGTTGTCCGGCGTAAAGCCGTCGACATCTTTTTCCGGTTTTATGGTTGCCACCACGCGCATTTCCGAAACATGCGCGGGCAGCGGCAGCTGCACCAAAATTCCGTGAACCATGGGGTCGTCGTTGAATTTCCTTACCTGCGCCAGTACCGATTCTTCGCTTGCGTCGGCAGGCAGGCGGCGTTCGATGCTGCGCATGCCCAGTTCCTCGCAGGCTTTTTCCTTGGCGCTTACGTAGGAAACGCTTGCAGGATCGTCACCTACCAAAAGCACCGCAAGCCCGGGGATTATTCCCCTGGTGGCCAATTTTTGCACGCGAGCTTCCAGGTCTTTCCGTATTTCCAGGGCTATTTTCTTGCCATCGATTATTTTTGCCGGCATCTCGTACTCCTCGCGAAGAAAATTCAATTCGCCCTGCGAATTGAATTTACCCATTTTCGCGCATAGCGGGTCATCTAGGCGGCCGGGTGGCGGCCGGCGCTTATAATAACCGGAAAACCGGAAACGGGGCAAGTATTTAGAAACCGACCAGCGTGTCCAGCCTTGTTTTAAGCCTGGCGATGCCGCTTTTAAAGACATCCGGCTGCAGTATAAGGCTCAAAGACAGAATCCCTTCGTCTTCAAAGTCGAAAAAGTAGCCAGGGTGCACCATTATTTTGCAGTATTCCAGGAGATCCAGTATCAATGCTTCCTCAGGCAGTATTCTCGGCACTTCCAAAAGAGATGTCCATCCACCTTCGCAGCGGTAGACACGGTATGGGCTTGCGCCGTACTGGAAACCTGCCCTCAAGGTCGCAAGATTTGCCCGGAGTCTGGCTTGAAGCGCGCGAATGAAATCATCGGCCTGCGGCAGGAGGCGAGCCAGGGCATGGACCGGCGCGCATCCCACCGATAAGTAAGTGTCCGCGATGATTTCAAGGCGCAGCGAGGCTTGTTTTTTTAGGTCCGCCGGCCCGGAAATCTGCAGCCAGCCCAGTTTCAACTGCGGCAGGCACAGTAGTTTCGAAAGCCCGTCGAGAGTAAAAGTCAGGCAGCGCCGCTCGTTATTAAAAGATGCTTGCCGTTGTTCGGCATCGACTTCATAGGGCATAAACACTTCGTCGGCGATGATGGCGACGCCGAATTTTTCGCATAGATCCACGATTGCCCGCCGTTCCGAGTCCCGCACATACGAGCCGCTCGGGTTGTTGGGATGTATCAGAACGATGGCTTTTACGCGGCGGTTTTTAAACGAATCTGCCAGGTCGTCAATATCTATCCTAAAGCCATCGGGATGCGAATACTCCAGACGGTAGGGCAGGGTACTGAGCCCTTCCAGGGCGGCCAGGTAATCGAAAAGCGGATATCCGGGTTTGGGCACCAGTACGAAGTCGCCCGGATCGCACAGCAGCTTGAACAGCCAGCTGTATGCCTCGGAAGTGCTGGCAGACAGGAAAATATCGTCCGGGTGCGTGCCCGTGCGCTCCGAGAGCAGCTGGCGGGCAGCGGGCAATCCCCGAGGATCGGGATCATACGACCGGCAGCCGGGGCTTGCCAGGCTTTCGAGAAGCCCCGGAAATTCCAGGCCGCAGCGGGTGGGATTGCTTTCGGAAAGGTTTAAGAGCTCGATACCCGAACGCCTAAGCTCGGAGACTTTTGCGGAGAAAGCGTTTGGCCCGGTGGCGCTGCTGATGCGATTCGAAAACAAAGCCGCTCCTTGGCGTACAACGTCCACGCATTCTACGCGCTGCGGCGGCTTTTACGCAATCGGGCTTTTCCCACTCGCCAAGAATTATGTTCCTGTATATACTTGCGGTCTATCGAAGAGGAAGCAGTGTTTAAGCGTTTTTCCCTTACCCGCCGTATTTTTACAGCCCTGGTTCTATTTTTTCTCCTCATGGTCGGCACAATGGCGTTTGCCATGTTTTTCGTCGTTGCCAAGCCGGTGGAATCATCGGTTCTCGCCAATGTAACCAAGGACATGGCCATAGCCGGGCGGGATTTCGACAACTGGCTCTCGGCAAAAATCAGCACGCTACAAACTTTGAGGCATATGGTCCTTCGCTTTAAGGATGATCCAAAAACCATGCAGCTTTTGCTTGCCGACGCCACTGGGGCGGATGTCGACATTCCCTGGATCTACTACGGAACCGCCAGCCGAACGGGCGCTTCCCATAAAGCGATAAACCCCGGCCATGTACAGAGCGGCGCAGGCTTTTATATCGATGGATCAGGCTGGTCGCCCGATTCCCCTTTCGACTGGACAACGCGGCCGTGGTTTCTGCAATCGCTCTATAATGATGACCCGGTCATCAGCGCTCCCTATATCGACGAAGGAACAGGCAGCATGGTACTCTCCATTTCCCTGGCGTGCCGGGATGAAGCAGGCTCGCTTTCCGGGGTTCTTGCCGCCGACGTCTACCTATCCCGCCTCTCGGCCATCGTATCGATGCGCCGCTTCACGCCCAATTCCCAAACCTACCTGATCAACAAGGATGGGACCTTCATAACCAAGGGCGTTGAAAATTCCATCTATGGCTATTTCGCCTCGGGATCGCTGTTCGAAAAAGGCTCCCCGGTGGAAAAATTCCATAATGTCATGACAAAATCCGATCATGCAAGCGGTCTCCTGCCCGCAAAAAGCCTTTATTATGCGGCAGCCGGAATCCCCAATACAGCATGGTTTATTGTGAGCATAGGACCGATTGGCGACGTCGCCGGCTTGATTTATGATTTTTATAATGCATTATTCCTGATTTGCGGATTAGTACTGCTTATTGGCGTAATCCTCGCGGTTTTCGAGGCGCAGTCAATTGTAAAACCCATAAAAGCCCTTAAAAAAGGCGCAATTGCGCTTGCCGGCGGCGAACTGTCCTATCGCGTGGAGATTGCAAGAAACGACGAGTTCGGGGAACTCGCCTCGTTTTTCAACAATGTCGCGCAGAATCTTCACAACGACATGGAACATATAGAAGAGCAGCGGGCACAGATAGAGCGCTATTCGCAATCCCTGGAAATAAAGGTCGCCCGGCGCACTCTGGCCCTTAACGAGGCATACACCCGCCTTCGCATGCGCAACGAACAGATGGAAGAAGAAGTGCAGATGGCCGCTGCCGTACAGCGAAAAATCATACCCACGGAAGCGGAGCTTCCATCGCATCCTGCCCTCAGTTTCGGGGCACGCTACCAGGCAATGGCAAACGTCGGCGGCGACCTGTACGACGTGATGGACCTCGGCGGGGGCCGCTATGCCTTCATGATCGGCGACGTGTCCGGCCACGGCATTCCCGCTGCCCTCATAGCCGCGATGGCCAAAGTAAGCTTTCGTTCACATTCACGCAGCGATCGCGACCCCAACGATATTCTGGCCGATGTAAACGAGGAAATGTGCCTCCTCATCGGAGAGGATACCTATTTCCTTTCCGCCTTCCTGGCGATTCTGGATATTCACGACGGGATCGTGCGCTACTCGAATGCGGGCCACCATCCTGCATTGCTCCGCCACATCGATTCCCGGGTCGAAGAACTGGATATCCCCGACGGCCAACTTATCGGCATAGCCGAAAACTTTTCATGTTCCTGCGGCACGGCACGCATGCAAAGAGGCGATAGGCTCGTGCTTTATACGGATGGCCTTATCGAAGCCCGCTCTGAAAACGGCGTTTTTTACGGGTCTCAACGCCTCCTTTCTTTTCTCGAGGATCATGGCGCGGAAAACCCCAGGTCCTTCGCCGGAGCCCTCCTCGATGACTTGAGCGCATTTTGCATCGGCATGAAGCAGTCAGACGACCGGGCATTGCTCGTCATCGGTTTCAATGCCGAAGGGCAGGATGGTGCATGCAGTTTTTCAGGTCCCTCCAGCGAGGTTCTTGACGAAGCCTGCCGCCTGGATAGGGACGGCCTGGTCAAGGACGCCGCCGTCTTGTTGGAAGCACTGCGCAAGAGACGGCCGGAGGACCCGGTCGTCATGAACGCGCTTGCGCTCATCCGCCTTAAAATCGGTGACAACGCCGGTGCCGAGCGCCTCCTCCGCACCGCCGTAAGCCTTTCGCCCAACGTCCCCGAATACCGTACCCACCTGGACGAAATCCTCCAAACCAAACTCGACTGACCGTTCTACTTTTAGTATCTGTCGTACTTTATTCTCTTCTTTTCTCTCTCTTCTCTGTGCCTCTGCGTCTCTGTGGTTAAATCTTGGTTCTATTCGTTCTCCGCGTCTCCGCGTCTCCGTGCCGATCTTCGTAGATCAAATCATCTTGCCAGATTGCAGGCACCTCATTATACTCCCCGCATGGAAACCAAGAAGCTTTCTTCCCTCTACAAGGATTTCGCCGACGATGTTTTCCCCGCCTCGATGGAAATAATATTTCGCGACGCGACGGGCTCTCCCACGACGCTTGCCTACGAAAAAGTAGAGTGGACGGTGGACGGCCAGAAACGCGGCCTCCGCTACGGCGAGAATCCCGACCAGTCGGCGGCGCTATATAAACCCCTTGCCTGCAACGTAAGCCTGGCTGGCGGCGTTCTGGCCACGCCCGACGGAGAACTGGTAAGCTGCGCGGAATTGCTGCAGTTCGGCAAGCATCCTGGCAAGACCAATCTGAGCGATGTGGACAGCGCGCTTGCGATACTCCGCTACCTCATGGACAAGCCCGCCTGCGCCATCATGAAACATAACAATCCTTCAGGCGTCGCCATCGGGACCACAATAGCCGAAGCATATCACCATGCCTATTTGGCCGACAGGGTGGCCGCGTTCGGCGGCGCCGTCGTAACCAACCGGGTAATCGACCTCGAAACCGCCAAAGGCATAGCCGAAGCCTACTGCGAAGTGGTAGCGGCTCCCGACTTCGGTTCCGGAGCGCTGGACGTGCTTGCAAGCAAAAAGAACCTCCGCATCATGCGCCTGCCTAAAATCGCGGACCTAGCGCGCTATGCTCCCGTCCGCAACCTGGACTTCCGAACCCTGCTGGACGGCGGCTGCATCGTTCAGCTTTCTTTCGCGTCGCGAATACGCGGCGCGGCGGATTTTCTTAGCGCCGAGTGCGACTATAAAGGCAGCCATTACGCCGTGCGCCGCGAACCTACCGAAGCCGAGATGTCCGATATGCTGTTTGGCTGGGCTGTCGAATGCGGCGTTACCAGTAACTCTGTCATCTTCGTCAAAGACGGCACAACCCTCGGCATAGGTACGGGCGAGCAGGATCGCGTAGGCGTCGCCGAGATAGCACGGTACAAGGCCTATGGCAAACGCATGGACAGGCTTTGCTGGGAACGCCACGGCGTATCCTGGAACGAATGCACGGACTCGGCTCAAAAAAAATCCATCGAAGCGGAAGTCCGTGATACCAAAGCGCTTCTTCCTGGAGCCGTCATGGTATCGGACGCGTTTTTTCCGTTCCGCGACGGGCTCGCCGTTGGTCTGGATCAGGGCATTTCCGCTGTTGTGCAGCCAGGTGGGGCGATGCGAGATTTCGATATAATAAACGCTTGCAACGAAGCAGGAGTCGCGATGAAATTTACGGCTCAACGCTGTTTTCGTCATTGATCGCTCTTAAATACTTTACGCGTGGCGCATTTTTTGGTATATTGGGATAGAGTATCGCTTAAAGCGCATAGCGTGTACCGGTTCGCCGTCGGGTGCCGGTTGAGTGATGGCACGACAAGGAGGACTTATGTCTGAGAATTATCCGGTTCCCGCGGAGATTGTACGAAAAAACGGTGTACGCGGCATTTTTTCTGTTGCCGGAGGCGTTGGCCTCTTGATTGTTCAGGCTATCATCGGTTTTGGCCCCGTCGGGTTTATCGTCGGCGGCGCGATGATCGTGCTTGGCGTCGGCGGCTTGTTCAGCAAGAATAAAGACAAAATAACTACCACCGTTCTTGCGGTCATCGCAGGATTGGGCATTGCAATCATGATTCCAAATAGTCCCGTTCCCGCCTTGATCGGACTGGGAGCCTTGGGGCTGTTGATTTACGGCGGCGTAAGCCTATTCAAGTTTTTCAAGGGCATAAAGTCCCGGGCTTGAAATCCCTGTTATTGATATATGCGACTCTCTCCCGAGGGTCGCTTTTTTTTTCGTTGTTTGGTATCCTTGCGGGAGATTATGCGATATTTTATAGAAACCTACGGTTGCCAGATGAACAAGGCGGAAAGCTCCGCCCTCGAAACCATTTGTGCCGAACGAGCCTGGCAGCTCACCGAGGACTTCGAGACGGCAAACCTCATCATTATAAATACTTGTTCGGTCAGGATTACCGCGGAAAATCGCGCCTGGGCCAGGATATCGCATTTTGCCGCAATGAAGAAGAAACGTCATTTTACCCTGGTGGTAACTGGTTGCATGGCAGAGCGACTCAAGCATGAAATGCGGGAAAAACAACCGGCTATCGATTACGTGCTCGGCAATTTCCAGAAACAGGCTTTCGGCCTGATACTCGACGCAAGCGAAGCGGGCAAAAATTCTGTTGTAATAGAAGAATCACCCGTTTTTGAATTCGCGAAATCGCATTGGGAATCGGGAAGCTTCAGGGCATTTGTGCCGATCATGCACGGCTGCGACAATTTCTGCTCGTATTGCATCGTTCCTTACGTCAGGGGGCGCGAGATTTCCCGCTCGCCTGGTGCCGTCATGGAGGAACTCGCCGCCCTTTCCGCCCGCGGCGTCAAGGAAGTAACCCTGCTCGGGCAGAATGTCAACTCGTATTCATACGGTACCGGCCTCCAGCGGAAAACCTTTCCGGACCTGCTCGAGCATATCGCGGCACACATCCAGAGGGGTGGCATCGAACGCATCCGCTTCGTCACGAGTCACCCTAAAGACCTGTCGGAGGAAACCTTGCGGGTGCTTGCCGCAAACCCCGTGTTCGCGCGCCATATCCACCTGTGCGTGCAGCATGGGTCCAACGCCGTCCTGCACGCCATGAACCGGAATTATACGGTCGAGTCGTATATCGCCCTCGTGGAACTCGTAAGAAAATATCTGCCGGATGCATCCCTTTCTACCGATATACTAATGGGCTTTCCCGGAGAAACCGAGGCTGATGTCGAGGCTACCCTGGCGCTCATGAAAGCCGTTCGTTTCGCCTATGCGTTCATGTATCATTTTAATCCGAGGGAAGGAACTCCCGCAGCGGCCATGGATAATCAGGTTCCTTCCGCGCTAAAGCTGGCAAGATTGGCACGGGTAATCGCCTTGCAGAAGGAAATCGGCTCGGCCCTGATGCAATCCTTCCTGGGACGCGAAATGCTGGTGCTCGTGGAATCGCTTTCCCGGAAGAACGAGGCGGAAATCCTTGCCAGAACGGACCAGGACATGATGGTTGTCTGTCCCGGGCCGGCTACCCTCATTGGTTCTTTCGTTAAGGTTAAGCTTCTGTCACTGAGAGGAAATACATTCAGGGGAATCATAGTGGCATGAGCCTCTGACGCCCATGATGTCCGCAATAACAGATCGGGAGGTCGAATATGCCCTGGAAGCTGCTTTTTTTTATTTTGATTATCGCCATAGTCCTTACTTTCGTTGGGTTCAATCTTCAAAACAGCAGCGACATATCGCTTGTTTTCTATGCGTTCAAGAATGTGCCGGTAGTAATTACCATACTTGCCTCGTTCCTGTTTGGCTTGCTCGTTGCCTTTTTCTTTACCCTGGGAAAGCTGGCAAGGAAAGATAAGCGAAAATCCGCGCCGCCGCTTTCCGATTCGGAAGCCTCTTCCAAGATCATCCCCGCCGACTCCCTTGTTCCGGAAAACGTGTCCGTCGGCGAGCCGTTCAAGCCCGCTCCATCCGCAATAAAAACAAAAACCGCCACAAAGAAAAGGCGCACGAAGGACGAAGGCAAGAAATGAGGAGAACTCCGAAAACTTCAGTTTTTAAAATGCAAACACTGAGTATTGGGGTTTAGCGTGAGTCTAGTCGGGAAGGCGGTTCCATGCGTGCATCCGTAATTCAAAAAGCATGCAGACTGACGATTCTTGCCAACTTCGCGTTATTCTGCGGGGTGCAATTAGTGTTTGCGCAGGAAACCGCATTTACGATTCCCGGGGAAAAACGAAAGGAATTTGCACTCGCCGCCGCGTTGCCCGATTTTTCCATCAAGGTTCTGGGCTATGTTAAAACCATCAGGGATGCGAAAGATTCCATTATAGCGCTCGACGACATGCTCACCTTGGCGCAGCGAGCCGGTGATCGGGTAGCCTTGCTGCGCGAAAAAGCCACGATACTGGAGCTGCTGGGCTCTTGGAAAGCCGCTTCTTCCGCCTGGTCACTGGCGTATTCGAGCGCGCCGGGCACGCGGGAAAGCCTTGACTGCCTCGTGTCCGCATCTGTCTGTCTTTTGAACATCGGGGACAGCGCCGCCGTGCTGGCTCTTACGGAGTCCGTAAAATATTCCGGACTTGACGAGGTTTCGGAAAACCGCCTTAAGCTTGTCTCCGCCTGGGCCCAGCATATGCGGGGAAATAACCAAAGTGCATCGGTCTTGGCCAATCCGTCTCTTGCCTCGGAAAATATTTTCTTGCGCTTCCAGGCCCTGCTGTTGATGCACAGCGCAAGCGCTGGCGCTGAAAAAGAAGGTTTCGCCGGTCAAATTTCGTCGATGCTAAAAAATAATAATGAGCTTGCAAGTACATTCGCGCCCTATATGCTCAGCGATATTGCCACCTTTGCCAGCACAAAAGCGATTGTTGAGCCCGAAAAAACCGACGCAAAACCCGCCGCTGCCATGAGCCTGATCGATGCAGGGGAGCCGAAATTCTATCAGGTGGGAGCATTCAGCGCCGAGGAAAACGCCAAAGCCGTGCTCGTGCGGCTCAAGGCAGCCGGGATAGCCGCCTTCCTCGCAACAAAAAAAAATAACTCGACGGTGTTGTTCATCGTGTATGTGGAAAGCGGCGGGGATCCCCCTCGCATGGTACTGCGGCTCAAGGACGCCGGCCTGGAAGCATGGCCTTTATTTAGCGCTCCTTGACCTTATGGTTTCCGGTCATCCCTTATTTCGTGCCGCTAACGCTCCGTTCAAAAATCAGAGGCTCGTCATTGCTTATCTTTACCCCCTGCATCCCGATTGTTGCGGGGCTTAACGTAAGGGTCTGCATCCCGCGCCCGTCTTTAAGGGAGCGTGTCGAGCTGCTTACGGAATATGAACGCCTTAACACCAGATTCTTTTCGTTTACCTTGATGCTCCGCATGTCAAGAACCGTCGCTCCCTTGAGCAGGAAAACGGCATAGATGCCTTCTTCCTTTGTATCGCCTGCCGTCAAGGAATAGGCCGGATAGTCAAGGTTAAGAAGCGATCCGTTCGAGGCGGTATAGGCACCTTTCAGGTTGTCGCCGGATTCAACGGCCATCGAAGGCGGCTTGCGGGATGATTTGGCTATTTCGTCGGACAGGCGCCGGAATGTTCCATCCCATTTTTTTGCGATTTCCGCCTTAATCCGCAAATCCTGGAAAACGCGGATCTCGATGCTGTTGGGGGCGCTCAGCTCGATGTTGATCAGCCTCCGCAGGTTTCGCACCGATTGATTCCTGCACGATATGTAGATGCCATACCTGTTCAGGTCCGATGTTTCCCATGCAAACTGTTCCACGCTGCCTTCGCTGGAAAAGAAAAGAGTCTTATCCCGTGCCTGAAAGGTAATGAAAAGCGCTTGATTGGATAACGGGTCGATGGAGTCCTTATACCAGATGCCGTCAAGGAATCCGGTAAACGTCTCAACCTTACCGTCCAGTATCGAGTCCACCAGCAATTGGTTGGTTATGCTTCCTGTTACTATTTCATCACTAATTTTTTTATAGGATTTGATGGAGAAATCCCAATTCCAGGTTTCTTTTTTTTTGTCCAGGCTCCCGGGGTTCGCCTTATCGGCCTTCCACAGGAATATCGGAAAACTCTCGGCGTTCGATTGTCCCAGCTTGTAGCTTTCCGGCCTTTCCGTCGTTTGAAGCTCCACGCGATCCCCCGCGGCCGCGAAGACGGTGCTGAAATGGATGCCTTGCCCATTGTCTCCGGATTTCCAGAAGACAGTCATCGTCTGCTCGTTGCTTTCGTTGATTCCCTGGCAAATGATATTAAGGTTGTGGTCTCCGATCAGGTCCTGAATCGAAAGCTGGAACGTTTTAATTTTTGTGGCCAGCGTAATGCCTTCCCACGCGCGTGTCCAGCGTTTTGTCTGGGAGGAGTAATCGGCGATTACCACGCGTAACATTCCTGTAACATCGCTTGTCCGCCGCACGATGAGTATCTGTTCCTCTTCCTCGTCCTCGAAATCGATGTTATACGCGTATAGGTCAAGCAGCGTTTCTTGCGGTTCCAGAGCGATTGCGCTTGTAAGCCTGGCTGCGGGCTCCCGGTTTGCCGTCTCCGTGCTTTGGCCGGAGTTCGGCGTCAGGCTGCGGGTACGAACCGGCTCGGGCTTTTTCTTTATATTTTCAGATCGCGAAGCCAGTAAGAAGTAGGCCAGCAGAGCCAATGCCAGAATGATTACTGCTAAAAAAAAATTGTGCGTATACCGTTTCATGGATTATGTCTTATCTCTCATCTTCGGCCTTAATTAGGCGAATGGTTTAAGGATGTAGTGCATAAGTTTATCATTTTTTCTTTTATCGTAGCAAGCGGAAAAGGCGACCTGAAGCCGGCGGCGGTTTTATGCCCGCCGCCTCCAAAGGTCTGGGCAATCTGGGCTACGTTTACTTTCCCTTTGGAACGCATGGAGCATCGTATCGTTCCGTTTGCGTCTTCCTTGAGAAAAATCGACACCTGAATGCTTTTGCTCTGCAGCGGAATGTTTATAAGGTCTTCTGATTCTTCGTATACTGCGTTGGATTGGTCAAGGATAGCCTTGGTCATCGTCTGTACCGCGATTCGCTGGCCGTCGTGCAATTCCAGGGTGGACAATACGTTTTTGCGCAGCAGCAGCATGCTGATTGCCGAGGATTCATAGAGCGCTGCATGTATAAATGAAGGCTTAACTCCGGCTTTTGTCAATTCCAGCGCGACATTGAAAGTGCCGGTCGATGTTTTGGCGTAGGAAAAGGAGCCTGTATCAAATACAATTCCGGAGAATAGGGCTACCGCGATATCCAGGCTCAGGGGAACCCCGAGCCGGACAAGGATACCGTAAACCATTTCGCAGGTAGATGACATGTCGGGCAGGGAACATGAAAATTTGTCCGAGCCGTTGGCCGATTCGTGATGATCGAATATGATTATTTGTTTTGTCTTGCCGAGTACCGTTTCTGCCATTTCGCCGGCGAATTGTATATCATTGGTATCGAGCAAAATTACGGTATGCATGGAAATATCGATTTCGGTCAAATTGCTTGCTGCCAAAGATTCGATAATGCCTTTTTCATCGATAAAAGTGTATTTTTGGCTGTATGCGTCCGCATTTATGGCGCGGGCGCGTTTACCGCAGGCGCGAAGGCCGGATAGCAGGGCATACTGGGCGCCCAGGCCGTCTGCATCCGGGGAAACGTGCGAGGTTAGTATGAAATCGTCGTTTTCTTTAAAGAAGGCGGCAGCCTCATCAAGATTCATTTGATGGTCTTACTTTCTTCTTTTTTTTTAGACCTGCGCCGAAGTAGAAGAAGCACGGACAAAAGCACAAGGCCTCCTGCCCCTGCAAGTGCCGGTATCAAAACATAGCCGGAAGAACCGACTGCCCGCAAACCAGTGTTTGCATTCTTTGCAAGCTGGATAGAATCTTGGCTCTCCTGCGACGCTAAGGATTCCCCCTGTGAGGCCGCAAGCAAAGCTGACTGCTTTTCTTCGGGCGTGGCTCCGGGCAGGATTTCCAATGGTCGCGGCGGGGGATCCGTCAGTGTCGTGAATATCGTCTGGGCAAAAGCGTCGACCTGCGAGGAAATTCCATAACCTATGGTAATGACGCTATAGCCGTTTTTGGCAATTCGCTTTACGTACTGTAGCAGGGGATGGGTCACGATAAACGTTTCCGAGTAATACTTGGTATTCTTGGGGGCTTCCTGGCGTTCATCGCTTATCATGAGGATGTACTTTGGACGCTCGGGGAATCCCCGCTTGCGGATCATGGCATCAAGCGCATCCAGTGCGTTTCCTATATCGGTATATGCCCCGTCAGCCTTCAGGGAGCGAAGTACCTTGATGCATTCGACTTTGTCGGATTCCGAAGCGATGTCCTTTTCTATCAGCACGTTGGTTGATCCGAAAAATTCAACAAGACCAAGCCAGTCGCCGACTTCGACCAGGGGTGCTATGACGTTTTCCGCCGCAAACAGGCGGGCATCCTGAATAACCGGCTCCATTGATAAAGACGTATCGAATAATATGAAAAAGTCTACCTTAACTTTTCGTTCATCGGCGGCAAAGCACAGGCTTGAGATGAGCATTATTACAAAAAAAAGCCGTTTTCTCATGTTTACTCCATGCGTACACTAATAATGCAGTATTTCTTTATGCATTGCAAGTAAAAATTATAACATGATTGTTGTAAATTTCTATTCGTTTGCCGGGTATTCGCGTTGAAATTTCTATTGTCTTCTATTATCTTCTATTATAGCACTTTTACGTTCTATACTTTTTTTAAAAGGTGCTTTACATTTTCGTCGTTCAGGTTAGAATGTGTCTAAGATATACACAGAAGTGTAAGGAGTGAAACATGGGTGCCATAGATCTTCCCAAGAGTCCTAACGTATACCATCCCGAAAAGCCAAGCGCAGTTGGTTCACGCAACTCTCTCGCGCAGGAAAACCGCGACCAGCAAAAAGAAGTAGACCAGCTTCTCCACGAGGAGAGCAACAAGGTACTGCACCACATCAATTCCCGCCTTCCCAAGGAAGTCCTGGAACGCCTCGACGTAATGGGCGGCCTCAAGGAAAAAGTATACAACTACTTTAACCAGAACTATCAAAACATGTTCAACCGCTTTATCGTCACGACAGAAGACGAGATGGTAAAAAAGGTAAGAAACTTCATTGATAAAGAAGAAATGAAGTCCCTTGCCCGCTATACGCCGAAAGAAATCGCCGAATTGCTCGATCAGGTAGGCGGAGCCGACAAGTTCAACACCGGTGAAATCGAAAAATCGATGGTCAACATGTTCGGCCACCTCCAGGGTCATATCCAGCGAGGCGTCAACGAGCTCGAAAACCTGACCAACTCCCTCTTGCGCCAGAAGACCGACGTCGGCGCGTTCATACGCGGCGAAAACGCGTATTCAGTCGTAAAATGTTCGTTCAAAGACAACATTTACAAGCCCAAGACCGTGTGCGATGTCAAACTTTCCGTAAACATCCTCGATGCCGAGCTTATCAGCCCGATTTTCCACTATCAGGTTACGGTCGAGTATTTGATCAAGGACCTGATTTCCAAGCACATAATCGATACCATCGACAAGGAAATCGAGTCTTACAAAGACAAGCTCGTCGACGAAGGCCGCGAAGAACTCAACGACAGCGAGATCATTTTCGAGAAAATGAAGAAAGTACGCGACTTTACGGATGACGATACCGAAAACGCCAAGTCCAAGCGCTATACCATCATAGCCAAGGACCTGATGGAGCGCATAAACAACCTCCGCGCGGAAATCGATCCTTCCACCTTCGACCAGCTTAATATTCGCGAGAATATCAAGAAGATAATCGATATCGAGAATATCAGGAATCGCGGCTACAACACGGCCGTTAACTCCCTTACCAGCATCCTGGACGTTTCCAAGATGGGCTACCAGTACATCGAAAACCTCAAGAACGCACGTCTCCTTATCATTCGTGAATATGAAGACATGGATCGTGCCCTTCTGCCCGACGAGCGCTATCAGGTTCGCCTCCAGTACTACGATAACGCCCAGCTCATCGAAGAGCGCAAGGCCTACGACGTGCAGATCAAGAGCTTCGAAACCGAAGTCCAGCACCTCTGGGACGTGCTTTTGATGATGTACGACGATTCCAAGTTCTTAAAGCGCATCACCGACTTCGACGACCTCGCCAAGATCATGAAGAACAAGATCAACAAGAGGATCAAGCAGAAGAGCGGCGACCCCGTCTACGAAAACATCGCCAAGGTATGGGACGAGATTTCCTTCGTCAAACCCGCCGAAACCGACGTAGAGGCGCTCAATCGCACCTACCTGTACGAGAAAGACAAGGTGAAGAACCGCCTTATACTCATGCGCGACAAGCTCAAGAGCATGTACGCATACCAGTACCCGATCCAGCGCCGGGTCGTCGAAGAAAGGCTAACCTTCCTTGAGAAGGATTTCAACCGCTTCGATTACATGATCAACCCCTACCATATCCAGCCCGGTCTTTTGCTTGATGTCGATATTTGCTCCATCAAGCGCAAGAAAGCCACGCTCGACGGCATGGCAAACGTGCTCAACGAGTTCCTCCATGGTGTGTCCAAAGGCTTCCAGGACGCGGCTTTCGCTTCCTTCAGTCGCCGACGCTCCACGGTTCGCGAAGATATAAACCAGACATTCGCTCCTCCATCGATGGATGACGGCAGCGAGTCGGATGCAGGTGCGGGCTATCTGGCCATGCTCAACGCCGATACCGCTCCCGCATTGCCTGAGTCAACGGGCGAGTCGGTTCCATCAGCCGGAAAGCGTGGAAGGCCCAAGGCCGGAATCGTTGACAGCAGAGCTTCCAAAGGCTCGAAGAAAGCACCGCCGAAATCTGCTTCGAAGTCAAAAAATCGTTCTTCGGGTGGAATTCGCGAGCTGTAACACCAATAGCTTCATGTTGCCCCCCGCACTGGCGGGGGGCGCTTTTTTACGAGGAAGGTAAATCATGATAACATCAAACTTCAAATATGAAATGTTGTCCAATCGTTCGGCATTTAACGGTTCCGTAAGGCATGTCAAGTCTACCATCGCAATAGCCGAACGCATTCAGGATGGCGAGAATATCGCAGATGTGCTCAATGAGTTACTGGATGAAAAATCCATCAGCACCGATGAATTGCTTGCCGTCGTTTCCATGCTCATCGGCAATAAATTCGCTTATGTCTGCGCAACCAAGAATCTTGCCAGCGTCGAATCAAACTTGACTACTATAGAATCGGTCGTTAAAACATGGAACGCCGTGGATTTAATCGTTGTGTATCAGCATCCCGATATCGGAGTCATGGTTATCAACCCTAAAAACGCCACCCATCTTGCAAGGCTGGACCGACTTAATAAATATGAACATTTAGCGGCATATGCCGGTTGCTTCGGAAAATCCGTGGATGCGGACCTGGGCCAAAAAGCCGTGGATACGCTGATTTCCTGCTTTGAAGGTTCCAAGTACAAGGTAGATCCATCCCTGCTTAAAGGCTCCTGTTCCTACAAGCGCAAGGCCGCCAAAGCTGACCCGGTCGAGGCGGCGGCAAAGACTCCAAAGCAAAAAGGAAAGAAGGCTCCCGACGTGGCAAAGCCAGGTAAGGGCGGGAAGAAATCGCCGCAGATCGGAAACGCATCGGTCAGCCAGTCCGCAGAGCAGGGCGGTAGCGCTTCCGTCCCCGTAAAAGCCGCTGTGGCCGCAATAAAGCCTGGCGCCAGGATGACGCCGATGTACGCGGTCCCCGTCACCAATGAATTGTTCCATAACGGAAACGTAGAGGCCTGGAAGCGGATAATCGAGAGCTACAAGGCCAAGCATACTACTTTGGATGTGCTCGTCTATTACGACGGAGAACGCATTACAAACCTGAATGCCTTGTTTAAATGGGGCAAAGTAAAGCATGGAAGCGTTATCCAGTTTGCCGTTACCGGTGATAATATCTGCGATGTTGCGAAACTGCAAAGGTATTTAGCTCAGGGCGCAAGTTTAATGTATGAAGCATTCTTACGCGGACCCGTCAACGGCGTTCTTTCCCTGTTCTAATTAGCCCGATAGGAGTTTTTATGAAAGCGAATATCCATTTTTTCAGTCAGAACGATACAATCAAGGCGGGGGTAGATAAAGAGAAGCTTGGACAGCGCGGCCGCCAGGCTAACGAGTTTGCCGAGCTTGAGTTTCCCATTTTGCCCGGATTTATCATTGATTCCAACGTCGCCAGCAACCTCAGGGACGAAGATGTAGCCGGCTCGATCAAGCCATACATCAAGAAAATTGAGGATATCGTCGATAAAAAGTTCGCCGATAAACTCAATCCGCTTCTGTTTAAAATCGTAATTTCTCCAAACCTCGCGATATCCAATTATCCCGCACTGCATAATTTCGGTCTTACCCGCGAAACGGTGGAAGGGTTCAATAAATACGTAGGCGAGAACTTCAGTGCACACGAAGTCGTGTTTATGTCAAGGGGAATGCTTAAGATAGAGGAACGCATCGCAGAAGCGGAAGGCAGAGCCGATGACGTATTGGCTATCAAGGAGAAAATCCTTGGCGCCAGCAAAGTTCTGGATACGGAAAAAGCGTCTTCCAAAGCCGCGGCTTTGATGGATGCCTATGCCGAACTTCTTCCCAAGGGCTTTTTCGATTCAGCATCGAAGCAGCTTGAAATTGCCTTGAAGCGCATTTCCTTGATGCTCGCCCTCGACGATCAGGACGACTCCGATACCGCATTGCTGGTGCAGCCCATGGTGTACGGCAACTACGATAAAAACTCCGCTTCGGGAGCTTTCTATACCAGGAATGTGGTAAATGGCGAGAAAAAGCTGCAGGGCGAGTTTTTTACCGAGCGATTTGACGAAATTGGAGCTCCGGGAAACGATATTAATAAAATCGCCCCGCAGCATCTTAAAGGTCTTGAGAAAATCGCCCAGTCGCTTGAGGATCACCATAAAGAAATAAGGCAGATCAGGTTTACCATCGAGAAGAACAAGCTTTGGCTTATCGAACAGCGCCAGGTCATGGCCAAAAGCACACAGGCGGACATCAAGCTGATGCTCGACTTGAACAAACGCAAAGTTATCGACGACGCCTTCGTAATCAATTCGGTGCAGCCTGCACGCTTAAACGAGATACTCCATCCTATAGTCAATATGGCATCCGTCAAGAAGCTCAAAGGCGTTGCCGGAGGCATCACCGGTGCACCGGGTGCAGCGATCGGCCGCGTTTATTTTTCCACGGAAGGGCTTATCGAGGCGTTCCGGATAGCCCAGCAAAAAGGCGAAGACAAGCGCATGATTCTTTGTCTGGCATCTTCTTTTGCAGAGGATGTCAAGGCCATTGAAGTCGCTTCCGGGGTGCTTACCTGCGAAGGCGGATATTCCGCGCATGCATCCGTCGTGGCGCGTCAATACGGAAAAGTTTCCTTGGTCAAGACCGAGATGAAAATACGCGGCAAAAAAGCCACGCTCGGGGATATCCAGTTTGCCGAAGGCGACTTTATTACGATCAACGTACCTTACTATGGCGTGCCCAATATCTGGCTTGGCAAAGCCGAGCTGATAGAACCCGATCCGGCCGAATCAGGATTGTTCGAGTTTATCGCGCTTACAAAAAAGCACATGAAGAGTTTCCATGTTCGCGCAAACGCGGATAGTCCGCGCGATGCCGCATTGGCACTCTCTTTCGGCGCCGATGGAATTGGCCTGTGCCGAACGGAACATATGTTCTTTAACGAAAAGCGGATCAACGTTTTCCGTGAAATGATACTGGCTAATGACGGCAAGGCTCGCGAAAAAGCGCTGGCAAAACTCAAGGTGATGCAGAAGGAAGATTTTTACGGGCTTTTCAAGACCATGGCAGGCAAGGAAGTAACGATACGGCTTCTGGACGCACCCCTGCATGAATTCCTTCCTCATAATGACCATGAGTTTGAAACCTTTTTGGCGCACCTGAATTCTTCAGCCGGAAAAAAAGCGGGCGGTAAATCCACGGTTAACAAAAACGAGATACGAGCATGTATGGACTCCCTTTCGGAGTTCAACCCGATGCTTGGTCATCGCGGATGCCGAATAGCCGTTAGCTACCCGGAAATCTACGCCATGCAGGTTCGAGCAATATTCGAGGCTGTTTATCAGCTGCAATCCGAGAAGATCGACGTACGGCCCGAAATAATGATTCCCATAGTCATGAACTCCGCCGAATTGAAATTGATAGTCTACGGCAAGAAAATAGAAGGCACAACCTATAAAGGCCTCGTGGAGATCGAAGAGGAAGTGCGCAAAGAACTAAAAGCAAAAGCGTGCGTCTATAAGACCGGCACCATGATAGAGCTCCCGGCAGCGGCGCTTTCCGCCGGAGAAATCGCGCGCTACAGCGAGTTCTTCAGTTTTGGTACCAACGACCTTACCCAGACGACCCTTGGCATAAGCCGCGACGACTTCAATTCCTTCATGCCGGATTACTCGCTGTTCGACCTCGTAGAAGGTAATCCATTCTCGACGCTGGTGAGTCCGGTCAAGGAGCTTGTGGATATGGCAGTTCGCCGGGGCAGAATGACGAGACCTACGCTCATCGCCGGCTTGTGCGGAGAACATGGGGCCAACCCCGACAATGTCCGCTTCTGCATGAACGCGGGCTTGAACTATGTTTCCTGCTCCCCTTATTCCGTGCCCATAGCATGCCTTGCGATAGTTCAAATCGAGCTGGAACGGGAAGCCGAAAAAGCTAAGTGATTTTTTGCCGCGGGCGGGCATAAAACCGCCTGCGCATTAAAAAACGGTCAACCCTGGTGGTTTGACCGTTTTTTTTTGGCTGTAAAAGATAATAACTAGCCGGTGGTATAATCCCATTTCATCGTGGAATTCATCTTGTCGCCCAGGGCTTTTGCCACCTTTTTGGCGTCTGCCAGGGGAACTCCCGCTTCTTTGTTGAATGTCTTTTCGAAGAACAGGGTAATGCTCTCGTTTACGTCGGGCAGATTAAAGAACACAAACGCGAAATTCACGCCTTGAGGTTTCATAACGGTAAAAGCGGTATATGTAATCATCGATTTCTTGCTGTAATATATTTTTGTCTGATTTTTGCAGGTATGAAGCTCAAGCTCGCTGAAACGCAACGGTATCTGCTCATGGCTTTTTCGTACATATGGTTCTTCGCTTTTTTGCGAATAATTAGCCGGTTCCACAAGAATGTGGAGTTTTTTTCCGTCAGTCTGGAAAGTAAGCCCTTCTTCGGCGGGATAAATTGATTTTACGTTACTGTACGATACGATGTCATACCTCGAATATGCGGATGTTTCGGAAAAAAAGGATGACACGATAAAGCCAAACTCGTTAGGCAACATGCTTTTCTTGTAAGCGTCGAATAATTCCATTGCTTTGACAGCCATAATAACCCCCTTAATTGACATTGTTAGCATAAGCTATTTTCCGTGGCGACTCAAGGCTTTTTTTATAATGCTTTTGCTTTATGCCCCAATTTTTCGGCACGCTGTCGAAATCGCGCGGCCAATTCCGCGGAACCGCTTTTTTCATAGAGTCGCGAAAGGTTGATAAGGGGGCGAACGTCCGCCGGAGCCAGTTCGTTTGCCTTGGAAAAGGCAGCGGCGGCTTTTTCCGTTTCATTCAGCCGGGCCAGGAGCACTCCTAGCGCCAGGTACGGTTTAGCTTCAGTACGGATAAATGCCGAACCTCGTTCCAGGAGCTCTTTTGCAAGTTTTGTGGATCCGGATTTATCCAGGCAAAAGGCCAGCCCCAGGAGATATTCGACATGTTTTGGCGTTTCTGAAAGCAATGATCGATAGTGAAGCGCCGCTTCCCGATAGCGGCCGGCGTTTTTATAGCACAAAGCCAGGAATGGATCGCTGGATTTTCTGGCCCGATCATAGGTGTACCCTTCTTCCACTATGCTCAGTGCTTCTTTCCATTGCCCTGTTTTTGCGAGTTTACCCACGTATTCTTTTCGGAGTTTAACGTTATCCGGATATGCTTGGATATATTCTCCGTAGCGGCGCAGTTCCATTTCTGGCGCGTTGAGTGATTCCGCGATTGCTATAAGATAGAGGGAGGCAAGCTCGTTTTCCGGATTCAACTTTAAAATATCATCGAACCAAGGACCGGCCAAATCAGGCCTGCCCGTCTTATACAGGCTTTCCGCGAGTATAAACATGAGCCTTAAGTCACCCGGTTTGGAGCGGAGCAGATTCTGAACAAGAGGAAGCAATTCTTCCGGCGCCGCTTTTTCGCCCGCTCGGCAGAGTACGTCCAGATAAGAGGCTTCGAAGGCATCGATACCGCGAGAGGCGGCTGCCTTGAGTACGCGTCTCGCATCCGCATAGCGTTTCTCTTCCCAGAGCGCCATGGCCAGGCCCATTCGTATTACCGCGGAAGCCGGATCCGCCTCGGCTGCGCGTTCGAAATGGGAAACAGCATGCGAGAAACGGCGCAACTCAAAATTTGCCTGGGCCGCCAGCGTACGAATGCCCGCGTCTTTAACGCCTTTTTTTATCAAGCTAAGCGCGATGGCCAGGGCTTCTTTCGGAGCGCCGGCTTTAAGCGAGGCCAGCGCGCGCCATTGTTCCAAAGCCTCGGGCGTCCATGGTGCATCCTGAGGGCCGGGCAGCTCCATGCCCAGCTGATTGAGCAGGGCGAATCCCTGGTCGGCCTGGCCGCTTGAAAAAAGCAAAACCGCGCGCTGTAAAATAATGGAATTATCGTCGGGGCTGTATTCGGACGCAATGCTTAGGTCGGAAAGCGCTTCGGTGATTCTGCCCAACTCCCGGTAAGCGGAGGCGCGGTATAGCCTGGTGGCAGTGGAATCCACCCCATTCGTGATCACGAAATCCATCAATTGGCGTGCCGAATCATAGTTGTCGTGTTTCAGTTCCTGGACTCCGTGTATCGTAAGAGCGTTTATATAGGCTCTGAAAATACGCTCGTCCTGCGGTGCCGATGTATGCGCCTGCTCCAAGGCGCTTATCGCGCGACTTATATGTCTCAGCTTAAGTTCGGCAAATCCTGCAAGAGCGAGGGTATGGGGATCGGTTTTGCCGAGGGTTATGGATTTTTTTATGCAGCGCAAAGCTTCTGAAAAGCGATTTGCGGACAGAAAGGTCCTGCCCATAAAAAACCAGCCGTTTTGATCGTTTGGTTTTTTTTCGAGATATGCGCCGAACGCGGCTACTGCCGGCCCGAATTGGCCCAGCGCATGCCTAGATCGACCCAGAAAAAGCAGAGCCTCGGGCATGTCATCCCGTTCTGCCGCAAGCTGGGTGCAGATTTCGGCCGCCAGTTCGTAGTTGCGCTGTGCGCCGGCGGCGAGCGCCTTTTGAAACAGTTGGCGGTGGTTAACGTGGCTCATGGGTATATTTTAGCATCAAGGCACGTTGTCCACAAGGACAGGCAGAACCCTATCCCAAGTAGCGCTTGGGTTCCTGGCCTTCTACCCCAGCGTAAAGCTCGATATAGCGTTTTGCCGGGCTCATGTCGAGTTTGTGCATGAGCACTTCCTCAATCTGGAAGAAGCCCACGGATTCCTCCATGAGCACCTCTATGCGTATGGGTCTATTGATGCCCTTGGCAATGGTAACTTTTTTTATGGCGGCGGCGGAGTACTGGTGGATGTCGCCTGTCTTGGATTCAGTGGAAAGCATCATGGGGATGCGGGCTCGACCTTTCTCCATGTCGCAACCGTCGGCGACAAGTATGAGTCCTGCTTCGAGCGAATGAATTTTCTGGCTTGCCATGTGCCCCTCGATTCCCTCTATGGCCATGCATCGTACCGCTATGCTCTTTTTTAATTCGTTTGGATACAAAGCCGAAAGCAGCCGTGTTATGATCGGATAGGCGAACATCGAGCTGTTGACTTCGTGGTTTTGCCGACCGACGGACATGCCGATGTCGTGCAAAAAAGCGGCAAGCATCACGGCTATGCGGCTGTCGTCCATAGTGCCCGCTTCATCTTCTTCGAGGCTGGTTTTAATCGAGGCTTCGTGCAGTATCTCCAGCATGGTAAGCGCGTTGATAACAACAGTGCGCATGTGCACGGGTCCGTGATCGTTGAAGTTCAGCCGCCTTATGGATACGACGTTGGCATATTCCTGCAATTCCTGTATTTCTTCGTCTTCCAGGAGCATGATTGCCATACGGTGCGCGAGGCCGCTCGTCATGCCTAATATTTTTTTGTCCAGTCCCGATTCTTTCGGACTTTTCATGATTCAAGATACCCGTAACACAATTCCCTGCGATTTTTTTTCCTGGAAACGGCAAGGGCAAAAAGTTCATCGATAAGCTCTGCGTAGGGCAGGCTTCCCGCTTCGCACATCTTGGGGAACATGGAAATGGAAGTAAAGCCGGGAATCGTATTTACCTCGTTAAGGAATATCTCTCCGGTTTTTTTATCCACGAAAAAATCGACACGCGCCATGCCCTGCAGACCTGCCACCGAATATGCCCGAATCGCGGTTTGCATTATCTTTTCTTTTTGCGCCGGCTCGAGGAGGGCGGGGATAACAAAGCTTGCACCGTCGGGATCGGTATATTTCGCGTCGTAGTCGTAATAGGCGTGGTTGGGGATTACTTCCCCAGGCGCGAAGCTCCTGATTTGCTCGTTTCCGATGACGGAGCACTCTATCTCCCGAGCAACCATAAAGGGCTCAACGAGAATTTTAGTGTCGAAGCGAAATCCTTCTTTTACGGCTGCTTCGAACTCGCTGGGGTTGCCTGCCTTGCTTGTGCCTACGCTGGAGCCGGTGCGGGCGGGTTTTACGAAAACAGGCCAGCCGAATCGTTTCTCAGCTTGCGTTATAAAAAATTCTAGCCCCTTCTCCAATAGCTCGTGTGATTGAATCGGGAAAAACGGCACTACGGGCAGTCCCGCCTCCATCCAGAGAGTCTTTGCAAGCGCTTTGTCCATGCCAATGGCGCTACCCTGAACATCCGCGCCGACATATGCCAGGTCCGCGCATTCGAGGAGGCCTTGCACGGTACCGTCCTCGCCGAAGCTTCCGTGCAAAACGGGGAATACCAGGTCAAGCTGAATGTCCGAGGAACCGTGTGCCCCGTAGACGCGAAGGCCTTTTCCAGGCGCGATGAGTACATGCGGCGCTTCGGTTCGAAGCTGCAAGGGCTTTTCGGATTCAAGGCAATTTTCTAAAACGGCATCGGGCTGCAAGTGCCAGACTCCCTCATGGGATATCCCTATCAGATAAATTTTATGTTCTTTTTTGATGTGCCGTACAATGCTCGCGGCGGACATGAGTGACACTTCGTGTTCTCCGGATTTACCGCCGTATACTATGGCTACTTTCATGCATTTTCCTTCTTTTTCGTAAACCCCATCTTTGCCAGTGCGTTTGTGGCTTCGGCGATTTCGTCCCAGGGAATTGTTCCCGACGATTTTAATATGGTGTTTTCGTGACCTTTGCCCAGCAGCAGGACGATGCTGCCTGGTTTTGCGAGCGCGAAGGCTTTGCGTATGGCTTGCGCCCTGTCCGGAATCAGGAACAGGTTCTCTCCGCGTATTTTTTCTTTACACCCGGCCGCGATATCCTCAAGGAGGGACAAGGGGTCTTCACCCCGGGGATCTTCGTCCGCGAGAATTACAATGTCGCAGTATTTGGACGCGATTGCTCCTTGTGCAGGACGCTTCTGCGTATCGCGCTCGCCCCCTGAGCCGAAAACGCAGATAACGCTGTTTTTAGCCCTTGCCTTAATAGCCGGCAGAATCGCCTCGAAGCTCGAGGGAGTATGCGCGTAATCGACCAGTACTTCGAAATCCTGACCGGCCTCGATGCGGCTCATGCGTCCGCGTACCGGCGTAAGTCCGGGTAATAGGTCCACGAGCTCGTCTACCGGAGTTCCCGTTAGCTTGTGCACGACCACGATGGCTGCCAGGGTGTTCTCTACGTTGAAAGCTCCGGGAAGTTTGATGCTTGCCCCCTGGTAGCAATCCTCGAAACGCAGGAGGAAGGTGGAGCCTGTTTTTGTCTCGTCTATCTCGGTAGCGCTTATCGTGGCGCCGGCAGTGCGTACCGAGTATGTGTACACGGGCTTTTCCGTTATGTCGGCAAAAAAGGCAGCACTGGGGTCATCGGCGCATACAACGCCAAAAGCGGGAACCTTCAGCGTTTTACCGCCGATGGATTTTTCCTCCATGCTTGCGTCGAGAGCGCTTAACAGCCTGGCCTTGTCGTCGCGATAGCATTCCCAGGTACCGTGGAATTCCAGGTGTTCGTGCCTCACATTGGTCATGACGCCTACGTCGAACTGCACATTTCCAAGCCTATTAGTACGTGGTGAAAGCCCATGGCTTGATGATTCCAAAACGGCGTATTCAAGTCCATTCTCGACCATCTTGGCCAGTTTTTCGTGAATCGTGGTGGCTTCCGGTGTCGTTTGATGGTCGGGATTGCATTCCACCGTGCCGGCCACCTTGTATTCCACCGTGGAAATAAATCCGGTCTTGAAGCCGGCAAGGGTCAGGAGCTGGGAAATGAGCCATACCGTTGTGCTTTTGCCTTCGGTGCCAGTAACTCCAATAAGCACGATTTTTCCCGATGGATTTCCCCAAAAAGCGCTGGCCACAGGAGACATGGCAAAACGCGGATCCGCCACCTTGACATAGCAGATATCCGCTCGATACTCCGGAAGTTCTTCGCTGTGGATAATTGCGCTCGCGCCGTTTTCCAGCGCTTTATTGATAAAATCGTGCCCGTTGACATGGAGCCCGGGCAAAGCGAAAAAGGCAAAGCCGGGCTTTACGTTGCGGGAATCGTAGGCAAGGCCCGAAACCGCGGTTCCTGCGTCTCCCCGAACGATGCAGGGTTCCAAAGTAGCTATTAGCTGCGAAATGTTGCGTTCCATGCAGTAATCCTATACAGCAACGGCAGACTTGTGCAAGGCTTTGCTGGAAATAATCAGGGCTATCCATTACGGATAGCCCCGACTGAATCCTTGCCAGGTTATATGGCGTCAAAGAAAAGAATTAGAGCTTGAAGCCAATTGCAACGCCAATTTCAACTTTGAAGTTATCAATAGATGCCTTGGTAAAACCGAGAGTCTTGTTGGCAGCCATCACATCAGTCTCGAGTTTATTATTGAGACCATAAGCGAAGAGCGCTGTAGGGCGTACATAGAGCTTTTCGCCAACACTAATGTCTGCTCCAAGCCCTGTTTTAAGCCAGAAGCGGTTGAGCATTGCTTTCTGATCGTCGGTCATGCTGGATTTGACATCAACTCCATTATATTCATAAGAAAGATTAAGGCTATACTCGAAACCAAGCATGGGAAAAATTTTTACGAGACTTAAGGCGATCGGGTACTTCCCGAGAAGGCCTATCGAAAGGTCGGCTCTTTTTTCCAAAGGATCTTTTAAAAATGTTGTAGTAGTTATACTGCCATTAACATTTTCAACTTGCTTTGTGACTTGACCGATGAACGCTAAACCAAGGCTTGCTTGTATATAGGTTGCATCAAAAAAACCGCCTAATGTTATAGTGGAACTTGAATAGGTATCGGTCTCATTAAATGCGCCCATTTCTAAAATTGAAACTATGCTCACAGGTGCGAAGGCAACTTCTGCCCCAGCGCTCATCTCAACCTGGGCAAATACCATGCCGACGAGTGCGAGCATAACGAGTACCGCAATATTTTTTTTCATACATTTCCTTTCAACTTTAACGTGGTAAATAATAAGATGATTAATTTTGTCATAGGTGTAATAGGCTGTCAATTGTTAAATAAAACAAGAAAGAACAGTTTTAGTTATTAAAATATTCAGTCTCCATTATATGCAGTTTTTTTCAGCAGCAATAATTTCCATATCTCCGGGTCTTCCTGCCCAAGCCGCCAGAAGCCGATGCTTTTGATGTTGGAATTTTTGTAGATTTTTGCCCGCTTGAACAGCGACTGCGAATCCTCGAAAAAAAGCGTCAGGTTGACAGTCTCGGAAAACGAGAAGTACGGAATTCCTTCCTCGTTTCGCATCAGAGTCTCCGATTTTTCTGCCAGCATGCGCTGGGCGCTGGTGAATTTATATGCGCCTGCGGGGTTCTTGTCGCTCCAGGCGCGTCCGTAGAACGGCAGACCCATCACGAGTTTTTCGGGGTCTATGACGCTGCGGGCGTAGAGGGCCACTTTCGTGCACCATGCCAGCGAGGCTATCGAGCCGGCTTTGCTGCCGCTCCAGTGCTCGTCGTATGCCATTACCACTATCCGGTCTACCAGCGGCGCTATTTTCGTATAATCGTAGGAGTCCTGGACGAGGCTGGTGCGCGCAGGCAATGCGATGCTCAGTATTTTTGCGGGCATTCGCGCCTTGAGCAACTTTAGGAATTCAGTGAATTTTTCTTTATCAGTAGACAAAATCGCCTCGAAATCGATCTGTACGCCGTCATATGGGGCAGCTGCGGCGGCTATATCCTCGATCAACCTGTCCCGCAGGCCAAACTCCGGCGCGAGTATAAAATGCGTCAGCGCGAAGTTGCCTGTTTCCGCCACTACGAGATGCTTGCGCGCGCCGCTTTCGCTCAGGCGGGCGAGCTGAGGCAACGCGAACAGCGTGCCTTCGTGGCTTATGCGCGCGGAGAAGTACGCGATATCGCTTATCGGGTAGGCGCTTTTAAGAAAGGCTTCCTCGCCGGTCATCAGGTAGGCCCAGATTTCCCGGAATTCGGCGATATTTTCCTCGGGGTCTGCCGCGAACGCCGGAGCGGTCAGCAGCAGGAGGCAGAGAATTCCCCAAACGTGTCTTTTTGCGGGCATCGCGGTGTTTCCTTTTATGGTATGGTAGACCACTCAAAACTGAAGTTTTTAGAGGTCCCCGTTTTATATTTTATTCAGTTCCAAGGAGTTTCGACATCTGCGCCTTGATGTCCTTGCGCTCTTCACCGGCCAATTTTTGCAAGGATGCGACGAAGGAAGGCAGGTCGCTTTTAGCTTTCTCCTCGAACCAGCGCTGGTACAAGTCGAGATCTTCCTCGTAGAGCCGATACATGTCAAGATAGGCATTGTTGACCTGTCCCATGTCGAATCGGGCATAAGCCTGGTTTTCGAACAGATCGGGCGCAAGGGTTCCGAACAGCGACGAGCGTTCCATGATGATGCGTTTTTTTGCCCCCTGCAGCGCGTCGGCCGTCAGCGAAGTATCCGCATAGATCGCCTCGAGCTGCAGGGCTGTTTCCCGAAGAAACGCCACGAAGTTGGCATTGTCGCTTTCCCTCGAAATTCGTGTCGCCATTTCTTGGGAATCCGCTCCATATTTAACGGTAAGGTAGAGCTCGCAGGCTTTTCTACCGGTAAACGTGGCGAATTCCTCGTTAAACTGGTCCGCTCCTTTTATAAACATGCTTGCGTGCGCCGATTCATGCAGTATCGTTTCGGCCAGGACATCCTCGTCGTATTCGAGCATGAACGAGTACAGCGGATCGGTAAAAAATCCCAGCGAGCTGAAGGCGTCAACCTGCCTCACGATAACGTCGAATCCCGCAGCCCTGAGCCTGGCTGCCTCTTTTTCGGCTTTGGTCTTTTCGTAAAATCCTTTGTACGGCATAGCGCCTACAATGGGGTAGTGCCAATAGTAGCGTTTAAACGAATCGGCCGAGCATGCCTGCACAACGTCGGCAATGTAATCCTTGTCCACGGTAACGTAGCTGGTATAATTTTTTGTGGCTTTCATGCCTGCGCGGGTTACGGAAAAAAGGCGAATATCCTCAACCCGAGCCAGGAATGCCTTGAGTCCTGTCGATGCGCCGATTTTATTGGCAAGCCCTGAAAGGGGCTGCGCCCTGGCGCGTTCACCCAAAAATACGCTTGCCTGTTCCATGTACCAGCAGGAGCTTACAAGAACCGCAACGGTGATTGACAGCAAGAGCGCGCGGGTTGTTCCACCAAAGATATGTCGCATGGTTTTATAGTAGCATAAACCGCGGGACTTTGTGACCCCGACATATATTGCTTGCATAACGCTCCGGGCTTTGTGTAAGCTTGGCGCATGACGACTGTACGAATTCCCCTGCTGCACGATAGCCACACCCACACGAGCCTTTATGCATCCCTTGCATCATGTCCCGATATTTCCACCATGGATGGCTCCACTTCTCGCGTTTTTCTTGAATCTTTGCCCGCAGAAAGGCTCAGTGTGGTCCGAGGATGGAAGACCAGCGTACTTTCTTTGTCGCCCGCCGATTTGGCCGGCCTGCCTCCGCTGCTGCTAATAAATTTCAGCCTGCATGGATTTGCCTTCAGCGATGCCGCTCTTCCCCTTGTCGCCGACCGCATACCCGATATTGTTTCCCGTCGAAACGATGGGCTTTGGTGCGAGTCGAACGTACCGCGGCTGTTTGAAGCGTATTGCGATCTGGCGGGCCTCGATGAAAGCCGACTGGAGTCCTATTTCTCCGGACTGGAGCTCGCGGGCATAGGATCGACGGAGGATATGACCGTAGCATCCGCCGGCGCTCTCCGCACCATGAACGCTTCCCGTTTTGCCGGACGCCTGACATCCTGGGCAGCCCCCCGGCTCTACGAATCGTTGTCGGCGGAAGAAAAGTCCTGGTGCTCGGGTATCAAATTATTCCTGGACGGATCGATAGGCGCGCGCAGTGCGGCTATAGCCTGTCCCTGGATAGGCGGAGGCGCTTCGGTTCTTACCTATACCGACGAAGCATTGTTCGGCGTGCTTGCGCAAAATGTTGCTTACGATACCGGCCTGGCCATTCATGCCATAGGGCAGATTGCGATAGAGCAGGCTCTGCGGGCTTTGGAAAAGCTGGAGTCGGAGAGCCGCCGCTATAAAACGGTACGGCTGGAACACGTCCAGTTTATAAGCCGGTCTCAGGCGGCGCAGGCAAAACGACTTGGGGTCATACTTTCCATGCAGCCGAATTTTACGAGCGATTCCGTGGATTATGCCGATCGCCTGAGCCAGTCCTGCCTGGCTTTGAACAATCCATTCCGCATGCTTATCGATGACCTGGGTTTTGTGCCTGGCAAAGACCTGCTCTTTGGTTCGGACGGCATGCCACACGGCATCGCGTACCCGGCGCAGTGGTCCTTATTCCCGCCGTTTCCCGCCCAGCGCCTGAGCCTGGAGGAGCTTTTGGCCGGCTACGGCCATGCTCGCGGCATTACGGGATTGCTGCGGCTTGTCATCGATGAGGACAAGCGCAGCGTTTCGCTTATTTCGTAACGCCGTCCGCAAACCTTGTCGTTATTTTATCCACGATCAGGCAAGCCGCGGGACAGAATCCCGTATTGCGGGCCAGGCGCAGCAGCGACTTGTGTATGCCCCGCTCCAGAGTGTAGGGATAGTCCATGCACGATCGTGGGCGTTCTTCATATATCGAACAGGAGTTGTCCGTGCACAGGAAGGGGCAGGGCAGACTTTTGAGTATCCATCCCAGCGCGTCATCCTTAAACAGCTTTTCGCGGACAAATCGTTTATGGTCGAGCCCGGCGAGCTTAACGATTCGTTTTATCTCGGCTTCGTGGAAAGCAGGCCCTACGAAACGGCAACAGTTGCCGCATTGCAGGCAGTCAATTTCTTCAAATGCTTCATCGTGGTAGTCATGCACGATATGGTCAAAGTTCTTTATGTTGAATTTACCCAGATATTTCATCTGCCTTTGGATAAATTCCTTCTTTTCCGCGCTTGCGGCTAAAATCTGTGCGTATTCGTCGATCATAAGCGCATCCTATACGAAAAGGCTTGTTTTCTCAAGTCAGCGTTTCTTTCTTTTATTTTCTTCCAGCCTATACAGCACGATAGACCGTATCAAAGCGGCTGGAAGGGGCTGATCCAATGGGAATTGAATGGATCCTTTGCCTTTTTTATATGTCTCGAGTTCTGCCTGGAAATTCGTAATGCCGCTTGGCGCGGGATAGAAGCCGATATGGTTTTTGAAGGCAGCAAAATGAACCAGATTGCCGTTCAGGAAAAAAGTTGGCATGCCGTATGCAATCTTTTCGCTTGCCTCAGGTGCCGCTATCGCGATGATCTCTCGAATCTTCTGCAATTTTTGACGGATTTCAGTTGGAAATTGCAGAATATACTCATCGATCAAATTGATAGCGTGTTCCGTAGTATCGTTTATTTTTTCCGCTTTCATTGCGCATCCTGTGTTGGGGCTTCGAGGGGTACAATAACAACGAGGGGAAATTCGCCGGGCTTTATGGTAATGTGGGGGCACACGGCGACATTGGATACGCCAAAATCGCCTGGGTTCCAGTCAAGGTCGTCGAGCGGCCATTCCAGTCCGGTGCTTTTCATGGAGTGCCCACCGCCGGCTAAGGGAAAAACGGACACCGTGTCACCGGTCCTGACCGTAAAACTGGTGCATTCCGTTATTCGTATTAAGCGCTCGTTGTTCGTCAGCCATTCGTCGGGTCCGTCGATGCGGTTAAACAGGGCGAAAATCGCCAGGAGATGATCGATGCGTCCTCCGCCGCCACCGGCTACCACGATTCTTTCGAACCCGCGGTCGCGTAGAGCGCTCAGTCCCAGCTCAGTATCGGTTAAATCCTTATGCACCGGGTGCCGCTCCACCTCGGCGTATTCGAGCAGCAGATCAGCATCGGAGAGGGAGTCCATGTCGCCCACGACAAGCTGCGGACGCATATTCCACCGGCGCATCGTGTCCAGGCCAGAGTCCGCGGCACAGCTGAACAGGAATTCCCCCATGCGGTCTTCAATACAGTGGGCGGGTGGGGCAAGACCCCCGGTTACAAGCAATGCAGATTTCATGCTGTAATAATAACACTGAACCGTTTATGGTTTCCAGAGTATGTAAGAGTGTTGCATGGATTTTTTCAAGCGCCTAACAGGCTGTTGAAAAAGCTTGTTGCTTTGTCAACAGCCTTCAACATTCCTCGCATTTGATTACAAATGCTACGGTAATGTTACATTTTGGAAGTGTTGAAAATCCTCATCCGAGG
>JANNSO010000120.1:0-38236 GCA_031402655.1 Spirochaetota bacterium | reverse complement strand
CCCTGTTCGCTCGTCCACAGCGGCACCCTGCTGCCCTTAAGGTCAAAACGCGAAAACTGCTCCCCGCAGCCCCAAACGGATTCGCCGCGTTCGCCAAGCAGGGAAAGCGACCAGCGGTTTGCCCATGCCGGTCCCCCTTCGAATGTTATAACGAGGCTTTCTTCCGGAGGCATGTTTTTCGCGGCACCCGGAAGCTGCGTGCGGTCCGCATCCTCTGGACCCCGGCGGGCGCCTGCTTCAACGGAAAGCTTGAGCAGTATTTCACCGGAACCGCAGGGCATTCGAATTAAGGCGGAGCCCTCCGTTCTGGTTATAAAAAAATCACGTGGAGACTCCGAGCGCACGATGCGGTCGCTAATTTTAAAATTGCCTCGATACATGCGATAGGTGGCATTGCCCAAGCCCAGCTTAAGCCAGGGCTTGGCTCTTGTGTGCCTTATCAACAGTTTACCGTCGAGCGATAATTCGAAACCATCCGGTATGTCGACAAGTTTCCAGTCCAGCATGATCATCCTCCAAGGCTAATATCAGGAAGTCTACCACAGAGTCACAGAGGCACAGAGAAAACCAGGAAAAGATAGAAAAATAAAACCTTTTTTCTTAACTTCTCTGTGCCTCTGTGCCTCTGTGCCTCTGTGGTTCAACTCGTGTTCCTTCTCCGTGCTAATCTTCATATTCATCTTCTCTGTGACTCTGTGCCTCTGTGGTAAATATTTTTTAAGACGATCCCCCCGGCGATCAGCCCTTTACACCGCCGGCGCTTATGCCCCGGACTATGAACTTCTGCATGGTCACGGTAAATATAAACACGGGAAGAAGCAACACCGTACCGGCAGCATAGAGTTGACCCCACTTCAGGCCGTCGGCAGCTATGAATCCTGCCACGTGTAGGGGAGCGGTCTTGGCCTGGGTGCTCGTCAATATCAATGCGTACAGGAACTCGTTCCAAGACATGATGAAGGCAAACACCGCGGCCACCACGAGTCCCGGCGCGGCAAGCGGCAGGAATACCAGCCTGAAAGTCTGGAAGCGCGAGCAGCCGTCTACCAGCGCGGCTTCCTCGTAGCTCTTGTCTATCTGCGAAAAGAACGGCAGCACCATCCAGATTACGTACGGCACGTTGAACGACGAGTGCGCCAGCGTCAGGCCAAAGATGGTGTCGCGCAAGCCTACGGCCTGGAACATCATGTACATGGCGACGACGAGCGATATCTGCGGCAGCATGCGAAACACCAGGAAGCTGTACGCCAGCGTGTCGCGTCCCTTGAAGCGGAAGCGGGAAATGCCGTAAGCCGCCATGGATCCGGTTATAAGGCTGATGGCCGTGGAAAAAAACGCCACCTGCACCGAGTTCCAGACATAGCCCAGGTACTCCGTGTTCTTGAACATGACGAGGTACCAGGAGCGAATGTTAAACTTGAGGGAGAAGGGACCTGACGAAAGTATATCCAGGTCGCGGCGGAATCCCGAAGCTATGGTAATGAAGATCGGGAACAATTCCACCGCCAGGATGGCGAAGGCCCCGATCGCTATGGCCCAGTTCAATAATCGTTTGTTGCGTCTCATGCGTCGGCCCCTTTTTCCATTTCTTCCAGGCGCATGTTCTTGCGAACGATGAGCACGGCAACGAATACCGATACCAGGAGCAGGAAAATGGACATGGCGCTTGCAAGTCCTACCTTGAAGAAGCTGAAAGCCTGTCTATGCGTGTAAAGAGAAAATAACAAAGTTGAACTTCCCGGTCCTCCCTCGGTCATGGTGTACACCTCGGAGAATATACGCAGAGCGTCGATGAGGCGCAGGAGCAGGGCGGTTACGATGGTGGGCTTGAGCATGGGCAGGGTGATGTACCTGAGCCTCTGCCACCAGCTTGCTCCGTCGATTTCGGCGGCTTCGTACATCTCGGCCGAGATGGTCGTAAGCCCGGCGTAGAGCAGCATAAACATGAACGGCCACATGCGCCACACGTCCTGGATTATTACCGCGGTGTACGCGAGAGTGGGACTGTTGAGCCAGAGCACCTGCTTGCCGCCGATTGCGTTGATGATCCAGTTGATGGGACCGTAATCGGGCTGGAGCATGTAACGCCAGGTAAATCCGGACAGCACGGGCAGCATGAAAACCGGCAGCAGGATCAGGGTTCTGACGATTCCCGCGCCGGGAAACTCCCGGTTCAGAAGCAATGCCGCCCCGAAGCCCAGGAGCAGTTCGATGGGAAGGGCAATTACGATGAACCCGAGCTGCAGCTTGAGGGAATTCCAGAATTCGGGATCATGGAACAGCTTGGTATAGTTACCCACGCCGACGAACTCCCGAGCCGAGGCGTCGTTGAGCGGCCAGTCGAAAAAACTCGCATACAGCGAATACAGGGCCGGGAATATCAATACGGCGAATACGACTACGAGCGCCGGAGCGAGGAACGGGAGGACGGTCTTTAGGGAACCGCCCTCCACCGAAAATCCTCGTCGGGCCTTCTTACTTGTTGGCCTCGATGAGTACGACATTGGTCTCCGTTACGATCGCCTTGACGGCGTCAGCTGTGGTCATCGCTCCGGTCACGCCGGCGAGCCAGTATTTCTTGACGATTTCGTTGACCTGGGCAATCTGGGGGAAGCGGGGGCGAGCCACGGCAAAATCCATGGCCTTTGCCATCGCGGCATACCAGGGCTTGCTGGTCGCATAGCGGGCGTCAGCCAGAACGTCCTTGCGTGCTCCGGGGATATTCATGTCGGCGAGCTTGTAGCCCACTTCCTTGCTTCCCCACCAGTAGATGAATTCGGCGGCGGCGAGCTGCTGCTTGGTAGCGGCGGGAATAGCCAGAGTCCAGGCGCCGCGGACGGCTACGCGCTTGGCGGGACCGGCAGGGGGCGGAGAATAGGCGATTTTTCCGGCGAACATGGAGCTGTCTACGTTCTCGTAGTTGGCGATCTGGTTCGGCCAGATAAACATGCTGAAGATTCCTTTACCGGTGGTAAAGGCGGCCTGGCGCTCGGAATGTCCCAGCGTCGCGGCATTGGCAGGAGAAATGGCCATGAGCTTCTTGTAGAATTCCATGCCCTCGATAGCCTTTTTCTCGTTGAGCACCACGGTATACTTGCCTTTTACGCGATCGATGAATTTGGTGCCGTGGCTTTCCCACATAAAGATAGCCTCGGCATGAACGCCGGGAGCTCCCGTGGCAAAGTCGCCGAAACCGGTGGCTATACCCTTTTCATGAAAGAAGGTTCCCATCTCCAGCATTTCCTTGAAAGTCTTGGGAACGCCGAGTGCATAACCGTACTTTGCCTTGAAATCCTTCTGATAGGCAGGATTCTCGATGAGGTCCTTGCGGGTCATCCATACATAAAGATTGCCGTTGATGGGGAACCCTACGGTTACTCCATCCCAGGTGGCTGCGTCGAGCATGGCCGGGGTAACGCTGTCTTTGGCGAGCTTGACGTAGTTCTTGCCTTTAGGCCATTTGTCGAAGGCAAGCATAAACGGGGCGACGATAGGAATATTGCCTTCGTCCACGGCCACGACGTCGTAATCCGCACGATCTTTGGTGACGCCTACGGTTGTCTTGGTGATAACGGAGGTGGTCGGCTGAAGTTCAAGATTTACCTTGTAGCCAGTGGCCTTCTCGAAATCGGGGATCATTTCCTTGATTGCCCTGGGGAGCGGATCGTCCCAGGCCAATACATTGATGGTGACGGTCTGCGCGACGACAGACATCGTTACAAGTGCCGCGAACAACACGGCTACAGCTATCTTCTTCACAATATGCCTCCTATCGGGCTTACTTTCCCGAATGATTCCAGTTAAACACGGCTCTGGTAAGCTGTCAACGGTAATTCGTTAAATCTTTTAACAAATTAATTTCATAAAGTCCACAAGGCTTTTAAAAAAAAACATGCCCCAACACTTTTACCTTAGGGGGACCTTTAAAAGGGTTTCCCGAATACTATAGACTAGCCGTCATGGGAGCAAAAGCATGAAAAGAGCCCTCGACTACCGAAGCACCGCGCGTGCCTGCTATATCGCCAATTTAACCCAAGCGGTCGTCATAAGTCTTAGCGCTCTGCTCTTTATCCCGCTCAAGGCCCAGTTCGGCTTTAGCTACAGCCAATTCGGATTCCTGGTACTGTGCAATTTCGCAACCCAGGTAGGAACGGATATAATCTTCAGCCCGCTGGCGGACCGTTACGGCTTCCGTCCGTTTATCGTCGGCGCCCATATCGCCACCGCGGCGGGTTTCGTCCTTTTCGCTGCGGTGCCGCTTCTGTTTACCCAGGATCCCTATCTTGGATTTCTTTTGGCTACCATCCTCTTTTCTGCGGGAGGAGGCCTGTTCGAGCTGCTCCTGAGTCCCATCGTCGACGCCCTGCCCAATGAGGAAAAGTCCAAGGCGATGGCGATACTCCACTCATTCTACGCTTGGGGGCAGGCGGCTTTCGTGGCGGCAAGCACCTGCATGCTGTTTATCGGCCTGCCCTGGCAGGCCATCGTTCTTCTTTGGGCCTTGATACCCCTTGCCAACGGCATCTTTTTCCTCGTGGTCCCTTTAGCGCACAAAAAGGATTCCGGAGTCTTGATGCCAATGCGGGAATGGCTCAGAAGCCCCGTATTTGTCCTTTGTTTTCTGGCGATACTCTTCGGCGGCGCAAGCGAAGTCACGATGGCACAATGGGCATCCGCATTCCTGGAACGGGGACTGGGCTTTCCAAAAATCGCGGGCGACCTGTTCGGGCTTTGCCTGTTCGCGATTTTTCTCGGATTGGGCAGAGTACTTTTCAGCAGAAAAGGGCTCGAAGAAAAACTGGGGGATTTTCTTTTATGGGGTTCCTTCGGAGCCATCTGGCTGTATGTAATCGCAGCCTTTTTTCCGCTGCCCTGGGTTTCGCTTTTGGCCTGCGCATTGACTGGTTTTTCCGTAAGCCTTTTGTGGCCGGGCACCTTGAGCCTGGCATCAAAAGCCCTACCCAGGGCGGGAGCCGCGCTTTTTGCCCTGCTCGCCGCCGGAGGCGATATCGGAGCCGCCGCCGGCCCCTGGCTTACCGGAGTCCTAAGCGATGCATTCATGCCGCTTGCCCCGCCCGGGGGAAGGTGGAACGCGGAATCCTTTGGCTTAAGATCGGCTCTATGCACCGCGGTACTGCTGCCTGTCGTTTCCTTTTTGATACAACTAAGGCTAAAACTGCTGCTCAGTAGGCCAAAGTCCGGCTGACCACAGCTAAGTCCGAACGCTCCGGCCTATTTTCCTACTGCCGCCCAGCATGCATCCGCCAGCTCCTGGAACCGGAGATGGGCTGCCTCGAGCTCCAGGAACCGGTTGCAGGTAAAGGCAAAAACGAGGCCGGATGCCCTATCGGTCCAGGCAAATGCACAGCCTCCCTGACCCGAATGCCCAAAAGTTTTTACCGTGGCTCCGTAGCCCATATGCCGTATGTCCTTGTCGGGGAATGGAGAATAGCCGCCCAGACCGAATCCGGACGACCATCGCACCTTCATATCCGAGGGGCCATCGGGTCCTTCATATTGGAGTGCCGTAGCTTCCCCGATCGCGCGCTCGGAGAGGTAGCGCTTCGACCCGGACGTTCCGCCCGCGCACAACATCCCGTAAAAGAGGGCAAGATCATTGGCCGTGGTATTGAGCGACGCGGCAGGCAGGTAGATGCTCCGGTAAAGAGGATTGCCAAAAACCCGCGCAGCCAGGTTTTGCCTCGGGTCGCCGGTATAAATGCGCGATGCCCTGGAGTATTCCCTCCATGGCAGGCCGGCATAACTGTCAGCCATGCCCAGCGGCTTAAGGAAAAACTCCGCAAGGTACTCCGCGGCGCCAAGGCCGGACACCCTGCGAATCAACTCGCCAAGAGCCACGCTTGCCGTAAACATGTGGTAAATGGTCTGTGCACCGGGTTCGTGGGCCGGCCTCAATGCTGCCACCCTGCCCGCCCCCGAGCGAGGCCCCAGCCAGGACAGCAGGTCCACCAAGTTTGCGGAACCCGCGATGCCCCCTTGATGGGTAAGTAGCTGCCGTATCGTAACGCGATCCTTGCCGTGCTTCGCAAAGGCAGGCCAGTACCGTGCCACCGGGGCATCCAGTTCCAACAAGCCTTCGTCCGCGAGTTTATGCACGCAGGTAGCGGTAATCGCCTTGGTTGCGGAATACACCATGAAGGGCGTGCCCTGATCCACCGCCAGCCGGCGCGAAGAATCGGCAAACCCTCCATGGCGCCGCAGCACGAGCTGCCCTTTGTGGCGGATACATAGCTGCGATCCGTAGTGCAGGCCCCGCTTGAGCTGAGAATCAAATATTTCAGCCAAGGCCTCGAATCCGGGGGCAGTAATAATGCTGTTGGCTAGTGCGGCAGAATCGCTCATGCCTTGCTTACTCCCGCTTTTATTTCGCCCGTGCTCACGCCCAGCAAGGCCAGGAACGAGAGCAAGAAGAAAACGGGGCATACCAGGAAGATAACCCGGTAATCCTGGCCGGCAAGGTCGATGATCCGGCCGTTCAAGATCGGCCCCAGCGTTCCAGCCAGAGTCGTCGCTATGAAATAGAGACCGGAGAACGTACCCATGAGATCTTCGGACACGGACGTATCCAGAATCATGGGAAGGCAGTTTATGTTGATGAGCGCCCAGCCGAAACCGCCCACGAAAAGCATCGCGGCTACTACGGGCACCACAGGAAACAGCCAAATGACGGCAAGAGCCGCCGAAAACAGGAGCAGCCCAAGGCTGATGGTTTTTTTTCGTCCGATTTTTTTTGCGATTGCGGCGCTGGGCAGGGCAAAAATAAGGAAGGAAATGGATGCAACCGCCAGCAATAGGCCCGCAAAGGAAGGCTTGAGACCGAGCCTGGTTACCGCGAAGGACGAAAAAAATGTTTCGATGGCCATATAACCCATCATATAGAAAAGTACGGTTAGTACGAGCAAAGTCAGGCTTTTCTTATTCGCCCCCGGAATTGCCTTGAGCTTTGAAAATATTTTTAGCCCTCCGGGAACTTCAGCCGCTTCCGCCAGTTCTTTGGGTTCGCGCACCTTAAAATACAGTATTGCAACGGCAACCAAGGTAACCATTGCTCCAAACCAGAACGGCAGGGCTCCGTAAATTCCGTAAAGCATACCGCCTACGATAAAAACCAGGATTCCGCCTATGCCCGCCATGATGTTGATTATGGCATTGGCCTGTGAACGCAACGGTGAAGGGAATAGGTCGGGCATAAGGGCAAACAACGGGGTGCGCCACAATGCCATGCAAAGAACCATGCCCAAGGCAGCAGCGATAGTAAGCACAAATGGCCCACTCAGGGCGGCGAGATTACCCGACAACTCCGCGGTAATCAGCATTGGACCAACAGGAATCAAGGCAAAAAAGATTGCGGACAGAGGAGCGAATATCAAGATAAAGGGTATGCGGCGCCCGATTTTTGTTCGGGTCCTGTCGCTTATCGGCCCCATAAGCGGCTGGATAAAAAAAGCCGCTATATTATCCAGTGTCATGATAAGGCCAGCCAAGGTAGCGGACAGGCCGAATCCCAGCGTTACCGTGCCAGAGGGGAACTTGGGACTACCCGCCTGCAAAAAAAGCGGCATGTACGTGTTATAGAGCGTCCACATTAATTGGGCGGCTAAAAGCCCAAAACCGAGCAAAATGGCTTTTTTGTAATAATCCTTGTTCATGTGCGTGCTGCTTCCGGTGGCGAGCGATGATTCCATGGTTACCTTCCTGGATCGTTCGATTATTTGTCCCGCGCTGATTGTCATATCGGTACCGGTAATTTGTCAAGGACTTTAACAAATTAAATATAGGGGACCTCTAAAAACTGAAGTTTTTCGAGGTTCCCTGGTGGCTATGCCAGCGAGCTGCGTTTCTAAGGTCGCGGATATTTCGTTGGACATTTACGATTCCATGCCGGATACTTGGGAACCAAGGAGTAAACCGGTGAAAAAATTACTGCTGCCGCTTCTGCTGTTGGGGACCCTTGCATTATCGGGCTGTAGCCGCCTCGATTCCCTTACCTGGGACGTAAATGCAGAACAATGGCTCGCCACCCATGCTCATCAAAAAATCGCTATAGGATCCTTGAATTTTATTTTGGCTGAGCCAAGCTCCACGATCATCGTCTATGGATTGGGAATCATCATACTTCTTGCGGGCCTGTACTTCCTCAAAAACCGCGGTACGGGCAAATCCAGATTCTGGTGGGGAATCGCACTGGTGATATGGGCAGTCTCGACCTTCAGCGCAGGCACCAGCTACCAGGCATTAAGCTACGAACTCAAATACGCGGGAAGAACCATTGGCCTGTGGACGACCTGGTGGGAGATATGGTATCTCCTGCTATTCGTCGTGGCCATGAACGCGATTACGGTCGCCGTGGCTTTTTCGAGCAGCTCGGGCAAAACGAGGAAAGGAATAATCGGATACGCGGCGGCGAGTGCGTCAGTTTATTCGGCGCTCGTCCTTACCGGAGCCTTTCTGCCCAACCAGTTCCTGGTATCCTTCGAATTCATGGTCTTGTTCGCCAGCCCGACCTTCCTCATTCTGCTTACGGTAAATATCGCAGGATTCGTTAAAACCAAACGCCCCCTCGAACTGCTTCTTGCAGGAGCCTGGATATTCATGCTTCTCATCGTAGCCGCGTATTTCGGCTTTTACGTCTCAGGCTATGCCGCCGTTCTCTGGGCACGCGGCATCTGGTTCAACGAGAACGACGTTCTGCACATCGGACTCATTGTGTGGATCTTCTATCTAGTCTTCGCCGTGTCGAAAAAAGTGGAGGACGCCTCTTGAAGGGCGGCGAGCCTCCTAGATGGAAGCGCTCCCAATTTCAATTTTTCAGTAGCCCGTTCAGGGAGACTGTAAAGAACAGCACCGATTCGGGGATTACCGTTTCGTCCAGGGTTCTGGCCGGCCGCTGGCGGAATGTATAATTGGCGTCAATATCGAATTTCCAGATGCGCAAGGTTGCGCCGCCCGTCGCACCCCACCCCAAGGCGATGCCGCCGTCACGGGCAAACATCGTTCCCTCCGCTCCCGCTCGCAGGGAAAACAAATCGAAAAACCATTGCTCCACGCAAGGCATGGCCCGGCCGTAATACAGGTCGCGGTCGAGGTAAAAATCGTTCGCCTGCTTGAGCGCTAAAAAAGTGGTCTTTTTGTTCAAGACGAATGTGAGAGTCTGCTCGACGTAGATCGGTACGCCATACTGCACAAAATCCGGCAGCGGGAGGGAGAGGTCATACCAATGCAGAGCTTCGTTGCCGTATGCGCCTACGATATCCCAAGCCAGAGAGCCGGAATCGTTCTTGAGCGCCACGGCGAGCATTCCGCCGAAGACGTCCTGCCGTGCTTTAAAGGTATTCCATGTTGGATCGATATAGTAGTTATAATACTCCCTGCTCTTATTCGCGTATGCCGCGCCGCCCCCCAGGCTAATATTGGGGCTTATTATCAATCCTCCAGTAAGCATTAATCCAAGATATCTGCTATTGTCGCTTCCGTAGGTAGCTCCTTCGAAAACAGGCGCCGTCAGGATGACACTATCCGAGTTTGACATCCAGACACCATCTAGAGCCATCGAAAACCTGGGCGAGAGCGGATAGGCGTAACCGAAAAATCCACCAAATTGAGCTTCCGCCGCTCCGTAGGACCCATCGGGATTGAGGATAAGGTATGTGTTGTTGTGTTCCTGCCACTTACCACCCTGGATCCACGTCATAAAATAGTTGAAATAAAGCCGATCCTTGGTCATGCCCCCAAGGTAAGCTGGATTATAATAGGTAACATAGCGCTCGGGCACCACTTTGAACTTGGCCGAACCCGCCGCGAGTTTATCCATATAGAATTGAACTGCCTGGTCGGTCGGGTCGATGCTCTTGGCTATTTTCAATTTGGCAGTGGCGGTCTTTACGTCCTTGACGTCCAGGGCGGCGACGGCATCGGAAAAGCTTGTAAGCACTTCTTCCTGCCGTGCTACGGGAGCCGCAAGCGCGGGTGCCGCCTGCGCCTTGGCTATCGCGCTTTCCTTGCCGGCCATGGTGGCGATACCCAGGCTTATGGCCTTGACGATGGGCTTGTAATCCTTGGGCGAGCCTTCGGCAGCCTGCTTTCCCACCACCGCGCCCGTATCGGTTCGGATGATGGAGTACGAGACCACCAGGTTTCCCATCATGTCTATTATGGAGCCCACCACGAAATACTCTACCGACAGGAGTTGGCCTATCTTCATGGCGTCGGCGGTGTCGGCCGCTCCCGAGAGGGCGAACTCCAGCTCCTCGAGTATGGCGTTGCGCCGTTCGCGGTCCACCAGCACGAAGCCAGGCAGGCGCGACACCTCCACCGACACCAGCTCGGTAAAGCCCTTGCCCAGATATTTGTACTGCGGGTTGTCGGACTCCAGACTGAAGTCCATGACGGCGATCTTCAGGCTCTGGGCTTCAAGGCTTGTCGACAGGGCGACCAGGACTGCAAGAAATACGCAGGCGCGGAGTTTCATGGAACCTCTTTTCCGCCGATTACTCGGCATATTAAGAAAAGCACGAACCTTGTTGTACAGGGATCCTCGAAAAACTTCAGTTTTGAGAGATCCCAACAGTCGATTATGGGAGGCATATGGGATTTTGTCAAATTTTTCTTAACATTTTCATCGTATTGCGCCTGCAAGAACGCTCCTCCTTCCATGCCCTTCCACTAGGGGCGTTTTTTTTATACAATGGGTCAATGACATACATAAGCGGTTTTCACGCTATCGAAGAACAGATTCAGGCAGGCAAGGCCAGGTCGGGCAGCCTGCTCGTGGCAACGCCGGGTCCGCGTATCAAAAAGATCGTTGCGCTGGCCGAAAAGGCCAGGATAACAATCAAAAAAGTGTCTCCTGCGGAACTGGACAAGTTTGCCCCGGACAACCGCGGCGCCGCTCTTGCCCTGCAGGACTCCGCAGAATCGCCGGACCTTGACGTCGGCACCTGGATCGCCTCCGGCCTGCCCGAGCGCTGCATGGTGCTCATGCTGGACCATATCGAGGACCCGCACAACTTGGGCGCCATCCTGCGCTCGGCCGACGTGTTCGCCGCCGACCTCGTCATAATCCCCCAGCGGCGCGCCGCCAAGGAAACCGATACAGTCGCCAGGGTATCTGCGGGAGCCAGCGCCTACGTGCCGCTTGCCAGCGTCACCAACCTCGCCCGCACCTTGACCCAGCTGAAAGAAGCCGGCTTCTGGGCGTACTCGGCGGACATGAAGGGCACTCCCCTTCCCGAGGCCGATCTACCCAAGCGGGTCGTACTCGTCCTGGGTTCCGAGGGCGAAGGCGTCTCCCGCCTATTGGCCGATACCTGCGACGGCACGCTGCGCATACCGCAGTTCGGCCATGTAGACTCGCTCAACGTGTCGGTGGCCGCCGGCATATTCATGTACGAAACGCGGAAGCGCCTGGGAGCGCCGCTCAGGAAATAGATGCCGATATTCGGGAAATTGTAGACATGGTTCTTTGCTGAGCCATTAAACCAAAGATTCAATTCGCCCCGCGAATTGAATCGTCGAATGGAAATGCTGGTAAGCCTTTCCATTCGACCATAGGGAGATTTTTATGAACGATACGACACTTGCCAAGATCGCGACCTCGGTTCGATGCCTTTCCATGGACGCCATCCAGGCGGCCAATTCCGGACATCCGGGCATGCCCCTTGGCTGCGCGGAGCTGGGTGCCCTGCTCTACGGCGAGCTGATGAACTACGACTCCGCCGCGCCTGCCTGGCTCAACCGCGATCGCTTCGTGCTGTCGGCCGGACACGGTTCCATGTTCCTGTACTCGCTGCTCCATCTCGCCGGCTTTCCGGTATCCCTCGATGACATAAAGCAATTCAGGCAGCTGGGCTCAAAGTGCGCCGGTCACCCTGAGTACGGCATGATTCCCGGCATCGAGACCACCACCGGTCCGCTGGGTCAGGGAATCGCCACCGCGGTAGGCCTTGCCATGGGCGAAACCATGCTGGCCGCCCGCTTCAACACCCCCGATTTTTCCGTAATCGACCATTACACCTATGTGCTCACAGGCGACGGCTGCCTGCAGGAAGGCGTCGCCTCCGAAGCAGCCAGCCTCGCGGGACACCTGGGACTGGGCAAGCTTATCCTGTTCTACGACGACAACCACATCACCATCGACGGCGACACCAGCCTGTCGTTTACCGAGGACGTAGGCGCCCGGTTTGCCGCTTACGGCTGGCAGGTGCAGAAAGGCGACATGTACGACGCCCAGGGCATCCGCGACATGGTGGGCAAGGCCAAGGCCGAGGCAGGCAAGCCTAGCATCATCATGCTCAAGAGCGTAATCGGAAAAGGCGCTCCTACCCTTCAGGGGTCCGCAAAAACCCACGGAGCCCCCTTGGGACCCGAAGAAATCACGCGCGCAAAAGAAGCCATGGGTGTTCCAAAAGACGCGCAGTTCTGGCTAGCACCCGAGGCTGCGGAATTTTTCCGGAAGCGAATAGCCGAACTTGCTGCCCTTCATACCGCATGGGAGACACGCTTTTCGATATGGTGCACCGTGCACCCCGAAAAAGCCGCTGGCCTGGATGCCGCGCTTTGTGGACAGCCGCTTTCGGTTCCTCTCATGCCCACGTACGCTCCCGGCGAACAAATCGCCACCCGCAGCGCTTCGGGCAAATCCATCACCGCACTGACGGCAAGCTGGCCCCAGCTGATAGGCGGTTCGGCAGACCTTACCGGCCCCAACGTAACGGCATTGCCCGGTGCGCCGTATTCCGCCACGAACCGCGCCGGCCGCATGATACATTTCGGCGTACGCGAACACGGCATGGCTGCAATCTGCAACGGCCTTGCGTTATATGGAGGATTCCGGCCGTTCTGCGCCACCTTCCTCGTGTTCGCCGACTACCTGCGCCCGGCATTGCGCCTGTCCGCACTTATGAAACTCCCCGTAATCTATGTGCTTACCCACGACTCGGTATTCGTGGGCGAAGACGGCCCTACGCATCAGCCTATCGAGCATCTGGCATCGCTGCGCGCGATTCCCAATGTTCGCGTGCTGCGCCCGGCCGACGCCCAGGAAGCGGGAGAAGCCTGGCTTATGGCGTTGGAACGTCGCGACGGCCCCACGGTTATCGCCTTATGCAGGCAAAACCTGCCGGTGTTTGCAAAAGCCGACCCGTATTGGCAGGAAACGATTCGCACGGGCGCGTACGTAGTAAAAAACACCATGGACGAGCCGGACGTGGTTCTGCTTGCAAGCGGCAGCGAAGTGGAGCTTGCCCTCAAGGCGGCGGAAATTGTAAGCGGCAAAAGCGTCCGCGTCGTATCGGTACTATCGCTTGAGCATTTCCTGTCTCAGCCCGAACCCCTACGTACGGCGATGATTCCCTCCGGGGCTAAAGTTATCGCCTGCGAAGCGGGAAGATCGATGGGATGGGACAAACTTACGGGGAATTTCCTGGGCATCGAGCGATTTGGAGAATCAGGACCGGGGGCAAAAGTAGCGGCACACCTGGGGCTTACCGTGGAGGCATTGGTAAAACTCGTAGGATAAATTTTATAACCAGGCGTAAATAAAACTGCCCGGCTTAAATGCCGGGCTTTTTTAGGAGGCAGCTATTGGAAGATGCCTACCACCAGCCAAAAACCGTACCGCAACGGGTAAGATACCATACGGTCACGATGCTTACGATGATTGCATAGACAAAATACCATACAGTAAGGGCTTCACCGTCCCTGCGTGCCAGAACGCCGTTGAACAGCGAGGCGGCAATGCACACTACAAACCCTACGAGGGCCAAAACTCCGTAGCTAGTGTTGGGAAGGGCAAGGGCGTCAATGCAAAAAACAAAGGCAAAGACGAAGAGAAAAACAAAGAGCGAAAAATTAATAAGACCATTCTTGGTATCCATACCAAACGACTCCTTTTAGGTTTCAAATTGTTTCTTTTTCGATTATACTCGCTGTTGGGATTTTTGTCCAGAAAAGAAGGTTTTTTATGCCCAGCAGCGCTTGTGTTCTTTTAGCCTCCGGTTTTGAGGAAGTCGAGGCGATAACTCCCATAGATTACCTGCGCCGCGCCGGCATCCGGGTTACCATTGCGGGGCTTGGTTCAAAGATAATCGAAGGCGCGCACGGCATCCGCATCGAGACGGACACCGATATCTCGGCCTTGGGGGACACGGTCTTCGATGCCATCATCCTGCCGGGGGGCATGGGCGGAGCCAAGAATCTTGCCCAGTCAAACACCGTTCGAAAGCTGATAAAGCAGTATGTCGAACGCGACGGCATAATCGCGGCCATTTGCGCCGCTCCGGCCCTGGTTCTAGGTGAGGCATGCGGTATGCTCGAGAATAGAAAATACACCTGTTACCCCGGATTGGAAACTCATGTAAAACAGGGCACCTTTACCGGAGCCGACGTGCAAAGGGACGGTTCACTTATAAGCGCCGCAGGCCCTGCTCTTGCCGGAGCATTCTCCATTGCGATAATAGAAGCGCTTATCGGTCCGGAAAAAGCGGCGGAAGTCGCTGCCGGAGCCTTGCTGTCGCGCTAGCCTTGCTGTCGCGATAAGCTCTGCATCCGAGTCCTGTTACGGCTTGCACCCGGCGCAGGTTTCGCAGGCGGCATCCGGGGCGTTTACACTGGAATCCACCGAAATGATTATGGGTCGCTGGGCAAGGCTGCCCTGGCGCGATACAAAAGTAGCGATTACCAGCCCCAGCGCTATTCCCGCCATTCCGCCCAGCGCGGCAAGCCCTTCGGAGGCAAAATTGAAAACTCGATCCGCGCCGGCATAACCGGCCGCAAAAAGAGCCAAAGGCAAAAGCCCAAACCAGAGTATTCCTATGAGCTGAACCCGGTCTTGAATCTCCATCACCACGGGGTTGCCCGGTTTCGGCGAAAGCCCGTCGGCCACAAGTGCGCTTATCGTTCGCTTTCCGGTAGACCCGCTGGCGCACGCATCCTTGGATCCGCAGGAACCGCAGCCGCCGCCCATCGAAAGCCGGACTGTTGCCAGTTTCCCTTCAATTTTTATCAGAATTCCCTGTTCCTTCATTAAAAGCCTCCTTGCAAGCGAGTCGCAGCGTCTTTATAGATTCCGCGCTGCCATCGGGCCTCAGTTCCAAGAAAATGCCTTGAAGCTCAGGGCTTCCTACGGCATCCTTGGCCCATACGGGAATGCCCGACAGATATTCCTGTATTCTCGTTTGGGCATCGAGCCCACCAACGCTGACCATGCTTCCCGTCCTGCCCGCATCGGTAATAAAAGCCGTACCCTTGGGCAGAATACGTGCGTCCGCCGTAAGAGTACGCACATGCGAGCCGATTACCGCGCTTACCTTGCCGTCTGCATGCAGGGCAAAGGCGTTTTTCTCGGCGGTCGTCCCCGCATGAAAATCTATGATAATGCATGACGCGTCGCGCTTCAGCCGTGGAAGCAATTCGTCCAGCATCAGAAAGGGGTTGTCCAGATGCACCCGGCTGAAACCCGACTGGCCGAGCATAGCCACTATCGCTACGCTGGTTTCCCCGATGCGCAAAACCTTGACGCCGCGTCCGGGAACTCCCGAGGGGTAATTCAAAGGACGGAGCAACCAGGACGATGTTGGAAATATATCCAGGATGTCTTTCTTGTAAAACGCGCCTTCGCCCGTGCACAGCACGTCTATGCCCATCTTGCGAAGGTACATCGCATGCATTTTGCCCACACCCGAACCACCGGTCACTCCGTCTGCATTTGCCACCACGATGTCCGGCACCAGTTCTTTCTTCAATGCGGGAAGCAGTTTTTTTACGGCAAACACGCCGACCCTACCCACGATTTCGCCTATGTACAATACTCGTATATTCACCTGTTCAAAGTAGCCAAATACGTCATCAGGTTCAAGTGCTCAGACCCGCTATTGATTCTCGTATTTTTCGAATTCCTCTTCGACGTATTCGACGGCGAGGCCGGCCTGGGCAAACATAGCTTCGCTCTCGAAGCCGGCATGATATTTTCGCTCGCAGACGACGCGGGTAATTCCACAGTTGATTATCATCATGGCGCAGGAGCGGCAGGGCGTCATCTTGCAATACAAGGTAGAGCCTTCAATGGGAACGCCGCGCCTGGCCGCCTGGCAGATCGCGTTCTGCTCGGCGTGAACCGAACGCACGCAGTGTTTGGTAACGGAGCCGTCCTCGTGAACCGTCTGCTTGAGCTGGTGCCCCTCTTCGTCGCAATGGGGTAGACCCGCCGGCGCGCCCACGTAGCCGGTAGCCAAAATCTGGTGTTCCCTGGCTATAACGCAGCCAGATCTACCCCGGTCGCACGTGGCCCGCTTGGCGATGGATCTGCACACTTCCATGAAATATTCGTCCCAGCTGGGCCGCCTGTATTCGCCTGCATCCGCCGCTTCTTCCATCGCCTTATCCATCGAAGTTTCCCCCGCCTAGTCTATCTTGACGCCGTCGGGCAGAGTCCAGCGGCCGTCCTTCTGCACGAATTTGTCCGCCGTTACAACGATATAACGTCCATCCTCCCCGGCGAGGCGCAGCCTGCCGGCAGGAACGTTTATCTCGATTACGCGGAAGGTCGTGCCGTCGTAGGGCATGCGCGTACCTTCCGAGGGCATCGTCCGCCTGGCTTCGCGATAGAAGCCGAATTCATAGGCCAGACAGCAAAGCAGGCGCCCGCAGGGTCCGGATATCTTGAGAGAATTAAGGGACAGGTTCTGGTCCTTGGCCATCTTGATGGATACGGGAACCAGCTTGTCTGTAACGCCGTGGCAGCACAAAGCCCTGCCGCAGACACCGCAGCCGCCTACGACGCGCGCTTCGTCGCGCACGCCTATCTGGCGCAGTTCGATGCGCATCTTGAAAATCCCGACCAAGTCCTTTACGAGGTCCCGGAAATCCACGCGAGCGTCGGCGGTAAAGAAAAACAGCACTTTCTGCTCGTCGAAAAGGTAGTGGGCGAATATAAGCTTCATAGGCAGGTTATGCTCGTGAATCTTGGCCTTGCATACGTCGAAGGCATGCAGTTCCTTTACCGCGTCATCCTTCCGCTTCTGGATATCCTCGGCACTTGCCATGCGCTCGACCTGAACCACGTCCTCGAGCCGCACATAGCCCGGATTCTTAACCGTCCCCAACACCAGGCACAAGTCGCGGCCATACCGGGTCTGGGTAATGACGTACTGCCCGCTTTCCAGCGGAATCTCCGAACCGGCGTAATACGTTTCATTGTTCGGAGCCACCTTGAGCCGGTATAAGGGCTCGGGCAGATCTTTGTGGGCCACCTGGCTCGGGCCTTCGGGAAAATCAAAATGCTCGTCTTCGAGCTGGCGCAAGTCCTCATCGGAAAGCTCGCGATCCGAAAAATCATTCACTGTAGTTCTCCTTGCCCGCATCCCTAGTGACGGAATGCGGTTCCAATACCCAAACGTCTCAGCGCAATTCTTCTTCTAACGAAGAATCTTCTTCTACCGCAGCAGGTCGACGAGCAGGCCGTGGATTTCTTCCAGTCGGCCGAGGATATCCAGCTTGTCGCGCTGCCCGCTCATGATGTCCGCGGCAAAACGCTCGAGCTTCTCGTCGATAACGGTAATAGTGGTAAACTTCTTGCGCTTAAGAATATTCCTGCCGGAACTTTGCTCCCGGGTTTCATAGACACTTTCAACAACATAATGGATAAAATCCCGCACCGCTTTTTTATAGGCTTTTATATTATCCTTCGATGCGTCTTTTTTAAGCGCATCGCCGGATACGTGCACGGAATCCAAAAGCTCGGTAGCCGCCAGCTCCGAAAACGGAATGTCGGCCAGAGCCGAAAGGTCTTCCGCCTTTTGGGCCGTTTCAAGAAGCCTCCCGAACGCGAGCGTTTTTTTTGCCGTTCCCGGTTTTTTTTCGAGTTTCCGGTTAAGCAAACCGGAAATCAGACTGGTCTGCAAAGGGTCGGGAAGAGCGGGTATTGCCATCGCTTACTTGTTCAAGGAGCCTGACCGGCCAAAATTTTCGGGCATATCCTGGCCCATGGGACGCAATCCCGAATTATGTTTCTTCATGAAAGCATGCAAGGCATCGGCCGCGCCGGCAAGCTTTCCCGATACCTCAATGTGCCCGTGTATGACGATATCGCCCTCGGCATCGAGAAGCGGGGCGAATACATTACCCACAATAACCGCTCCCTTCTGGAGCGACAGCCGTTCGGTAACGAATACATCGCCTCGAACCACTCCTCCGATAACCGCGGAAACGGCCATTATAGAAGCGTCGCAGCGCGCAAGTTCGCTAATTACTACCTTGCCGTTGGAGCGAAGGACGCCGCGTAAACTTCCGTCGACCCGGACAAAACCGTCCACCACGATATCGCCCCTGAAGGAACTGTCTGGTCCAAGGAGGGTATTTACTAGTGCGGAACGGTTTTGCGCCATGTCTCGAACCTTTCGCCTATTCCGTGCTTCCGACCATGATGCCATTGGTGCGGCTGTTCAAGAAGCGAAGGGGATCGATGGTTTCGGTGCCAAGATGCACTTCATAATGCAGGTGAGGACCGGTCGAGAGCCCGGTATTTCCTATATAGCCGATAACCTGGCCCTGCTGAACGACATCGCCTTTTTGAACTTTAAATGCCTTAAGATGGGCATATCGGGTTAGAAAACCATATTTGTGTTCTATTACAATGTGATTACCCAAACCGATATCAAAAGCTACGGTTACGATTTTTCCGTCCGCGGTGGCCAGCACAGGGTCGCCAGTTCGAAAAGTAGATATATCGATACCCTTGTGCATATACCAGGAACCGTAAATCGGATTCTCGTTTTGCCCGTAATACATGGAGACATGCCCTATCCCGCCCTTGATGGGCCAGAGATTTGGAATCTCGGAAAGAATTTCGCCCTGGGTTGAAAACATGGAGCCTAATTCATCGAGGGGTTTTATGCTTTGTTCTATAACGGAAGCAATCTGATCGATTTCGGTAACTTCCCGAACTCGACCCTTAGATGTTGCTGAATCGGAGAAAAACGAGGACATATCGCCTGTTCGCGAGCTTTCGGCCGGAGAGCTTCGTTTAACCCCGATACGGGAGAAGGTTGAATCCAGGGTAAGCTGAAACGCGTGGGAAGCTTTTACCAAACGGCTCATGTTGTCGCGCATCGCGTCAAGATCGGACTGCGTATTCTGCAATGAAGTCGTTTTTCCGGCTAATTTTCCGGCTACATTGTTGTAATTACCGGCGCCCCAGCCAAGAACCGACAATCCGACCACAAATACCGATACTATCCCCGCGAGACCAAAAAAGCTTATTTGAATGTTTACAATTTTTTTTTGGGTATGCGGAACTAGCATTATGCTAAGCTTTTGCCTGCCGGCCTTGATAAACCGGGCAAATGCCACCGTAATAGAGCTCCAAATGCGGCGAAACAACGCGGCAGAACGTTTTGAAAACGACTTTTCGGCATCTTTGTATCGTTTCAATGCAGACACGCTGGCCTCCTCTTGCTTTTTCCTGATTAGAGAACAATTTTAAGCAGTGTATTCTATCACTCATACAGTTCTATGTCAAATATTTCATCGGTACATAAAAAAGCATCAACATTGTTAGAGGGTACCTCCTAAACCTAAAGTTTTTCGAGGTACCCTAGGATTTTTTAAATAAATAAGCTATAATTTACAGTAATGAGTCAAGCACAGCATAAATTAGGTCCCAGCGGTGACCTGGGAGCCTTGTCTTTAACCAACGATGGACACCTTGAGTTGACCTTTGTGGGTGCAGGCAGCGCTTTTTCCAAAAAATACTTCCAAAACAACGCGTTAATCGTGCAAGGCGACGAGCACATTCTTATCGATTGCGGCACAAGGGCGCCCGAGGCTTTGTCCCTGCTTGGATTATCGGTGATGGATGTGCGCAATTACCTGATCACCCATTCCCATGCGGACCACGTGGGGGGGCTTGAGGAAGTCATGCTGGTCAACCGTTATGTCGCGCACAAAAAACCTACGCTGATCGCAACAAAAAAATACCGTAAATTCCTGTGGGAAAAATCCTTGAAGGGCGGCAATGCCTACAGCGAAAAAAAAGACGGAAAGTGGCTGGAGCTGGAAGATTTTTGGAACATCCTGGAACCCGAGCCCATCAAAGGCGCAGACAGGGACCTTTGTTTCGTGAGGCTGGGATCGCTTCGCATGGATATTTACCGAACAAAGCACATACCCGATTCTTCACCGGATTGGAAAGCCTCATCGCTGAGCTACGGAGTCGTCATCAACGAAAGCGTAGCCTTTACCAGCGACACCCGCTTCGACCGTGACCTTATCGATTTTCTGGAAAAAAACTATAAAATAACGACTATATTTCATGATTGCCAGCTGTTCACCGGCGGGGTGCATGCTTCGCTGGACGAATTAGCCACCCTGCCGCCGGAAATAAAAGCCAAGATGCGCCTTATGCATTACGGGGACGCTGCCTTGGCACAACCCGATCGCGCCACCAACCTGGGCTTCCTGGGTTTCGTGGAGCAATGGCATACCTATACGTTCTAATTTCGGGGCACCTTGAGCAAGACCCCCGGCAAAGCTTGCTTTTTCCTGAGTATTTTTGTATTTTTACATCGTTCCAAGCCACAATCGTTCCTCGTGCCGCAAGGCTTGGAGAACGAAATACACAATAAAACATCAGGAGAATTCTCATGGCAGTCCATCAGTTTCAGGCAGAAGTTAACCAGCTCTTGCAGCTCATCATCCACTCGCTGTATTCACACCGCGAAATATTCCTCCGCGAACTCGTGTCCAATGCCTCCGATGCCCTGGACAAGCTTCGCTACCTTTCCGCTTCGGACGAGCAGTACAAAGGAGTCGCCTTTGACCCGAAGATAGACATCGAGTTCGACGCCAAGGCAGGCACGCTCGTAATCAAGGACAACGGAATCGGCATGAACGAGGCCGACCTCGTGGAAAACCTTGGGACCATAGCGCGCTCGGGAACGAGGCGGTTCATGGAAGCCATGGCCGTCGACGCCAAAAAAGACACCAACCTTATCGGCCGCTTCGGCGTAGGCTTTTACGCGAGCTACATGGTAGCGGATAAAGTTACCGTATTGAGCCGCAAGGCAGCCGCGGAAGAAGCCTTCCTGTGGACCAGCGACGGCAAAGGCGCCTACGAGATCGAAAGCGCCACGCGAGAAGGTCAGGGCAGCACCATCACTTTGTACATGAACGACGACGGGCGTGAATTCCTTTCGCGCTGGCGCCTTCAGGAGCTCGTCAAAAAATACTCAAACCACATTGCGTTTCCGATTTTCATGTCCTGGGATGAGGATAAGTTCGACGACAAGGGCAAAAAAACCGACGCGACCGAGCACAAACACGAGCAGGTCAACAGCGCAAAAGCCTTGTGGAGCAGGTCAAAAACCGATCTGACCGATGACGATTACGTCGATTTCTATAAGAACATAAGCGATACAGAAGATAAACCGCTGCTGTGGATGCACACCAAGGCGGAAGGCACCATCGAATATACCACCTTATTCTACGTGCCTGAAAAAGCTCCATTCGACCTGTATCATGCCGATTATAAGCCGGGAGTAAAACTGTACGTCCGCCGCGTATTCATAACCGACGACGAGAAGGAACTGATGCCCACCTACCTGCGCTTTATTCGCGGCGTCATCGATTCCGAGGACCTGCCGCTCAATGTGAGCCGGGAAATACTCCAGCAAAACAGGGTGATGACCAGCATACGCACGGCCTCGGTAAAAAAAGTGCTCGGCGAGCTGAAGGAATTTTCGACCCGCGACAAGGACAAGTACGCGATTTTCGCCGGCGAGTTCAACCGTCCGCTCAAGGAAGGCCTGTACTCCGACTTCGCCAACCGCGAAGCCCTGCTCGACCTCGTTCGCTTTAAAAGCACCACGACCGAAGGCTGGACCAGCCTTGCCGATTATAAGAGCCGCATGAAGGACGAGCAAAAGGCCATCTATTACGTTACCGGAGATTCCGAGGATCGCCTTAAGAAATCCCCACTTCTGGAAATGTACCGCAAGCAGGGCGTAGAAGTTCTGCTTTGCTCCGACGAAATAGACGAGCTGGTTATGCCCATGGCCGGAAAATACGGCGAACTGGAATTCAAGTCGGTAAACAGGGCGGGTGCCGAGAAGGAATTCGAAGGCAAAAAAGACGAACAAAAAGAAAAAGAGATGGGACCCGTGGTCGAGAAGCTTAAAAAAGCGCTCGGCGAAACGGTTAAGGACGTGCGGCTGTCCGCCAGGCTTTCCGAAAGCCCCTCGTGCATCGTGGTTGACGAGAACGACCCCAGCATGCAGATGATGCAGTTCATGAAAAGCATGGGACGTGGCGCCGAAATGGACGTGAAGCCCATTCTGGAAATAAACGGCGACCATACGCTGGTAAAGCGCGCTGCCGCAAGCGCCGACGAAGGAACAATCGCCGACATCGCGTTCGTGCTGCTTGACCAGGCGCTGCTCGTGGAAGGCGCGCCGGTAAAAGACCCTGCGGAATTCATCGCGCGCATGAACAGGCTTATAGGCTGATTACGGAATCAGATGCCCGGCCTTGTTTCAAGGCCGGCTAAAAAATCGAGCAACGGCTTCCGCCAATCGGCGGAAGCCTGTCCCTGAACCATGAATTTGCGGAACAAGTCCAGGATATGGGCTTTTACGATAAGCGCGTCGCCGCTTGCGGGGACGCCCTTCCCCTCGAACATATGGGCTATAAATTCTTCAGATTCCGCCGCAGATATGAGATCCGGGTATAATGCGGCCATGACGTACATGGCCGCGGAAACGCAGTTGACGCTGTGCTGCTTTACGTAGAGTATAGACTCGGTAATCGCGAGCGCTCCGGCGCGAAGCTCCCGTACGCGCTCCCCGGCCGCCTGTTCGTCGCCATGGCGGCGCACAAAAGCCCTGAAGGCCAGCCATGCATAGACGACTATCATGACATGCAGGCTCGGGACGCAGGCAAAATGGGGATCGGTAAGGTGGATCAGCGCGAAGCGCGGGCGCTTAATGTAAAACGGCCGTTTTGTAGTGGAAAGGCGGGCGCGATAGACCTGGGCCGCCTGTTTGTACAAACCGGCAATCCCGTCAATAAAAGCGCCGACTTCCGGCGCATGGCGCTTGCCGTAATGCGCACGGAGCCAGCCAGCGGTTCTAATCCAAAACGGAATGAAATCCATATAGATATTGATGTATCCGGGCGCAAAAGGCACAAGGGAATCGAGGGGATGATCGACGCTGGACAGCGCAGTGAGCCCCGGAGAAAACCTAGCCCGCCACTGGACGCCGAAAAAATCCCTTGCCGCGTTGCGGACGCAGTGCAGAGCAGGGACCCGCAAACTCCTGGTTGAAATTGCAGTAAAAGCAAAGGCAGGCACCTTGATGCCTGCGACCGGTATCTTGAACACTGGATAATCCTCCGAATCAGATTTCGAGGACTATACCAAAAAAAACTATTTTGGGTAACTGGCTGCAGTGGAATCGAATATAGGGCATCTCTAACAGGGTGTTGAAAAACCTCGGATGAGGATTTTCAACACTTCCAAAATGTAACATTACCGTAGCATTTGTAATCAAATGCGAGGAATGTTGAAAGCTGTTGACAAAGCAACAAGCTTTTTCAACAGCCTGCTAATAACCCTGTTGGTTATCAGGGGTGCCTCACTGATTCCTTACAGGAATCAGGTTTTTTAATGGTCGACCTCGCAAAACTGAAGTTTTTCGAGATCCCCTATACCGGCTTTGCGAAATCACCCTGCCGCTAGGACGGTGGCCGAATCCCGTCGCGATCAACGCACCTAGGCACTGATCGGGTGGCGCCATGCGCGACAGCGCATACGTCAATAACTTCCCTTCGACACTAGCCGCCCCGCGGCGTCTCGCGCAACGCGCGAACCGACTTGCTCGGTTGGCCATGATCATGGCATAGAGGCGCCGATCGGGTGGCGCCATGCGCGACAGCGCATACGTCAATAACTTCCCTTCGACACTAGCCGCCCCGCGGCGTCTGCTGCGAAGCAGCAACCGACTTGCAGGTTTGGCTCCTTGGAGCATAGAGGCGCCGATCGGGTGGCGCCATGCGCGATAGCGCATACGTCAATAACTTCCCATCGACACTAGCCGCCCCCCGGCGTCTGCTGCGAAGCAGCAACCGACTTGCAGGCTTGGCTCGGATTCGAGCATACAGGCGCCGATCGGATGCTGCGAAGCAGCAACCGACTTGCAGCTTTGGTCATGCTAATGACAGACAGGCGCCGATCGGATTTGAACCGATGCATGAAGGTTTTGCAGACCTCTCCCTTACCACTTGGGTACGGCGCCGTGAATAATTCCTGTCGAATATACCAAGAAGCTAGCGGAATGTAAAGGGGAACTTGGAAACACGAAGCTTGACGGCGGTTTAAGGCTCGGGTATGCTCCGGCTATGAAAATTTGGATAAAATACCTGATAGCGATACTGCTCGGACTCGGCGTGGGTTTGTTCATTCCCATTCCGGGAAGCGCCTTCGATACGGCGGTGCTCGTGTTTGTGAACTTGGCGCGCATCATACTTGTACCCCTGTTATTTTTTTCCATACCGATAGCGGCCTACGAGTTGCATGAAGAGAAAAAACTGTTCCGCGTATCGGCGCGCAGCATTCTATATGGCATGGCTGCGATACTGCTGCTTACCATAATAGGAGCCGGAACTGCGTTTCTTATCCCTGCCAGCAGGATTCCACTGGGCAGCGAGACCGGAACCATCCACGCCCTGCCCGCATTGAGCACCTTGTTTCTGGGCATAGTTCCAGCAAACGTCCTTGGCATCCTGGGGATGAGCGACTATTTGATGCCTGTACTTATCCTCGGGATAATACTGGGGATTTCCTTTACGACCGACAAAGCCGCGGCTAAACCCATAACAACCTTTTCCGATTCCCTGTCCCACCTCCTGTGGCATATAAACAGTTTCGTAATCGAAATATTCCCCTTAGCCCTTATCGTACTGGCAGCCGCCCGGACGGCAACCATCAGGGACATAAAGGACATTGATATCTACGGCAGGATTTTTTCCGTCATTGCAATCGAGGCAATTATCATAACCCTTGCCATAATTCCACTTGCGGTTTTCCTGGCCAATAAGCGCAAAAACCCGTTTGCGGTGCTCTATGCGATGCTGGCCCCCGCATTGATCGCGTTTGCCAGCTGCAATTCCTACGCGCCAGGCGGAGCCATACTAAAGCATTTAAAGGAAAGCCTGGGAGTACGTCGAAGAATTGGCACGGTAGCACTGCCGCTGGTACTGTCTTTCGGGCGTGCCGGTACGGCGATGGTTAGCGCGACTCTGTTCATTGTTGTAATCGCTTCCTACTCAAGTATAGGACTCAATACAAGCACGTTTCTGTGGCTGCTTCTGTTCGTACCGCTTTCGGCCATTTTGTCCGGGGCCGCACCGGCTCTTGGCCCGATAGCCTCCGTGGCCTTCCTGTGCGCTAATTACGGCAAAGGTTTCGAATCCGGCTATCTGCTCCTGATACCTATTGCACTGCCCTTATCGGCCATCGGGGCGTTTCTCGACACCTTGATAGCCGGCACGCTGGTCAAGCTGGTAGCCCTTGCCGAAAACGAGACAAAACCGAGGGAAATCAGACATTTTATTTAGCGGGTCGAAGGAATGACCTATTCTTCAATTGACTTTTGTCTACCCTGATAATAGTATTGACCCATGAGTCTTTCAAGCGTCCTACACGAAGATACCATTGGAATAAATTTGCTCAGCCTGACCAAAGAGGGCATAATAGCGGAAATGGTGGGCATACTTGCCGCTACCGGCAAGGTATCCGATCCGCAGAAAGCAATTGCAGCGGTTCTGGAGCGGGAAAAGTCAATGTCCACGGGCATGAAAAACGGCATTGCCGTTCCCCACGGAAGAACGGTAAGCGTCCAGGAAATGATAGCATGCGTAGCCATTTCCAAAAATCCCGTTCCCTTCGATTCGTTCGACAAAGAACCGGCCCGCATATTTATAATGACGCTGTCGCCGCCCGATAAAACCGGTCCGCATCTGCATTTCCTTGCCGAAGTAAGCCGGCTTTTCAAAAGCGAATCAAAACGAGCGGCATTGCTTGCCGCCACTTCGAAAAAAGAAATCCTTGAAATAATTACAAAAAAATAGCAGAAGAATCCGGACAAAAAAAAGCCACCGCGATGCTCGCAGGTGGCTTTTCCATTATTGGCTTGCAATAAGCCTAGTTCCCTCAGTCGATTACGGCTATAACATCGGCCATCTTGGCGATAAGGTGATCGGCTCCGTCAATCTTGACCGGGGTGCCGGCATATTTGTCGAACATTACCTTGTCGCCTACTTTTACCTTGATGGGATCTTTTTCGGTACCCGAACCTACGGCGATTACGACGCCTGTCTGGGTTTTTTCCTGTGCTGTCTGCGGAATTATAAGACCGCCGGCAGTTTTGGTGTCGCCTTCGGTTACCTTGATAAGAACGCGATCTCCAATTGGATTCACTTTCATTGCGTATTCCTCCTGAAACGGGTATAAAAATTTATGAGAACTCGCCAAATGTACTCAAAAACAGAGGCAAGGTCAAGGCAATTAACGTTCCCCGGCCTTGAAAGCGAGATCTAGACAGGCGACACACTTACTGATACAGTTATAGAGTACACATCCAATTTCGAACAAGGAGCGTTACCATGACTTTAAATATCATCTTATTAAGCCTGTATGGCTTGACTTTGCTGATTATCGCGTTGACCAGCCAAAAATACGCCGATACCATGGAGAATTTTCTGGTAGCCGGCCGCAAGCAGAAAAAACTGCTTATTGTGGCCTCGATGCTGGCATCCACCATTGGCGGAGGCATTACCATCGGCACCGTAGCCAAAACCTATAACATGGGTTCTCCGGCCTTCTGGTTTATTGCCTCCGGAGGCATTGCGCACTTCTTTCAGGGCTGGCTGCTTTCCCGCAAGGTTCGCGAAACCGAAGCGCTTACCATGCCCGACATGGCCAGAAAACTTATTGGGCCATCCGTGCAGATGCTGACTTCTGCCATAATTCTGCTTACCTGGACGGGCATTGCCACGGCACAATTCGTAGCCGCTGCAAAAGTCGTAACGGCGCTTACCGGCTTGGCCCACCAACCCGCGGTGGCCATTGTCGCCGCCTTCCTGATCTTGTACACCCTTATCGGAGGACAAAAATCCGTCTTAAAGACCGACTTATTCCAGTTCGGGGTGCTTGCGATTGCATTGATAACCACCGTTCTGTACCTATATATTGCAAAAACTCCGGCACAAGGCAGCATTTCCATCGAGCTATTCAACGATAAATTTACGTTTACCAACCTTCTATATTACGTGTTTGTTTTAGGCGGTTCCTACTTTATCTGCCCGATGATGTTCTCGCGCATTCTTTCGGCAGACACCGCGGCCAACGCCCGCAAGAGCTCATTCATGTCTGGCACGGGCATGCTTATTTTTGCCGTAGTGATAATAGCCATTGGCCTCTGGGCAAAGGCATCGATAAGCGATCTGGCCGGAATCGACCCGCTTAACCTTATTGCGAAAGCCTACACGCCCAGGCTTGTAGGCGCACTTTTAATTTTCGGTATACTCGCCGCGATACTCTCCACTGCCGATACCGTTCTGCTCACCGCAGCAAGTTCGGTACAAAACGATTTGATAAAAAAATCATCGGTGCTTGGCGTACGAATCTGGGTAGTCGTGGTAGGCGTCGCCGGCGCTCTTATCGCGCTCTACCAAACGGATATAATCGGCATAATCATGAAAACCTACAACGGCTACACCGCCGGAATCGTACCTGCGCTGTTCGTCGCCATCATGTTCGCCGGGAAGCGCCGAATGAATGCGGCACTCGCCTTTGGAGCAATAGTGGTAGGCTATGCATTAGGCCTGACGGGCAGCTTCATGCCCGCCAATTCTCCGGCTTCGCAGCTGTTCCCCATGGCCGGACTCGTCAGTTCGGCCGCTATAAGCCTTGCGGCCGTTTTTATGCCTTCGGCGAAAAAAGCAAACGCCTAGACAAAACGCGCAACCGGATCTAGCTTAGCCGTGTCCAATTGATGCCGTCGTTACCTTTAGTACCGACGGCATTTTCTACAATACGCAAAATTCATGACGTATTGACATCATTTGTCACATAGTGCAAAATCCATTACGTGACAATAGCTAATAATTTGTCAAGGAGAAACACATGGCTATAGTGATAAGCGGTTCCGGTTCAAGCATTCCCGCAATACGCACGACCAATGATGACCTTGCCGGCCGCATCGAAACAAGCGACGAATGGATTCGCTCGCATACCGGCATAGGCTGCAGGCATTTCGCCGAGGACGGCCAGCTTACCAGCGATTTGGCTGCCGACGCGGCGAACAAGGCACTGGCCAGTGCAGGGGTCAGCGCCGAGCAGATTGACCTGATAGTTTTGGCTTCCGCCACTCCGGATTATTTTGGATTCCCGTCCACTGCATGCATAGTCCAAGAGAAGATCGGCGCGACAAACGCAGCGGCTTTCGACCTTACCGCCGGCTGTACCGGCTTTATCTACGCCCTGGACGTGGCGTCCTCGATGCTGCTGCAGCACGGACGCACGCGCGCTCTTGTTATCGGCGCCGAAACCTTGTCCCGCGTAATTGACTGGGAAGACCGCGCAAGCTGCGTGCTCTTTGGAGACGGGGCGGGTGCCGTAGTTATAGAAAAATCAGACAGCTCCGACGGCAGGGGGCTGCAGCAGTCCTGGCTGCGCGCAAAAGGTTCCGGCGCCAAAAGCCTGATCCTAACCCAGCCCGAGCGCGCCAAGACTTTTGTGCGCGAAGGGGATTACACCAAGCCCAACAGCATCTACATGGATGGAAAAGCCGTGTACATGTTCGCGGTAAAGGCAATTACCGACATTATGGAAACGCTGGGAAAACAATCAGGCGTCGAATTGAAGGACTTTAAGTGGATAGTGCCGCACCAGGCTAACCTGCGCATCGTGCAGGCGGCAGCCAAGCGTTTCGGCCTTCCCGAAGAAAAATTCTATATGAATATAGAAGAATACGCCAACACTTCGGCGGCATCGATTCCCATTGCATTGGACGAAATGGCAAATAAGGGGCTTTTGGTAAAAGGCGACTTGATCATGATTATGGGCTTTGGCGCGGGACTTACCTACGGCGGCTGCATAATCCGCTGGTGATAAAAGGAGATACGATGAAGACTAAAGTTGTAATTACGGGTATGGGCGTTGTTTGTCCCATCGGCAACGATATCGATATATTCTGGAAATCCATACAGGAAGGCAAGTGCGGCATTGGCCCGGTTACGCGCTTCGACGCAGCCGCACTCGATTCACGCGTAGCCGCGGAGGTAAAAGACTTCGACCCATCGCTGTACATGGAAAAGAAGGACGCCCGCAAGATGGCCGACTTTACCCAGTTCGCGGTTGCCGCATCCGTGCAGGCATGGAAGGACGCAGGCATGGAAACCGCCGGAATAGACCCGGACCGCGTTTCGATCATGCTGGGCAACGGCGTCGGAGGCATAGAAATATTCGAGCAAAGCCATAAAAAGCTGCTGGAAAGCGGACCGTCCCGCATGCTTCCCATGACGGTTCCCATGATGATCATCAACGAGGCAGCCGGCAACATCGCCATGCGCTTGGGCGTTCACGGCGCGGCGTTTACGCAGGTAACAGCCTGCGCCTCGGGAACGGACGCCATAGGCATGGCATTGGACATGATACGATCCGGTCGCGCCGACGTGGTGATCACCGGCGGAACCGAAGCCGCCGTATCGGCCTTCGCCATGGGCGCCTTCTGCATGCTCAAGGCTCTTTCCACCGGCTTCAACGACAATCCCACGAAGGCCTCGCGTCCTTTCGACAAGGACAGGGACGGCTTCGTGATAGGCGAAGGAGCCGGAATCCTGATAGTCGAAAGCGAAGAACACGCCAAAAAACGCGGCGCAAAAATCTACGCGGAACTCGCCGGCTTCGGCGCCTCCTGCGACGCCAACCACCTGACATCCCCGCATCCTGAAGGAACCTACGGCGCCAAGGCCATAGCCCACGCCCTGACCGACGCGGGCATCCGCCCAGAGGACGTGCAATATTATAACGCGCATGGGACCAGCACCCAGATAAACGATCCCCTGGAGACGCTGATGCTAAAAAAAGCATTCGGCGACCATGCGTATAAGATGAAGGTCTCGTCGACGAAAAGCATGACCGGCCACCTGGTAGGCGCGGCGGGAGCGGTGGAGGCGATCATCTGCGTTTTGGCCATCCGGGACGGATTCTACCCGCCCACCATCAACCTGGAAGAGGCGGATCTAGGCTGCGACCTGGACTATGTGCCCAACAAGGGCGTAAAAGGTGAAATTAATATAGCAGCCTCGGGATCCCTTGGCTTTGGCGGACACAACGGCGTACTCGTCGTAAGGAAATACCCATGAATAAAGCCGGACGAAAAGAAATAGAAGAATTTTTACCGCACCGCGACCCGTTCTGCTTCGTGGACGAAGTGGAAGTTACCGGTCCCGAAACCATAAAGGCGAAACGCCTGTTCAAGGACGAGTTTTTCTTTGCCGGCCACTTTCCGCACTACCCCGTGGTTCCCGGCGTCATACTCGTGGAAACCATGGCGCAGGCGGGCGGCGTTGGCGTCAAGCTCATGGGTATCGCGGCTGCGGGAACCTTCTTCCTGGCCGCGGTGAACAATGTCAAATTCCGCAGTCAGGTGCGCCCCGGCGACACCTTTACCATGGAAATTACCAACCTGCGCGCAAGCCCCCGCATAATCAAGCAAAAGGGCATGGGCTACGTAAACGGAACCCTCGCGGTGGAAGCCGATTGGACCTGCATCGTAGGGGAAGAAAAAGCATGATAGCCAAAGCACAGGTTCGCAGCAACATTTGCCTGAACGCGCATCCCGTGGGCTGCACCAAAATGGTGGAGAACTTCAAGCGGCGGGTAGCCGCTGCCAAGGGATCCATGATAGGCGCCTCCATGGCATCGGGCAAGGCTCTGCCTAAAACCGTTTTAATACTCGGCTGCTCCACCGGCTACGGCATGGCAACCCGCATGACCGCGGCTTTTTCCTGCGGGGCCGCCACCGTTGGCGTATCCTTCGAGAATGAACCAAGCCAGAAACGTTCCGCAAGCCCGGGCTGGTATAACAACCGCACCTTCGACTATATGGCCAAATCCGAAGGCCTGTACACCGTTACCATAAACGCCGATGCCTTTGCCAACGAAACCCGCGATAAAATTATAGCCTTGGCGAAACGGGACGAGCTGCAGTTCGACCAGGTAATCTACAGCCTGGCCAGCCCCGTTAGAACGGATCCCAAGACAGGCATCATGCACCGCTCGGTTATCAAGCCGGTGGGTAAGCCCTTCGTGGGCAAGACCATAGACCTGTTTACCCACGAGTTCAAGGAATTGGCCATTGAACCCGCCTCCGGGGAAGAAGTAGCGGCAACCGTAAAAGTTATGGGCGGCGAAGACTGGGAACTATGGATCGAAGCGCTGTCCAAGGCAGGCGTGCTTGCACCCGACTGCCTTACTCTGGCATATTCCTACATCGGCCCCGAGCATTCATGGCCTATATACCGCGACGGCACGATCGGGAAGGCCAAGGAACACCTCGAAAATACCGTGCCGCGAATCAATAAAATACTCAAGGACAACGGAGGCAGGGCTTACGTGTCCATCAACAAGGCGCTCGTAACGCGAGCCAGCGCGGTGATACCGGTAATTCCCCTGTATATTTCCGCCCTGTTCCGCATCATGAAGGAAATGCACCTGCACGAGGATTGCACCGACCAGGCAATACGCCTGTACCGAGAGCGCATCCTTGCGCCGGGAACCATGATAGTCGACGAGAAAGGCCGCATACGCATCGACGAGCTTGAGATGCGGGACGACGTGCAGAAAGCCACCGCCACACAGATGATTTACGCCACCGAGTCCAACATACACCTGATTACCGATATCGAAGGCTTCAAGACCGACTTCCTGCAGGCCAACGGCTTCGACGTTCCGGGTGTGGACTACCACGCCCGCGTGCAATACGATTGACGGCCGGGATTAACCAATGAACAAAAGCCGTGGTACAATCAGTACCGCGGCTTTTTTTCGCCGCGCCAACGGAGTATTCATGAACATGCTGTTTTTAGAGACCGGTTTGGAGCGGCAGGCAATTCCCAAAAGCGACAGGCGATACGACCACATCGCGCGGGTACTCAAAAAGAAGGCCGGAGACGCGCTGGTCGCCGGAGTTCGCGGCGAATCCACCGGCAGCGCCACGGTGGACAGCATCGATGATAAATATATAACAATCGCTTACCGCGCGTTGGCGGTGCCTCCGAAGCTTTACCCTATCACGCTGCTCCTTGGGTTTCCCCGGCCCATTCAGGGAGGCAGGATATTCAAGGACATCTGCAGCCTGGGCGTGGAGCGCATCCTGCTTTGCGGCACTGCCCTCGGGGAAAAATCCTACATCGAGAGCAATTTCTTCAAGAACAGGGAATACGAAGCCGCGCTCATAGAAGGAGCCGAGCAGGCAGGCAACCCGCGCCTGCCGCAGGTGGCAAGCTTCTGGACGCTCGACCGGGCGCTTGGCGCCATCGATGGGGGAACCGGCGATGTTTTGCCGGAATGTTCCCAGCGCTGGGCTTTGGACCCTTACCGCTCGCAGACACGCTTCGGCGCCGCGGAACTGGACAGGAATATCCCGCTGATCCTGGCGGTGGGAAGCGAACGCGGATGGACCCCCTCCGAGCTTGACTCGATGGCCGGCTGCGGATTCTGCTTTGCGAAACTCGGCGAACGCATACTTAAATCGGAAACAGCCTGCACGGTGGCTGTAGGAATTGCCTTGGCAAAACTGGGATATTTATAAAGGGGACCTCTAAAAACTTCAGTTTTGAGAGGTCTACCATTAAAAAACCTGATTCCTGTAAGGAATCAGAACGGGACCTCTGATAACCAACAAGGTTATTGGAGGTCCCCTGAAGAAAGACCAACGATGGCTTTTAGCACCCTAAGCAGATCCTCCGAGGATCGCTTTACATTGGCTTCCCAGCTGCCCGATGCCTCGTGGTCGGCGTTGTCGCTTACCCAGCGCACGGAAAAGAAGGGCCTAGCGATACGCAAAAGGCAGAGTTTGGCGAGCGCGGCTGTTTCCATGTCGACGAGCATCGCCGTGGGCGCCTCCGCGGACAATGCATCCACGCCGTGCCCAAAAGAATTCCGCAGCTGTTGTGCCGCTTCCGGGCTTGAAACAAAACTATCACCGGAAAGAAGCCTTCCCCACCCGAGTTTGATTCCCGCCTTGGCGCAAGACTCGACTACCGCAAGCGCCAAATCTAGCGGGCACGTTTCCATTACGGCATCTTCCATGGCTTCGAAGGCGGTTATGCCGACAGGCGTCCCGATTCCGCTGGTGTCCATGTCCCGCTCCACAGCCTGCCGGCACAGATACATGGAGCCTACGGCATCGTTGCCCAGCGAGCCCGCCGTGCCTAAGGCGCAGTACAAGTCGTGCAGGGGAAATACTCCCGGCTCGCTTTTTACGCTTCCTGAATGAGGGGCAAGGGGAGGCAGGCAAGCCAGCCTCGCCAGTGCGTACGAAGCCAAAGCCTTTCCGACGCCGCAAAGCGCGAGGTCCAGTAAATATGCTTTTGAGCGATACAGGTTTTCCCCTGCCTGAATCCAGGCAAACGACGGATCGGCCAGGATTGCTCCGGCTTCCCTCTCCACCGCTATGACGACTCCTATGCGCATGCGCCCTCCGATTTGGTGATTTAATCTTCTCTAAATAAAAACGCGAATCAGGACCATGTACAGCGCGGTGCCGAAGGCGATGGACGCCAGCACGTTGCGCTTCCACAGATGCACGAGCGCGGTGAGGACCGCGGCGGCAAGCAGGGGCAAGCCGGCGCTCGCGTCCGCCGGAGAAATATCCTTGAACGCCGACAGGACGAGAATTACCATCAGGGAAGGCGGTAGATATTTCTGCAGGTAAACAAGCGCGGCCGGCGGCTTGCGCCGGGCAAAAAACAGGAAGGGCACCGCGCGCGTAAGGATGGTAAGCGCTGCCATGGCGGCGACGGTAAGAAGGATGCGGGACAGGGGAACCATCATGGCTCGAGCCTGGGTTTAAGTAATAAAAGCATCACGCAGATGAGCATGGTAGCCGCGAGTATGAAGTTTGCGGGTCCGGCCGCAAAGTATGCTATCAGCGCGCAGAGCACCGCCGCGGCGTAGGGTTCAAAGCGTTTTACCGCCTTGGTCTGCTCCACCAGGAGCACGACGAAGAGCGCGGTCATGGCAAAGTCCAAGCCTCTGGTATCGAAAGGCAGGGCTTTGCCGAAAAGTGCGCCCATCGTGCAGCCGAGCAGCCACCAGAACTGGTTAAGCGCCGTAAGGTAAAAATAAAAGCGGCTGGGCTCGGTACCTGCCGGAGGCCGTATCGTGGTGACGAGACCATAGGTTTCGTCGGTTAGGCCGAACACAAGATAGGGCTTCCGCCAGCCTGAGCCTGAATATTTTTCCAGCACCGACAAGCCGTACACGGCATGGCGCGCGTTCATGAGCAGGGTGAGCAGCGCTATCTCTGGCAGGAGCGCGCCGGAAGCGAGAAGCCCCGCGCCCATGAACTGCGCCGCACCGGCATAGACCGCGAGAGCCATGAGCGGAGACAGCCACCAGGGCAAGCCCGAGCCCACCAGCACGAGCCCAAAGGCGAATCCTATGCTCGTATATCCCAGAAGAACGGGGATTCCGGCCTTAAAGGCAGAAACCATTACAGGAGGATGGACACGCTCTTCCTTCATTAGAGGGCCTCCGCGCTTACGCAAAAATTAAGCCAATTGGCGTATAATAGATGCGCATGCGCCTTCCAGAGCATGCGCGGCGCCATGCGCGGATCGTCGCCGGGATAATAATTTTTGGGAAGCGCTATCGGCAGAGCCCTGGCGACATCGCGGCGGTACTCGGCATCGAGGGTCAGGGCGTCGTATTCGGGGTGACCTGTTACAAAAATATTACGACCGTCCCTGCTTGCCGCCAGGTAGACGCCGGCCGCATCAGAAGCCGAAAGAAGCCTTAACTCCGTATTGCCCTCGATTGCCTCGGCGGCGACCTCGGTGTGCCGCGAATGGGGAGCGAGGAACAGCTCGTCGAAGCCGCGCATGATGGGTACGGAGGAATCCAGCGTCGCGTGATAAAAAAGCCCGAACATTTTTTCCCGCAAGGGACGCTTGTCCACGCCGTAATGATGATAGAGACCCGCCTGGGCTCCCCAGCAAATATGCATCGTGGAGCGTACGTTATCGGTGGACCAGTCCATGAGGCGCACGAGCTCCGGCCAATAATCCACCGCCTCGAAAGCCAGTGTTTCGACGGGAGCTCCGGTTATTATGAGGCCGTCGAAGCGCTCGCAGGCAATGGAGTCGAAGGTTTCATAGTAGTCAAGAAGATGCTCGGCGCCGGTGTTTTTCGACAGGTGGCTCGCCATGCGCAGAAATCGCACATCGACGCAATGCGAGGCGGCTCCAAGGAGCCGAAGCAGCTGAAGCTCGGTAGCTTCTTTGGTAGGCATCAGGTTGAGTATGGCTATCTTTAAAAGCCGCGGGACCTTGGCTGCCGAACGGGCTTTGAATAGAACGGGGATGCCTTCCGCTTTTAAAATTTCGCCGGCAGGCAGACCTTGGGGTATCATTATGGACATAGCGCGTCGGCTCTCCTTTTTCTCTGACACGCCAGGAATCCGCCAGCTGCGCATGGTTCAACTTGACAGACCTTATTTTTACGTGCACAGTAACCGTACCACAGTGTGGTATAAATACGGCATAAGGACAAGACCCGCTTCCAGGTTTTGTCGATGGAGACGCGATGAGCAAGCGAGACGGAAAACAGGGAATGCTATGCGGCATGAGATTGCCCCGCTTGACCCGTTTCGCGCGTTGCGCGGCTAGGTGCAACCGGGGCTGAAACCGGCGGTCTTCCAAAGGATAGCCGCGGCATCGCAACAGACGGAGATACAACATGTCCAATTCTGCAAAACACTCCTTTGAAACCATAGCCGTACAGGCCGGGCACGCACCCGACCCCACCACGCAGTCCCGCGGCGTCCCTATCTACCGGACGAGCTCGTTTACCTTCAAGAGCACGGAGCACGCCGCGCGGCTGTTTGCCCTGAAGGAATTCGGCAATATTTATTCACGCCTGGGCAACCCCACCAACGACGTGCTGGAAACGCGCGTTACCGAGCTTGAGGGCGGAGCGGCCTCCGTGTCCTTCGCTTCTGGAACCGCGGCAATCTTCAACGCGATAATTACCATTGCGAAATGCGGAGACGAGATAGTGTCCGCATCCAACCTGTACGGCGGAACCTACACCATGTTCGACGCCATACTCCCCGACTTCGGCATTACCACCAAATTCGTCGATGTTACCAATCCATCATCCTTCGAGAATGCCATAACGGACAAAACCAGGATCATCTATATAGAGACGATAGGAAACCCCGCACTTGACCTGGCCGACGTGGCGGCCATTTCCAGAATAGCCAAAAAACATAAACTGCCTCTGGTGGTGGATGCCACCTTTACCACGCCCTACCTCCTGCGCACCATCGCGCTTGGCGCGGACATCGTAATCAACTCGCTTACCAAATGGCTAGGCGGACACGGCACGGCGATCGGGGGCATCGTAACCGACGCGGGCAGCTTCGACTGGTCCGATGCCAAATTCGAGCTGTTCAACCGGCCCGACCCCAGCTACCACGGCCTTCGTTGGGCTCTGGACCTAAGCCCGGAACTCCGAAAGACGGCGTTTGCCCTGCGCCTGCGCACGGTAGCGCTGCGCAACCTCGGCGCGTGCCTGTCCCCCGACAACGCGTGGTTCTTCCTGCAGGGCATAGAAACTTTACCACTGCGCATGGACAGGCACGTGGTCAACGCTTTGGCCGCAGCGCGATTCCTCAAGGCGCACCCCAAGGCTGCCTGGATTAGATACCCCGGCCTGGAAGGCGACCCATCGTACGCATTGGCGCAGACTCTGCTTAAAAACGGCGCGGGCGGCATGGTGGTGTTCGGGGTAAAGGGCGGTCGGCAGGCAGGGCAAAAATTCATCGAGTCGCTGAAGCTCTTCTCCCACCTTGCCAATGTGGGCGACGCAAAGAGCCTGGCTTTGCACCCTTCCAGCACTTCGCACTCGCAGCTGTCGGATGCGCAACAGCTCGCCTCGGGTCTGTCCCCCGACCTCGTGAGGCTTTCTATCGGCATAGAAAATATAAACGATATTTTGGCGGACTTGGATCAGGCGCTGGCGGGGGTTTAGCAGGTTGTTGAAAAAGCTTGTGGCTTTTCCAACAACCTTAAACATTCCTCGCATTTGATTACAAATGCTGCGTTAATGTTACATTTTGGAAGTGTTGAAAATCCTCATCCGAGGATTTTCAACACCCTGTTAGAGTAGATACCTGCCTTTATTCTGACGCCACGACACGGTTGCGTCCCGTTCGTTTCGCCATATACATTGCCGCATCGGCTTTTTCTATAAGAGCGGGCAAATCGAATTGCCCCATTACGCTACTTGCCGCGATACCGATGCTCAGGGTAACAAAAGGCATTACCGGCGAGTCTTCGTGGAGAATCCGCAGTTCGGCTATCGCCGAAAGAAGATTTTCCGCGACGATTTTTGCCCCCTCAAGCGCGGTTTCCGGCAGCAGGATTACAAACTCCTCTCCGCCAAATCTGCAAGCCATGTCGGTAGGACGTCGTGTGATGCGCCTGATGGTTCCCGAAACAGCCTGCAGGCATTCATCGCCGGCGAGATGCCCGTAACGGTCGTTATAAAATTTAAAGTGGTCTATGTCGGCCAGGAGTATTGCTATCGATTCTTTATGGTTCTCTCCCCTGAGATTGCGTGAAAGACGCTTGATTTCCCTTGCCGCATAATCGTCGAACGAGCGCCTGTTGGAGAGTCCGGTAAGGTGATCTATGGAGGCCAGACTGAGCAACTCCTTATTGAGGCATTCTAGCTCAACGCGTTTTAGGTCAAGGTTTTGAATCAAGTCGTCTATCCTGTCGGCCACTATGCCGATTTCGTTGCCCCTGCCCGCCTTGGCACCCATCCCAAGCGGCAAAACTACGAGGCCTTCCGTTCCATGGATTTCCAGATACCGCGCTATTTTGGCAAGGGGCTGTACCATAAGCTTTCGGAGTAGGGGAAGGAGGACGA
>JANNSO010000119.1:0-144736 GCA_031402655.1 Spirochaetota bacterium | reverse complement strand
TAGAGGCTATCACGCGAAGCCTTTGTCGACAATACTCGCCCTTAACAGGCTGTTGAAAAAGCTTGTTGCTTTGTCAACAGCCTTCAACATTCCTCGCATTTGATTACAAATGCTACGGTAATGTTACATTTTGGAAGTGTTAAAAAGCCTGATTCCTGTAAGGAATCAGCGAGGCATATCTTATAACCAACAGGGCTATAAGATATGCCCTCATTCCCACTCTATCGTGGCCGGGGGTTTGCTGGAAATATCGTAAACCACGCGGCCGATCTGGGGAACCTTGTTGGTTATCTCCGCGGATATTTCGCGAAGGTCCTTCATGGAAAACTCGTAGACGTCGGCTGTCATGCCGTCGGCCGAACCCACCGCGCGCAGGGCAAGCGTCCAGCCATACTTGCGGACATCGCCTGCGACGCCTACGGAGCGCACGGGAAGCAGAACGGAAAATGCCTGCCAAATCTTCGGGTACAAACCGCGGGTACGCAGTTCCCTTATATAGATATCGTCCGCCGCGCGGAGAATGTCGCACTTTTCCCTCGATACCTCCCCGAGCACGCGCACGCCAAGGCCTGGGCCGGGAAAAGGATGGCGGCCGACGATGTCTTCCGCTATTCCAAGAACGCGGCCTAAAGCCCTTACTTCGTCCTTGTACAGGCGGTCCAGAGGCTCGACTACGAGACCTTCCGCGCGTTTTTTCTCAACGAGGGGAGATCGCACGTTATGGTGACTTTTTATTACATGGGCTTTCTTGCCTACACCCTTGCCCGATTCAATCAGGTCGGTATACAGGGTTCCCTGGGCCAGGAAGTAATCCTTGAGCCCCAGCCGTTGAACCTCCCGCTCCTGCACCTTGATGAACATGTCCCCGATGATGTGCCGCTTTTGCTCGGGCTCGTCGACTCCCGCCAGGGCATCAAGAAAATCCGAAGCCGCATCGACGCGGTAAAGATGCATAGCGCCGAGCGTCTGTAATATTTTCATTACTTCTTCGCTTTCGCTCTTGCGCATGAGACCGGTGTCGACGTACATGAGATGCACCTGCTGGCGGCTCAATATCTTAAGCAGAAGAGCCCCCGCCACGGTAGAGTCCACTCCGCCGGAAATCAGCAGCAGCACGGGAGACGAGCGGACCTTTTTCCTGATTGTCCCGGTTTGCTCCTCAATGTATCGTTCCATGCTCCAGCTTCTGGCGCAGCCGCAGATGGACAGGGCAAAATTTTCGAGTATAAGATTGCCATGCTCGCAATGCGTCACTTCGGGATGAAACTGTACGCCGTACAATGGACGCGTTTCGCTGGCAATGGCGGCGGCGATGCCATTATCGGTGCGGGCTATCACGATAAAATCCGGCGCAGGTTTTTCGATCGAGTCGCCATGGCTCATCCAGCTGGCGAATTGCGCAGGAACGCCTTCGAAAAGCGGGTGGCCTCCCAAATTGAAAACGGGTCGGCTGCCGTACTCGCGATCGGGGAGCGTCGCCACCGTTCCGCCATTGTCGTGGCTCATGCGCTGGGCGCCATAGCAGATGCCCAGAACGGGAATCCCGCATGCGTACACGCCAGGGTCGGGGACGGGAGCGCCGATTTCGTTGACGCTCCACGGAGAGCCTGCTAAAACGATACCTTTTACATTCTTCAGCTGATCGGCTCCAAGGGAGCTGTCACCGGGCAGTATTTCCGTGTACACGCCGATATCGCGGATTCTGCGAGCTATCAATTGCGTATACTGGCCGCCAAAATCCAGTATCAGGATCGTATCCACGGACTCTTCCTTACCATGGTTTCGCGGCGGTCATAGCCTACCGACACTATCTCGACGGGAGTCTCGGTATATTCTTCTATAAAGGAAATATAATCCTTCGCCTCGCGCGGAAGATCGTCGAAATTTCTGACTTCCTTGAGGGAGCGCTTCCAGCCTGAGAAAGTACGCAGCACCGGTTCTGCCTCTTCCAGCGCCTTTACGGCAGCAGGAAAATGCTCCATGAGCCTGCCCTGCACCTTGTAGCCCACGCAGGCTTCGAAGGTATCGAGGGTGTCGTACACGTCGAGGTGTGTCAGGACCAGCGCATCGATGGAATTCGTAAGACAGGCATAGCGAAGGGCAACGAGATCGAGGTAGCCGCATCGACGGGGTCGGCCCGTCGTTACGCCGTATTCGCGGCCCGTATCGCGGACGAATTGGCAGAGGGCCGATTGGGAATCCGGGTTGAATTCCGTCGGAAAGGGACCGTTGCCTACCCGGGTGGAATAAGCCTTGAACACGCCAAGGACCTTGTCCAGGCTGCGAGGACCTATTCCGCCTTGGGCGGCCGCGCCTGCCGCGCTGGACATGCCACTCGATACATAGGGATACGTGCCTGTATCGATGTCCAGCAGTGCGCCTTGAGCGCCTTCGAACAGGACGTAGGAATTGCGGTGCCTGGATAGATAATCGGTCAGGTCTATGCCCATGGGCTCGAGTTTGGGCAGCCACTTCTTGATAAACTCAAGGTCGGCCGGATCGAGATTGGACAGCCTTTCCGAATCGCAAAGGTCGGCAAGTCGAACGCCGTCGCGAGAAGCCTTCATGGAATAGGTTACGCCGATACCCCGCCCGGTGGTACCGATGGGATTTCTGCGTTTGGCTTCCGTGTCCTTGTCTATCTGCCTGTAGCGCGGCAGGACGATATGAGCACGGTCGCTGATGAAAACCCTGCCGGTCCAGTCTATGCCCCGTCCGGCGAGCATATCCAGTTCGGTAAACAAGGCCTCGGGATCGATGGCCATTCCCGTGCCCAGAATTACGGTCTTATCCGCATACAGGACGCCGGAAGGAACGAGGTGCAGCGCGAACTGCTCGTCTCCATGCACGATGGTATGGCCGGCGTTTGCTCCGCCCGAAAATCGCACGATGATCTGAGCCTCCACCGCGAGGTAGTCCACCATCTTGCCCTTGCCTTCATCGCCCCATTGCGCTCCAATTACTACTACGTTCATTGTTGACTCCTTATTAAGAATTTTCAAAAACCCGTGGTTTTTGAAAATAAATCCTGCCTGCCAAAAACTTACGGGGCCGGATGTCCCCGGATCTTTTATTGCCGCGAGTAGTTCGGGGCTTCCTGGGTTATGGAAACATCATGGGCATGGCTTTCCCTTAGACCCGCACTCGATATCCTTACGAATTGCTTGTAAGCGCGAAGTTTTTCTATGGAATCGCATCCGGTGTAACCCATGCCTTTTTGAAGGCCCGCGACGAGCTGGTGCAGGTAGTCCTTGAGCTCGCCCTTGTAGGGTACCCTGCCCTCGATGCCCTCGGGTACGGGGCTCTCATCCTTCCCTAATTGGTAGCGGTCTCCCGATCCCGCTTTGATCGCCCCAAGGGAGCCCATGCCGCGGTATTCCTTGTAGATGCGGCCGTCATAGATTATTTCCCGCCCGGGAGCTTCCTTGAGGCCGGCGAATAGATTGCCTATCATCACGGTGGACGCTCCCGCGCCGATGGCCTTGACTATGTCTCCTGAGAACTTTATGCCGCCGTCGGCTATGACGGGAATGCCGCGCTTGTCGGCTTCCTCGGCGCAGTCGTACACGGCGGAAAACTGGGCGACGCCGATTCCGGCGACCACCCGGGTCGTGCAGATGGAGCCGGGCCCTATGCCTACCTTTACCGCGTCGGCGCCGGCTTCTATCAAATGCCTGGTCCCCGAGGCTGTGGCTACATTGCCGCCAACCGTTATAATTCCATAACGTTTCTTGATGTCACGCACCGCATCGCAAACGCTCTTGGTATCGCCGTGGGCGGTATCGAGCACCACAAAATCGCATTTAGCCTTGAGCAGCAGGGGAACGCGCTGATCGAAATCCTGGGGGGAAACCGCGGCGCCCACTATGAGCCTCCCGCCCTTGTCCATGGCGGCGTGCGGATACAAATCGTGCTTCTCCATGTCCTTGACGGTGATGAGTCCGCGCAGCCTGCCTTCGTCGTCGACGACGGGCAGTTTTTCTATGCGGTGCGCGGCGAATTTTTCGCGCGCGCTGATGGGCGTCGCATCGAGTTTTTCAAGCACCAGTTCCCGGGTCATGGCATCCCTTACCAGTGCGTTTTCTTCGCGGCGAAACCGCAGGTCCCGGGCGGTTATGATGCCCACGAGGCGGCCTTCTGGACCCAGGACGGGAAGCCCTTTTACGCCGTGCCGCTCCATGATGGCGCGAACGTCGCGGATGGTTCTGTCTTCCTCGACGGTAACCGGGGATTCGATTATCCAATTGAGGTAGCGCTTGACGTTGGCGACATGCTCGGCTTGGGATTCGGGCCGCAGGTTCCTGTGTATGACGCCGGCTCCTCCCTGGAGGGCGAGGCTTATAGCCAGAGCGTCCTCGGTGACCGTATCCATAGCCGCGCTTACGACGGGTACGTTAAGAAATATATCACCGGCGAGTTTCGTCCTTACCTTCGCGTCGCGGGGTAATATCTCGGAGTAGCCAGGCAGGAGGAGAACGTCGTCATAGGAAAGGCTTTCGCTCAATTGCATGGTCAACTCCTGTCGCTTGCGGTTCGGGCTGCCGGCGCCTTCGCGTAGCGCGCGGCAAGCGCGCCGTAGCGGGCGGCGATTTCGAGGGCTTTCTCCGATGCCTTGCCTTTATACAGCCAGGGCGAGGAAAAAAACGCGCGCGGATCCGCGTGCCCCAAGTCGTGCAGTTTGCTATATATGGCTTCCTGCGCGGACGGGTGCCTTGCGAGGGCTTCGCCGAAACTCAGTTTTTCCTTTTCCGCGCATAGTGTTATGTTCCGGATCACCTCATGAGCGTCCGCGACGCCCGTCTCGGCCAGGAGGATGTACGCCGGCTCGGCAAGCACGCCTCCGCCCGAGGACATCAGGTTGCGGAGCATGTTTTCCCGGTTGACTGACAGGGACTTAAGGACGGACAGCATGCGGTTAACGGCGGCGCCGAAGCCGGCGAGATAATCCGCTATAAAACGTTCACTCGCGGAATTGGTAAGGTCGCGCTGGTGCTCCGATATCTGATCCATGAAAAACGTCATGGAACGGGGCGCAAACGCCTTCCAGAGGCTTTTTACGTGCTCGGAATTCCAGGGGTTGCGTTTTTGGGGCATGGTGGAGGAACCTACCTGGCCCGAACCGAAGCTTTCCCGCACCTCGTCTATTTCGGAGCGCTGAAGGTTGCGGAGGTCGTCGGCCAAATTCGCAATGACGCCGAACGCTGTATTGATTTCCAGAAGCAGGCGCAGCACGTGCTCGGGTTCGACGAGCTGCGTGGCATGCTCGCTGGGCTTCAAGCCCAGGTTGGCGAGATAAAGAGCCTCGACGGCCTGGGGATCGGCATAGCTCATGGACAGCGCGTTGTAGGAGCCCGTCGCGCCGGCAAGTTTTCCGCGCAGGTCAAGGGCGCGCTCCTCGATCCGGGGTAGGCATTTGCCCAGGCGGGATGCGTATTCCGCAATGGCAAAGCCAAAGGTGATGGGAACGGCGTGCTGCCCGTGCGTGCGTCCTACCTGCGGCGTATCGGCTTCGTCATGGGCAAAACGGCACAGTTCGGAAAGCAGCTCCGCAAGCAGGGGAAGCAGCACTTTGATTACGCAATCGCGGAGGCGCGCCGCATGCGCCGTATCCAGCACGTCGACGCTGGTGGCACCCAGGTGCACAAGGGGGGCGAGGCGGGCAGGCACCATGCGCACGAGCACGTTTACCAGGGCTCGAATATTATGCTTCGTAGTTTCCTCTTCGGCATAAACCGCCGAAACATCGATGGCCGCGGCTATTTTGTCGAGCTCTTCAAACAGCAGGGGGTCTTCGCCGCTGCGAAACGACACATGAGCCTTTACCAGGGCTATTTCCGCGCGGGCACCATAGCGTACCGCGGCTTCTTCGGAAAGAAAATCTGCCAGTTGATTGAATAAGGCGTCGTTCGCTGCCCAGTAACGGTGGTCCAGCGGTGAAATATTGCGGAATATATCTCGGGTGTGCATGAGTGGTTATACAACAAAACGCGAAAGCACGGCAAGTGTCATTTTCTCCCCTCGCCGCTTTTTGCGAAGGCCTCGGCCAGGACGCGCTTGGTTTCGTTGATATCCTGGACAAGGACGCGTTTCCCGGCGAGCAGCTCGGAAATGCCGATTTCCCGCGGATATCGGGGTATGATGTGCTGGTGGATGTGTTCGATGCTCGCACCCGCCACCGGCCCCATGTTGTAGCCGATATTGTAGCCCCCCGGATGATGCGTCGAATCCAGGACGTCCAGCGACAGCCTCGTCAACGCGTCCATCTCAAGGCGTTCCTCCCCGCTGAGCTCGCGTATGTCGTGCAGGTGCCTGCGGGGAAACAGTATGAGATGGCCGGGGTTGTACGGATACAGATTGAGCGACACGATGACAAGGGGGCTCTCGTGCACGACGAGCTGCACCACCTCCGTTGACAGCGAGGATACCAGGCACAGGATGCAGCCTTCCGGGCGTTTGCCCGTAAGGTAATCCAGCTTATCGAAGTTAAAAAAATATTCCATCTTAGTTGCCTGCCAGCGCCCTGGGCGCGATTCCGGCCTCTATGGCCAACAGATCGACCAGGGCCGGATATTCCGCCAGCAGCCTGCCGTACCTTTTGAGGCTGTCCAGCCTTACCTGGTCGGCCGCGGCTTTCCTGGAGGCCTCCGCCAGCACGGGCTCTATCATCGAGCGGTAGGATTCCATATAGCCCGAATACAAGGCGCGGGCAGACTCGTACAAAGCCATGTCGGGCATGCGCGACGAAAGCACCGACACCTCGCGGATGGCCAGCGCCGGCCTCTTTGCCTGCAGAGAATCCATAAAACCGGCCGACAGCACGCCGGAAACGAGGTCGCGAGCCTTGAGCCGGTCGGCTGCCGCATTGACCAGAACCGGGCGAAGGTCCTCGGCGGCGCGGACCAGTTCGTCGCGCAGCCACTTTGCCAGGCCAGCGTCATCCTGCACGCCGTAATCCGCGACGATTTGCGGAAGGTACTCAGGATTTACCGAGGACGCCAGGCGCAGGCTCAGCTCCCAGGAAAAATCGGGCTCGCCCGCCAGAAAAGCGCGGTAGGCCGCCGCCGAGGGCATTTCGCCGCTCATGTCTATTTTCTGCTCGGCAGTAAGCGGTTTGAAGGTATACAGTTTTATATTGGTGGGCAGCAATGCCTCTGGAGTCCAGAAAAAGGCGCCGGGGTTCAGGACAGACGCATGGACGCCGCCGGTTTTACTTACCAGAACCGCATGCAAGCCGGCGGGAACGCGCAAAGGAAGCCAGCCGATGCAGAACACGGCAATGGCCGCAAGAAGCGCGATGAATATCGAGATACCAAATTTTTTCACTGCCAAAACTCCTCGAAGACGCTCTATGGTATACTATCCTAAGTTTTTTATCCACAAAAAACCTCTCCGGCACCGGATCATAAGGATGCATACTTGCAATTACAGGGCGAGGGGCATTATTGTGGGGCTATGAACGACAAGCCCGTGGTAACGGTAAGCGAAGTTACCGAACTCATCAAGGACCTGCTTGAAACAAGCCTTCCCGACCTTGCCATCGAAGGGGAACTGTCCAACTGGCGGCCCGCGCCATCCGGCCATGTGTACTGCACGCTCAAGGATAGAAACGCGATGCTGCAGGCGGTGATGTTCAAGGGAAAGGCCATGCGTCTGGCCTTCAAGCCCGCGGACGGCATGCTGGTGCGCGTATCGGGCAGCATTTCCGTATACGCAGCCCGCGGGCAATATCAGCTTATAATCGACACTATGGAAAAGGCCGGCGCAGGCGACATCCAGGCCAGGCTCGACGAGCTGAAAAAGCGCCTGTCCGCGGAAGGCCTGTTCGACCTTTCACGAAAAAAAACCATACCCGCGTTCCCATCCAGCGTAGTCGTAATAACCTCCCCTACCGGAGCCGCGATACGCGATATACTAAACGTACTGGGCAGGCGCAACGCAGGCATGCGCATTACGATATTGCCGGCGGTCGTACAGGGCGCCGATGCCCCGGACGCCCTGGTTCGCCAGATAAAAACGGCCAATGCCTTTGGAATGGGCGAGGTGATCATCATCGGCCGCGGCGGGGGCTCGCTCGAAGACCTGCTTGCATTTTCCGACGAGGCGCTTGTGCGGGCAGTGGCCGATTCAAGCATACCCGTAATAAGCGCCGTGGGTCATGAGATCGACTGGAGCCTGTGCGACCACGCGGCGGACCTTCGGGCGGCTACCCCCAGCGCAGCGGCGGAACTGGTATCGGAAAGCGCATCAGCCGTAAGAGTGCGCGCAGCCAATTCAGAAAATGCGCTGATCGGCGAGATAAAATCGCGGCTCAGGCACGCCCGCATGCTTATCCAGGGTTTTTCGAGCGAAGCGCTCGCCCTCAAGCTTGAACGTAACCTGCAGCCTTACCGTCAGCGCATGGATTACAGCCGCGAAGCCCTGCTCTACGGAATACAATCGTCCAAAACCCGTACAGCCAACCGCCTGGCGCAGGCAGGCGCCATTCTCGCGGCGGCCGATCCGGCGTCGATACTCGCGCGCGGCTTCGCCGTGGTTCACAAGCAGGGGGAGGCGGGAGCCATCCGGAACTGTTCTGAACTAAGCCGCAATGACGCGATAAGCATACAATTCGCCGTCGGAAAGGCATCCGCCATAATCAAGGAGAGCTCAACATGAAAAATTTCGAGGAACGACTGGAACGCCTTGAACAACTCGCCGAGCAGATACGCGACACCGCCCTACCCCTGGAAGAAGCGGTGACCGTTTTCGAAGAAGGCATAAAATTATCACGCAGCCTCGAAAAAGACATGGGCAAACTGGAAGGCCGCGTGGAGATTCTCCTCAACCAGCCCGCCATTCCCGACGGTAAGCCCGAACTGGGTCTCTTCGACCAAGAAGTGAATTGACAGAATCCTACACCAATAAGGGAAGAATAAAAGGCAGCAGCGACCTGTCTGAATCCGCAAGGTCCTGCTGAATAAGGGTTTCCGCGTCTACCCATTTGACGGCACTGTGTTCGACAAGGGATACGGGGGTTTCAGGCAGTTCGATGCGCTGCGCCGCCAGGAGGTACACGCAACGGTCGTGTAAAAAACTCGTTTCGCCAAGAAAAGCTCCAACGGTGACTGTTATATTGAATTCTTCGCGATATTCGCGTATAAGCGCCTGGGCGTCGTCTTCGCCAGGCTCAAGTTTGCCGCCGGGAAACTCCCATTTGTCGCCGAGGTCTCCTCCGGGCGGTCTTTTGGCTATAAACACCCTGCCACCCTTGATGGCGATACCCGCAACCGATCGTTTATACGGCATCACGCTATCTTTTAGAGGAATAGAATATTGGCAAACAGGAAGTGGGCAAAACCGCTGGCCATGGAAATAATTCCAACAAGGCGGCGATTTGTTATAAATATCCGGTCAAGCTTTTCCAATGTGGCGGTGCTAACGGTAGAATTGCTTCGGTAGAACTCGAGGAGCATGGTAAAACCGGCTGCCATGCCGGCAAAGGACGGAATAAGATCCCCTACCACGGGGATATCTCCGCGCATGACCGTAAGCAGCTTCATAAAGCCGACCGTGGCGCATAAGACGCCGACGACGAGCCGTATTACCGGATCCTTGACGAACTCGCGTACACCGTCGAATTTAGAGCCTTTGGCTTCGGCAGCAAAGGAAAACAGGGCATAGCCCGCAATAACGTTGAGAAGCACGCTCAGAAAATAAAACTGTATCATTCTGCGCTCTCCCTGCTATCTACCATACTGGAAAGACTATACGGGGTCAATAAGGAGCTTTGCGATTTCTACTTTACCGGACAAATCAAGTCCAGCTTCTCATCGCCGCAGCTTACGATTACCGCAGCCAGCTTGGGCTTTTCGCGTACCGGCATCTTTATTTTTCCCGATGCTTCCGCCGCGGGCAAAATAAAGGAGACAGCCTCTCTGCCCACGGTGGCCAGCATGGAAAACTGGACTGGAACCGGTGCAGGCTTTAAAAAGCCGGGACTTCTGTTAACGGAAATATAGACATCGCCTTCAAACCACAAAGCGCTCAAAAAGACCGAATAGCCGGCCAGCGAGCCCTTGTCCCGCGTTCCCGTCGATAGATACAGGAGTCCCGAGGCGATGACGCATAGAACCATGACTACGAACATAACTTTCAGGCTGGCCGAAGCTACCAGGGTGCCAAAAAAGCCTGTGCGCTTCCGCGTTAGCATGGTAGCCGCGAAACGCGCCTGCTCGCTTGCGTTAGCCAAGCGCCGTTCCCGGTTATAGTAATAGGTAACGTTATCTTTCTCCCGTGTTTCCATCATAATTCCTTTGCGGGCGCTTGAGCCCATACATCACTAAAGCCAAAGGCTCCGTTAATTCGGCGGCGTCGAAAAAGCCTTTTTCCCGCTCCAAAATACGGCCGGCCAGACCATGGGCAATAGTCGCGGCGGTTGCGGCGTCGAAGGGGTCCATCCCCCGCGCCAGCAGGCCGGCCAAAGCGCCTGCGAGTACGTCGCCTGAGCCGCCGGTGGCCAATGCCGGGATTCTGCCGTCGTATACGGCTGCCCGGCCATCGGGATGCACGATCCAGCTTACCGAAGTTTTAAGAACTAAGATACTGTCGAAGCGACGGGCTAGTTCCAGGCACAGCGGGTATGTATCAAAACGAATGCGATGCTCTGCCTCGCTGTGCTCTATCATGGCGCAGTTCGCGATTATGGCCGCCAGTTCGCCTGGATGCGGCGTAAGTACCGTAACTACGGTACCCGCGGCGTTTCGCCGACGGGCGCTGCGCGTGCCAAGCATGCGCAGTGCATCCGCATCCACCACCAGTGGAATAGCTGTGTTCCAGCACTGCTCCAGCAAGGTACGGCTCGTGTCGTCTATTCCAAGCCCCGGACCAATCAGCATGGCCTGATAATCGCGGCTGTTTCCCAGAGACAGGGGGCGAACCATGGTGCCGGAGACTCTTCCCGCGAACAGGGAGTACAGTTCGTCGCGAACACCCAGAGTAACCGTGCCCGCCCCCGAGGCTACTCCCGCTTTTACAGCCAGCAAGGCGGCTCCGGTACTGCCCACCGAACCCGCGTAGATACCCAGATTACCCCGGTCTCCTTTATGCATGTCAGCGGCCAATACAGGCAATAATCGGCTCAGGTCGCTTTCGTCATAGAGAGCAATAGGGCTTTTTGAAGCGCAACCCTCGGGGAACACCCCGCGGACTTCCATTATTTCGCCGCAGGAGGAGCGGTAGGCCGGATAATAGAGCATGGCTTTCGCTGGCGCGACCGTAAGCGTACGATGTGCTTTCAGAACCAGGGAAGTATCATCGGACCATCCGCCGGGGGAGCATGACTCGAACATACCCGAAGGAATATCCACGGCCGCTATGATTGCCCCAGCTGTGCCGCAGAGAGAGGCCAGGTACAGGCTCTGTCCCCGCAGCGCCCCCCTGGCACCGGTTCCCGTCAGGCCATCGAGGATAATTTTGGCATGTTCCAAAAAAGCGGGTACGCGTTCATCGGCGGCTTCGAGAATCAAGGCGCCCGCTCCCCTGGCTTCCGCAATTCGCCGCATCGTTTGCTCGCAGGGGGGATCCGTGACGATGGCCACGCAATTTTGCGCTCCGTCGAAGAGCGCGTGCCGCAGAACGGCCAAGGCATCACCCCCGTTATTTCCGCCACCGCAAAGTGCAACGATGGAATCCCCGCCATATCGATCCTTGATTATTGAATACATGCCCCTTGCGGCATTTTCCATAAGTATATCGGAAGAAATATGGCAGGATTCCTGGATTTGCCTTTCAAGGAGGCGGGAATACTCGCAGGAGACGAGGTTCTTCATGAGCCGATGCCGCCAAGTATTTTGTCGAAACGCCACCAGACCAGCCTGGCCTCGAACTCGGTGCAGAGAACCGCGCTTAGTATCCCGTCCAGGGAAAGGGAATATGCGGTGTACTTAAGTTCCTCGGCATCTATGCGCAACTGGTATCGTTTAAAAGAATGATTCGAAAGCCCGTACAGCGCGTAATAGGTGGCTCCATCCTCGTCGCTGGAGGTAAAAAACAGGGAGCCTCGGGCTGAGCCGACAAAATCCCAACTCCGCGCTATGATCGCTTCTCCGTTTTTCTTGGCGGAAATAGACTCGAATGCGGGAATTTCGTGCTTACCGATATAAACGCCGCTCCCCCTGTCCATCTGCCATACATAGCTGGAATCCAGTATGATGCCTGAAGGCGTTTTCGTTTCAGGATCGACGGTTTCCCTGAAGTAATCGATTTTGATTAAAAGAGTATCGCTCTCGGGATCGGGATAGATACTGTCCAGCGAAGCGATACGCTCGTCGTCGGGGACTTGCTTGCCGCCCGTGTCCGGGTGAGGCAGTTCATTCCGCCGGATGGTAACGGTAGACTTGAGTGCTCCCCGTTCATCGAACATAAAGACTGTCCAGGCATCGGGTATTACCGTTACGACGATACATTCGTCGTTCGCCGTTATATGCACGCCTGAAATAAAGGGAAACGGCGTACCGCCCACGCCTTCCTGGCCCAGGTAGTCCATATAAGTGCCGTCAGAGGCGAATCGAACCACGACGTACTCGAGCTCCGCTCCTGTTTCTGCGTCCTTGCTCCGTCGTTCCTCGGGTACGCGGTCTTCCACGAACAATGAGCGCTTGGAGTTTACGGCGATCTCGCCGGGCTCGTTGAATGGGTAGGAGACCGCGCTTCGGGTTCGTGGAGCCTGGGAAGCATCGACGGGAAGGTTGGGGTCGACGATCTTGAGCACGATGGGCGGAGGATTGCGCTCGGGGTTGTAAATCATAGCCAGAAGGTCGCCGAAGGAGGAAGTGGTAAGAACCTTGCCTGCGCTTCCGTTTACGATATAAAAGATACCGTCGCGCATCGCCAGGCGGGTCTTTAGAGGAGCTGCGCTTCCTTCCAGGGTAAAAAGGTTCAACTGGTCTTCGAGAAGCCCGTAACTCATCGTATACAGCTGTTCCCGCTTGAGCGTCTCGACAACCCGGTTATTTGAACACGATAGCATTAACGCCGCCGTGCCTGCGACTGCGGCGAAAAAAGCGATACGTGATTTTATGAACTTCATGTGCTGGCCTCCGGAACGTTGCGGACAGTATTACCTTGACCGCGCATACCTAAAAGATATAGATTAAGAGCCATGGCCTTCAACCCCCTAACCGCGCTCTTTGGTTCAAAACGAGAGCGCGACATAAAACAATTATTACCAGCCCTCCATGCGGTCAACGAAAAAGAAGCGTGGGCAATGGCGCTCAAACCGGAAGATTTCCCTGCCGAAACGGCAAAGCTGCGCAAACGCGTAGCCGACGGGGAATCCCTCGAAAAGCTTTTGCCCGAGGCATTCGCCCTTGCGCGGGAAGCTGCCCGCCGTACACTGGGCGAGCGCGCCTTCGATACCCAGATAATGGGCGGTATAGTGCTGCACAGCGGCAAAATCGTGGAAATGAAGACCGGAGAGGGAAAAACCCTTTCTTCCGTTTCCACGGTCTACCTTAATTCGCTGAGCGGCAAGGGCGTCCACATAGTAACGGTAAACGACTATCTGGCGGAACGCGACGCCCTGTGGATGGGACAAGTATACGCATACCTCGGCGTAAGCGTGGGGGCGATACTTTCCAACATGGATAACGACGCCAGACGAGTCGCCTACGGCAGGGACATTACCTACGCCACCAACAACGAACTTGGCTTCGACTACCTGCGCGACAACATGACCATGGATCCGGCGCAGCGGGTACAGCGCGGACACCACTACTGCGTCATAGACGAAATCGACTCGATACTCATAGACGAGGCGCGCACGCCCCTTATCATATCGGGCGCCGCGGAAGACGATACCTTTAAAATAAACGAAGTCAGCCGCCTTGTCGGTAATCTTGTGGAAGTAGCCCTGGATCCTGCCACGGGAGAATATCCAAAAGAAGAAAACGGCGAAATAATGGTGGGCGATTACAAAAAAGAGGAAAAAAACAAAAAAATATCCTTTACCTCCGATGGTCTTGGAAAAATCGAGGAACTGCTCAAGAAACGCGGCCTTATCCAGGGGTCCCTGTTCGACGAGCAGAATTTTGAATTTTCCCATTACTTCATACAGGCGGTCCGGGCGCGGGAAATGTTTTCCAAGGACGTGGAATACGTCGTTCAGGACGGCCTTGTTCAAATCGTCGATGAATTTACCGGGCGCATCCTTCACGGCAGGCGCTATTCCGACGGCCTCCACGAAGCGATCGAGGCCAAGGAACGAATCAAGATAGCGCGAAGAAACAGGACTCTGGCCACCATCACCTTCCAGAACTTCTTTCGCATGTACGGCAAAATCTCCGGAATGACGGGAACCGCGGAAACGGAAGCGGTCGAATTTTCCAAGATTTACAGCCTCGACGTTATCGTCATACCCACCAACAGGCCGGTAACCAGAAACGACGAGGACGACCTCGTCTACCTGAACGAAGACGAAAAATTCGACGCCATCTGCGACGAAATAGCCCAGGCTCACGCCAAGGGCCAACCCATGCTCATCGGAACCGTTTCCATCGAGAAATCCGAGAAGCTCTCGGCGGCACTTACCCGCAAAGGCATCCGGCACGAGGTGCTGAACGCCAAGAACCATGCCCGCGAGGCGACTATCATCGCGGAAGCCGGTTCCAGAGGGGCAGTCACCATAGCCACCAACATGGCAGGCCGAGGCACCGACATAAAACTGGGCGGCAATCCCGATTACCGCGCGCGAAAAAAAGCCGGCACCCAGGCAGATGCCGAAACGTTCAAAAAAGTGCTCAAGGATGAATTCGAGTCATGGCGCAAGGATTACGAGGAAGTAAAGGCGGCGGGCGGACTCTATGTCCTGGGAACGGAGCGCCATGAATCGAGGCGCATCGACAACCAGCTGCGCGGCCGCTCGGGTCGCCAGGGCGATCCTGGGCGCTCCAAGTTCTTTATTTCGCTGGACGACGAGCTGATGCGTCTGTTCGGCGGCAGCAAACTTAAGAGCCTGATGCAGCGCATCGGCATGAAACCAGGAGAGGCCATCAACCATCCGCTACTCAACCGCACCATAGAGGGAGCACAGAAAAAGGTGGAGGAGCGAAACTTCGAGGTACGCAAACACCTCCTGGAATACGACGATGTCTTGAACCAACAGCGTAAATTCGTGTACGAACAGCGCACGAGCATCGTGCACGACGAGGACATTTCCGATCGCGTCAAGAACACCGGCATAGAAATGCTCGACCTGCTCCTGGAAACTTTCGTAAGCACGGGCAAGAATAACCCCGCCCTTGCCTGGTCGAACCTGCAAACCGACCTGAAAGACCAGTTTGGCATTCAGCTGCCCTACCACCAGGATTCACCGGAAATTCGCAAGGTGGAAACCCTCCGCGACACGGCGCGAGTCCTGCTCGACGACGACCTTAACGAAAAACGGGCGATGGCAGGCAGCGAAAACCTTAACCATTTCCTGCGCTGGAAATATTTAACCACCATCGACCAGAAATGGCTGGATCACCTGGAAAATATGGAAGGGCTCCGCGAAGCGGTCTACCTGCGGCACTACGCCCAAAAGAATCCGCTGCTCGAATACAAGCTTGAGGGCTTCGAGATATTCGACATCATGATAGAAGAGATACGCAAATCGGTGGCCACGAACCTGTTTCTCGTGCGCGTGCAGAAACAGGAAGAGCGAAACGTGCGCTCCGTGGTCAGCAGCGTTGGCGCGACGCGCCATGATGAAGTCGGACAATTCGGCATGGCGGCAGCTCAGGCACCGACGGGAAGGCAGGCGGCGGGTCCCATGGCGGAAGGCACGGCGCTCAAGGCGGCCACGGTCGTGCGAACGGTTCCTAAAGTAGGCAGAAACGATGCCTGCCCCTGCGGCTCGGGAAAGAAATACAAACACTGCCACGGTTCATGACGATAATGGCCGACGGGGATTTAGCCCGTCGGCTTTTTTTGGAGGTATCGTGCCATGTCGCTTAACTGGAAAGAGATAAACGCGGTTCTGGCCGAGCTTGATCTCGCCGGCGCGCAGCTGCAAAAAATAACCCAGCCCGCCTACGACACCATCGTGCTGTCGCTGTACAAACCCGGAAAGGCAACTGAGCTCCTCATCTGCGTCGCCCACGGAGCCTGCCGCATCCACACAACGCGCTACCCGGTGCATAAAACGGAAAAGCCGCAGCGCTTTACCGAACTTCTACGGGCGCACGTGCGGGGTGCCCGCATAGAATCGATCGAACAGCTAGGTACCGAGCGCATCATAAAGATTCGACTCGGCTACGACGAGGGGGAGCGCTGGCTGTATGTGCGGCTGTGGTCCGGCGCGGCAAACGTGATTCTTACCAAAGCGGACGGTCGGATAATCGATGTACTGGCCAGGAAACCCCTGCGCGGCGAGATCGCCGGGCAATTGTACTCTCCTGAATCCGGGAAGCTCGCGCCGCGGGAATTCGCGCTTCGCGACTTTCCCGGGGAGGGTACGCTCAACGACAGAATAGACCGGTACTACGCGGAGCACGGAGCGGAACTGTCGCGGGACGCATTGCTTAAAAAAGCAAAGGCCTGGCTGGACGGCAGGAGGCACGTGCTGGCCGGAAGGCTGGCATCCCTTGACAAAACGGCGCAGGAGTATTCCGATCCCGAGCGCTTTCGGGAAATTGGCGACATACTCATGGCTAACGGGCAGGCTGTTCCGCTGAAAAACGAAGTTGTTCTCGATGATTTTTACCGGGGCGGCGAAATCCGAATCCGGATTGATCCAAAAAAGAACATGGTTTCCAACGCCGGGGATTATTACGAAAAGTCGAAAAAGGCAAAATCGGGCGCCGTGGAAACCATGCTGGAAATCCAGTCGGCGCAGACAGCCGTGGACGCGCTGGAAAAAGACGCCGCGGCCGTGGAGACGGAAAACAACCCGCACGCCATACGCGCCTTCCTCATAAAAAAGAAGAGCTCGGTGGCCGAAACGACTCGCCGTTTTCCCGGTCTTTCCCTCGAGAAGGACGGCTGGCTCTTACTGATAGGTAGATCCGCCCCGGAAAACGACCAGCTGCTCCGAAGGCACGTAAAGGGTAACGACATGTGGCTGCACGCGCGCGACTACTCGGGCTCTTATGTGTTCATCAAGTCCCGCTCGGGAAAGAGCGTACCGCTGGAAACGCTGCTGGATGCGGGAACCCTGGCCCTCTATTACTCCAAAGCTAGATCTGCCGGAGCTGGAGACCTTTATTATACTTTCGTTAAATACCTGCGCAGGGCCAAAAACGGTCCCAAAGGACTTGTTATACCCATGCAGGAAAAAAACATGCACGTGCGCATCGAGGACTCAAGGATTCGCGAGCTGCGCCGCCTCATAGGCCATGATATGGACTAATCGCGCCTAATGGCGCGGCGCGCTTAGGCGCGGTATCAAGTCTTGGCTACTTCGTCATCGACCTTTTTGGAAGGCATGCTAACCTTCAGGCTCAGGGCGTCATCCTTGAGCCGGACTTTTATCGTGGCCCCTGGCGGACATTCGCCTGACACCATGAATGTGGCTATCGGATCCTCGAGCTCCTTGGTAATGAGCCTCCGCATCGGGCGGGCTCCGTAAGCGGCATCATAGCCTTTTTCCACCAGCTGCTCGGTAGCCTTGCGGTCCAGATCCAGGGAGACTCCCCGCTCCGCGAGCCTCTGACGCAGGCCGTTGAGCTCCAATTGGAGGACGCTGGTTACCTGGTCTTTATTCAGGGGGTGGAATACCACGAGCTCGTCCACCCGGTTTATGAACTCCGGGTTGAAGATGCGCTTGAGCTCCGCAAGGGCTGCCGTCTTGACGCTCTGGTAATCGAAACGGAATGCCTCGGCTCCGAATCCCAGCCTCGTGCCCCGGGTTATATCCCTTGTGCCGGCGTTGCTGGTCATTATAATCACGCAGTTGCGGAACGACACGACGTGGCCCAGGTTATCGCGCAGCTCCCCCTCTTCGAGAAGCTGCAGCAGCAGGTTGAATACGTCCGGATGGGCTTTTTCTATCTCGTCGAAAAGCACAACGCTGTATGGCTTGCGGCGCACGCGCTCGGTTAGCATTCCGCCCTCGTCGTAGCCTACGTAGCCCGGCGGCGCCCCCACGAGGCGGGATGCGTTGTGTTTCTCCATAAAATCGGACATATCCACGCGAATAAGCGCATCCTGGCTTCCAAAAAGCGTTTCTGCCAGGGTTTTTGCCAGCAATGTCTTGCCGACTCCGGTGGGTCCCAAAAAGATAAACGACCCCAATGGCCGTTTGGCGTCGCCGATGCCTGCGCGCGCACGTCGTACGGCCTGGGCCAAAGCCTCTACCGCCGCGTCTTGCCCTACTATTTTCTTGTGCAGTTCGCTTTCCATGTTGATCAATCGGCCCGACTCGCCTTCGGCTATCCGTTCCAGGGGAATCCCCGTAATTTCGGACACCACTGCGCGGATGTCGTCATGGTTAACCCATGCCACGCCTTTGCCGTTCAGTGACAGCTGCCTGGCCTTGAGTTCATCGAGTTCCAGGCGAAGCGCCTTGACGCTGTCGCGGATATGGGCGGCTCGTTCGTAATTCTGCGTGGAAACGAGGGCCAGCTTTTCTTCCGTGAGCTTGCGTATCTCTTCTTCTATTACGCCAAGCTCGGGAATGGACTCGACATTTTCTATCTTCTTGCGTGCGCCTGCCTCATCCATCACGTCGATGGCCTTGTCGGGCATGCAGCGCTCGCTGATGTAGCGCTTGGCGTATGCTACCGATGCCTCGATGGCCTCGGGTGAATAGCGCACGCAATGGAAGCGCTCGTAGCGTTCCTTGATGCCGTTGAGTATCTGTATGCTCATGAGCGTGTCGGGTTCCTCGACGAGCACCGTCTGGAAACGCCGCTCCAGCGCGGCATCCTTCTCGAAGTACTTGCGGTATTCGTCCAGGGTAGTGGCTCCGATGCATTGCAGTTCCCCACGGGATAATGCGGGTTTCAGCATATTGGAAGCGTCGATCGTGCCTTCGGCGCTGCCCGCCCCGATAATCGTATGCAATTCGTCGATGAACAGTATGACATTGCCCGCCGCCGCGATTTCCTTCATGATGCGCTTTAGCCGTTCCTCGAATTCGCCGCGGTATTTCGTTCCCGCCACTATCGAGGCGACGTCGAGTACCATGAGCCGCTTATTGAGCAGCCCGACAGGAACCTCGGCGCGCGCGATGCGGAGGGCAAGGCCTTCTACGATCGCGGTCTTGCCGACGCCGGGGTCGCCGATAAGCACGGGGTTATTCTTGGTGCGCCGGGATAGTATGCGTATAAGCCGGGTTGTTTCGGTGTTACGGCCGATCACCGGGTCTATTTTGTCTTCCCGCGCCCGGGCCGTCAGGTCTCGGGAATGTTCGTTCAGGAGCGGCGTGGGAGCCTCCTGCGCAGCTTTGTGCTGTGCGCCTGGCAGAATCTGATTCTGCATGACTATGCGCGCTTTGGTGGTCCGCTCTTCGCCCGAAGCCACTATCAGGCGAAGTGCCCCGCGCAGCTGCTCGTAAAAAATACCGTAGCGCCCAAGGAGTCCCTCGAAGGCAGAACCTGTCTCCCGCGCGGATGCGACGACCAGATGCTCGCTGCCGATATATTCGCATTCCATAAGCCGTGCTTCCTCGGCGGCGGCCTCGAGCATGCTCTTGAGCCTCCGCGATAAAGGCGCGTCGCCCAAGATAAAGCCGCCCTTGCGGCTTATGGCATTGCGCTCGAGCTCCAGAACCAACTCATGAATATCGATTTTCAGGGTTTCGACCAGCTTATAACCCGAACCTTCGACGGAATGGAGAATTGCCAGAAGCACATGCTCCGGACTCAGTTCGGATGCGTGAAAGCGCTTTGCCTCTTCCTGGGCTAGTATAGTCAGGATGCGCTGCGCTCTCTTGGTCAAGCCTTTAAACATCTTTGTACCTCTCGGAAAAATGTAATCCACGCACAGAGTTTCGCAGCAAGGCTGCGCGAGTCACATGTTCAGGCGTCCTTTGATTTTGATCTTTTGACAAAGGAACATTCCTTACTTTATAGAATAAGGCACTGGCACGGCTGTCGTCCATACCCGCGAGCACTTTTATGCTTAAACCCAACCTGATGCCGGATACTATTTCCGCGCATTCGTCCCAACTTACGCTGTGTGCGTGCAGCGCGCGCCCTACAGCCCTGCCAATAAAGTCGAAAAGCTCCCAGGATCCTGATTCCAGGAGTTCATTTCGCGCGCTGCGTTCATACCCGACCAATAATTTCGTTGCTCGTTCAAGCCTGTCAAGCGCTACTGTTTCGGCGTCCATAAATCCTTGGGGAAGCGCTATTTCGTACAGTGCCCCACCGGATACGCCCCCCGAACCATACATTCCGCCGATGGTAAAACCGGCGTCAAGAGCTTGTTTGCAGGCTTTTTCTATAAAACCGCCTAATTCAAGCGCAGGCAGGTGTACCGAAACCGAAGCCGATAATCCGGTACCGATCTTCTGTATATCGCTCGTTAAAAACCCAAAATCCGCATCAAAGGCCCATACACAATCGGAGCCAAGCCGTTCCTCCGTTTCCCTTACGCAATTCCAGGCTTCCCGAAGCGCCAATCCATCTTTTTGCGCCTGCACCAGGACATGATCCCTTTCCAAGCAAAGCACCCATAAAGGCTCATCTTCCGAAAGCGCCAAAGAGCTGGACTCATCCACCGCAAAAGCCCGAGGCAAAAAATCACGGTCTATGAGCAAAGCGCGCCGTGCATCGCTAAGCTCGAGTATCCTATAAAAAGTAAGACCGCATGCGACCAGTTTTTTTCGCAGCGCCGAAAGAAGAATTTGTTTTTGTTCGGGGTCTATCCTGGGTGCGAAGAGATAAGCCGAAAGGTTCCGGGAAAGGCCGACACGGGAATGGAGCACGACATCGAAATCGCCAGGATGGACGGAGGAATCATCTTGCGCCTGCTGGAAGAACCTGCTCATTTCGCCGCATCCGCCTGAATTTTATTGATCGAGTCGCGCAGAATGGCCGCGCGTTCAAAATCATCGTTGTTTACGGCGCTTTCAAGTTCTTTCCCGAGCATCGTCAATTCGTTGTTTTTTATGGAAAGCGGCATCTTGCCGGAATAGTTGAATCCATGACCGCTCCTGCGAAATTGCATCACTATCTCGGACCGGAATTCCCTGAGACAAAACTCACAACCTATGAGGCCATGCTTCCTGACGCTTTCTATCGTCATGCCGCAGGAGGGGCAGCTTTTATCGCTCATACCGATACTATAATAAATTTACGGCAAATAATATAGGGCACCTTGAAAAACATGGGTTTTTCGCGGTACCTTATAGTTGGCGCCTCCAATAACCCTGTTGGTTGTCGGAGGCGCCTAACTGATCCCTTACTGGAATCAGGTTTTTTGATGGTCGACCTCGCAAAACTGAAGTTTTTCGAGGTCCCCTAGTGTAAAGATAAAAACTCATGTACGCCCGAAAACCAGAAAGGAAACACGATGAAACGTTGCCTATCGCTCTTTGCCGTACTGGCGCTTTGTTCCCTCCAGCTATTCTCCCTCGGCGGAAAGGAAGGGTCGACTCTCCAGGCAAGCCTTCCCCAGCTCGAAATTACGGCGGGAACCATAAAAGGTCCCAGCGGAATTGGAATGATCCATCTTTTTTCTCAGCCGCCCGCTTTGCCCCAAAACGTATCGCTTACAGTGGAAGCCTACGCTTCCGCCGACGCCATCGCCGCAAAACTGCTTTCGGGCGAGCTGGATGTCGCAGTCCTTCCCGTTAACATGGCGGCAAAACTATACAATTCCGGCATCGACTATCCGATGCTCGCTGTCGTAGGAAACGGCATGCTGAAGCTTGTTTCGGCCGATGCATCAGTTACGGGTATTTCCGATCTGCGGGGAAAAGAGCTATACGTTGCTGGCCAGGGCGCAACTCCGGAATTCATTCTTCGAACCATACTGAAAAACGAGGGGATAGATACCGATACCGCAATAAAGCTCATATTCAATATGGCCTATCCGGAGATAGCCGCCAGTTTGATAGCGGGCCGAATTTCCAACGCGCTGCTACCCGAACCATTTGCCACCATGGCCCTCCGGGGAAACAAGGATCTGCGCGACGCCTTCCCCGTGTTGCCCCTCTGGAAGGCCGCAAGCGGACAGGATGATTATCCGATGACGGTACTCGTCGCCAAAGGCTCTCTCATCAAGGAACGTCCGCTCGCTGTTAAGGCGTTCCTTGATGCCTATGAACAATCCATAAAAAAAGTGCTTGCAGACCCTCTGGAGGCAGGAACGCTGGTAGAGGCATTCGAGCTGGGACTCAAGGCTCCCATCGCAAGCGCCGCGATTCCGGTTTCCAATTACGTATTCATCAAATCCGGCAAGTCAAGAGCCGCCGTAAGCGGACTACTGGAAATATTCATGGCCTCATCTCCCGCGTCGATCGGCTCCAAACTGCCGCCTCCATCTTTCTATGCCGATCTTTCCGATGGAAAAAACTAAGGGGCCGGGTAACACCGGCGATTACCTTCTGGGCTTCGCCGTGCTGCTCTCCATCTGGAAACTCGCCTCGCTTGGAATCGGCAAGGACATAATCCTACCGGCTCCCGATAAAGTATTATTAACTTTCGTCAGGCTCTGCCTTGCCCCCCGATTCCTTGGCGCGCTTGCCTTCACCGCCATTCGAGGGCTCGCAGCGTTCTTTATTTCAATGGCCATCGGTTCGGCTCTCGGCTTTTTTACGGCGATGTCGCCCCGCTTCGCAAGGCTTGTTTCTCCGCTCATGGCTATAATCCGGGCTACGCCGGTACTCGCCATTATACTTATCGCTCTGATTTGGTTTCCCGATGACATCGTGCCCGTATTCTCCGCCGTGCTCATGGCATTTCCCGTGGTACTCTCCGATGTCGCGGGAGGCGTCCGCTGTGTGGACAGGAATCTCGTTTCCATGGCCGTTTCCTTCAGGGTATCGAAGGCGGACATCCTGTGGAAGATACGGTTCCCATCCGCACTGCCCCATATCGTGGCGGCTGCGCGCAACTCCCTTGGCCTGGCATGGAAGGTAGTCATTGCCGGCGAAATCCTAAGCCAGCCCAAGCTGGCCCTCGGAACAGGCATGCAGACCGCGCGGCTCAATCTTGAGACTATCGAAGTATTCGCATGGGCCGCGGCGGGCATAGTGCTCTGCTCCGTCTCGGACGCTATTTTCGCCCTTGCGGCAAGGAAGCTCAAGTGGACTACAGCATAACGAATCTGCGCAAATCTTATGCATCGCTCCGGATATTGGACGGGATAGACCTGCGCTGCAATCCCGGAGAGATAACCGTCCTCCTCGGCCCCTCGGGCTGCGGCAAGACGAGCCTCCTTAACATATTGGCCGGCATCGACAAAGAGTATGAGGGAAGCATCGGCGATTTTTCCTTGGCTGGCGTAAGCTGCGTATTCCAGGAGGACAGGCTTCTGCCCTGGATGAGCGCCGAAGACAATGTTTCCTTTATATTGAAGCCGTATATGGCGGAGCCGGAACGCAGGATCAAGGCAGCGGAGGTGCTGTCGGCCATGGGTCTTTCCGGGGATAGCCGCATGTTTCCAAGCCAGTTGTCCGGAGGCATGAAACGAAGGGTTTCCCTGGCGCGGGCTTTTGCCTCCCCTTCATCGGTAATGCTGCTGGACGAGCCGTTCAGCTCCCTTGACCTTAGGACGCGGATTGGGGTAATGGATGCTTTTCTCGAAGTCAGGCGCAAAGACGGGCGTACCGCATTGGTGGTTACGCATGACGTCCGCGAGGCGATTTACCTCGGTGATACAATAATTACCCTAAGCGATAAGCCCTCGCGGGTGCAGGAAACCCACCGGGTAGCACTCGACAGGGAAAACCGCGCGTTTGCCAGTCCGGCCGCGGCCGGAATAGAAGCACTGTTGTATGCCGCAATCCTGAACAGAGACTAGGCTTCAACAACCTACAAGCGGCAAATATACCGTAAATTTGGAACCCGAATTCTTCTTGCTATTTACATCGATGTAGCCATGAGCGCTTTGCACTATGCCAAGGACGGTGGACAAGCCCAGACCCGTGCCCGTTTCCCGCGATTTCGTGGTAAAAAACGGCTCGAACACATGATGTATGATCGACTCGTCCATACCCGAACCGTGGTCCTCGACGCTCATAAAAACCCAGGCGCCTTCGGGAATTTCCATTACCGCTCCCATTATTTTTTCGCTCAGGTTAACGATGCCCGTCGTAAGCTCTATGATTCCGCCGCCGGGAGTCGCATCCCTGGCGTTGACGCAAAGGTTCATGACAACCTGTTCCATCCGCGAGCGGTCAATGAACACATTGTCGGAAGTGCCCTCTGACACGAGATTCAGATGCGTATCGCTGCCTAGGAGATGAGCCAGCATTTGCACCATGTCCCCGCATAATTCATGCAGCGAAATATGAACCGGTTCCGAATTTTCGGCACGGGCAAACATCAGAAGCCTGCGCGTAAGCGTGGAAGCTCGATTTGCCGTCTGGATTATTCCGTCAATATCTCCCTGGGAGGGCGAATCATCGGGAAACTCGGTTTCCAGCATTCGCGCATAACCAATTATCGCCGTCAGGATATTGTTGAAATCGTGGGCGACGCTGCTCGAAAGCCTGCCCAATGCGTCCATTTTTTGCGATTGCAGCAACTGCTTCATGAGTTCGTGCCGTTCGCTTATGTCTATAGCCTGGCAGAGAAACGAAAGGGAGCCCGAAAAAAGATTAAGCGGGGTAAGGCTAACCAGTATATTTTTCTTTACTCCCGTTATTGCCTGAAGCACCGTTTCGCGTACCGGCATTCCGTGGCCCTTGGACAGGCAGGCGTCGACATGCCCTCGGAATTCCGGCTCGGGAATAAGGTCATTAAAAAGCACGATGCCCTCGCCGACACCTGCCAGGGCGGAAAAAGCCTGGTTTTTTTCGCTTATGATGCCATCGCCCGATATCAGGCATTGCGCGGTAAGGCCGCCGGAAAACAAGCCGCGGTACAAAGCCTCGCTATCGCGCAGTTTACGTTCCATCGTCGCACGGTACAAGCCAAGTTCTATGGCGGTTTTAAGCTCCCGCTCGTCATAAGGCTTGAGCACGTAGGCATAAGGCTGGGTAATCTTGGCTCGCTCGATGGTGGCCGTATCGGCATAGGCTGTAAGCAGAATCACCGGAATCATGAACCTGGTAAATATTATGGAAGACGCCTCTATGCCGTCCATTTTGCCTTTTAAATGGATGTCCATCAAAACCAGATCCGGCTTCTCCATCTCAAGGTATTGAAGCAATCCCTCGGCGGAATCGAAGGAACCGGCGCATTCATAGCCGTTACGCTCGAGGAATTTAGCAATGTCAAGCGAAACGATCCGCTCATCCTCGCAAATTGCGATACGTACATTTTTATTCATTGTATAATACCTAGCCTATAACCGGCAGGAAGCCCAGCTTTTGCATCTCGGAACGCACTTTAAGCCTGTCTACCGGCTTGACCAGATAGGAGGTCGCTCCGCCGCTGAAATATGCATCCACGACATTCCTCGGATCTTCCAGTACGGTGGTCATAATTATCTTTACTTCACTGGCGGGGTTTACCCCAAGCTCTTTTTCCATGGCGCGTATTCTCTTCAATGCCTCGTGCCCATCCATCCTGGGCATCATGATATCCAAAAAAATCGCAGCATATTTTATATCGTCATCCCTGGTCATCGAAAATGCCTGCACGGCTTCCTCGCCATCCACCACTACGTCGACGTCGCCATAGTCCTTCAATAGTTTCTGCATCATTCGACGACTGCCGAAATCGTCCTCAACAACAAGAAATTTAGGCACATTTTCCTCCCTATCGTCAAGAACCAAGGTTGTTTTTCATAAGTGCATGCAGACTCCGAATCCAAGGCCCTGGTCCTTTCCGCGAATCCATCAAAACAGACAAGGTAAACTTGGCGCATGCGCTGGCCTTTTGCTCAGAAAAGTTGTCGTAATGTCTTTTTGCTATCCGCTCGATGGCTTCCTCGTCGCCATTTATATAGGCATCCTGAATATCCAGGAACAAGTTTTGCATCGCCGAATTCATATCCGCCGAAGCCCGCAACTCCGTTTTTGCCGCATCGAAAAGTTTTGCGTATTCGAGACTTGCGGTTTCATGTTTATTTTTATTGCTATCGTGCGAGAGTATCCCCGGCGTTTCGATGCGAACGTCGAGATATTTCAGCGGGGACGGGTCGGCGACGGCTTTTCCCGAAGCCACGGCAGATGCTGCCCTTTGGAGTGCCGAATACATAATATTCAAGCCAAGCGGATACGAAACGCGCTGGGGGGTTCCAGGCTCGGGATTCTGTTTAAGTTCGCCCGGGGATCCAACGATAAAAAGCAGCGGCAAGCCGTTTTTCACGGCGGCTACGCACCGCTCCCTGACTTCCGCGCCACAGCGCGACCAGGATGCGACATCGATAAACAAGGCGTTTACGCTGCCGCTTTTGATGGTGAGCGAATCGAGGGCGAGAATACCCGCCCCCAGACTCTCGGCCATGAAGCCTATACCTTTCGCCACCTCCGGATGCATTCCGAACAAGCCTATCGTAAAGGAATAGAATCGCTGAGCGGATTCCGGATATGAGCGGGCAGCCTTGGCATCGATAGCCATGCGCAACTGGAATTCCGTACCGCCGGCAGGATTCTCGCGCAGGGTCAATTGTATATCCAGGAGATGGGCAAGACCCTGAACCAGGGAAAGCCCCAGTCCCATGCCGCCGACGAGCCTGGTATAGGATTCGTCAAACTGGGTAAAGCGCTTGAAAATCGTTTCGCGAAAATCCGCGGGAATGCCTCGTCCGCTGTCCGCGACTGAAATTTGCATCATGCTTTTGCCGTCCACGATTTCCCGACGGGCAGAAAGGCTGACATAGCCGGATTCGGTAAACTTGACGGCGTTTTCAAGCAGGTTTTTTATAATGGCGGATATATGCACGGCGTCTCCGTGCAGCGTTTGGGGCAAAGCGGGATCCAGGCACAGGGACAAAGCCAGGCCCTTGCCGTATGCCTCCGCTGCATATGGTTCCCATGATCGCGCCAGCATGTCCTCCAGGGCGAATTCCGAATATACGGGCACGAGCGCGCCGCTTTCCAGTTTCGTGTAGTCCAGGAGCGAGTTTATGCTCGACTCGAGTTTTCTGGCTCCGCGGCTGGCCATATAGATATATTCTTTTAACTCAGGATCCTCGGCCAGTGTCGCCGCAAGGTCGGTAAATCCTATAATCGCGTTAAGGGGAGTTTTAAGCTCATGGCTGATATTCGACAGGAACAAACTCTTTGCGCGATCGTGCTCCTCCGCCTTTTCCTTGGCTTCGAGGATTTTTCTTTCATAGGAGAACTTTGACAGCGCCAGCTCGATGGCTATTCGCAATTCGCGTTCGTGGTAGGGCTTGACGATATACCCGTAGGAACTCGAGCTCTGCACGTTCCGCAGCGTGCTTTCATCGGTGTAAGCGGTTACGAAAACCACGGGAACTTCGCGTATCTTGCAGATCCTGCGCGCCGTTTCGACTCCGTCGGTATCGCCGTGAAGTTTTATATCCATAAGCACCAGGTGAGGCTCGTACTTTTTTGCAAGCGCAATGGCAAGCTCGCTGGAAGGAGCGGTGCCCACTACCGTGTAACCAAGGCTCTGGAGCCTGGCCCTCATGTCCAGGGCTACTATGGTTTCGTCCTCCACTATGAGTATACGGGTTTCCGGCGATTCGACGGGGGTAGAGAGGTTTTTTTTGCTATGCATGGCCCGTTTCCAAAATAGAGGAACCTCTGGCGTACGTAGCGTCGATATCCAAAATTATAATAAAATCTTTACCTATCCTGGCCAGCCCCGCTACGCAGGATGAAGCGGCGGAACCGGATGCCACGCCTTTTCGCTCACCGATTTTCGGCGTGGATTCCAGCGCGTCGGTTTCTATGTCCAGCACCTCGCGCACGCCGTCCGCAAGCATGCCTGCCGTCAGCGTTTCGCCTTCGTACTTGACCTGGAGAACGACTATCGAGCAGCTCTCGTCGCGAAGCGATGGCCTCTGGCCGAACCGTATTCGCAAATCGACTACGGGAATCACCGATCCGCGATGGTTGATTACGCCGCATATCTGCGAATCCGTATTGGGAACCCTCGTAATAGTCTGCATTTCCAGTACTACTTCGACGCGTTCCACCGTTACGGCGTAAATCTCGCCGTCGAGCATAAACGTCAGAAACCTTCCCGCAAGCGGCTTGGCGTTTTCCACGGCTATTCCGCTACCTTTTTTACCACGGCCAATAATTTGTCGGCGCTGAACGGCTTTACGATCCAGCCCGTGGCACCCGCATCCTTGCCCTCGTTCATTTTAGCTCCCTGCGATTCCGTGGTAAGCACCAGAATCGGGACGAATTTGAACTTGCCGTTTTCCCGTGCCTTGCGTATAAAGGTAATGCCGTCCATATTGGGCATGTTTACATCGGTTATGATGCAGTCGAGATGGTCAACACCGTCCAGCTTCTGCAGCCCCTCAAGACCGTCGCAGGCCTCGGTGGTTTCATAGCCTTCCTGGTTGAGAATGTAGGAAATGCTCTGCCGGATCGCGGCGGAATCATCAATAACCAATATTTTTTTACCCATAAAAACCTCCTGAATCCAAACTGGCCGCTAAAAGCGGCTCTTCGATTTACAAGCTAGCGGGCTGCCTTCAGCACTTCCGCAGTAATTTTACTTAATGGCACGACCAAATGGACTCCGCCAAGCTTAATCGCTTCGTTGGGCATCCCAAACACTATACATGATTCTTCATCCTGCGCAATGTTAAAAGCGCCGGCGTCGAATAATTCTTTCATTCCACGGGAACCGTCGTCTCCCATGCCGGTCATGATTACGCCTACCGCATTCTTACCCGCATAGCGGGCAGCCGACCGAAACAGCACGTCGACACTCGGCCTGTGCCTGCATACAAGCGGGCCGTCTTTTACTTCCACATAGTACCTGCGCCGCTCCTCTTGAGCAGAGTATGCTTGTTTCCCGGGGCTATAAGCGCCCTCCCGCGTATTACGGTATCATTATCTTCCGCTTCCTTTACGCCGATGCGGCAGATGCCGTCCAATCGCCGCGCAAAGGCAGCCGTAAAATGCTCGGGCATATGCTGAACAATGACGATACCAGGGGCGTCCTCGGCAAAAAGCTCCAAAAATTCCCGCAATGCTTCCGTTCCGCCGGTGGATGCTCCGACGACGACGACCTTTTCCGTGGTATCCAGCACGTTTCCCGCGTTCGGTTTCGGCATTATTACATCAGCGGTAAGCTTCGGAGCCACTTCCCGCATCGGAGCGGAAAAAGGCCGCCGATGCTTGGCAAGATGAGCGGCCTTTACCACGTCGCAAATAGCCACCCTGGATTCTTCAAGAAACTGTTTGGTGCCAACCTTGGGTTTCTGGATGATATCGACTGCGCCGTATTCCATGGCCTTGATGGCGTTGTCCGAGCCTTCTTCGGTTTTACTTGAGCATATAACCAGGGGAATATCTATCGTTTCGCGTATTTTGCGCAAAAAAGCAAGCCCATCCATGCGGGGCATCTCCACGTCGGATACTATTACATCGGGCTTTTCCGTTTCCAGCCGCTTCAACGCAAAAATGGGGTCGGATGCCACCGATAGCACCTCGATCTGCGGATCCGAATCCAGCAGGTCCTTCAAGGTTTGCCGAACCACGGCGGAGTCATCCACAATCATTACCTTGATCTTCTCCATCTATCGGCCGTCCTTGGTCTTCTATAATTTTTCGTAAACAGTGGGAGCTATGGAACGCAAGGGCAGACTCATGCCCGTCAGCGTTTCCGAATGCCCTAGAAACAGGTTGCCTCCCGGCCGCAGGTGCCTGCAAATACGGCCCAGCATCTTCTCCTGGGTTGCACGGTCAAAATAAATAATAACATTCCTGCAAAAAACCATGTCGAATACGCCTTCGAACGGATAGCTGTCATCCATGAAATTCAAGCGGATGAATTTAATTTTTTCCCGGACTTCCTTCTTGAATCGTACATCGCCTTTCTGCGAATCCTTAGACCGCAAAAGATATTTCCGCTTCAGCGCCAGGGGAACCACGTCTACGCGCTCGCTTGGGTAAATCGCGTTTACAGCCTTTTGCAAAGCTTGCGTAGAAATGTCCGATGCTATTATTTGGTAGGAAAAACCCGGATGGGTTAAAATAAATTCCTCAAGCACCATGGCCAGGGTATAGGGCTCTTCCCCCGTTGCGCATCCGGCGGACCAGAAGGAAAAAGGTCTACCCATGCCCGGATTCGACAGGGCTTTGGGCAGGATACGCGAAGTAAGTATATCGAAGTGATCGGGTTCCCTGAAAAAATCGGTCTTGTTCGTGGTCACTGCATCGATCATCTGCACAAGTTCGGTATTGTCGCTGTCTGAAAAGACATGGTCCAGATATGCGTCATAATCGGGAAGTCCGAGTATGCGCAGCCGTTTCTGCAGGCGGCTCTCCAGCATTATCCGCTTTGCGTCGGGCATGCGGATGCCGAGCTGGGCTTCGATATATTCCGCGAGTTTCTTAAAAGCCCTGTCAGAAAGACCCTCATAATGTCTGAGGTCGCCGGCCTCCTCCATGCTCATTGTGTACCCGCTTTAATTTTACCCGAAGCGCGGGAATGGTTTGCCAGGCCGTTAAAGTCTACTATAAGCGCCACGGTGCCGTCACCCAGTATCGTGGCTCCCGACAGGCCCTCAGCATCCTTGAACATGCGTCCAAGCGGTTTGATGACGGTCTGGTAATCCCCGATAACATTATCGACGACCAGTCCCATATGGCTGCCCTGGGAATTGATGACCACAACCTGGGAAAGCGCGGGAGCGATTCCCGGCACGGAGAAAAAGTCGCGCAGATCGATATACGGCAGCAATTCTTCGCGGTAGCGCATTATCCTGCCATTCTCGCCCGAGCCGTTTTCGTCCCGGGAAAGTTCGACGCAGCCCTCCACGGAAGACAGGGGCAGCACGAAAAACTCATTGCCGATGCGCACAAGCAGACCTTCGATTATCGCCAGGGTAAGCGGAATTTTAAGCAAAATCCTGGAACCTTTGCCCTTGATCGATTCCACAGTAACCATGCCGCCCAGCGAATCTATCTCTCGCTTCACCACATCCATGCCCACGCCCCTGCCTGAAACGCTGGTAACGTTTTTTGCGGTACTAAAACCAGGCCTGAAGATAAGCATGAACGCATCCTCGTCACTGAGGTCCTGGTTGGCACTCAGGATGCCGCGCTCTATCGCCTTGGCTCGAATAGCGTCGATATCCAGGCCTTTTCCATCGTCGGAAACGCTTATCACGACATGAGCCCCCGAATGCTGGGCCGAGAGGGTTATTTTTCCACCCGAAGGTTTCCCTGCGGCAATGCGGTCTTGCGGCTTCTCGATTCCATGATCCAGTGAGTTCCTTATTATATGTACCAGGGGATCATTGAGCCGCTCTATTACGGTTTTGTCCAGCTCGGTGTCGGCTCCTTCTGTCAATAACTCCACTTCCTTGCCAAGCTCCGCAGAAAGATCCCGCACAACCCTGCGAAATTTATTAAAGGTAGAACCGATGGGCAGCATGCGCACGCTCATGGCGTTATCCCGCAATTGGGAAACAAGCCGCTCGAATTGCTCGGATATCGAGGATAATCCCGTGTCCCCCAACTGCAAAGAAGTTCGGGCCAGCCTGGCTTGCAGAGTCACCATTTCGCCTACGAGATCGACCAGCTGATCGAGCTTTTCGCTGGAGACTCGAATTGAACCTGCGGTTTCGCTTTGCTTTTCCTGAGCGCGCTTTAAATGCGCCTGCTCGACCAGTGCCGATTCCAGCTCCCCCGGCGACACGATATTTTTTTCCAAGAGCACTTCCCCGAGCTTCCGCTGGGACTTCAATGCAATGCCCAGGGCTTCAGCCTGAATCAAGCCGCGTTCCACGAGTATCTCCCCAAGCTTTTTGGGCCGATCGCGAAGCAGCTCGTCGGGGTTATCGAGTCGCTCTATCTTCAAATCCGCGGCGCAATCGATAAAGATAAACACGTCCTGGATGGAGTTAATTCCCTGACTGGTAGTAAGAATAATATCCCAGGCGACGTAGCAGAGCTCCGGGTCAAGCGCATCGAGAGACGGAAGGTCGCGCATGCGCGGATGCGCGGAAAGTTCGCCAAGATCGGCAAGCTCCTCGAATAGCTTTAAAACGCGAGTGCCGTTCTTAAAGATGGACGGGGGCGGCTTAAAGAATATCCGGTATGTTCCGCTGGAGTCGTCGTTGGGTTCCACGGTAAATATTTCTCTCGGCATTGCCGGCTGAATGGGTTGGACTGCCAGGCTCCCCTCTGCAGGCAGCCTGGCAGGCGCAGCATCCGGAACCGCGTCCGCGCACGAACTGATGGCGAGGCGAAATTCACCCATCAGCCGCTGCGCTACATCGCTGAATGGAAGCGTATTGTCTTCTTCGGTGAGCATTTCGCGTATGACGTCGCGTGCTCTGAGCGATAGGTCGATGAGATGCTTGTCCACCGTGCAGGCACCGGAGCGGCAGCTGTCCAAAAGCGTCTCAAAATCGTGGGTAAAACGGCTGATGCGTTCGAAGCCAAACATGCCTGCCGAGCCTTTTATGGTATGAACAGCCCGAAAAGCGGCATTGATCAGTTCCATGTCCGTACTGTCCACCTCAAGCTCCAAAAGCAGGGTTTCCAGATTCCCAAGGAGTTCCTGAGCCTCTTCGCGAAATGCGTCTTTGAATTTATCTAGCATGTCTTACTGCCTGCCGCAAAAAAATCGGGAAGCATGGCCATCAAAGCCTCGCCTGAGCTGCAGGTATTTTGAATAAAGCCGGCATGCAGCAATTTGCGAATTGCCTCCGGAGCTATGCTCCCCGTAAGGACCAACGACCTGCCCTTGTTGGCGGCGGTCCGGCTTGCCGAATATAAAAGCTGGATACCAGGCAGATCCAGCTCCCTGACTCCGCTTAAATCTATTGCCAGCTTTTCGGATTTGTTGATTGCATCGGAAAGCAGGAGGGCTGTTTCAGCAGAATTTTCTATATTTAGCACACCAGATAAAGGAAGGTTCACTTGAAGCTCGGAACTACCCATATTACCCCCATTGCGTATTTGGCAATAAAGTAATTTTAGGAGACCAAGTGGAGAAAATCAAGGCTGGAGAGGAATAATTCAGTCTAAAACTTCGGCATAGAGCAGATCGCCGACAGCAAGCACGAAATACCTGAGCGAGGCTCTGACTCCCCAGCCGGGTTTTGGCACTTCCACCCCAAAGTCAAAAGGCTTTTTGCCAAGCCATATTACTTTGCCACCGGCATCGGGTACCAGCGATATTGAAATATCGTTGCGAAACGCCTTGCTTATCCTGCCTGAGGCATAGACGAGCACAATGTCAACCGTACTATTGAGCCGACTCGAGAATTCGTATCGCCGGTGGCCTTCGTCTTGTGGAATAAGCTTCAAGTCCATACTGCCGTTGTCGTCAAGATCCCAGCTTTTTTCAAACGGAGCCACAAGCGATTCAAGGTACTCGTAAATGCCGTCTGCATTTGCATCTATCTCTATGCTGACGGGAATCGATTCGCCGGCCGAATTCAAGGCCCAGTATTTCCGTCCTTCGAATCTACCGTCGCCATTCAAATCCACCTGTTCAGATTCCGGCATGCCATTGGTATAAAAAACCTTCGCAGCCATACCCGTATGCAATGAATACCAGGATTGCACGGGCATGCCGTCTATCAGGTCAGCCGTCTGAATTTTTCGGGGTGTTTTCTCGCTGACATGAACGGCTTGGGACAAAACCTGCTGTTCGAGAAGCAGCGGAATCGCAGAATTGCCATAAAGCATGACAGCCCGCCCCTGATAGCGACCAAGAACATCAAAATCGAGAATACGGTATGCCAGGGCCGAAGGCTTGACGCTGTACATTTTCCCGCCGAGCGGGGAAGTATACGAAACGGTAGCAAGATACGGCCATAGTCCATAACTTAACTCGACATCCTGCGACACGCTCCGCGATTTAGCCTGCGAAGGCACGCCATCAGTAAAAAACACCCGTATTTCGGCGACATCGTCCTGGTTTTGATCAACGATTGCCGATAGGGCTTGCCCGGATTCGTACTGTACCAGAAAATCCGCTATGCCATCTCTGTTATCATCAGCGGCGATGGTTCCCGAAAACGCTAGGAATGTTTTCAAAAAGGATTGCTGGCTTTGATCGCTTCCCAAATTACCATAAAAATCGCGAACCACATCGGCAAACAGCGGATAAACACCCGAAAAAAATTCTGTAATTGCATCGGCTTCAGCAACAAGACCGTATTTCAACGACAAGACCGTGGATCCGGCACTGCTGCCGCCCATAGCCCTAAACTCCCGCAGCATAAAGCGCGAATCCTCAAGGGTGGATGCAAACGGTACCAGTGCTGCCAGAAAATCCGGCGACTTTTCCTTTATACCCGGCAAAAGCCGGAAGAGTTCCGCTACAAGTTTGGCATCGGCTGCCGATCGAGTCTCATGGTTCAGGGAAAATAGCCAGGGAATGCAGAGTGCGGCCTCGGAGGGATATCTGCCAATCAGCATGAGCAGGGATTCCCTTGCCTTTTCGGGATTTCCCGAAAGTCGCAAGGCTTCGGCTTCGAGGCTGTCCCGCTTTGGACTATGGCGAAGAGCGGAAAGAAAACGCAATGCATCGTGATAGTCCCGTGTATGCACAAGAAAGGAACTGTAGAGCAGCAGGGCATCTTCCCTGGCATAATAAAAAAACTCATTCCCGCTGAGAGCGCCCTCGAGCAGGAGACCCAGTTGGGCCTGCGGCTCCTTCAGCGACAGACCGCAGAGGGCGCGAAGATAAAGCGCATCGGAATTGGCAGGAGAATATTCGATGGATTCATCGATAAGCTCGATTGCCTCGAGCATGTATCCCAGGCTTATGGCGTTTCTGGCACCCTCAAGGAGAGTTCGCGAAAGAGCAGCATCCCGCTTACGGGTATCAGCGCCAGGATTCTCGCCGTTAGGCGCGCCGTTAGGCGCGCCGTTAGGCGACCCTTCTGCGAAGGACTGAAGAGGCAAAAAAGAAAATAATACACAGAAATGAAATAATAAAAACACAGAACGGCCGCTGATTTTCAGGGCCATTCTGCGTTGAGCGGAGACTGTATCAGGCTTCCTTGCCCGATCTGCTTTTAAACCCGAACATTGCCGTAATATCTTCATCAAGCAAGGTCTCCTTCAGCATGAGCTCCTGAGCTAGACGTTCCAGTTGATCCCGGTATTTCGTAAGTAAATCAAACGCCGTCTTTCGCGCTTCCTCAAGAATCTTGAAAACGGCATGGTCTATGCGCTTGGCGGTATCTTCGGAATAGTCCTTATGCCTGGCAATTTCCTTGCCAAGGAATATGGGCTCGTCTTCCTGACCATAGGCGATAGGTCCCAGATCCTCAGCCATACCCCACTCGCAGGCCATCTTGTGGGCCAAATTGGTGGCTTCCTTTATATCCTGCGTGGTTCCCGTGGTAGTTTCATTATAAATGATGCTTTCCGCGGAAAAACCGCCATACATAATGACTATCCTGTCGCGTATCCAGCCGCGTCCGCGGGAATACGCATCGCGCTCGGGCAGGGAGAAAGCCGCTCCAAGGGACCGGCCACGCGGAACGATGGTAACTTTGTGCAGCTGGTCGGCGTTCTTGAGGTAATAGTGCAAAAGCGCATGACCGGCTTCGTGGTAGGCGGTGGCCAGCTTTTCCTCTTCCGAAATCACCAATGAAGCCCGTGCGACTCCCATTATCAGCTTATCGCGCGCCTCTTCGAAATCCTGCATTTCCACCGTGGGCTTTTCCCGCCTGATAGCGAAAAGAGTGGCCTCGTTAACAAGATTCGCAAGATCGGCACCGCTCATACCCGGCGTAGCGCGGGCTATTTTCTTAATATCGATGGCAGCGTCCACAGGAACCTTCACCATGTGTATCTTGAGTATGTCCTCGCGTTCCTGTATGTCGGGCATGGCAACGACCACCTGCCTGTCGAATCGGCCGGGGCGCAGCAAGGCGGGGTCAAGGACATCTGGCCGGTTCGTTGCGGCAATGATTATAACACCATCCTTGGTATCGAAGCCGTCCATCTCCACGAGCATCTGGTTCAGGGTCTGCTCGCGCTCGTCATGCCCTCCGCCGTAGCCAGCTCCGCGCGTTCTTCCTACGGCATCAAGCTCGTCTATAAAAATGATGCACGGAGCGCTGCGCCTGCCCTGCTCGAATAGATCGCGCACTCGGCTGGCTCCGACGCCAACGAACATTTCCACGAAGTCCGAACCGGACATATGGAAGAACGGCACGGCTGCCTCGCCGGCTACCGCCTTGGCAAGAAGGGTCTTGCCCGTTCCCGGCATGCCTACAAGCAGTACGCCTTTGGGAATCCTGGCGCCCATCTTGACGAATTTCTGCGGATTCTTGAGATAATCCACGACTTCGGTCAATTCGTACTTGGCTTCTACCTGACCGGCTACATCGGCGAAGGTAAATTTCTTGTCAGATTCGTTATATCGCTTGGCCTTGCTCTTGCCAAAGGTAAACGCCTTGTTGTTACCCTGAAACTGCCTGAACATCAGCCAGAGAATAAAGAATCCGAATCCCCATGGAAGCAGCTCGAGCAGGATTCTCCAAGGACTGGCGGAACTTAGGGAACCTTCGATTATTACCTGTTTAGATCGCAGTTCCTTGAGAAGTTCCAGATCCACATACGGTATCAGCGTTCGGAATTCCTGGCTTTCGCCGGTTTTTCCTCGAAGTTTCCCCTCTATGGTCATCTGATCGATGATTCGAACGGAGTCCACGTTTCCCTCGGTCAAATGAGTAAGGAAGGTGGAATACGGGAGGATATTCTTGGCGGACTTTCCGTCGACAAAAAGAAAAATTGCTGTTGCGCTAATCAAACCCAGAAAAACAATCAGGGATAATTTATTCGCGCGGGGCGGACTTGCATTCGGCTTGCGCGGAAGCTTGTTGTTATCATCGTCAAATTCCATCTTTGAAAACGGCTCCTTTCAGCTCTACAGACAAAAAAGCAGGGGATTCGCAGTGCTCTATTTCCCCATTATATCTAAACAAATCGCGAGACCCGCAAATACGCCCCAAAACGGCCACAATACCTCGAACATCCTCCACGACAGGCACAAGATTCCACTGTGCCCTTGGTATTTTCATGTCGAGCAGCAGGGTCGACACCGGGCGCGCTTTATTTTTCGCCATAAGAATATCGGAAGCCTTTGCGCTTCGAAGGCGCAGGGGCCATGCAAATGAATCGCTCCGTATGGAGGAAACAGAAAGTAATCCAGCCGCACTCGAACAGTATAAACCGAAGCTCAATTCTTTGCCTATCATGTACTCGCCAAAGGTCCGGGCTACAAACTCAAAGGACGCCGCAGTATCCGGTTCCGCAGATCTCCGTATCCAGATTGATCCTCGGTCTGAATATATCGAAATTCCAACGCCTTCGGCCAGTAATCCGGAGCTTTTATTATTGCGAGCCGCATTATGCATGAAGTTCCAGGGAATTCGGGAAGAAAAACTGCGGGCGACAAGATATAAGGCTCGAATCCTTACGGCAAGCGGGGCTTGGTTAAAAATCGCGCTCGGAATCCGGAATGGCAAATATGGCGAACCCGGCAGCACCGCGGCAGGGACAAGAAGCTCCTGCGCATAAGAATTGAGCGCATCGTCCTCAATGCTTGCCTTTCGAGCGGATGTAGATAAAGCCATGCTCAAATTAGGAAAAACCGTATGGATTTGGGGCATCAGGGAGTGCCTAACATGATTCCGCAAGTAATCTCGTTGTTCATTGGTGGAATCAAAGCGATATTCCAGGGATTTGTGTTCAAGAAATTTGTAAATTGCATCCTTGCCGATACCCAGCAATGGACGCCTAAGCCAAGCAGATGCGGGTGCTATCCCTCGAAGCCCACCGGTTCCGGACCCGGTAAAAAAGCGCATCACCATGGTTTCAAGTACATCATCCAAAGTATGGGCCAGCACTATCGCATCGCAGCTATTTTCGCTTCGGGCTTTTTCCAGGCACTTATGGCGAAAATCCCGTGCCGCCGCCTCTACCCCGCCGTTTTGGGATACTCTGCCCGCAGCCTTTATTTGACCCGGTTCCGCCTCAAAAACAAGTACGGGAATCGATCGCTTGGCGCAAAACGATTCGACGAAAACCCGTTCTGCCTGCAACTCTTCCTTGCTGCGAAGGTTGTGGTTTACCCAGCAGGCAAAAAGCTGCAGCTTGAACCCGGCCGACAAGAGATGCAATGCCTCAAGCAGGGCGCTAGAGTCGGGTCCACCAGAATACGCAACGAGCAGGCGTTTTAAACCCGGATTTTCCTCAAGAAACCCGCGAACGGCCTTGATTACGGCAGAGGCATCGAAATTAGCATCGGTAAATACAGCAGCCTTCAAAAAAAGTCCTTTTAGAAGTCCCCTTATGGGCAGCTCTCAAAACTGAAGTTTTTAGAGGTCCCCTTATGATAAAAAGCCGCCCTGTAAAGGACGGCCTTTTTGCATTATTCGTTGCTTGTCTTATTTTTTTGCTGCAGGAGCCGCAGGAGCCGCGCCAGCTGCAGGAGCCGCACCGGCGGCGGGAGCTGCACCGGCTGCCGGGGCTGCGGCATCAGCAGCGACGGCTGCAGGAGCTTCGGCTGCCGCATCGGCCTTGGCGAATTTAACCAGTGCCACAACCTGATCGGCCGAGCTGAGAATCTTTACACCTTCAGTGCGTTTTATGTCGCGCACATGGATCGAGTGATTTGCATGCAGTTCGGAAACATCAATATCGAAATGGCTGGGCAGATCTTTGGGAAGACATTCGACTTCGACTTCGTGTACGGGGTTTTCAAGGATTCCGCCTTCGCGTACGCCAACAGGGGAGCCGATCAGGTGGATGGAAACCTTGAGGCGGATGCTTATACCGCTTTCAACTTCGAAAAAGTCGACATGAACGAGCTTGCCCTTGAGCCAATCGAGCTGGCGATCCTTGATGAAACACTCGGTTTCCTTGCCATCGATAAGAAGTTTGACGATGGTACTCTCGGAAACGCCCTTGGTTGCCTTGAAAAAGGCAATCTCGTCGAGTGAAATAGCCGTGGCTTTTCCGTGGCGATTGTACACGACGGCAGGAATCTTACCCTCTCGTCTCAGGGAATTCAGGGCACCTTTAGTGGATATGGCGCGTGCGCCTGCGGTTAATACGGGCTGACTCATGAATATTCTCTCCTCGCTCATTGCGTGTTGTATGCACTGGGACGGCAGGACTCGAACCTGCGATTGGCGGAACCAAAAACCGCTGACTTACCGCTTGTCTACGTCCCAAAAATAATATACCAAGATAAATTCTTGGGATAGCGCGTAGTTTATACCCTGGAAGCAGGTACTTTGTCACGGGGGTAATACGAGATAAAGTAATTTTTACGCAATTTTTTTAATGAATTACCGTTTAAGCCGGGCTAATCCGCCAAGTCCATATCCTCTGCGGAAGGAGGAACCTCAAATGCCTGAACGATGGAGTCCTGGAGTTTCGTCCTGAATTCCGGGCATATAGGGTGGGCGATATCCTTGTGCTCCCCCGCTTTTGTCTTTCTGCTCGGCATCGCTATGAAAAATCCGGTTTTGGCCTCGATTATCTTGATATTGTGCAAAACGAAGCAATCATCAAAGGTAACGGAAACGTAGGCTTTGAGCTTTCCTTCTTCGCTTACCCTCCTGATCCGGATGTCGGTGATATTCATTCGGCTCGTCTCCTTGGCAATGCAACGCAGGATTTTTACTAATTTTACCGACTGGATTCTAAACCCGCCCTCTGCTCCGCGCAAGCTTAATCCGGAATATTGACGACCGAATTCGCTCAAAACGATAAATCACGCAAATATATCCTAAAATAGTGAATTATATAGTTGACAGAGTATCAAACTCTCTTTTAGATTTCATATACGTTATTGCTTACAACGAACGCTTAATTTCTGTAATAAGGGAGGATCGAAATGGATCCGATTAGGGACACGACGATGCTTGACAACGTTTTGGAGCTCGAACTCGTCAACGTTGGAGACTTTACACAGGCTCCCCATCTCCCTTGCATTCTCTTCGACGATTATGAAGATGAAGCCGAAGACGATTTCGAGGAAGAGGATGATTTTGAAAGCGAAGACGATTTTGACGACTTCGGCGACGAGGACGACGATTTCGAGGATGACGATGACTTCGATGACGACGAGGACGATGAGGAGTTTGAAGAGGAAGGCGAAGGATACGATGTCGAGGATGATATAGACTACAACGACTTTGATGAATAAACTGCTTATATGCTTTTAAACCGCTCTACTTCATGGTATGAGCGGCATAGAAGAAAAGCTCCAGGCCATTAATTAAACGAATTTCCGTCTATACGGCTTTTGGCTTCAAGGCAAATTCGGTAATTTTACCTTCCGACCACAGAGTTTCCAGTTCATAAAAAGCCCGGGCTTCGGTGCTCATTATATGAACCACGAAATTTCCGAAATCAACCAGGCACCACTGCTCGTCTTCCGCTGCCCGGGGTCGCCTTAGCGGGGAAATGCCCTGCACATGCACAATTTCATCCAGATGACGTACAAGGCCGCGCATGTGCGTCGAGCTCGTAGCCGTAGCTATGACAAAAAAATCGGTCCAGCCGGAAACTTTTCGCAAATCGATGACAAGGGTGTTTCCCCCGTTGTTATCCGCGAGAACCTGCGCGCATAAAAACGCGGCTTCTTGAATTTCAGTCGACACAATACCTCCCATTAAAATTCTTCCCTAAAATAATGACAAAGTCAGCCGGTACGGTACCGGGTAACACTGAATCGCCTGATTCCACCTTCTTGCAGCGTATTACGTTGGCGATCGTGGCAAGGGCATTGTTATCCCCATACCTGTTGACGATTCGGGTAGATTCCTCATCCTGTGTCGGCGCATTGCCTACCGCGATGACGTCATAGCCGAAACTCTGAAAAATATCCGCGGCTTTTTGAGCTAAACCGCGGATTGCGGTTCCATTTTGTATTTCAAGCGTAAAAATCTTTTCGTCGGCGGAAAAGGAAGCGGTATTCAGCAAGGCGTTTAATGTCTGCCTAACAATATCCCGAACCAACTCTCCATCGTAATGCGGAAAAAGCAAAAGCACACCTTCAACTTTTCGCGGCGTGCCGGTTAGCCGCTGATAGACAAGCCGTTCGGTATCAAGGCTTTTTAACCCTTCAACCAGTTTTGCCAGAGCTTTTTGCGGCAGGTTGGTGCGGAGCCGCCTGAAAACCGAAGGAAATACCTTTTTATCAAGCACATAGTCGCTTCGTTTGCCGAGGGTGCTCAGCAAAGCATGTATTACGTTCTGGCGTCTCGCCACCGTTTCGGCCTCTGGACGGAATTCATCCTGATACGTGGCGTAAATTCGCATTTTACTGCCGTCCAGCAAGTTTGCCCCCGAAGGGAGCAGAACTTTGTGCTTGTCGACCTCGGTGATAATCTGGTTGGGAATAAATACCTCGAAACCATCCATGATATCTACCAGTTGGACCAGTGCTTTTTCATCGATTACGACATACCAGGGCAGAACGGCTCCCGTAAGCTCGCTGATTTCATCCAGATATCGTTGCGGGTTCTTTGAATCGTACAGAACCTCGATTTTGTCGACGCGGTTCAGGGACTTGATGATAAGGCCGGTTTCGGCCGGAATGTCCATCAGGGCACCGCGGCTGTTGACCGGATAATACATGAATATTTCGGTAGCGATAGGCTTGCCCTGCTTTTCGACGATAAACGTAATATTCATGATGCGATCATCGCCCACGGCCTGTTCAAAAGGATCGCTCCTGAGCTTGAGCGACATAAAAACAACGGAAGCCGCAACCAGGATTACGATAAGCAATAAAAAAATAATACTTTTATCCAGAACGATTCGCTTCACCTGAAAACCCCGCCAGTTTCCGATTCGCTGTGCAAGGCGCGCTCATACGGGGGCAGCCGTAGCCCGCAGTATCCGAACGGCCGGTAGCCGTTGCGCTTTTTAATTAAGGTCATGGTTTCCGACTCGAGCATGGCATCCCTCTTACAGCGGATTCCCGGTCCAGGAGTCCCGAGAATCAAATTTTTCCAATTTTACCACCGATTCTAGGAACGATTTTGATACCTCCGCCAATCCTACACCCGAAAATACCGAAATTCCAAGAACCGTTTCGCCTGGCAGCAGTGCCGCGAGTTCCTCCAATCGCCCTTCGGTCTCGCTCAGGTCCAGCTTTGTTCCAAGAACGATGCGTGGCTTAACGGCCAGTTCTTCCGAAAAGCTGGTAAGCTCGGAGAGCAAGATTCCAAATGCCTCGTGGTAATTGTCGTCCGAAAGATCGATTAGAAAGGCAAGAGCCGCCGTGCGCGCTATATGCTTGAGGAAGCGAATCCCGAGTCCAAGGCCGTCGTGCGCTCCTTCTATGATACCGGGGATATCAGCCAGTATTATGTCCCGCTCAGCAACCGTGAGCACGCCCAGATTGGGAATTTTAGTCGTAAACGGATAGGGCGCTATTTTGGGGCGCGCATTCGTAAAACGGTCAAGGAGGCTCGACTTTCCGGCGTTGGGAAAGCCTACGAAACCGATGTCGGCCATCAGCTGCAATTCAAGCCGAAGGTCTATGGATCTGCCTATCTGCCCGGGAATTGCCGTGCGCGGCGCCTGGTTTGTGCTCGACTTGAAGTGGGTATTGCCCCAGCCGCCGTTGCCGCCCTTGAGAAAAACCCAGCGGCCTTCCTTCTCAGACAGGAATTCCCTAATTACGTCGCCTGTTTCCTCGCTGATAAGCACGGTTCCCGGGGGAACGGGAATTACGACATCGTCTCCATCCAGGCCGTACATGTTGCGCCCCATGCCGTCATGGCCGTTTTTAGCCTTGAAAGAATGAGTATATCGCAGGTGGGCCAGCGTGCGAAGATTCCGTCTGACTTCGAAAATAACGTCGCCGCCCCTGCCGCCGTCGCCGCCCGCCGGTCCGCCGAAGGGAACATATTTTTCCCTGCGGAACGCTATGCACCCGTTGCCTCCCTTACCGGAAGTAACCGTGATAGTTGTTTCATCGGCAAATTTAATCATTACTGGCCTCCAGGCCGGCCTTAAGGCCTTAAAAAAAACACCGCCGCCCGGAAAAACCGGTCGCGGCGGCATATCAAGGAAAAGATCTCGCGAAACAGTATCAAACCTGCGTAGGCTCGATGCTTACGTATTTCCTGCCGCGATATTCTTTGAAAGCCACGCGGCCATCTTTAAGAGCATACAGCGTGTAGTCCTTGCCACAGCCGACGTTGGTGCCCGGGTGTACTTTTGTGCCGCGCTGGCGAACGATGATGGAACCTGCCGTAATAGTCTGATTGCCGAATGCTTTAATACCCATGTGCTGGGGATTGGAATCGCGACCGTTAACTCCCTTATGAGCCATAATTGCCTCCAAAAATGCTGATATCAAGTTGAATCTTGCCCGGATATTCGCGCTCTACGCCCGATAGCCCGACAAGTAGAAAATCGCTCGCGCCTCGCATCTTTTGTTCTAATTCCGGCAAAAAATGCCGAACCGTAAACGAAAGATTGCCCGGAGCGCCAGCCTGCCCGCTTATATCCACGCCTTTAAACTGCGCAAACGTTTCGTAAGCGCTTCGCAATAGCACGCTTACCGCGGCACAGGCAACGTTGAAGCCGCCGGCTTCCGTGCCCGCATGCCCCACCGCGTCGGCCTGGCGGATAATTCCGTCTTGACCTAGCTGCAGGCGTATGCGCACAAAAGGAGCATCAGGCCCCAACAATATCCTCTATTTTGATCATCGTGTAGCACTGGCGATGACCCATGGTACGGCGATAATCTTTCTTGGGCTTGTACTTGAATACGATGACCTTGTCGCCCTTGTTCTGATCCTGGATAACCGCCTTGACCGAAGCGCCTTTTACATAAGGAGCACCAACCTTGATGGTATCGCCGGAAACAAGAAGGACGGAATCGAAGGAAACCGCGGCTCCCTTGTCACCTTCCATGCGATCGACGCGGAGAACTGCGCCTTTTTCGGCACGATACTGCTTTCCCTTGACTTCTACGACTGCGTACATGCTTGTAAACCTCTTTAGTAAGTATGACGAGGCCGAAACGGACCAAAAGCCCTGCCGACCGACGTGTACATCGATACAACGACCCGTACGGGCCGCACGCCATCATGAACGGTTTCATGACGTGCCGACAACGATAAATAAGGTTGTCCGGCGCGATTTTATACTATGAAAGCCACTAGGATGTCAACGGCACGCTGTCACATCCGGTCCATGACATCGATTCCCAGAAGCGACAGCCCGAGTTTTAGCGTCTCGGCTACCAATTTGCATAATGCCAAGCGACTTCGCTTGGTGGTTTCGTCCTCGGCGTTCATTACCGGGCACTTTTCGTAGAAACCGTGGAACAGGGAAGCGAGTCCGTACAGATAGGTGCAGAGGCGGTGCGGTTCCAGGCTATGCGACACCTGGTTTATCAAATCAGGGAGCTTGAGTATCTCAATAGCCAAAGCGCGTTCCTCGGGCATTCCAAGTCTTATCGGTGCACCGGGGGCATCGGGTGCCGCGGAAAAATCGAAACCCGCCTCGGCAGCCTTGCGGAATATTCCCTGGATGCGAACATATGCATTTTGCAAGTACGGAGCGGTATTGCCGTCGAAGGCCAGCATTCTTTCCCAGTTGAATACATAATCCTTGACGCGATCGTTGGAGAGGTCCGCGTATTTGAGGGCGCCGATTCCGATGGCGCGCGCTATTGTCCTGCGCTCGTCCTCCGGCACGCCGGGTGACTTCTCGTCCACTATGGCCTTGGCTCGCAAAAGCGCTTCGTCCATCAGGTCGCCAAGGCGCACGACGTCGCCCGAGCGGCTCTTAAACGGCTTGCCGTCGTCTCCAAGTATCGAGCCGAAGGAAACATGCTCCGCCAGGACGCCTTCGGGAAGGTAGCCCGCCAGCCTGGCTCCGGAAAATAAAATGGAGAAATGATGCTTCTGGCGCGCGTCGACGACGTACACGATGCGTGAGGCGCCCAAGTCGCGCACGCGATGGCGGATGGCCGCCAGGTCGGTGGTGTCGTAGCCGTAGCCGCCGTCGCTCTTCCGCACGATGAGCGGAACGGGTTCTCCGTCCTTTCCCTTGAATCCGGGGGGAAACAGGCAGACAGCGCCCTGGCTCACAAGCGCGACACCCGAGGCGAGCAGCTCTTCGGTGACGGGCGCGAGCATGTCGTTATAAAAACTTTCTCCGTAATAGTGGCTTTCCTCGAGTCCTACGCCCAGGACCGCGTAAATTTGCTGGAAGTGCCGCTTGGACTCGTCGATGAGCAGATGCCAGAGCCTCAGGGTCTCCGGATCGCCGGCTTGAAGGGAGACGACGCGCCTGCCCGCTCGGGCGGCGAATTCGCTTTCGCCGTCCATGCGCGCTTTTGAGGCTCTATACAGCTCATTGAGATCGCCGATGGCATGCGCGGCACTTGCGTCCGTGAGCTTTTGGTCCACCATGTGCTCGATGAGCTGGCCGAATTGCAGCCCCCAGTCTCCCAGGTGATTCCTGCGAAGGACGGTATGCCCCTGGAACTCGAACAGGCGGGACAATGCATCACCGATAATGGTGGAACGAATGTGCCCCACATGCATTTCCTTGGCTACGTTGGGCGCAGAATAATCCACTACGATAACGATGGGCTTGTCGATTCTTGCGACACCTTTACGGGGATCCAATGCTATCCGGGTAATGCTGCGGTCAAGGAAATCCCCGGACAGCCGGATGTTCACGAAGCCAGGACCGGCAATCTCCACCGATTCGGCGATATCGGCCACAGCCAGTTTGCTCAGCACCGTTTCGGCCACCTGGCGCGGATTCTTTCCCATGCGCTTGGCCAGACTCATGGCGAAGTTCGCCTGCCAGTCCCCGAAAGCCGCATCGCCGGACGCTCGCAGGAGCGGGTCGCAGTTTTTATATTCGTCGCCGTAAGCAGCAGCGATGGCATGAGAAAAAGCCTCAGAAAGAATAGATTGAACATCGCTCACGGAGCGTCCTCCAGGGAACATCGGGATTGGCGATCATGGTACCCCACAATGCCGCGGAGGAGCAAGCTCAGACACCTGCCACTCAGGCACCTGTCACCTGAAAACGGAGGACTGTCTTCATTTTTTCTGGGGCAGTGCGGCGCGGGTCGGAAATGTAAATCTCATGATGCTTTTTGGAGACGCGCTTCAGGCCCTGCCGGATGGCAAAGGCTTCCATGCACGCAAAACTGGCAGGCTCGGTTTCGAAAGTCCCGACATGCATCATCTGGACGCACGCGCTTTCCGTGAGCCTCTCGAATCGCGCCGATTCCACGGGAAGCTGCGGCTTTTTCTTTTTTACCGCAGAGAGAATATCCGCAGCGTATCCGGCATTGACGAATTCGGGCTGCCGTATCATGATCGTGTAAACCAGCGAGTCCTTGTCGAGCACACTGAAATTTTCCTTCGCTTCTTCGCTTATGTCCCAAAATCCTTCCAGCGGAAAAACGGCATAATCGCCATATCCTTCAGGCGCATTCCCCGATTTCGGTGACATTTTTATAGCATAGGAAAGCGAGTACAGGGTTTCGACAAGAACGCCGAAACCTTGCCCGTTGGGGTTTCCACGTCCGTCAATGGCGAAAAAACCGAACTCGGGAAGCGTAATTACGGAAGGCTCCTCCTTGGGTAAATAAATCTCCCTGGCGTTCTTTTTCCATTCGCTCTTCATGCGCCCTCCACCGGAAACTGGATTTCCGTCAGGTAGCGCGCCGGGTTGCCCCTGAAGAACATCCCCGGTCCCTTAAGATAAACCTCGCGGGTAGGACGCAGTACCCTGTACCCGTTCTTGGCGGCGTAATCGGTAAGCAGTTTATACGAAGCGGACAGGGTATCGTAGGCTCCCTGATGCACTACCGAAATAACTTTGCAGGGGGCCAAGTCCCTGACTTCCGGACCTGTCGCCTCCTTTCTCACAGGAATGGCGGGTTCAAAATCTGCGCCTTCCTCCTTGTACTCGCCGTCGTAATAGAGCGCAATGGGCCTGCCATCCGCCCAGCGTCCGAATACTTTGTAAAGAGAGGAAATTACCATTCCGTAATCCGAATACCTTCCGCTATGTCTCCGTGAGGCAACCCGCAGCGCCCCGATTTCCTTGATAAAAATTTCACCTGATTTGCCCATGCTTTCCTCCTTAAAAGAACGCAATGCCGATTCCATCGCTTCAGAGCGCAATCCAAGGTCAGCCATGGATTCCCGCGTCTGTTTCAGCTTTTTTTCCAGAAACGGTTTCAACTCCTCATCGCAACTTACCCCGACCATAGTTTCCCGCAGCTCATCAAGGGAGAAATCCCATTGCCGCAAGATGCGTATCATGGCGGCTTTTTCGAACTGATCCTCGCGGTAATAGCGGTAGCCGGTAAACGCGTCGATCCGCGCGGGTTGGAGAATGCCTTCTTCCTGATAAAATCGCAAAGCCTTGACCGTAAGCTTCGCTATCTGCGAGAATTCCCCTATGCTGTATTCCATTATTTCGTACGCTCCTCCTCTCCCCCTTAGTATCAAGGCTCCTGCAAGGGGAGAGTCAAGAGAAAAATATATTTAACAGGATGTTGAAAAACCTCGGATGAGGATTTTCAACACTTCCAAAACGTAACATTACCGTAGCATTTGTAATCAAATGCGAGGAATGTTTAAGGTTGTTGGAAAAGCCACAAGCTTTTTCAACAGCCTGTTGAGGGCTTCCCTTTACTTTGTGCTTTCGATATCGCTGTCGTCGATTATTTCGGTAGCCGCGAGTCGTTCGATCGCAGCCAGGGCTTTCAGGGGGAGCGAAACGTTTTTGTGCCGCGAGGCTCCTCCGCTGACGATGCTTATGGCAGAACGGGAAATTCCAAGAAGTTTTGAAAAAAACCGTTCCAGCTCCGCGTTAGCCTTGCCTTGTTCCGGCGGGGCCGCCAATTTAAAGAGCAACTCCCCCGCACGGACGCCGGCGAAGAGCGAAACCTGCATGCCCGGGATTACTTTTACCGGAACTATTATATTGTTTCCGCTGTGTCGGATTTCCAGTTTCATAAGCGTTAAAACTCCCGCGCATTCTTGATGACGATGCCGCCGCTCTGTTCGACCCAGATGGAAAACCGGTCTCCGGTTTTGACGCGGCGGTGTACGGCGCTGCCATAGATGCTTCGCACGATACCTTCAGCCCTGGCCTTCTCTTCGTCGTTAAGCACGGCAAGCAGTTCGGCTAGCCGCACAGCGTATGCCTCGGGCGCAATACCGTAAATATCGCCAGGTTCGCGGGAATACATGAACGGTACCCCTTTGGAGTCGCGAAGAGCCAGGAGCGCACCGTTGGCCTGAGATGTTTGGTCGGAAAAAACCCTATAAGGGATTGCCAGATTTACCTTGCGGCCGGAGGCAATTTCCGTATAGTCGAAATTGCAGACGATGGCGTCGAAATATATGTCCGTTCCCTTAACGCTGACACTTTGCTCGGATACGCTTTTTTGGCCCGACGAGGCGTCGAAGTAGGTAAGCTTCATGGAGCTAATGTCGCCCTCCACCGATGTGATTAAAACATCAGCGACTTTCTGGCGCTTCTCCAGGTTGCGGACGACGACGGACAGCTCATTGATCCTGGCGGCGTTCAGGCGCATCCCGTCGATGGATTTCAGGGAATCGGACACTGCGTACAAAGTACCTGAAACCGCCACGACCGCTACGATCGCGGGGAGGGCCGCGATCGCACCCAGTACCGTATCGTACAATTCCTTGGCCAGCAGAGCCAATGCTTCCCCGGTGGACATTTTCGTATCCGCCGCCTCGCAGGCAAGGGAGCGCGCTCGGGCGGCGCTCCATACGCGAAAGAGAAAAAAGCCGGCCGCCAGCACCAGGAGGACGATGACTCCCGCCTTGGTAGCAAGCAGAAAGCGAACGATATCCGCGTAGGCGAATAATATTTTCTTAACTATTTCAGTTTCCATCTTCGTCCTCCAGTATTTCCATGCCGCCTTTGGCGCGTATGACTATCTTGTACACGGTCTCCAGAGAAAAAGTCCCCAGCTCGGCTACGTCATGGACGGCGTTGCCGAAAGAGCCCTTCGGGGAATCGCCCCGCAGAATTGAAGCATGCAATTCCCCCAGTTTCTTGAGCGCATCGGCATTGAGCGAGCCATTGCGGTAGGTCAGGGGAATACCTTCGGGCGCCACAAGTATCGAAAGATCCACGCCGTCGGCGGGAGGAACCCTTTCGGTAAAAATCCTGTAAGGAAAAGCAAGCCAGATCTGTTTGTAGGGCGCAGCGATAAAATCGAAGAAAACCTGTCGACCTGGAAGATTCGTCTCCATGAAACCGATTTCCGTTCCCGCGAGGTCATAAAGCCGAACGCGCACGCTTACGGATTCGGCATCGCGGGAAAGCACCATGAAACGCAGCGGCACAGTCTCCGACTGAAGCGCTTCGATACCCGATTCAAGATCGTGGAGTTTCCGCTCCTGCATATACTTGAAGCCGAAAAGCAAACCGGAGAACAAGGCTCCTACAAGAAAAATCGCCAGAAGTATTTTCAAGAAAACAAATTTCATGATGCATCCTTTTTAATGGTAGACCTCTCAAAACTGAAGTTTTCAGAGGTCTCCTTTTGTAACATCGCCAGGAATTCCTGCTCGCCGATTATCGGAACGCCCAGCTTAATGGCGCTTTTGTTTTTTGCGGAACCGGACTGCGGTTCATTGCTTACCAGGTACGACAGGCCTTTTACGACCGAGGCGCGCGCCTGTCCGCCCAGCGACTTGACCAGAGCCTCGGCGCGCGAACGCTTCATGGCGGACAACTCCCCGGTAAAGCAGAAAGAAAGGCCGGCAAGCGGACCCTCCGCCACGGTCGCCTGACGTATGGAAACCGCTTCCGTTTTAAGGACCGCATCCATGTCGGAGCCAAGAAGCGCCAGCCCGCCTGCAAGAACGCCGGCATTGATTTCGCCGAAGCCGTCTATGGTCGCCAGGGACTCGACAGCGGCCGTCTTTAATTTCTCCAGACTGTCATAGCCGGCGAGCACCGCCTTTTCGGCGAGAGCCTTGCCTATGCCTTCTATGTCGAAACCCGCAAGAAAATCAGCGAGGGTCAATTCCGACCTGGCATGAAGATTCTGCAATATTTTTATCGCAAGCGTCCCGCCCATGCGGTCGAACGAGCTAAGCTCATCCACGGTAAGTGAATAAAGATCGGCAATACCCTTTACCCTACCCGACGCGCAAAGCTTACCCACGATGACGCCGCCGAAATCCCGCACATCCAGGACGGAAAGCCATTTCTCGATGCGGTGCAATATTTTCTTGGGGCAGGAGGCGTTTGGGCACAAAAGGCGAGTCCCCTCGTCCACCAGGGCGGAACCGCAGGAACAGTTACGGGGAACCGGTATGTCCCGTGCTCCAGGGGGATTATCCACCACGCCTTCGATTTTGGGAATAATTTCCCCGCGTTTCACGATAATCACCCGTGACCCTAGTTTTAATCCCATGCCGTTTATGGTATTGGTGTTGCAAAGATTGGCGCGCTTGACCGTGGTTCCCGCGAGGCGAACCGGTTCCACGACGCCTATGGGAGTAAACGTTGCGCCCGACTCGCTCCACTCCACGTCCACAAGCGTGGTAAGCGCTTCTTCAAGGGCGAATTTAAAGGCGACCTGCTTCTCTGGTCTGGCGCGCCGCATATCGTCGGGGTCGACAGCCTGGCCTTTTACTACGAGTCCGTCGATGTCGTAAGGGTATGAGCCGCGCTCGGCCATGACGCGGGCCCGGTAGTCTATGACTTGATACGGCTCCTTAAAACTCTGGACCCGCACGACATCGAATCCGGCTTTTCGCAGCCATTCGATTTTAGCCAATTCATCATTGAAGGGAGGCTGCGCCTCGTGCGCGAACAGGCTGCCCTGCTCGCCGTCGTACAGGCCGCGCGGAGCGGCGTCATAACACAGTACCTGCAGATGTTCTACGCCGACGCCGTCCTTGCGTTTCATGAGGCCGTTGGCGGCATTGCGGCAATTGGCTTTATCCGCAAAATGCTTACGGTGCACTTCCCTGGACATAAGCACTTCGCCGCGCACGGCTCCGTCCCAAGGCAGGTTTAGATTCGGCGGAACTCCGCGCATCTTGCGAACGTTGGGCGTAATATCGTCCCCAATAACCCCGTCGCCCCGCGTTATCGCCCTGGCGAGCAAACCAGCTTCGTATTGCAGTTCGATGCTGGCGCCATCCATCTTGTCTTCTATAATATATAAAGGATGGTTTATTTTGATGCACCAAGCCAAAAATTCCTCGGGGTCTGCCGCCTTTTCCTGGCTGCCCATGGGAAGCACGTGTCTGGCTTTGGGAAATCCGTCCGGCACAGCTCCGCGCGAGCTGCTATCCTTGCCTATTGCCTTGAGCACCGGACTGGCCGGAGACAGCGCTTTTAGCTCGTCCCACAGGGCATCGAACTGCGCATCGCTTATTACGGAATCTCCATTATAGTATAAATCCTGGTGATACGGAATCAATTGTTCCAGTTCCGCTATGCGCATCGCCCGCGCTGGTGTCGTTTCCTTTGTCATGGAGACAATTGTATGCGCTGAAAAGGAAACGGTCAACGGGAAGGAGCCGCCGCTGCGGCTGGCCTTTCCCTACTGCGGAGCTACCAAAAGCGCCTGAATGACTTTGTCGGTAATATCGATCATGGGGCTGAACCATACAATGCCGCTTGTTACGCTGTCGGTGTTTCTGGAGCTGAGTACGAGCGAGTATCCGTCCATTTCTGCCATCGATTGGATTTTTCGGTACAAAGTCTGGATAAAAGCGTTGGTCTCGGACAGGGCTTTTGCCTTGTCGTCAAGCTCGGCCTTCTTGATGCGGATGTAATCCTGGAGAAATTGGGCTTTGCGGAGCAGTTGGGCATCCAGCGCCTGAAGGGCAACGATGTCGCCGCCGGATTGAGTTTCCAAGCGCTTTACCTGCATCACCTTAATTTCTTCGCCAAGGCGCTTGATTTCGTTTTGAACGCGTAATTTTTCTTCCTCGAAACTCCGTACCGCCTGGGAGTCTTTGTAATACGTCATATAAACTTTTTGAAGGTCGATTACCGCGACACGGGTAATTTGCTGGGAAAAAACCATCAGCGATAAGCCCGCAAAAAAGAGCAGGGTAATGGTAAGCCGCTTTTTCATTTCTTGCCTCCAAAAAGTTGCCTTGGCGTGCGATTCGCCAAAGGGGCGACATCGCCAATGTAGAAGAAAAGCAGGTTGTTGGAAAAGCCACAAGCTTTTTCAACAACCTGCTAAATCAGTTCAGCGGCTGGGAAACGCTCAGCACAAAATCTACCTTGCCCGGGTTTGCCCACGCGAACGCGCCACCTTCGTTTACGTAAAAACGCTTTGCCATGTAAATGCGGAACGGAAACTGCGGGATAAGGAAACGGATTCCGCCGCCCAGGCTCAAGGCGAAATTGGATAATCCCAGGGAGGACAGTCCGGTGCCCGGGTCAATTACGGAAGTTTTATTAACTACGCCGGCTATGTTAAGGAAACCGGCATCGGTGCCGAGGACCGCCGCATCCAGGAATCCGTCGAGGGCTATGACGTTGGGAACGATGGGCATGCGCAGTTCCAGCCAATTTTCCCACAGTGTAGTGCCGCTGAAGGTTGAAAGATCGCTCCATCCGCGGCCTATAAAAGTTCCGTCGATTCGAAGCATATTGGTAGCGCTGGCGATAACCGAATCTTCAGCAAACCAGGGCAGGAGGAAACTGGCGCCGGTATGCACACCCAAGACGATCTTGAGGGGCCAGGTTTCCAGCAGGGGCAGATCTTCGAATTTATGGTCGATAAGGGTAATGTATCCATCCAGCCGGCTGTCCAGGCGGAAGTAGCGATTGAGCTCGTTGGGAGCGAAACCGTTGATGGTAAAACGCTGGCTGGCATAATAGCCGAGGCTTGGATCGTATGAAAGGTCGAGATTGTTGAGGCTGACCTTGCCGTAAAAAGCGTTGGAAATTAGCCACCTGTTAAGATTATCGGCTATGGTCTTGTCGAAGGGCTTGAACAGGTTATCGTCGTAGGTCTTCCGGTTGAGCGCCGCCAGATAACCGCCGGCAAGGGTAAGGTTGCCCGCTGGAGTGAGGAATGTATAACCGGAACTGAATCCCAGGCTCATGCTCAGGGTTTCGTAGTCCATGAGATATGCCTCAGGCACTTTGTAGCCCGCGAGCGCATATTCTTCCAGGGAGCTGTACGGATCCGGGACGCGGGCGGGATTCGTAAATGAGAACGTAGGTCCTACCGAATCCTGCATCGCGGTGAGGCTTTCGTGCTTGAAGGTAAGGTCCACCCCGCCGAACCAGCGCTTGCCGAGCAGCCAATTCTCCTTGAAGCCGAAGGTAAGGTCCTGGGAATCATACGCAACATTCGCGCCTATGGAGAAATTCTGGCCGTTACCCATGAAATTCTTGTCGTTCCACTTGATCATGCCGACTATGGGGAAATTGCTGGTTTTTGCGCCGATGTTGGCAAGGGAGAAGCCGAAGTTGATATCGGCCGTGCTTTGTTCCTCGACGTTCATTACCAGGTCCATGAGCAGATTCTCGCTGCCTGGAAGCAACTGGGGAGTAATTGGATTCTTGAAATACTGCAGATTGGATAGGTTGCGTAAACTTTCTATTATCTTCGTCTTGGAGAAAATATCGCCCGATTCCAGGGGAATCTCCCGATAGATGACGTTATCCTTCGTCTTTGTATTGCCCCTGATTATTATGTTTTCTATGTGCGCTCTTTCCTGCTCGGCTATTTGTATCACAAATGATACGGAGTTGCGGTCCTCGTCGCGGGATTCGACGGGGTCGATCTTGTTGAAGATATAGCCGTTTTCGTAATACAGGTCGTCGAGGGCCGCCTTGTTCTCCATAAAGCGCTTGAAATTAAATATGGTACCCTTTTTCATGGTAAAAAACGAAGAAAGGGTCTCTGTCGAGAAAACGTTATTTCCGCTGAAGGTAACGCTGTCGAATGTGTAGCGCTTCCCTTCCGTAATCGTCAAAAGCAGCGATAGGCGTCGAATCCCGGTCTTTTCTTCCGTTACGAATTGCCTCCCTACATCCGCGACCTGCGCGTTTATGTAGCCTTTGGTCTTATACAGCAATTCGATGGATTGCCTGTCGGTCTCGAGCTTTATCTCGCTGAAGGCTCCCTGTTGAAACAAGCCCCTTTCCTTGAGCTCCATTTCGTTTTTGAGGGCAAACGCCGAGAGCGCGGAAATTCCTGAAAATTCTATTTTATCCAAGGTAATCCGGGTTCCCTCATCGATGGCAAAGATTACGGTAATTTTGCCATTATCCCCCTCGACGCGGGAGGAAACGGTGATTTCAGGGTAGCCCTTGTCCAGATATAGTTTGCGTATTTCTATTTCGTCCAGCCTGACCAGGTTTTCTTTATAGATCGTATCGATTTTAAGGGTAAGGATATCCTGGATTTCGCTGGTTCTAAGCCCCTTGTTGCCCTCGATGCGAATCAGCGAGACAGCCGGCCGTTCCGTTACCTTGAAGACGATTATTACGCTTTGCCTGAGACTGTCGCCTGGCTTGGCCTCGGGAACGATTTCATCAAAAAAGCCAAGGTCATATACGCGCGTCAGCAGTTCCGCCCATAACTCCTCGCTGAAAATGCGGGCTTTATAATCGCGGACGACCGGATCGATATCCTTTTGTCCTATCGTCTGCAAACCCTCGAAGCGAATTTCCTTGATCTGCTTGCCAACATACCAGGCAGAATCGTCCTGGGCGGATATAAAACCCAGGGCAAGAAAAGAGATCATTAAAACCAACAAGCATTTCTTCATCTGACTAAACTCCCTATTTGGAAACCCTTTTGCGCATTTAATCGTTTGGCAGGTCCCATCATTTATCGGCACGCCAAACTACGGAAGAACGATACGCCATGAAACAGACAAGGACTGCTCAGGCAAAAAATAATTATAAAGATCGGGCTTGATCTGCCAATTAAGCAAAAAATGCGGGGCATTCCACTCCAAGCTTATTTCGGAGTCTACCCGTAAATTACCTGCCTGTGCAAGCGGAGAATCCTGCAGGCGGAACATCAGCTGGAGGAAAAGGTTATCGCTCAGGTACTTCCCCGCGACGATGGACGTATTCTCCAGATAATCGGAAAGGGTCATGGGGACGACACCGGAACCGAGACCCGAAAGATCATACAGCCATCGCTGGACAGCCAGGGATTTCATGTAAAAGACATCGAGACCCAAAACGGATTGCACCTGGGTTTTGAAAAGCGAAACAATATCCAATTGGGGGATTAAATCGCTGTTTTCAATCAAGGCCTTTCCCGGATCGAAATCACCGCCCTTATTGGTTGCCGTAAGGCTTTGCCCGAGCAACTGGGCAATTTCAAGCTCGGAATACGAAGGAATGGATTCCAACTTAAAGGCAAGCGATTGCAGCGGCACATTGTCGGCGCTCAACAAAACCAGGACGGATCCCCTGGCGTTGGAAGTGCGCGTCTCCGCCTTAAGGGTAACCAGTGGATCGAATGACGATGAATCCTCATCGAAAGTTACCGTAGCCGTTTTCAGGAAGAAATTCTTTTGTATATAGAATACGCTCCCGCCCCGGAGGATTGTCTTGCCTTTGACGGAATAGTCTCCCGTATCGCCGTTGTACTGAACCCTCAGCTGGCTGGAAGGGTCGGTCTGGCCGGAGAAGATCGCGAACTTGTACGGCTGGAATTTTACGCTTACGCTTTTCCCGAACAGTATCTGCATATCCGCGCTTAAGGCACCTTCGGGCGGACGCACAAACTGGCCGCCGCCTCTTGCGAGGGTCTCGGTTGTTATTTCTATATCACCTTTGGGGAACGTAAGCTTTCCCGATACCTTGGGCCCGTTCGCATCGACGGCAACCACGAGTTCCGGAGCGGCGTATCCATCGATCTTAAGGCCAAGGATGGTGGATTTCACGTGCACGGGGAGGCTTTCGCTTCCCTTGACGTTGATGCGCACGGATTGAGGAAGCCATCGCGACAGGGGCATTACCAGCTGTACCGAAACGCTAGCATCGCCGCAGGCGACGAGGGCCTGCGTAAGCTCGGCTTCCTTGCCATTGATATTGAGCGGAGCGTTTATCGGCCCGATCGGATCGGAAACGAAATCGTTGACCGTAAAGAATACGTTCTCGAATTCGATCAAGCCGTTCATCAGGGGGTCGGATACCGGGCCGCTTATCTGTATGTTTGCGAAGGCGACGCCGCTTTTTGCCTTGACGACGGGCAACGCGAGAAACGCGAAAAGAAAGGGCATATCAGCTCGGGCGTTTTCCGTTTTTATGTTGACGACGCCATTGAGCACCCTGCCGGTTAAGTCGCCCGATACCGGCAGGCCCGGCGCGACGCTAGCGCTGAATTCCCCGGTAGCCGCGCTTTTGAGCACCAGCTCGCGATTGGATCCGCAGACCAGGTTAAGGCTTGCCGTTCCGAGCGCCAGATCGAAAGGCCAGCCGTTATATTTTTTTCCCCGTACCGAAAACGAGGTAACGGATCCGCTTATACGGTATTCTGAGAACGAGTCGATGGGATTTGCGGAAAATACCGTTACCAGGTCATGGGGGGCATCGATCGCTCGAAGAGCCGCTCCCGGAGCGTTTCCTTTTGCGGAAAACTTGCCGATGACGGTGGATACTTCCTCAAAAGCCTGAAAACCGTAATTGATGTCGCCGTCACAGGAGAGTGTGCCTGTTGCGATGTCATATTCCACGGCCGCGTTATTGACACTCAATCCTTCCAAATATGCATTAAGGGAATCAAGGCGGATAACGCCTGCCTCATAGGTACCGCTGCCTTCAAGATAAGGGAATTTAGGCAGCTCCCTCCCTTCGTTGAAAGTAAATGAGGCGATTACCTTTGGTTCCAGCAGGGGTCCGGATACTTTTGCATCCATGTTTGCGATTCCTTTTAAGACATCTATATTCCAGCGCTCAAGCACGGCCTTGCGCGCAGATACCGCGGCCGACAGGCTGCCGGCCGCGTATTCGCCCGTCGCACGATATGACTCGCCGTTCAAACCATTCAATACCGAACTGAACGCAACTCGTAAACCGCTGGCAAAGCCCCAGGTTACATCGATAGTGCCCTCGAGCGCCGAAGCCGTACCCTGGACGCGAACGGGTTTCAGGTATGCGCCGTTCTGGTGAAGCTCGCCGGCTAAATCGATACGTACCATGGTGGCCACGCTTGTTCCGGAAGGGACGACGCTCAAGGACTCGAGAACAAGCTTCCAGTTATCGAAGGATTCAAATTGCAGGAAGGAATTTGAGGTAACGAAAAAAATCGACTTGCCCACGGGAATCGGAAAATTCTCAGCGGAAATGCTGCCCGATATTCCCGTATCCCCCGTGTTGAGAATTACCCTGACACCGTAATTTCCGTTTATATAAATTTCATTTTCCATAAACGATGCGTCGATGGCGTAGGGAATGTCGTTTATGGATATATCGACCTGCACAGACCTTGCGGCCTCGGACTCCAAAACCATGGCGGCTCTGCCGCTGATCGAATAACCGGCAACGTGCGCGTCAATCTTGGACAACTCGATTTTTCGGCGGTTTCCCTGGAGCGTCAACACGGCAAAAGTATTTTTCAAGGCGGCATAGCTTACGATGGCGTTGCTGACACTGTACGAAAAATCCTTGAAATCGCCGTAAACGCTCAGGTTACCCGAAAACACTAAATTTCTGAGGAAGCCTGAAGCCGCAGGATCGAAAAGAGATTCCAGGGCTCGGGAAAATCCAGCCAGCGCAAGGGACTCGAGCGAGAGCGACGCGGAAAAATAAGGAGATTTCCCCAGCCAGACGCTTCCTTCGAAGCTTAGCTTGCTGCGGTTTTCGGCGAGGGAAACTCCGCCTATCCCCGAGGGCGCGGAATTTTGAATCGCCCCTGTCCGGGTAGGCAGCATAGCATCGATAAGAAAAAATAACTCCTCGCCTTTAAAGCTGATGGATGCCGTAAGATCGTGTATCAGGGCATCCGCGACCCGGGTTTCGTTCGCATAGGCGAATACCGAACCCCCGGAGGCAAAAATCTCCATGCTTGTCCGGATTTCATCGGTTTTGTTCAGCGCGTAAGCTGCCGTCAGCAGGCCCTCAAATCCGAGTTTGGCGGGGTATGCGGTTCCCGAGAGCTGTATGCCAAGCGAGGCGTTGTCCAATCTGATGCGCTGCACGTCCACTTGATTCAGCGACCCTGACAGCAGCACTGACGCGTTTATCCTGCCACCGGGAGCTTCGAAGGGAAGCTGCGCATCCAAATTGGCCGAAAAATCGGTTCCCCCCGCGGTAAAATCGGTATTGGCTTCAAGCCTTCCGCTATATCCGCCGGCGAGCAGAGGCTCAATGCTTTTATAGCCCCCAGATACGGCGATGAGGCTCGAGGGCTTAAACTTATCCATTACTACCGACGCTTGCAGCCGCCGGCTCATCGCATCCCAAACCAGCGAAGCCTCCGGCGGACCTGCCTTGCCCGACAAAGCCGCCGTAACGGAATCCTTGGTAGCCTTGAACCGCCAAGTCCTGTCCTTGAGAGTGAAGCCGGGGGCGATGGCGGTAAACCGAATCGCCGCCTCCGCAAGGGAAAAATCCGCAAGAACGTAGCCTGCGGCGGATACGGGAACTCGGATGGTTTGCAGGCCCAAAACCGGGCTCGCCAAGGATGCGAGGATTTCCGCCTTCGCGTCCACCTTGATATCCGGTTTCCCCACTGCCGCCTTGAGCGCATTGGCCTTCAGCTCGACAAGGCCGCCATCGGGGAGTGCAAGCTTAAACACGGAATTTTTTATAACAAGCCTAAATTCGGGCAGCACGGGCATTTTCCGCTGTCCGGAAGCAAGCCTGACTATCAGGTCAAGCAGATGCTTGTCCCGCTGCGGGTCGAATGTCAAATCCATGCCGCTGACGGTAATGCTTTTAAGGCTTGAGCCTCCTTGCCTCCTTAGGAGCCCCAGGAAATCGTAGCCGATATCCAGCGCGGGAACCGTAGCCAGGAGATGCCCCCGCGATGCAATTGAAATTCCCCGGATTTTGACCTGTCCCCAGAGAGCCGGGGAAATATTCCTGTACGATACTTCGATTTCATACGGCCGCAGCGCGGAAGACAGAAAATCCCTGAGCTGTAAACGGATTGTCCCTTCGAACTCGAGCTGAATCGGGCGTATGGCAAAGGCCCAGGCCGCTGAAAGGGCGACCGCAATAATCAAGATGCTGTAAACCCTTGCCGGTAGTTTTGCTTTCACAAGCCAGAGGATACCACAGAGGCCATTATTTCGCTAGAAGCGGTAAAAAACCATGCTTGATGCTATCGGTTTTCTGTGGTATCTGTATGGTTCCATGAAAGAAAACACCAAAATACTGGAAGGCTTCGTCGTCTTCGAGGGCATCGACGGAACGGGTACGACCACCCAGCTCAAGCGCCTCGATGCCTATCTGTGCTCGCAGCTCGTTCCACATGAAACCAGCTTTGAACCCACAAACGCGGAGTCCGGCCTCCTTATCAGGCAGGCCTTGGCCGGCGGCCTGTCATTGGACCCAAAAACCGTAGCCTACCTGTTCGCGGCCGACCGCTGCGAGCATGTGTACGGTAAAAAAGGTATCAGGGAGCAGTGCTTGCAGGGAAAGCTGGTTATCAGCGACCGTTACCTGTTCTCCTCCCTTGCCTACCAGGGAATCACCTGCGGGCGCGACCTGCCAGGGCTGTTGAACGCATCGTTTCCGCTTCCTGAGCTTCTGTTTTTCTTTGAGCTTCACCCGGAAACCGCCATGAAACGCATGGAGAGCCGCAAATCGCTGGAAATTTACGAAACCCTGCCATTTCAGGAAAAAGTGGCGCTGGAGTATTGCGCCGTAATCGAATCGTTCCGAACAAGTCCCATGAAAATAGTCACTATAGACGCATCCATGAAACCCGACGAAATAGAAGCCATAATCCGCCTGGAAATGAGGCCCTTGCTGGAAAAGGCTGAAAATCCACGGTAAAAGAACGCTGAATTCATGCCGATACTTGCAACATGAAGCGAATAGCCTTACTCCTTACCCTGATACTTCTAGTAAGCTTTGCCGGCACCGCCTTCCCGGTTTACTTCAAAGAGCAGTATTTTAAGCTTTATCACACGCATTACATACAATATCCCGACGACACGATCGAGAACATTTACTGGCTGGAACAGGCGCGCAAAGCCGATTTCTGCAATCCGCTGTATGCCATGGCCAAGATCGCGGACGAAAAACACTGGGAACGATACCGTTATCTTTTTAACATGCACATCGAGCTTAAAATGATAGAACAGCACCTTTTACTGGGCAGCAAATTCGACAAGCAGGTTGCATATTTCTACAATGCGCCCTGGAAAAATGAAAATCTCGAAAGCCTTAAAACAGCAGAAACCGCCTATAAAGCCGCCCTTTTTTACTGGAAGACCGCCAAAGAATGGTCCGCAAAAGCCGAGCAAATGCCCTGGGTATTTGTTCCCGAAGTACAATTCTGGGTGGATGAATCCTACCGGATCGCCAACGGCGAACTGGATTACCAGCGCATGATAGAACGGGAACTCGCAAGGCTTGAGAAGGTTCGCGCTGCGTTCGAGGCGATGGACGAAAAGGGATACTGAAAGAATACAGGAATTTTTACCACAGAGGCACGGAGAACACAGAGGAAGACAGGAGCAAATAGGTTTAAATGCTGCCCTGCCCAACTTAAAAGACTGGGCAGGCAGATTGAGTCGATCTTATTTAAGCTCGGCGAGCAGCTTGGGCGCGTCTTTCTGGCCTAGGGAAACGGCTTTCTGGAGGTCGGCGCGGGCTTCGGGTATCCTGCCCAATTCCTTGTAAAGCGCTCCGCGGTAGTACCAGGCGTCCTTGTTGGCATCCTTGCTTGCGCCAAGGAGACTCATATATTCATTAAACAATTGTTCGGCTTTCTTGAGGTCCTTGCCTGCGATTCCAGGTAAAACCTGCCAGAAACGACCCAACGAAAGCATCGGTCCGCCGTTGTCGTACATCTTGTTTACTTTGTACGCCATCTCGAAACCCTTTTGGGTCTTGCCTTTGAGGCCTTCGCCCAGAGCCGTCAGAATGCTTACGCAATCTGCATAGGTACCGACGCAGAGTCCATACCAATACCAGCCTTCGATGCCGTTGGGACTGAGTTTTTGCGCAATCTCGCCGAATTTCATTCCGTCTTTCGCGGCGGCTTTCGCAAGGCCTTTCCAATCCTGCGCCTCCAGGGTAACGAGTTCCGCGCCATATTTGCGCTGAGCCTTCGCCGCCATCCAGTTGGAGGCATAATCGCCGGGCGCTGCAGCGGCAACTCTAACTGCCGCTTCGGAAGCTGCTTTCAGCTCGGAGATGCTTTGCGCAAAGACCAAGGTCATCGCAACGGTCATGAACAGAAAAAGAACGAGCAATCGTTTCACTTTTATTCCTCCTAGAAAAATGATTCAAGGGCATCTCTAATAACCCTATGGTTATCAGAGGTGCCTCGCTGATTCCTTCCAGGAATCAGGTTTTTTATTGGTCAACCTCGCAAAACTGAAGTTTTTCGAGCTTCCCTCAAATATTAGACTAGTCTCCCTGCGGCCTCTCGTCAAGGAAAAAGGAAAAAAAGGTCATCATCGCGAGTCATGCCGCGGATTCCAATCCAAAAGACTTACCCAGCGACCGGCTCTGTGTTACACTGGGATCAATGATTAGCGATAGTCCAAGCGATTTCAAGTTTAGCATATCCCTGAAGCAGCGGAAGGCCAGGCAGGAAAGCGGGCTTTTTTTGGCCGAGGGGCGTAAAGTCGTGGAAGAAGGCCTCCGCTCTCCCTGCGCCTGCCGCGCGGTGTACGTACGCGAGGGATTTTATGGGGAACACGAGGATACCGACGCGCTCTTGAGTGCCGCCAATGCCATTATTCTAGGCGAGCGGGATTTTTTGAGGCTGGCCGAAACGGAACATCCGCAGGGTCTGATCGGTGTTTTTGAGTATACATCCCTGGTGACTGCCGAGGCGACAAAAAGCATCCTGCCGGTGCTGTTCGACGTGGCCGACCCTCGCAATATGGGAAACATCGTGCGCAGCGCCGATTGGTTCGGTTTTAGCGAGATTCTAATCGGCGAGACCTGCGTGGATCCTTTCAACTCCAAGGCGGTGCGCTCCAGCATGGGGTCGGTATTCCGCAGCCATTTCATCTTGTGCGAAAGCCTAGAGGTCAAACTGCTGGAGCTTAAAAAAAACTACCGGCTTGTCGTAGCCGATTTACATGGCCGCGATTACCGGGAATTCAGGGGCGGCGAGCCTAAGGCTATCGTCTTTTCAAACGAAGCGCGCGGGCCTTCGGAAGCCATCCTTGCCCTTGCCGACGAAATAGCGACGATTCCGGGAGCCGGCCGGGCTGAGTCGCTCAGCGTAGCCACCGCTGCGGCGGTGATGATGGCGGCGTTATTTTAGAATACTATTTTTTTTCGGACAGGTATCGCAGGATTACCGCGTCGTCAATATATCCCAGTTCGATGGCTATCTCTCCGAATAGTCTCGGTTCTTCCTCTGCATCCTGAATTTTGCCTACCTCGGCTACCTGGTCCGTCGTCATAGCACCGATTCGAACCAGGAATTCCCCCACCCTTTCAGCCATCGATGATCCCTCCGTTAGAAACAGCTTAGCAGGCTGTTGAAAAAGCTTGTGGCTTTTCCAACAACCTTAAACATTCCTCGCATTTGATTACAAATGCTACGGTAATGTTACATTTTTGAAGTGTTGAAAATCCTCATCCGCGGCTCCGCTTTTTTACCGTCCCCTGTTGCGTATGAACATCGCGTCGCCATACGAGAAGAATCTATAACGCTTTTGGATAGCCTCGCCGTACGCGGCAAAAACCTGGTCGCGGCCGGCAAAGGCGGATACCAGCATGAGCAAGGTAGATTCGGGGGTATGAAAATTGGTAAACAGGGAATCCACCACCTTAAACTCGTAGCCGGGGTATATAAATATGTTCGTGGAAGCGCTGCCTGCCTTGAGCGCACCGTCCACCCAGGCGCTCTCCAGGGTGCGGAGGCTCGTCGTGCCCACGGCTACGACCGGCCTTCCCTCTGCTTTGGCCTTGTTGACGGCCGCTGCCGTCGCCTGCGAAACCGTAAAGTCCTCGGAGTGCATCGTGTGCTCTTCTATTGTATCTACCCGGACCGGCCAGAACGTACCCAAGCCTACATGCAGGGTGAGGTAGCGAATCTCGATGCCCCGCGCGCTTATGCCGTCCAGGATCGCCTGCGTAAAATGCAGCCCGGCCGTTGGGGCGGCCGCGGAACCCTGCTCGCGGGCATACACGGTCTGATATCGTTCCGCATCGGAGCCCGTATCGGCACGCTTGATGTAGGGGGGCAGAGGCAAATGCCCGTTTCGCTCAAGGTAGTCGTCATCGATTTCGGAGGAGAAAGCCAGAAGACGTTCTTCCGCCCTCACTTGAATTACCTCAGCGCTCAAACCCTCAGGCAGGCTCAGTATTTTCCCCACGGTCTGTTTGGCCATGCGGCTTGTCAGCGCCGCCCAGTGCCTTTCCGACTCGCGCCGCAGCAGGAGCAGCTCGACTTTGCCGCCTCCCGCCGAAGAGGCGAACAGCCTGGCCCGTCGTACTTTGGAGTCGTTAAACACAAGTAACGCCCCGGCGGGCAAAAAATCCGCGAGAGCGGAAACGAAAGAGTGCTCGATTCCGCCTCCCTTCGGGTCAAGGACAAGCATGCGCGAAGTCCCGCGCTCCAAAGGAGGTTCCTGCGCTATCAATTCTTCGGGAAGCTTAAAATGGAAGTCCGTCAGGTTCATTCCGCCTCCGGTACCCAAGGTGTTCGTACGCAAGGGGCGTAACGACGCGACCCCGCGGGGTGCGCATGATGAAGCCTGCCTGCATCAGGTATGGTTCGACGTAATCCTCGAGGGTTTCGATGCTTTCGCCCGTGGACACCGCTAGGGTCTCGGCGCCTACGGGTCCACCGCCGTACTTTTCTATAACGGCCTTGAGCACGTCGCGGTCGTGACGCTCCAGGCCGTATTTGTCCACCTCGAGCCTGTCCAAACCCGAGCGCACCACGGCGTCGTCTATGGAGGATTTGCCTGCCACCTGAGCGAAATCCCTCATGCGCCGCAGGAGGCGGTTGGCGACGCGGGGCGTGCCCCGGCTGGCGGCGGCCAGGAGCGAGGCGCCTTCGGCTTCGAGCTGCGTCTCCAGGATGGCGGCCGACCTGTTGAGTATCGCTATGACATCCTCCCGCTCGTAAAAGCCCAGGCGCACCGTAATGCCGAAGCGGCTGATAAGCGGGCTGCCCACCATGCCCGCGCGCGTGGTTGCGCCCACGAGCGTAAAGGGCGGTAATGGAATGCGCAGGGTTCGCGCTGAAGGCCCCTGGCCGATTATAAAGTCCAGCTCGCCGTCTTCCATGGCCATGTACAGCATTTCCTCGATGGCGGGTTTGAGACGGTGTATTTCGTCGATAAAGAATACCGAGCGGGGCGCAAGCGTGGTTAGGATGCCCGCGAGATCCTTGGCTTTTTCCAAGGCTGGCGCGCTGGTTACCTTGAAGTCCACTCCCATCTCGCGGCTGACGATGCCCGCGAGCGTGGTTTTCCCCAAGCCAGGCGGGCCGATTAGAAACACGTGATCCAGGGCTTCCTGACGCTGGGTGGCGGCTTTTATGAATATGGCCAGGTTTTCCTTGATGGCCGCCTGTCCCAGGAATTCGGCGAGCATGCGCGGGCGCAGGATGTTGTCGCGCTCGTCTTCCGTCTGATTAAACGCGCCCGATACCAGGGACGCGGTTTCATTCTGGCTCATGAACCGCTCAAGGCAACGATGGCGCGCCTGAATATCTCGCGCTCGAGTTCTTCCGCCCTGACGGCGGACAGGTCGGAGCCGTCCACGATCCTGGCGATAGCCTCGATGCAGCGCTTGCGGTCGTAACCCATGTCCACCATGGCGCGCACTATATCCTCATGGGGTCCTGCGCTCTGCACGCCGCTTTTATGCGCCGTGGCGGAAGGCAGCTTGCCTTTGAGCGAAAACACCAGCTTCTCGGCTGTTTTTTTGCCGAGTCCGGGAACGGCCTGCAGGCGGCTAAGGTCTTCGGTTTCCAGCGCGCGCTCGAGTTCGAGAGGGGAAATGCCCCCGAGTATCTTGATTGCGGCCTTGGGGCCGATGCCGTCCACCGTCAGGAGTTCGAGGAACACCGCGCGATCGCCCTCGGAGGGAAAGCCGAAAAGCTTCATGCCGTCCTCGCGGTGCAGGAGCCACACGAGTGCGCGCACCTGGTCGCCAAGGCTTCCAAACAGATCCACCGAGCGCGAAGGCACGGAGCATTCCCACTCGATACCGTGATTGTCGATGCGAATATAATCGGGACCCTTGTAGACAAGAGTGCCGCTGATAGCGTTGTACATAAAGACAGTATAGCAAGAGTTATGGCTATTTGTCAGGGGGCGTTGACTGAAAAGCTTTGGCCCGGAAATTGCCATTTCCCGATTCATCGATTTGATCAAGGATATAAAAGCGGCTGCTGCTGCGGAATCCCCAAGGCCTGCAGCGACCGCCCCTGAACCCCGGGCAAGCAGCGCCAGACTGTGGGTATGGCCGCAAAAAACCGCATAAGGAATGCGGCCTTAAGCAGCGCTTCCCTGCCGGCCATGCTCGAACCATCCTCGTATACAGCCACAAGATTCCCGAGAATCAGTTTCATGGCTTCGATGCTTGCCATATATAAAGAATTTTACCTCATTTTTTTCTTGACAGGCTGGAATTAAGTGCTATGCTGAATGGCAAGGTGTTACGTAACACCTACAGCCAGTTATTATGGAGGAAGTGAAATGAGAAAAACGATGGTACGAGGTTTGGCGCTTGGCATAGCTCTCGCGGTTCTTGTATCGGCGGCAGCCTGTTCCGGCGGCCAGAAAAAGTCCAAGGACATTACGCTCAACATGTTCCAGCTCAAAGTAGAAATCAAGGATGCGATTGACGGCTATGCGGCGAAATACACCGCGGCTAACCCCGGCGTAACCATGAAGGTCGAAACGCTCGGCGGCGGCGGCGATTACGGCGGAGCGCTCAAGGCCAAGTCGCAGGCGGGACAAATGCCCGATATTTTCGTAATCGAAGGCCGCGGAGGCTACGAAATTTGGAAAGACTATATAGCCGACCTGAGCGCGGAAACCTGGGTAAAAAACACCGATCTGGCCATGAAAGTGGATGGCAAGGTCATAGGTTTTCCTGTAGCCATCGAAGGGTACGGACTAGCCTATAACGCAGATATACTGCAAAAAGCAGGCATCGATCCGGCTACGCTCACAACCCGTGCGGCATACGAGAAAGCATTCACTATTCTTAACTCGAAGAAGGCAGAACTTGGAATCACCGCACCGGTTTCGATGGCCGCATCCGTGGCCGGAGGCATGTGGTGGGTCGCTGCCCAGCACAACCTGGCATGTTATTGGGGCGGCGGGCTCGCTTTTGACGACACCAGCGTAATCAACCAGGCATTGAAGGGCTCCCTTGACGAAGGCCGTTTCCTGCAATACGCAAAATATCTCCAGTTGCTGTACAAATACGCGGATAAAAAAATCCTCCTCACCGGCGGCTACGATGACCAGGTAGGCGCATTTGCCCAGGGCAAAACGGCATTCCTGCACCAAGGCAACTGGGTTGACCCGAACCTCAAGCAGCTCGGGGTAACGTTCAAGATCGCCTATGCGCCTCATGCGTTCCTCGATACTGAAGAAGCAGGATTATACCTGTTTGCGCCAAGCTGGTACTGCGTCAACGCCAAGAGCCCCAACGCGGCAGCGGCCAAGGCCTTCCTCAATGCGATGGCCTCCACTCCGGAAGGCCATGACTATATGGTAAACCAGGCAGGCATGATTCCCGCGTTCAAGTCCGTAACGCTCAAACCCAGCGGACAGCTGAGCCAGGCGCTCATGGCGGCCAACGCCAAGGGCGGCAACTACGGCGTGTTCTTCGGAATGCTTCCCGACGGAACCGGCCAAAACGTATTCGGCCCCATCTTCGACCTGTTCGCACAGAATCCCGACAACCTGAGCCAGTTTGTCGCGGACATGAAAAAGGCGGTCGCACTCTTGCCAGCAATGTAACAAAATTATTACAAGGGCCGAACGGGAGGGGTTTTCGCCTCTCCTGCCCGGCGCTCTTTCCTTAATTCAGGAGAAAAAATGAGACAAACCAGGGTAGTCAGCATACTGTTCGTAGCGCCTTGCGTGTTCGCGTTTACCATGATCATCCTCATTCCGTTTTTCTTGGGATTGTATTATTCCATGACCGACTGGAACGGCGTAAACAACACCGTCCGCTTCATCGGCTTGAAAAATTTCCGGACGCTGTTTTCCTCACCGGATTTCCTATATTCATTTCTTATCACCATAGCCTATACCCTTATCAACATTGTACTTGTCAACGCGGTCAGTTTCGTGCTGTCGCTTGTCGTTACCAGTAAAATCCGTTTTCGTAATTTTTTCCGCGCCGGATTTTTCGTTCCCTACCTGATCGGGGGGATAGTACTTGGGTACATTTGGCAGTTCATTTTCAATAACGCACTCGTGGCGATAGGCACCGGCCTTTCCATCAAGGGCCTGCAGACGTCGTTCCTGGGCCAGCCGGGCATGGTCATCTGGATCATGTCCGCGGTAAACACCTGGCAATACGCGGGGTATATAATGCTTATTTACGTCGCCTCCATCCAGGGTATTCCCGCCTCCATCATGGAGGCTGCCAGCGTCGACGGCGCGAGCTACGTAACGCGCGTATTCCGCATCCTCATACCCATGATGGCAAACGCGTTTACCATCTCGCTCTTCCTTACGCTTACCGCATCGTTCAAGCAGTTCGACATGAACCTGACGCTTACCAACGGCGGGCCGGCGACGCGGTTCCTGGAAAACCCCGTAAAAGCAAGCCAGCTGCTGGCCATGAATATATTTACCACCGCCACGGCGAATCGCATGGCCGAGGCCCAGGCCAAGGCCGTGGTGCTCTTCGTCACGCTCGTCGTGCTGGCGCTGATCCAGGTTTCGGCGAACAAGAAGAAAGAGGTGGAAATGTGAAAAAATATTCTTCCATCGCAAAGAGTCAGCGCGTCCTCGAGATAGCCGTCGCCTTTCTCTTTCTGTTCTTCATGATCCCCTTTGGCATGGTAGTGCTCAATTCCGCCAAAACCGCCAAAGAGATTATTTACAGCGCCATCAGCATGCCGTCCCATTGGGGCCAGCTGTTTACCAATATAGGCTTGATCTTCAACAATCCCACGGTGGATTACCTCGGGGCATTCCTGGACAGCACCGTAATAACCAGCCTGTCGCTGGTCGTCATCGTGCTGTTCTCATCGATGTGCGCGTGGGTCCTGGTCCGGAACAAGACGGCCTGGTCCGCCATCCTGTTCATGATATTCGTCGCGGCTATGGTGATACCCTTCCAGGTTCTCATGTACCCGCTCGTCCGCTGGCTGCGCCTGGTGGGTGACTTTATGCACTTCCCCATCCTCGGGTCGATTCCCGGAATAGTGTTCGCGTACCTGGGCTTCGGCTGTCCGCTGTCTGTTTTTATTTTCCACGGCTTCATCAAGAACATTCCATACGAACTCGAGGAAGCGGCGACTATCGACGGTTGCTCCAAGCCCAGGATCTTTTTCTCCATCATATTTCCGCTGCTGCAGCCCATCATCGTCACGGTGCTCATACTGAACGGCATCTGGATATGGAACGACTACCTGCTGCCGCTGCTAGTCCTGGGCTCCAACGGCGCGGTCCAAACCATACCGATAGCCGTTACGGCCTTCGCCGGAGCGTATCTGAAGCAGTGGGACCTTATCCTTACATCGACCTTGATCGCCATGCTGCCGGTCATCGTTTTATATTTGTTCGCGCAGCGCTACATAATAAAAGGCATGGTTGACGGTTCTATCAAATAGGAGGATACAATGAAAATCGTTCTGGTAGGCGCGGGCAGCGCGCAGTTCGGCTGCGGCACCCTGGGTGATATTTTTTGCAGCAAGACACTCGAGGGCAGCGAGATTTCGCTGCTCGATATCGATGCGAGGTCTTTGGAAAAGGTTCTGCTGCTCGCTAGGGAAAGCATTAAAAAACACGGCCTCAAATTTACGGTAAGCGCCACTACGGAGCGGAAGCTGGCCTTCAAGGATGCGAATTTCATCATCTCGTCCATAGAAGTTGGAAACCGCTTTCAGTTGTGGGATGAAGACTGGAAAGTCCCGCAACAGTACGGCGTGCATCAGGTATACGGGGAAAACGGCGGACCGGGGGGGATATTCCACGCCCTGCGCATCGTTCCGGTAATCCTGGAAATAGTAAAAGACGCCATGGAAATCTGCCCGGATGCCTGGATATTCAACTATTCCAACCCGATGACCGCTATTTGCACTACGGTAAAGCGGGCTTATCCGCAGGCGAAGTTCGTGGGAATGTGCCACGAGATAGGCTGGCTGTCCCGATGGTTGCCGCGCATGCTGGGCATGAAAGAGGAAGACATGCACTTCAGGGCGGCCGGCCTTAACCATTTCAGCTGCATGCTCGAGCTGAAAGACAAAAAAAGCGGCAGGGACCTGTATCCGGACGTGCTGAAAAAAGCCGGTGATTTTTTTATCCATGAACCCGGATACAGCGATTTGTTGGATATGTACCGGGAAACAGGCGTGATGGACGAGTCCGAAGCGTACAAAAAGGTGCAGTCGGGACAAAAAGGCAACTATGAATGGGCCGACCGGCGGCTGGTAAAATTCATGCTGGAGAAGTATGACCTTTTGCCGATAACCACCGACAGCCACTTCGGCGAATATCTTGGCTGGGCATGGGACGAGGTGGACCATCGCGGTATCATGGACTTCTACGACGCGTACAAGGTGATGCTGTCGCAGGACACCCGCCACGAAATAAAGCTGCAGACCAGCGAGCGGGTCATTCCCATCATCGACGGGATGCTTTCCGACGCAGGCTTCGAGGAATCCGCGGTCAACCTGCAAAACAACGGACTCATCGGCGATTTGCCACCGTGGATAGCGGTGGAAGTTCCGGCCGTAATCGGCAAGTCCGGGGTCAAAGGCATAGCGATGCAAAACGTACCCAAGGGATACCTGTCGCTGCTGCGCTCTTATTGCGGAGTGTACGATCTTACGGCAGAGGCGATCATTCACAGGAAGAAGTCTTACGTAATACAGGCAATGCTGGCAAATCCCGTCGTGCACCGAACCTCGGGCATCGAGGCAATGGTGGACAGGATGATAACCGTGCAGGGCAAGTGGCTCGGGTACTTGAAATAAGCCCTTGATACGTGCAGATTACAGCGAATATGGCCACGATAAAGCAGATCGCCGAAAAGGCGGGAGTAAGCTTCACTACCGTTTCCAACGTATTGCACGGAAGGACGGCAAAGGTTTCTCCCGCCACTTTGGAAAAAGTGCAATCGATACTCGAACATGAAAATTTCGCCCGGAACATGGGTGCGGTCATTCTGGCCCACAGCAATTCGCGGATAATCGGGGTCATAATGTTTCAGGAACCCAGGAGCGACGAAACGGTCCTGGAGGATCCCTTTACCTCGACTATCCTCGGGGCCATCGAGCTGGAAATACGGCGGGACGATTATTTCATGATGCTGCATACAACCTGCGACAAGGACGAAGTGCTGAGGCTGGCTGCGACATGGAAACTTGCCGGCCTGATACTTTTATGGGTACCCGGCGAAATTTGCAGCAGCATCAGGGGACGTACCGAAACGCCGGTCGTATTTATCGACTGCTACTTCGACGACCACAAGCAAAGCTTCCATAATATTGGCCTCGAAGACAAACGGGGCGGCTATGAAATGACGAAGTACCTGCTTTCCATGGGACACGAAAAAATCGCCTTTCTGGCAAACGCGCAAGGCTTCCCCGGCGGTGACGACGCTCGTTTCGACGGTTACAGGCAGGCATTCTCCGAGAAAGGCCTGATCAAAAGGGACGATTGCTTCATTCCTCTTTCCAAAGACGGCCGGGAAAGGCACAAACTCTACAGCCGCTTCATTACCCCGCCGTTTCCCTTTACTGCGCTCTTTTTTTCCGCCGACTATTACGCTGTCGACGCAATCGATTTTTTCATCGAGCACGGCGTCGCGGTTCCCCTACAGATTTCGGTGGCGGGGTTCGATGACAACAGCTATTCGCGGCTTATACGGCCGCACCTTACGACGGTGCATCAGGATGTATTCCTTAAAGGTCAGAGCGCCGTATCCATGCTCATAAAACTCATAAAGAAGGAAGCGGTTCCGGTACTGGATGTCAGGCTCCCGGTTCGCCTCGAAATCCGCGATTCGGTGCGAAAGCTTTAGGACACATCGAAACAGCAGTGGATATTACGCGCGCTTATCGATTAAGGCTCACCATTTAGCTTGACAGACTGAAATTTCAGTACTAACGTAGCTAGGATGAATTTCCGTACAAAAGGAGCATTACAATGAAGAAAATTCTTATCGTTTTACTGGCGCTGACCATGGTCGTCGCCATCGCGGGCTGTACCAAGGCAGCCAAACCCGCCGACGCGCCGGCCGCCGTCAAGGCTCTTAAAATCGCGTTCGTTTACATCGGACCGCCGGGCGACCTCGGATGGACGTACGAGCATGACCGTGGACGCAAGGCCGTCGAAGCGGCTTTTGGCAGCAAGGTCGAGACAGCCTTCATCGAAAACGTGCCCGAAGGCCCCGATGCCGAGCGCATCATACGCCAGTACGCCACCGACGGCTACGGCATGATCTTTACCACATCCTTCGGATATATGGATCCTACGGTCAACGTGGCCAAGGAATTCCCCAACGTCAAGTTCGAGCATTGCTCGGGTTACAAAACGGCTCCGAACCTTGCCACGTATTTCGGCAAAATCGAGGAAGCGCGCTACCTTTCCGGTATCATCGCCGGCAAGATGACCAAGACCAACATAATCGGCTACGTGGCTGCCTTCCCGATTCCCGAAGTAGTCCGCGGCATCAACGGCTTTACCCTCGGCGTCCGCTCGGTAAACCCCAAGGCCACCGTTCGCGTGGTATGGACCAATACCTGGTACGACCCCGTCAAGGAACGCGAAGCCGCCGTCGCCCTCCTGGACGCGAAAGCCGACATAATCGCCCAGCACCAGGACACCACCGAACCCCAGAAGGCCGCCCAGGAACGGGGCATGCTTTCCATCGGCTACGATTCCGATATGGGCAAATTCGTGGGCGACTCCGTTTTGGCCAGCCCAATGTGGAACTGGGGAACCTATTACACGGCTACGGTTAAAGCCGCGCTCGAAGGCACCTGGGTTACTCACCAATTCTGGGGCGGACTCGCTTCCGGCGTGGCCGAGCTTTCTGCGCTGAGCCCCAAGGTTCCCAAGGACGTAGCCGACATGGTCGAAGCCTCCAAGGCCAAGATAGTAGCCGGTACGCTGGACATCTTTGCCGGCCCTCTCAAGGACAATACCGGTAAAGTAAGGGTGGCCGACAAAGCCGCCATGGCAGACGGCGAAGAACTAGGCGTGGACTGGTTCGTGGAAGGCGTAGTAGGAAAAGTCAAGTAACGACAATTCCCGCGCGATCGATAATCCTTCGATGCCCGAAAGGGCAGCGGAGGATTTTTAGTCATTGCCCCGCCTTGCTTACAATTCCCGCGCGGCACCCAAAAGGATTTCCCGAATGAAAGAATCGAACGGCAGCGGCTCCGAGGGGCGCTTGGTGGAGATGCGCGGAATAACGAAAAACTTCCCCGGCGTGCAGGCATCCGACGGAGTAGACCTGCATTTGCTGAAGGGGGAAGTCCTTGCCCTGCTCGGGGAAAACGGCGCGGGCAAGAGCACTCTGATGAACATACTCTGCGGCCTGTACCATCCCGACGACGGCGAGATTTTCATACGCGGCAAAAAAGCGCATATCGCGTCGCCGGGGGACGCGGCAGCCTTGGGCATCGGCATGGTTCACCAGAACTTCATGCTGGTAGAGTCGATGACCGTTACAGAAAACGTAATACTGGGCATGGCTTCGCTGGCCTTCGTTCCCAATCTTGCAAAAATAAAGAAAACGATACTCGAGCTTTCGGCCCGCTACAATCTCCAGGTGGATCCCGATGCATACATTTGGCAGCTGTCCGTGGGAGAACAGCAGCGGGTGGAAATACTCAAGCTTCTGTATAGAAAAGCGGACATACTGATACTGGACGAGCCTACCGCCGTACTTACGCCGCAAGAATCCGTCGAGCTGAACGGCGTCATTAAGCGAATGACGGACGAAGGCAAGTCCGCGATCTTCATTACCCATAAAATGGAAGAAGTCATGTCGTTTTCCGACAGGGTCATGGTATTGCGCAAGGGCAGGGTCGTCGTGGAAAAAACCACGAAAGAGACCGACCCCCACGACCTCGCGCGCCTCATGGTCGGGCGCGACATCCTGTTCTGCATCGACAAGACGCCGTTTAATCCGGGAGCCGTGATTCTGGACATGAGGGGTGTTCGCGCCGACGACGAAAGGGGCCTGCCCGCCCTGGACGGCATAGACCTGCAAATACGCTCGGGCGAAATATTGGGAATCGCGGGCGTCGCAGGCAACGGGCAGCGCGAACTTGCCGAGGTAATAACCGGGCTGCGCGTCGTAAAGGCAGGCTCCATTTCCATAAACTGCGTGGACTGCACCAACAAGACTCCCCTTTCCATCATCAAAAACGGCGTAGGCCATATTCCCCAGGACCGCATGCTGGTAGGGGCTGTAGGCGACATGAGCGTCGCCAACAACCTGGCCATGAAGGGATACCGGGGCAGGCAGCTGTCGCTATTCGGGTTCATAAGGCTTCCCCGGATACTCGAGTTTGCACGCAGAAAAATCGCGGAGTTCAAAATATCCACGCCGTCTCCCCAGACAAACGTAAAATTCCTTTCCGGCGGCAACATCCAGAAAACTATACTTGCCCGGGAAATCGATTCCTGCAAATGCCTGCTTGTGGCGGTTTACCCCTCCAGGGGGCTCGATATCGGCGCTACCGAGGCTGTGCGGAACGAGCTTGTAAGCCAGCGAGACAATGGCGTCGCGGTTCTCCTCGTTTCGGAAGACCTTGAGGAACTGGCATCCGTGGCCGACACCATCGCCGTCTTTTTCGACGGCCGCATCATGGACACCTTCCCCGCCTGCGACGCCGACCACGGAAAAATCGGCCTCTTGATGGCAGGCATAGAATCCGGCAAGGAGACAAAAGCGTGAAACTCTACTTCGAAAAAAGAAAATCGCTTTCGCTCACGGCGCTGGTGCTGGTTCCCGCCGTTTCCTTCATAACCTCGCTCGTGCTTACCGGCTTCCTTCTCCTGGCATTCAGGGTGAATCCGCTGGCAACCTACCGGGCTATGTTCCTGGGAGCCTTCGGCAGCGCATCCGGTTTCGGCTACACCCTCGTCAAGGCCATTCCCCTTATGCTCCTTGGCCTTGGCGTGGCAGTGGCGTTCAAACTGCGCTTTTGGAACATTGGCGCGGAAGGCCAGCTCGTGATGGCGGGCATCGGGACGAGCTGGGTGGCCATCTTCTGGAGTACTTGGCTGCCCCCTTTCCTCGTGCTTCCGCTGGCCCTGCTGGTGGGCTCCGCGTTCGGCGCTCTGTGGGCGGGAATTCCGGCGTTACTTAAAGTTACCATAAAAGTCGACGAAACGCTCGTGACGCTGATGCTCAATTACGTAGCCATTTTGTTCGCGCAGTTCCTGTTTTACGGCCCGTGGATAGACCCCAACGGCATGGGCTTCCCCGGCTCCGCCCTGTTCCCCGAATCGGCCTGGCTTCCCAGGATATTCGGCCCCGCCAGCATAGGAATTGTATTTGCGCTCATCCTGGCGATAGTTTTGTGGGTAGTGATGAACAAGACCCGATGGGGCTTCGAGCTGCGGATCATCGGAGCCAATCCGGCGTCCGCGCGCTACCAGGGCATTTCGGTAAAGCGCAATATATTCCTGGGCGTGCTGCTCTCCGGCGCGCTGTGCGGACTCGCGGGCGCCTGCGAGGCAACGGGCATCGGCCACCGCCTGCAGGAAGGCCTGTCCCTGGGTTACGGCTACACCGCCATTATCGTGGCGTGGATGGCCGTGCTTAATCCGCTTGCCATAATTCCCGTCGCAGTACTCATCGCCGGGCTTTTGGTAGGCGGCGACGCGGTGCAGATGAAGATGCACCTGCCCAAGGCGATGAGCCTGGTGCTGCAGGGCATGATACTCTTTCCGATGCTCGCCGGCTCGCTGTTTACCGAATATACGGTACGGCGCGAACGCAAGAGCCGCACCGCTACCCCGGCCGCGGGCAAAGGAGCAGCATGATGGATTTTGTTACGGCTATCCTCACGGCGACCCTGCGATCGGGCACAAGCCTTGTATACGCCACGGTAGGCGAAACCTATACGGAGCGCTCGGGCATACTGAACCTCGGCCTCGAAGGCATGATGATGATGGGCGGCACTTCCGCCTTTATCGTTGCCTATTACTCAAACAGCCTGGCGCTGGGCCTTGCCGCCGCGATGCTCGTCGGTGGGCTCATGGCCGCGCTTCACGCATTCCTTACCGTAACGATGCGCGCGAACCAGGTGGTATCGGGCCTGTCGCTCACCTTGTTTGGCACGGGTTTCGCCTCCTTCCTGGGCAAGCGCATGGGACCGGCTGACGGCATCAACCCCTTTCAGCTGGCCGGACTTACCGGCCCCAAATTTTCCCCGATAATAATTCCCTGGCTCAGCGACATACCCGTGCTTGGCGCGCTGTTCAGGCAGGATATCTTTACCTACGCCATCTATATAATTATACCGCTGGCATGGTTCTACCTGTACAAGACCAAGAACGGCCTTAACCTCCGAGCGGTGGGCGACGACCCTCAGACCGCCGATGCCATGGGCGTCAAAGTGTTCGCCACCAAATACCTGTACACGATACTGGGGGGCATGCTCGTAGGCCTGGGCGGCGCACACCTCTCGCTGTCTTACACGCCAGGGTGGTCCGAGAACATAACCGGCGGCCGCGGCTGGATAGTCATAGCCCTGGTCATATTTTCCATGTGGAATCCATCGCGAGCGATTTGGGGAGCGCTTATATTCGGGGGCATCACCGCCTTGCAGCTCAGCCTCCAGGCCCAGGAAGTGCCGGTAAACATACCCGCCCCCTTCCTCTCCATGATGCCCTACCTCATGACGATACTGGTGCTCGTCGCGATAACCTGGTGGGAAACCTTGAGCAAGCACGTCGGCGCCCCCGCTTCGCTTGGAAAATCCTACATGCGCGAGGATAAATAAACCATGATTACCTTTATATTGAACGGCAGCGAAACCAGTACTGAATCTGAAGGAAGCCTTTTGGATTTCCTGCGGTCCCGCCATCTTACCGCCGCCAAGAACGCGTGCGGCGAAGGTGCCTGCGGAGCCTGTTCCGTGCTTATCGAGGGCAAGGCGATAGCCTCATGCATGGTGAGCCTCGAGAAGGTCCAGGGCAAAAAGGTAACCACCGCCGAGGGCATAGAGGAGGCGGAGATGGCACTCTACGTCGAGTCCTTCGCCAAGGCCGGCGCGGTGCAATGCGGCTACTGCACTCCTGGCATGGTTATAGCCGCGAAGGCTCTCCTTGACGCAAACCCCTCGCCTGACGAAGCCGCTGTCCGGGCAGGCATAAAAAGAAATATCTGCCGCTGCACGGGCTATGCCAAGATAGTCGCGGGAATACTCCTTGCAGCAGCCGCACGCAGGGGAGAGCCGGCTCAGCCCATACCGGAGGCCGCGAGTGGTGGAATCGGAAGGCGCATGACCCGGATAGACGCCGCCCTCAAGGCTTCAGGCAAGGCAGTCTACGTGGACGACATAGCCGAACCTGAGGGGATGCTGTACGGCGCAGCCTTGCGCACAAGCCATCCCCGCGCACGCCTCTTGCGCGTGGACATTTCCGCCGCGCTCGCCCTGCCCGGCGTGGTAACCGTGGCTACGGCCAAAGACATTCCCGGCCAGCGCATCATAGGAAAGCTCAAGGCAGATTGGCCTACGCTCATCGAGGTGGGCGAGGAAACCAGGTACGTGGGCGATACCATTGCACTTGTGGCGGCACAGTCGCGAGCCATCGCCAAAAAAGCAATCTCGCTCATCAAGGCCGATTACGAAATACTGGAACCGCTTAGAAACCCGAAAGCAGCGCTGGCTCCCGGCGCACCACTATTGCACCCCGAGGGCAACCTGCTTTCCAGCCTACGGCTCAAGCGCGGAAACGCCGACGCCGCGCTCATGGAAGCCCCCCATGTAATCTCGCTTTCCTTTAACACGCCGTTTACCGACCACGCGTTTATGGAATGCGAAAGCGCGCTTGCCTGGCCGCCGGACGCTCAGGGCGTGCTGCTCGTGTACACCGGCGGGCAGAATGTATTCGACGACAGGAAATATATCGCGCACACCCTGGGCCTCGAGGAAGAAAAAGTTCGCGTCGTGTCCTCATTTGTCGGCGGCGGATTCGGAGGCAAGGAAGACCAGGCCGTGCAGCACCATGCAGCATTGCTCGCGTATCTTTCCGGGCACCCGGTAAAGTGCAGCCTGGGGCGGGCGGAGAGCAGCCGGGTTCACGTCAAGCGCCACGCCATGGAAATCGACATGACGCTGGCTTGCGACGCGAACGGAAAAATCATGGGCATGAAGGGAAAAGTCGTGGCCGATACCGGCGCCTACGCATCCCTGGGCGGCCCGGTTCTGCATCGCGCGGTTACTCACCTCGGCGGACCGTATTCCTACGAGAACATAGATGTGGAAGGGCTCGCGGTCTATACCAACAATCCACCCGCCGGCGCCTTCCGCGGCTTCGGCGTTCCCCAGGTAAATTTTGCCATAGAGAGCGCGATGAACGCCATGGCAGAAAAGATAGGCATATCGCCTTGGGAGATACGGTACCGGAATGCAGTACGCCCAGGATCGGTCATATCCAATGGCCAAATCGCCGGCCCGGACACCGCGCTGGAAGAATGCCTCTTAGCGGTAAAACCCGTACTGGATGCATCAGGGGGCCGGGCGGGTATCGCCTGCGGCTTCAAGAACACCGGCATAGGCGTAGGCCATCCCGATATAGGCCGCTGCATCCTGCGCTTCCATGCAGACCATGCCGAAGTGCTTAGCGGCGCGGCCTGCATAGGCCAGGGCCTGGCCACCATTCTGACGCAACTGGCCTGCGGCACGCTTGGCCTGCATCCCGAACGCGTGTCGGTAGCCATGCCCGATACGGCATCCACCCCTAATTCAGGAACCACCACGGCTTCCAGGCAGACCCTTGTTACGGGAGAGGCCTGCAGAAAAGCCTGCCTCGACGCCCTTGCGGCGCTTGGCGACGCGGCCGGACCATCGGGCTCGACACCAGACTCAAACTATTTCCCCTACGCATCATTGGCCGGCCGGGACTTCTACGCGGAATACCTGGCGGCCACCGATCCATTCGATTCAGACAAGCCCAATCCGGTGCGGCATGTGGCCTACAGCTATGCCTGCCAGCTTGCACTGCTTAACGATAGCGGCCGGCTCGAGCGAATCGTCGCTGCCCACGACTCGGGGCTCGTCGTAAACCCCCTCAGCTTCGAAGGCCAGGTGGAAGGCGGCGTAGCCATGGGAATCGGCTATGCGCTTACCGAGAATTTCCCCCTTGCCGATTGCGTACCCACGGCAAAATTCGGCACCCTGGGACTGCTGCGCGCCACCGACATGCCCGTAATAGAGACGATCATCGTGCGCAAGGCTGGCAGCGGCGACGCGGTGGACGGAGGCATTTCCGGTGCCGCCTACGGCGCAAAGGGCATCGGGGAAATCTCCACGATACCTACCGCCTCGGCCATCGGTGGCGCGTACTTCCTGCGTGACGGCAGGCTGAGGAAGAGGCTCCCGCTGGAAGATACGCCGTACTCGAAAAAAGAAAGCTGAAACACTTCTTTATGGCCAAGGAGATTCCATGACAGCTCCCTCCGACGTGCAAATCATCAAGCATCTTCGCCGTGCCAACGCCGTCGCCCTGCGCGCTTCGGGCTTTGGGCATCATCCTTTCGGCTCGATACTCGTGGGACCGGACAACGAGAGCGTGCTTCTGGAGCAGGGCAACGTAAGCACGGTAAACCATGCCGAGGCCGTTCTCTCCCGTACGGCGGACATGAACTTTTCCCCGGAATATCTTGCGGAATGCACGCTTTATACGACGGTGGAGCCCTGTGCCATGTGCGCAGGCACCATCTATTGGGCCAACATCGGGCGCGTCGTGTTTGGCATGGCAGAAAGCCGGCTGTTAGCCCTTACCGGCAACCATTCGGGGAACCCTACCCTGGACCTGCCCTGCCGCTACCTGTTCGCACGCGGGCAAAAAGACATCCGCGTAACGGGTCCCGTACCGGAAATGGAGGAAGAGATCGCCGAAATGCACCGCGAGTTTTGGAAAAGCCGCTAGAATGCAAAAGCTTGCGCAAACAATGTGGATTGTTGTTTACGGATATCCATTTCCATGATAGGATTTTTTCAACCATAGGGCAACGCCTCGAAAGGCGTATATATCCCGGGATCAAAAGATATGCGCTCTAGGAGGCGATTATGAAGAAGACAATCATTGTAGTCCTTGCGTTGCTGGCGATGGCCGGGACAATCTACGGAGCACCCAAGACAAAGGTAAAGATCGCGTTGATCATCGAATCGACGGTAGACGACAAGGGCTGGGGTCAGGCCATGCACGACGCCATAGCCGGGGTGCAGAAAAAATACGGCGAGACTCTCATCGAGTACAATTACAGCGAGAAAATGAAGCCGGTGGACGCCGGTTCCGCCGCCAGGCAATACGCCTCCCGCGGTTTCGATATCATCATCGCCCACGGCGCGCAGTTCAAGAACCTCATTCTCGAGTTGGCCGAAGAGTTTCCTAAAACCACGTTCGCCTTCGGCACAAACGCCGATGTCGGCCCCAAAAACGTGTTTACCTACATGCCGATGAGCGAGGAGACCGGTTACATCAACGGCATCATCGCAGGAATGGTAACCAAAACCAATATCCTCGGCATCGTCGGACCCATCGATGCAGGCGACTCCGCCCGCTACAACCGCGGCTTCTGGCTCGGCGTCAAATCGGTAAACCCCAAAGCGGACATCAAGATTGCCCATACCGGTTCGTTCGCGGATTACGTAAAGGCCGGCGAACTCGCCCAGACGCAAATCAAGGCCGGGGCCGACGTGCTTACGGGACCCGCGCAGCAGGCAACGGGAGCGCTTCGTGCCGTAGCCGAGTATAAAGACAAACCGATCTGGTGGCTTGGCCAGGACATCTCCCAGCTGTCGATGCCCGAGGGCTTCAAGGTCATCGCGGCCTCCAGCTACAACTATGCGTCGGTGATCGAGGCGATGATAGAGAAGCGCCAGAGTGGCGTTTTGGGCGGGGAAAACATACCGATGAATTTCAAGAACGGCGGTTTCGTTTTCGCCTTCAACGACAAAGTCGGCACCGTGCTGAGCTCGGACATACGCAAGGCCGCCGAAAAAGCCAGGGCGGATATTACCGCCGCTTCAATTAAAATCGACTGGCAGGCCATAAAGTACTGAGTTTCGGAAGCTTTTACTGAACAATTTTACCGTAAGGTACCGAGCACGGACTTTTCCGAGTTCGGTACCTTTTTGGTTTAGGGAAACTCAAACAGGGTGTTGAAAAACCCCGGATGAGGATTTTAAACACTTCCAAAATGTAACATTACCGTAGCATTTGTAATCAAACGCGAGGAATGTTGAAGGCTGTTGACAAAGCGACAAGCTATTTCAACAGCCTGCTAATAACCTTGTTGGTTTAAAATTTTGCTCGCAAGGAGCCCGCAATGCGCCTCGAACCCATTCGCAGCCTCGAACTCAGGGGTATTACAAAACGTTTCCCCGGCATCCTCGCCTGCGACCATATCGACCTATCCGTAGGCGAACACTCGGTACGCGCACTGGTCGGCGAGAACGGAGCGGGAAAGACGACGCTCATGAACATCCTCATGGGACTCTATCAGCCCGACGAAGGCTCGGTGCTCCTGAACGGTCGCGAGGTAAAGTTTCGTTCACCTACCGATGCCTTCGAGCACGGCATCGGGATGGTGCATCAGCACTTCATGCTGGTGCAGAACATGACGGTAGCGGAAAACGTGGCTCTGGGCATGAAGTCCTCGCATTTGCCCATGAGGCTCGATATAGGGGCGGTTCGCAGGCGCATACTGGAAATAGCCGAGCGCCACGAGCTGCCCGTAAACCCGGACGCCTATATCTGGCAATTGTCGGTGGGCGAGCAGCAGCGCGTGGAACTCGTAAAGACCCTGTGCCTCGGCGCGCGATTCCTGATACTGGACGAGCCCACATCCGCGTTGACGCCCCAGGAAACCGACGAGCTCATCGTGCTGCTCCAGAAGATGTCCAGCGAGCTTTCCATCGTCTTCATCAGCCACAAACTGCACGAGGTAAAGGCCTTAAGCGATACGGTTTCCATTCTGCGCCGCGGTCGCATCGTGTTCGAGGGCAGGACGGAGAACCACTCGCCCTCCGAGCTAGCCGCCCTGATGACGGGGCATGAGGTGGTACTTCCCCGCGTCGATTCTTCAGGTGTGGACCGAAGCGCGGACAGGGGACTCCTGTCCATCCGCGACCTTAAAGTCCGCGGAGACCGGGGAAACCTCGCCCTCGACGGCATCAGCCTCGATATCGCCCCCGGCGAGATCGTGGGTCTGGCCGGCGTCTCGGGCAACGGCCAGAGAGAACTCGCCGAGGCCATCAACGGCCTGCGGAAATCTGAGTCCGGCTCGATTATGCTCGATGGAACGGAACTTGCCGGCTCCTCCGCAGGCAGGATAATAAGCGAAGGCATGGGCTACATACCCGAAGACCGGAATACCGAGGGCATCGTGCCTTCGTTCTCGATAACGGAAAATCTCGTACTCAAGGACATCGGCCAGAAGGCATGGAGCACAGGCGGTTTTCTGCGCCTCGGCGCCATAGCCAAGAACGCCGCCGTGCTGCGGGAACGCTTCGACATTCGCTGCCCGTCCACCGATACCGCGGCGGGCTCGCTTTCCGGTGGCAACATACAGAAGACGATACTGGCGCGCGAACTGGCACGCGGACCAAAAGCCCTGGTCTCGGTCTATCCCACGCGCGGCCTGGACATGGGAGCAGAGGAATTCATCCACAAACAGCTCCTGGCCCGCCGATCCGAAGGCGTGGCCATTCTGCTCATCTCCGAAGAACTGGAAGAAATCATGAACCTGTCGGACCGGGTAGCGGTCATCTACAAAGGCAGGATACTCAAGGTGGTTCCCGGGCGCGACGCTACGAAGCGATCCCTCGGCCTCTTGATGGCGGGAGTCTCCGATGAATAGATCGATGAAGCTAGCCTATAACGCGACGGTAGTAGTCATTGCCGCATTGGCCGCTATGGCCCTGTGCGCGCTCGTGCTTGCCGCGATAGGCGCGGACATAGGCAAGACCTACGCAGTCATACTCGTGGAACCGCTCAAGGACATGATAGGCATCACGGAAATCGTGGTGCGCGCGATACCGCTCTCGCTGATCGCGCTGGGCATAGCCATAGCCTTCAGGAGCGGAATCCTGAACATAGGCGCGGAGGGGCAGATGCTCATGGGCATCCTGGCCTCCAGCGCCGTGGCCATAGCGCTGCCCGGACTTCCACCTTTTATTCTTATACCGCTTTCGATACTGGCCGGCGCGGCGGGCGGCGCGATCTGGGGAGGGCTGGCTGGCGTTCTCAAGGCCAAGCTCGGCGTCAACGAGATTTTGTCCACCGTGATGCTCAACTATATCGCCGCGCAATTCTACACATTCCTCCTTCGCGGTCCCATGATGGATCCCGAGGAACTTCTCATGGGCTCGGGAACGCCGCAGACCGTGCGCATGCCCAGGTCCGCCTGGCTGGACCGGCTCCTGCCCGGAACGAGGCTGCACGCGGGCATCTACATAGCCCTTGGCCTGGCGGTCGTCGTTTTTCTTCTCCTGTGGCGCACCACCACGGGATTCAAGATGCGCGCAGCCGGCGCGGAGGCCAAGGCCGCACGCTACGGTGGAATCAAAGTGGAACGCTACCTGGTAATAGCCATGCTGCTGTCCGGCGCCTTTGCCGGCATCGCGGGGTCGGTGGAAATTCTCGGCGTCCACAGGCGTGCGATCGAGGGAGTGTCGGGCGGCTACGGCTTTACCGGTATCGTCGTGGCGCTCTTCGGCGGGCTGCATCCGGCGGGCATCATCCCCGCATCGCTGTTCTTCGGCCTGCTGCTTATAGGAGCCGACATGACCCAGCGCCTGGCCGACGTGCCTGCCAACATGGTACTCGTGCTGCAAGGCGCTATAATCCTGGCCATCGTCTCGGCGAAGCAGTTTATGAATAACCCCTATGTGCAGGACAAGCTGATGCGCAAGCTGTCGCGATTGTTCGGTAAGCCCGAGCCGCCGGCTCCGCCCGAATCCATGGAAGCCTGCCCGGACCCCTCCGACTCGGTGGACCCCTGTCTGGCGGGCGAGAGTGACGCCCCCAGCCAACCCTTGGCCGACCCCAAACCAAAGGAGGCGTCCCGATGAACGCCGGATCATTTATACTGAATATACTTATTCTGGGCGTACCCTTTTCGGTCGCGCTTCTGCTCGCGGGTCTGGGCGAAACGATAAACCAACGCGCGGGAGTCTTTAACCTCGGATGCGAAGGCATCATGGCCATGGGAGCCTTCATAGCCTTCCTGCCGCCCTTTTTCCTGGCGGGCACCCCGTTGGAGGCGTACTCAAACCTGATCGGGCTCGCGCTGGCGATCGGCGGCGGAGCAGTGCTCGGACTATTGTTCGCTCTCGTCGTGGTAACGTTTCGCGCCCCGCAGGGCATCGCCGGAATAGGCCTCCAGATGCTCGGCTGGGGAATCGCGGGCACGCTGTTTCGCCATTACGTCGGCGGCGTCACCGGCGTTGCCGGCATTCCCACGGTACCCATTCCGCTGCTTTCCAAAATACCGATACTGGGACCCGTGCTATTCAACCACAACCTGCTCGTCTACCTCGCCTTCCTGCTGGTGCCTGTATTTTGGTACATATTATTCAAGACTCCCTGGGGCCTCAAGGTTCGCGCGGTAGGCACCTTTCCCAGGGCCGCCGACTCCATGGGCATCCGCGTGGTGCTCGTGCGCTACCAGGCATTGGCCCTCGGCGGCGCTATGGCAGGGCTGGCCGGAGCGTATCTGAGCCTCGCGCAAGCCAGGATGTTCGCCGACGATCTGGTCGCCGGGCGCGGATTCATCGCGGTGGCTCTCGTCTATTTTGGCCGATGGAACCCGCTCGGGGTTATGGGCGGTGCGCTCCTGTTCAGCCTGGCGCAGGCACTGCAATTATCGATACAGGTAGCCGGAATCAAGTTCCCCTATGAATTCGCGGTAATGTTCCCGTATGCCCTGGTCATCGTCGTCCTGGCCGTAGTGCGCAAGGCGCGCGTCATCGGCCCAAGCGAACTGGGCAAGCCCTTTAACCGGGAGCAGCGAGTGTGATAAAAGGTTTATTCGTATAATGGGCGTGCCGGCGCGGGCGCCGTCGGGTCGCCACTTCAACTCCTCGGCCACGCGCCCGCAAAAGGCGGGCGCGCAGCCTGCGGGGTTTCCGCTCTGCCCCTCACGCAACAAAACCTGCCGGCTGATTGTATCCTTTTACGATAAGCCAAACGGCCAGGACCAATTCCTGGAAAAGGATAGGCATGTTAAGTAAAAATAATACCGGTGAGCCCGAATCCAGGAAACCGAACATCCCGGCCAAGGCGGAGACCAGCATCAGCGCGAGTCCCAGCAGACCCCAAACGGACAGCCAGCGCGGCACGAGCCGGGTCTTGAAGAAAACGGCGTAGTAGATGCAAGCCCCGATGCACCAGGGAAAAAGATACGCGCTGCCCAACCAGTCATGTGCTGCGTTTATCACCGAACCGGCAGCCTGAAAATATGAGTTCGATGGACTGCCTGCCAGCACGAATTCCCGGCTCAGCGCCAGGAGGGCGACGATCGCCAGTGCGCCAAGCACCTGGAGCGTTCCCTCCATTATACGAAACCCGACTACAGCCAGCGCCAAACCATGGTTGTGCCGTTTCAGTATGGGATACAGCGAAAGCCCTATTCCGGTACAGGCAAGACCCATGAACAGCACGGAAAAAGCCAACAATAGATTTTCGCTGCCGTGAGCCGCCATCAGGGACAGGTACTGTGGGGAAGAAAGGGATTGACCCCAAAGCAGCATAGCGACGATTATCGGCACCGTTCCCAAGAGGAACAGAACTCCGGTGATCCTGGCATTCATCCTAATGTTGATCATAGCATCTCTCCTTTTTTTTGCGTTGTTTTGACCCCGAAAATCAGCAGCCAAAGAATCATGGCAAGTTCGGCCACGGTAACGACGACCATGCCGGGAATAGCCAGCGTATCGTTTCCGGGAAACACGAGGGCGAGCAGGGAATCGCCCAGGTAGCCGAAACACCCCGCCATCAACAACACGCCAAGGGCTTTGGGGATGAATCCCGACTTGAACGAAAGCCAGCCGAACGGGAAAAGCCACAGCCCCCAGAAAATGCCGGCTATCTGTACGCCGGTCTTGTAGAGCTGCAAGAACAGCATAGCCTGATCGGCATCCTGCCCTGCCGTGAAAAGCGCGCCGAACTGCCCCAGCACGCTAATCATGGCGATGGGAATGCTCACGAGCACAAGGGCTACCATGGTTCTGGCCACAACCCGGTTACTACCCTTGAACAAGGCATAAAGAGCAAGAACCAGGAACACGAACACCGTCTCCCCCAGTAGTTCGCTGAATGCGCCAAGGCGAAACAGGAAATCGTTGGCCACGAGGTTTGCGGCCGTTGCCGCCGCATCGCCGGCCACAACCAGGCTTCCGCGTATAATTTCCGCGGACATTCCAAAAACAAGGAAGGCGAAATACAGGATGCCGGCCGCCCTCGCCGTCTTTTTTAAACTCGCCGGAACATGTACTGCCGCGTCGCTCATGCTGCCTCCAAGGAACTTTTCACGGTCTCGGTTTTTGGCAAGTTCCAGGCAATCGCCATGATTGCAAGCATGCACAGTACCTCAACCGATGCGATGAAATAGTAATGGGGATAGGCGGAGTAGCCGCCCACCACAAATGCGATCGTTATGATTCCCGCGGCAAGATTTACAAACCGGTTTGCCATGGGCTTCAAAATCCTTGCCAAAAAAATCATCGCTATCGGTACCTCGATGAGGATCGCGAATACCAAGATTAGCCCTTGACTCGTGTTCATGGCCATCATTTCCTTAAGTACTCCCGGCGTGATAAAACCCAGGATGTCCGCAAAAGCCATGTTTATCATGACCACGATCCAAAGAGTGGAGATCGCCACTTGCCCGTCCATTCCGAAATTCCGTTTCTTTTCGTTCATCGTTCGCTCCTTATTCTTGCTTCGACTCGGTTTCCGAGTTTGGGGAAACCTTCCCCGTATATATGAAAACATCTTCGATTCTTAGGCCGAACGCTTCGGCGATCTTGAACGCCAGTTCCAGCGATGGGCAGTATTTTCCATTTTCTATAGTTAAAATAGTCTGGCGGGTTACTCCCACCTTCGCGGCCAAAGCCTGCTGCGTCATCTCACCTGAGTCGAAACGCAGCTTGCGTATCCGGTTCGTAACCAGGAGACTGCCCATTTCAGACGCCTCTCCGGTATAAAATAAGAGTGTACAGGTCGCCGCAAAGACCTGAAATAGGTATTGAAAAAACCAGTGCGAATAACAAGGACTGCGCAGGCAAGCCGAAGGCCAGGCAAGCCAAACCTATCAACACTCCGGCCAGGAACACATTTTGGGACAGACGAGAGGATTTTAGATCGATCAGTTTGTCGAGCTCGTCTTCCAAGTCCACGGAGTCGCCGTTGGGATGAACATGCTGGCTTACCGCGAAAGCTATCATGATAAGAATACGGACCACGATATGCACCGGCATGATGCCCAGAAGCGCCGACGCCCAGAACTTTAAATCGCTTGCGTGCAGAGTGAACTTGTCCTGCCAATTTAGCCAAAGAACGAGGCAATACAGTGCTGTTACTGCCACATTGCTTATTAAAAACGCGACACCCCGCTTTTCCTGATACTGCATTACTTTCTCCTTAAGTACAGTTTACTGTACTTAACATACAGTCTACTTTACTAGATGTCAAGTAATTTTAGCACTAAGTCTACATTTTTTGTCATATTTTGCATAAACTATATTGATTTCTAACAGGGTGTTGAAAATCCTCGGATGAGGATTTTCAACACTTCCAAAATGTAACATTACCGTAGCATTTGTAATCAAATGCGAGGAATGTTGAAGGCTGTTGACAAAGCCACAAGCTTTTTCAACAGCCTGCTAATGGAGAACATCTGGTTCCCCTACTCTCCCCACCGATGCTATAGTTTCGAAGTTGAAAGTTCCGGTTTTACTGGAATACGACATAGACTTTGGCCGCAAGGAGATCGTTTTGAAAAAAAAATCGGCAGACCTGTCTTTTCGCCGATTGATAGCTACAAGCATGGCGGCCAAGTTCGTTGTCGATATTGGGTCCCAGATTTTCAACCCTTTCCTGCCTTTGATTGCGGCGGGACTTGGCCTTGGCGTGGTAGAACTGGGGCGCATAGTAGGGCTTCGCAGCGCGATGGGCATATTGTCACCCATAAGCGGAGCCCTGTCGGACAGGTTCGGATTCCGCCTGATAATACGGGTAAGCCTGCTCTTAATGGCAGCCGCCTGTCTTTTATTCGCGGCCAGCACCTCCCTTTGGATAACCATAAGCGCCATCGTGCTGCTGGGCATGGGTACCAGCGCCTTCGTACCCAACCTGCAGGCATACATAAGCTCGCTCCTGCCCTACAAACTGCGGGCACGTGGACTAGGCATGATAGAATACTCCTGGGCGCTTACCGGAATCGCGGGGTTATCGCTTATAGGATTGTTGATAGCGGCTAAAGGCTGGCGAGCTCCTTTTTACCTGCTTGCCGCAGCCATGGCGTTAATGAGCTTCGTATTCGGCGCACTGCCTGGCGAAAAGCACTCGAAGCCCCAACACCATCCGGAGGGCTATTCACACCCGACATGGGGTCCGGCTCTTCTATCGATTGTAAAGCTGCATGAAAACCGCCGCTCGGCCTATGCCACGATACTGGCCGGCATGCTCAGCTACTTCGCCTCGATGCAGGTAATGATTACCCATGGAGCCTGGCTTGCCGGACGCTATGGCATGGATGCGGCAACTCTGGGCTTGGTGGCCTTCGTGCTTGGATGCTTCGACCTGGCCGCCAGCGTCGCCGTAAGTGTATTTACCGACCGCATCGGCAAAAAGCGCAGCGTAGTCATCGGCATCGCAGGTTCGCTCGTAGCCTACATGGCCATGCCCTTCCTGGATTCCGCCATCATCCCCGCAGTAACCATAATCGCCGTGGCGCGCATGTTCTTCGAGTTCAACATCGTAGCCCACTTTTCGCTCTTGAGCGAGCAGGCACCAAAGCAGCGAGGTCGAGCGATGACTCTCGGCGCGGCTGCCTTAGGTCTTGCGGGTTCCCTCGCGGGGTTTACGGGCCCTTGGCTTTACGTAAACAGAGGAGTGTCGACGCTGGCATGGACCTCCGCGCTTGCGGTCCTCATAGCGCTTGGCGTTACCGCGTTTTTCGTGCGGGAGAATAGCGGGGAATTACCCTTTCGCGCGGATTTGAACCATGCAAATAAAGCTTAACAGTCCGTATCCAGGAATGCCCATCTTTACCAAAAAAGCGGCAACAAACGCCAGCCTTGCAACGCATCGGCTTCCAACCAAATTCGCCGCCGTTTTTTATTCAGGACTTTTGTGTTATATTATAGTTTCTTAAAGACCGCCATGATTCCGCCGAAGGCGATGTACGCAAGCAAAAAAAGGCCATTGTTGATGACCAGAGATAGGGAACGTTTCTTTTGCTTGCGGCATGATTGTTCTTAACTATGAAGCACTTCATCGACCCGCCGGATCCTGACCCAGCCAGCGCGCGAGCAGGTCGTAAACTTTAGGATAGGCGCCGTACAATGCACCCGGATCGTCGAAAAAATATTCGACGCAGACGGCAAAAAACTCTTCGGGAGATTCGGCAGCATAGGGATCGATGAGGGACGACTCGCGCCCGCGGTGCTTCCTGCCGCTGTGGGAGGCGTCGAGCCGTGCACGCGCGCACGCGTCCTCATAAGAAGGGGCGAAGGCTCCGTTCCACTCTTCCCTGGAAATTTCTCGAGGAAGGAGGGGAGTTCCGTCGCACTCGCCGCTGCATGAGTCCAGGCGGTGGGCTACTTCATGTATCACGACATTGTACCTGTCCCCCCGGCCGGACAAATCCACGTCACGCGCGGACACCGTGACGGGTCCGTAGTCCGACGAATCGCCCGCGACGTCCTCGAAGTATTCAGAAACCACGCCCGAGCCGTCGTCGTCCAGCCGTATGAGCTGATATCCGTCCGGTGCAACAATCACCGTCTTCAAAGAAAAAATCGCGTCTAGCCCAAGCCTCAACACGGGCAGGCAGGCAAAAGCGGCTATGGCGAGGCGAGTCCTGCCGGATATAGCCTCTCCCCCTGAGTACTCATAGCTGCCATCGCGCTTGGGTACTGCCTCGATAAAGATTTTTTCCTGCAGGAATGCGGCCGCCAGTTCTTTGAGTCGCCTTCGGTCTGCCTCGGCAAGCCGCCGGAGGCAGGGGCTTTTGCGCTCGAGGCGCGACCAGGCGTTCCCATCGACTGGATGCGCAGCGGCGGCGACTTTGCGCTTGCGTTCGCGCCATGGCGTTAGTAGTGACATGCCATGGAGTATAACAGGAACGCCGGTCCTGCGGGAGGGCTCGGCCAAGGCTGCGGCCACAACTTGGTCGGCGCGTTCTCGGTTAACAGCCACTAAAATTCCTATCGTTTAGTTTCACCTAATATTGTTGCAAATTTAAAATCTGCATCCAATTTGCGGTCAGTAGCGGGTTTTATCGATACCCTATACCACCTTATCACCCAATGCGTTATAATTTTGATACCTTGGATAGCTTAGACGCCGAGCATTCGGAGCTCCTACATCTTCGGACTGAGAATCTACACCTTAAAACCTTATTACTCAAACATGGGATAGCCTGGGATCAGGATACTGTAGAACCTTTTAAAACCTACCCCGCCAATCTAAAAAGCATTTCGGAGGAAACCGGGATAAGCACAATTGGAACAAGTGAAAAAGTTGCCCTTTTTCGTCGGTCTGTGCCCACTCCAGAACGGTGATAGTTGCCGTCTTTTAGCAATCGATTTTGATGAAGTTGAATGGCGTGAGGATTCTCTTGCCTTCGTCAAGTCCTGTCGTGAGTTTTCGGTGCCTTGCGCTCTTGAGATTTCGAGGTCGTGCAAAGGTGCACATGTCTGGGTATTCTTTGCATCATCGGTACCTGCAAGTGATGCCCGCAGCTTGGGGGCCGCACTCATCAGTCACACTTGTTCAAAACAGCGTCAACTGGAACTATCGAGCTATGACCGTCTTTTTCCTAACCAGGATAGAATGCCATCGGGAGGATTCGGGAATCTTATCGCTTTGCCTCTTCAGAAGAAAGCGAGGGAACAAGGAGCTAGTGTTTTTGTAGACGATACGTTTTCTCCTTTCCCGGATCAATGGGCATTCCTCTCTACACTCGTACCCATGGCGTCGGAAACGATAGTCGATATTGTTTTTCATGCAAGCGATGGAAGGCATCCTCTCGATATCGCTTTCTCCTATGAATCCGAAGATGAACCATGGAAAGCGAAAGCTTCCGTGAATGCCAGAATTCCTGGAACTCTTCCCTCGAAATTGACTGTAGTCCTATCTGATCGAATTTACTTGATGAAGGAACAGCTTCCCCAGCCTCTACTAAATCGAATCATCCGTCTGGCAGCTTTTCCGAATCCGGAATTCTATAAAGCCCAGGCTTTAAGACTATCAGTTTGGGATACGCCGAGAATAATCGGATGTGCTGAGAATTTCCCTCGTCACATCGTATTACCACGGGGCTGCCAGGAAGCTCTCCTTGAACTTTTCCTAACTAATGAAATCAAGGCTGATGTTGTCGATGATCGGTGTTCCACAAAAAGTTACGATCTTGCTTTCCGAGGACAGCTCCGACCTGACCAGGAAGAAGGAACGGCTCCAGACATTTCTGGATATACCGACACCCGGATTGGGGCTCATTGGAGGCGGAAAAAATAAACCAAATGGCATCGTGGATATCGCGGTAATTCAGACGCTAGTCAGACGAGAGAATCTTCAGGAATTGCTCGCCGGATACGGTCAAATAATTGTTGATGAATGCCATCATATATCGGCAGTTTCGTTTGAAGGCGTACTGAAGCTGGCGAAATGTCGTTTTGTAATGGGTCTCACTGCCACACCGATTAGGCTTTAATTGTTTCATAATGTCGGCATTTGACATTATATGCCGATATATTGGAACATATAGGTATGATAATAAGTCCAATCGATATCACAACACTTTTCAAGGACATACCCATTCTACGATCCCACGAACTGGAGAAAAGCGGAATCCATCGGAGCATCCTCTCCCGGTATGTAGCGGAAGGTAAAATAAAACGACTTAGAAGAGGGCTCTATTGTCTTCCTGATTATCGTCAAACAGAATATGGCGATCTCGCTATCGTTACCAAGCAAATTCCAGAAGCTCTTGTGTGCCTGCTCTCCGCATTGCGTTTCCATGAACTCACAAGTCAATCTCCCCATGAAATATGGATCGCCCTGGACAGAAAAGCTCACACTCCTAAGCTTGAATCCCCTGAACTGAGAATCGTCCGCTTTGGTTCAGCATCCCTTGCAGAAGGTTTCGAAATTCAGGTTTTGGAAGGAGTGCCGGTTCGTATTACCTCGATCGAAAAAACAATTGTAGATTGCTTTAAGTACCGCACCAAGATCGGCCTCGATGTTGCCCTTGAGGCTCTCCGCGTGGCGATTACGAAGAAACTGCTTAATCGTGACGAGCTTTGGCGTTTTGCAAAAATAGATCGGGTGACCAGCGTAATCCTGCCTTATCTTGAGGCACTAATACCCTATAAGGTATATCCTTGACATATACCTTATAGGGTATTATTCTACCTTACAAGGTATAAAGTTTGCAAGGTGGAGGTTTCATGAAGCAGGTCATTGCGACTCAAACCCAACTAGCACAAGCCTTGAGGAGCGTTCGGAAGTCCAAAGGATTGAGTCAGGGCCAAGCTGGGAAACTTGTAGGAATCCTTCCCAAGACCATCTCTGCCCTAGAGAATCATCCTGAATCGGCGTCGATAGACAGCCTCTTCAAGTTGCTATCCGCTCTCGGCCTTGAGCTCACGGTCGAGTCGAAAATGCCGACAGCACACGATCGCGATATTGATAATCGCAAGCATGAGGAGTGGTAACCATGCCCAGACCATCGAAGCATCGTAGACTTGGGGTATGGTTTAATGGGATACCTGTTGGTGACTGGACTATCGATGCGCGTGGAGAGCACGGGTTCCGCTATGTGGATTCCTGGCTCGGTCACTCCGAGGCCAGGCCGATATCCCTATCAATACCCTTGACCGAAACAAGCTATGTTCACAAGGGGAATGTTGTATTAGCTTATTTCGACAATCTTCTGCCGGACTCCAGCGAGATCAGGCAGAGAATAAAAACCCGATACAATGCAGCATCGCTCTCGGCTTTCGATTTGCTCGCACAGGTCGGTCGTGATTGCGTTGGGGCTGTTCAACTCCTGCCGGAGGGCGAACAATCGTCCGAAGCCAATGGCATCGAAGGGCGGCCAATCGACAACAATGAGATCGGGAACATCCTGAAAGGGATCACCGGCTTAGGTACCGGCAGTCGGCTTACTGAAGAAGAGTTTCGCTTTTCACTGGCCGGCGCACAGGAAAAAACGGCTCTCCTGCGACACGACGGACAGTGGTTGGTTCCGCATGGATCGACACCGACCAGTCATATCATCAAGCTGCCCCTTGGCAGGATAGGCGGCCTTGGGCTCGACATGACCGATTCTGTCGAGAACGAATGGCTGTGCAGCAAACTAGTTGCGGCTCTAGGGCTACATACCGCGAAATGCGAGATCATGTGCTTCGACGATGTTACAGCCCTGGTGGTAGAACGCTTCGATCGTAAAATGTCGGAAAGCAGAAAGAGAATCCTTAGGATTCCCCAAGAAGACTTCTGCCAGATTACGGGGACACCGCCTCTAGGCAAGTACGAATCCGACGGAGGGCCAGGCATCGAGACAATCATGGCTCTTCTACTCGGATCTCAGGAAGCCGCAGTCGACCGCACTTCATTCTTCATGACCCAGATCGTCTTCTGGCTTCTTGCCGCACCCGATGGACATGCTAAGAACTTCAGTGTATTCATTGAGCGCGGTGGGCGCTTTCGTCTAACGCCGCTCTACGATATCATGTCCGCTTATCCTGTGTTAGGCCATGGCAAAGGATTGATTCCTCCCGAGAAACTAAAGCTGGCAATGGCCTTCTTGGGAAAGAACAGGCATTACGAGTGGCATAAGATACAACTGCGACACCTATGGGAAACTGCACGGCGCTGTGGCTTCGAAGGTTCCATCGAGCGAGTTATGGAAATAATTATTAACACCATGCCAATAGCCGTGAGCATGGTGTCAGGGCAACTGCCTACCGCATTCCCCTCGCGAATCGCAGAACCGATACTGCAAGGTTTGTTGGATCGAACGAAGCTTCTTGAAATCGGTTAAGACCGGGAATAGAGACAATATTTATTCACCATCCATGCTTCAACAGCTCCATTGTTTCGATGGGATCGATAACCCGCGGATTGCTGTCCCAGTCCTCGTCGACGACGGCGCTGTATTTCTCATCGAAGGGATTTACCTGTAAAGCAGTTGCCCGATCGATGCGTCTGGAGGCGTCTTCCTGGTCACCCATGGCTACGGCGATCCATACGTCTTCAAGTGTATCGGGAATCTGGCCAAAGAGGCTGTGAATGGCCTCCAGGCGTTGGGAGAGAAGTTCGTGGACACGATCCTCGACTGAATCCCGATAGCGGAGATTTGCGATCCACACTTCGGGGAAACGTTGGCCGATACGCTGGATCCTTCCTTTGCGCTGTTCCAGTCGGGTTGGGTTCCAGGGCAAGTCGATATGTATCAGGCATCCTAAGCGTTGCAGATTCAACCCTTCAGAGGCAGCGTCGGTACCAAGTAGGATTTTGATTCGACCTTCGGCGACCATCGCCTTGATTTCGTCACGCTCGGAACGTCTGAAGCTTCCACCCTCCCAAATGCCGGACTTTCCCGAACCGGCATAGAGTCCGATCGTATGAGAGCCGATTTCTGGATGCGCTGCCAGCTTTTCGCCTATCCACCATATTGTGTCATAATATTGGGAAAAGAGAATGCAACCGCGCTCGTGCCAAGGTCCGGTCAAGGCGTTGTGTTCGCTCGTACCTTCGAGAAGATAGCGGAATACTTCGGATAGTTTAGGATCTTCCTCTCCAGTGGACTGGAGCATCGTCAAACATCGGTGGAGCGATTCAACTTCCTCCCCGGTAAAATCGGAGAATGAAGAATTCGGCGTGGCTTCCATCTGAGGCTCATTATCATCAAAAAGCTCATCGTCATCATCATAGGAATCATCAGCATCTCTGGCTTCTGCGCGTGTAAGCAGCCGAGTTATCGTGCTCTTTCCGGCTTCGATGGAGCTTCCAAGCCGTCTTAAGAGCAGCGTTTTGAAGAAGCCAGCCGACTTAACGCGTTTCGCAAGCAAGCGACAGAAATTCTCAGCCTCTGCATACGCATCAGCCAAGTATGGCCCAAGACTGAGCGCACTGGATTGGCTTTCTCCGTAGAGGGTGACACGGACAACGGGTAAATAAGACTGCTTGGTTACCGGGTTAACGGTAGTTTCGAGATGGTGCCGCGTTCGCCTAACAATACAACGAAGCAACGGATTATGCTTGAGCGGATACGCAGTTAACCAGGCCCCTTCTATTCTGTTTCTTCGAAATGCCACGGGAATCTTTTCATAATCTTCGGGCCTCAGAACCCAGTCGCCGGGCTTCATGTTAAATCGATCACGGATGTAGCCAATGATTTTGGCATCGTCCTCGGTTTCGCTTATGACAGGATCGCGAACATAGTTCCAGGCATCTCCGGGATGCTCAGGCAGCGTTGTGGCTCCGGTCGCTATATCGAGACATTCGGAGGCACGCCACCACGGCCCGACTCGCAAGCGCTGGTCCCCAAGTACTGACGGATGCCCAAGCGCCAGTATACTTACTAGGTCCCAGGCTTCTACGGGATGGAGTTGGACGGGCGTCGCGGTAGCCAACAGCATGGAACGGGTCTTTACGGATATCTTCTGGAGAAACTCCATAAGTCTGTTGGGATCCGCCCGTTCGTTTACTTCGTCGGGACTAGCGTCCACTTTAGGTACGTTGCGGCGGCGCGCGCGGTGGGCTTCATCGACTATTATACAAAGATAATCCCGCGAAAGGAGACTGTCCCATACATCCTTTCTGCCGCGAGTAACAAGGCCTTGCGATACGAGGCCTACGCGGCGCGGGCAGGCTGCAAGACCGGCGATTCCTGCGGCTGGGTATTCGATACCGTTTTCATCGATCCATGAATTGCCCGTCCAGCGTGCCGAAGGCATTCGAAGAAGATCGAGCATTTCTATCTGCCACTGCTTGAGCAGGGCTTTTGGGGCCAGAATTAAAATTGGTTCCGGACTCTCTAGGGCCATAAGGAGCGCAGCCATAGCCAATTGAACCGTTTTACCCAGCCCCACCTGATCTGCCAGTACAAGACGTGCCGAAGCATGTCGGTGTCGTTCTATGGCAAGGCGGATAAAATATTTCTGATGCGGCCACAAGCCCTGCTCGCGACGGTAGACGGGGCTTTCCACCGCGACGGCAGAGGGTTGCGGATCTTCTTTCCAGTCGTCAACGGCGATTACCCTTCTATGTGCCAGGCGCTTCAAATCGGCTTCAATGAAAGGGCAACAGGCCAGGTCGACAGCGCGGGCATCATGCCACAGGTTTTCAAATTCCGTCGTAAGCCAAGCTACTGCTTCGGGGCTGTCGTCTTCCCACAAGAGTTCATAATTGAGTTTCCAGGCCGTGGCGCTTTCATTGACGCTGCCAAGAAAGGTAAGAGCTCGGCCGTCAGGATAACGAACAAGACCGGCCTTGCCATGGATAAGGCCGAATACCTCGTCGGGGAGAACCTTAACCTCGAGGCGGCCGCTTGAAAGGAAACGGTACAAGGCCTCAATGCGAGCTTGTGCCGCAGGCGGCAGCTTTTCGGGTTCGCCGCGACACCAGCTGGAGCGCAATGCCGCCTGGGCCGCTTGTGCCGTTAAAACATCCCGCGCATCGAGGTCGGAATTACAGATAATGCGGATGGGTCCGGAAATGGCGTCCAGCTCCTCTCCTGCAATTTCGAAAAGGCTGGAACGAAAATAGCCGGCGATTCGATCATAACTGGAAGCCCCGGTTAAACGAGCGCGAAGCACATTGGCGTCGAGGTGGCATAGGCGCGAAGAGTGGCGGGTAATCATATCTCGCCTTTAAGCGGGAGGAAGCCTTGTTTGTCCAATTGCCGCAATACCATGCGCAAAAGCGGGCTATCCGAGATTCCCAGCTCGTAGGTTCGCTCCGCACCCGCAGTTGGAACAAGAAGCTTGCGGCTGCGCAGTTCGGCCAATATCCGCGAGGTTTGCACCATGCTCATGGAGTCCAGTGCCGGCCTGATGTCCTGGTTCCGTATGGTTATCTTGTCGAGGGTAAGGTTCAGTATGGTTTTCTCATGGTTGGAAATTCCGTTCTTCTGGTGCAGCTCATGGATCGCGGGCACGAGGATGTGTTTCTTAAGCCAATCATAATCCAGGAGCTTTGCCACTTTATCAAGCTCGGTCTTAAGGCCCGAGAGTACATAGGAACACCATTCTAGAAGCCCGGAATCTTCGCCTGAATCCGCACGGGAGAGCATATCGTAATACTTGTCCCTATCCGAACAGAACACGGCAGTTGGATTAAGGAGCCGTGTAGCGGGACGCGGGCCTCCTACCCGAAAGCCGGTCTTTAAGAGAAGCGCATAGGTAAAAAGCCTAACGGTACGACCATTTCCATTGGCAAAGGGATGAATCCAGGTAAAACTGTGATGAGCCAAGGCAATCTTGAGCAGGTCATACTTAGGCGGATCCGGTTGATTTAGATAGACAAAAAGTTCGTCCATCAAACTAAAGACATCGGCTGCATCGGGAGGCACATGTGCCGATTGGGCGATTCGTACTGGCGCAGACCGGTAAGAACCGGGGGTAGCGTCTCCTTCTCCGACAAGGGACAATCCTTCGGTGGTAAGACGGTGCAGTTCTCGCACAAGGCCATGATCGATGCGAAATCCTTCTGGGTTGGCGCTCCACGTCTCCTCGACGAATACCAGGGCTTTGTCGATGTTCCCAATCTCGTGTAATTGCTCATCTTCGTGTGGATTATCAAGTTTCCTGTCTACTAGTTCCGCGATGGTTGTGCGGTTGCCTTCGATTCGGGCAGAACCCAGTGTTTCCAGAAGATGAAAGAGTTGCTTGAGCTGAAAAAACAAGGCCGGTGGCGTAGTTCCCCCAAGGATGTACGTCCTCTGGTGGTCAAGTTCCAGTATAAGATCGGTAATGGGATCCCTGAATTCAGGTTCGAGAAGCTTTAAGGGGAAAGCCTTAACCATTTGCACGCTCCTCTTTCAGTAATTATCATACCTTGTATTCATCTATATTCAGTATAAGCTTTTAAATGTTCATGCTGAATACAAACTAATTATCAATAACGACCAAAAAATCTATCATCCATGGTCTCCGCGAAGTAGCCCGGCTAGAAGCCGTGCATACTCGGCATCCCCCCGCCAATCTTCCATGTCCACGACTCGCTCCAACGGTGCCAACCAGTCCAGAAGGGAGACAAGCCATTGGCGTAATTGCCAGTAATCGGGAAGTTCATCCTTCAAGTACCGAAGTCCTACCATGGGGCTTTCTTCCTGGCGTGAGGCATGTACCGCGAAAAGCAGCTGGCGCAGGACAGTGCCCCCGAAGCCTTCCGCGCCTAGCGGTCCCAAGTCGCGGTTTGCGAATTCCGATGGGGTCTTGATGCGTGTTTGGTTGGCCGTGGTCGAAGCCAGAATGGGTTTTACTTCGCGTACGCCAAAACCGCGAGCCAGTTCTTGATAGACCCCCTGCCGGTGCTCGCCACGGCTTTCCACGTCCAAGGCGCGAAGGTAGAGCCGCTCATCGGGGCCAAGGCGCTTCCAGGTATCTTCAAGGCCTCGCGGCACGAGGTAGTCGCAGGCGATGGAAATGGCGCGATCGATCACTTGCTCGAAGCGTGACTTCTGTTGAGGCGCGGCAGCTGCCTTTCCCTTGCCTTTGGCCTTAGGCGGCGCAGCGCGGAAAAGCTCGTGGCTTATGTCCTGGCCATCGATGCTCTGGTATTGTGTAAGTACGCGCAGAGCGGCGGCATAGGCGGCCAACTGGTAGTCGGTATCGCCAAAATTAGGGTCTGAAGCATCGTCCAAGGCTCGCATCGTATCGATCTGATACTTAACTTCGTCTTCCACTAAGGGGTACAGTTCGTCCAGGAAAGCGTTGTCCGCATTACCGCGCTTACGTAGAACGAGAAGGACGGTACCCTGTACGTAGTTGCCCTTCTTAATGCCGCCCGCTGGCGTCTCGGTGGCTATGGTCCACGCGGCGCTTACGCGAAGACCGGCAGCCCACAGAATCATACCAAGATCTGCCCATACGCTGGGGTCCTGATGAGTAAACATGACCAGCTGCAGGCCATTGTCCGGCATGTGTTTGGTCAAGTTGGCATAGATATCCACCATGGCATGCTTGAAGTCGTCACCCGTGCCACGTACCGCGAGCGCACTACGTCCGTCAGGCAGCCACTGGGGAAAAGCCTTGGGCAGGAGTTTTTCGTACCAGGCTAAGAAGAAATCAGCCAGCTCGTGGTAATTTACCGCGTCGGCATAGGGAGGATCGGTAATCCAAAGATCGCAATGATGATTTAAATTGCGAGCATCAATGATTTCAACAACCCCTTTTGAGCCAAACTCAACTTGCGTACTTAAGTTGATTTGCGCGGAATCAAGAATCCTAATGGGCCGACATGAGTAATTAAAAAGGGTATTCAGCGCTTGGTTTAGAAATGTATTCTTTCCTCCAGCAATCTGAGTTTTACTTGAGAGCCAACAGCTCAATCGAGAATTCCAATCTGAAATCCTTCCAATATTGAGCATGGTTGCTGCCAATAAATGTTGAGATTTATGTTTGGAAGCCGTATTGGCCAGAAGCCCATGCACCAACAACTGCCTCGGCGTAAACAAGTGATGCCAGTAAGTCCAGCCGCGTTCGCGATATAGTCGTGCGGTTTCTTCACCACCTTCAGGAATTAACTTCGACGGAATAAATCCCTCACCTTGCCATTCCTCAAAGTGTTCACGAAGTAGTTTAAGAACCTTGGCTTCACGCAGTAGGTCGGCGGCATCGGGGGCGGCGTAGCGGCGCTCACCTTTTGTGTTAATCCAACGGATGCAATAGAGTCGCTCCTGAAACACATCGCTGGAACGGGGTACCACATCACCATTGCTCCAGCGACGAAGACCTTCCGGGCCGCGTAAGGCTTCCACCGACCAGGAGCGGTTGGCAGCAAAGGGATCGATGACGCGACTGTCGACCACAGTCGCGCTTTTCTTGTCTTTATGGTGGATCAATTCGTTAGCAGAAACGGGTGTAACTTCAGGGGTTAAATGATCAGAGCCAACAACTTGATGCCAACGGACAACGACCTTTGTATATTCGTCCACGATCCAACTTGGAGCAAGCGGAATGTAATAGTCACTGCCTTCTGGTTTCACCTCTACGCAGTATAGATAGGCATCGGCGCGCTCGCCAAGGTCGTTATGTTCGATGCCCCACGTGGTGATCTGTTGGTCTGCAGCAGCGAAGACAGCTTCCTGCACTTTGAGAACTTCGTCTTGCAGCGCGTTGCAACCACCAAGTAAATTTAAACTCGCCCAAGTGAGCAAGCCTGCAACGGGATTAAGGTCAGAGCCAAAGGCTTCACAACCGATACGGGCAGCTTCAAAGGGAATAGAACCTCCGCCGCAAAAGCTGTCTCCCACGCGGGGGGTGTGGCTGAAGTTGCGCTGTCCCAGTTGTTCGACTAACTCGGGCAATGACTTGGCCAAGGTGCCTAGGTGTGCATTGATTTCGACCCATGCCGCCTCGGAGGGACCCGCAACATTTTCAGGGCGTTCGCAGTCGGTGATGCGTTCGGCATAGGGCAAGCGATCGAAAATAGCGCGTGTTGTTTTATGTTGCACAGCTGGTTTGCAGCGATCCCAAACGCCGGCATCGTCCATGGTAAGAATTTTCAGGAAGATCTCCCGGTCCTTCTTCGAGTTGTTTGATGCGGGCATGAGCATGCCAAGAATCGACGCACGCACCAGAATGAGCGGTTTACGCCCCCACCATTTACCCAAACCAGTTAGTGTTTGACCGGACACTGCTTTCCGTTCTTTATAACTCTCCGCCGATAACCTGGCGATGGGAAATTGAGTCTCTATAAAAGAGGGAGTATCGGTCATGGGTGTGATCCTTTTATAAAGAGGGCTTGGGATTCCCAATCGGGAGGAAATCCGAGCGAAGGAAGTTGGGCAGGGCGCAATCGTGCAAGCTGCGCTTTAAGCTTGGGTACTAGCTTGTATTCGGGGGAGGAATATTCCAGGAGTTTGATGAGGATGCAGAGGGAAGCAAAGACCCGGTTTGAATCAGGCCAGTTCCTCACCCAATTGCCTGAGAGCTTTGCCGGAAAGCGTGGAGTGACCTTGATAATTCTCGTAAAGAGGCGACCATGATGGGCGCAGATATTCCGTACGAGATTGAGATGGTGAAACCAGCTGGCAAGTACCTTGGCCGAGTGGCGAGAAAATCCCCAGAAGGCCGCGATTCGGGCTCTGCATGGTAGTGCGGCATCGAGGTTGTCATAAAACTTGGAGAGCGTGCCAAGGGATGTAGTTTCGAAAATCTTCCAGGAAGGGGGCGGATCAAGATCGTCGTAGGTTTTTTTATGGTGATCGACGAAGACTTCCTTGGAGCGATTCCAGTCTGAGGTGAGGTCAGCGTGGTCGCGTGTCCAAGCTGCCTTGCTATGGAAGAGCGAGGCTTCTGTATACCATCCCGGACCATGGTCGAGAGAGGCTTGCAACACAAGCTGGGTTCGCAGCGAGACCTCAACCCGCTCGATGGCGTCGAAGATCAACACCCTAAGGTCGTGGTCGAAGTCATAGTCGGATTCTATCCATTGCCACTGTGCTCCAGGCAGGAAGGGGGCATCGGGAAGCGAGTTATTCTGATAGGGGTAGGTATACCCCCGCCATCGGTAGTAGCTGACCCGGGCAAGGCGTTCCATTAAGTCAGGCTTTGCGATCCCATGCAACCCCCGTAACATGAGAAGATCCGCTTGATCCCCAAGCGAAAGTGGAGGCTTACTGTACTTTGGCTTTAGGGTATTGCCTGGCAAAGAATTACCTTACCTCTTGGGCAAAAAAAGAACCCCTCTGGGTGCGCATGCAAGCAGAGGCGCGAGGGGTGTCATTAATAACAATATACCTCATAGCGGCGTTTTTGGCAAGCGTAGTTCGGATAGTCATCCTTCCTCCTTTACTCTTAAAACAGGTTCATCTGGCTGGAGCGCAGAAGCTCCTTGCGAGCCTTAGGAGGCAGCCCCTCGCCTTTTACTAATGGATTTTCCGTCAGGGCGAAGCGAAGAGCTTTGCGCCAACCGATTCCCCGTTGCTGGGCCTGCCCCGTTGCGGCGGCAGTCATGGTATAGAGCCACCAGCGTTCCTCGGGAGCCAAACCTTCCCAGTTGCGCAAAGCCTCGGGGATAAGGCCGCTGTCGGCGTCTTCGATGGCCCAAAGAAGAACGCATAGTTCCTTGCCTAGAGAAGCATGCAAAGGGATGCGGCCTTTCTTGGCAAGGCGGGGAACGGCTATGCCTGCATTTCTAAGCCTATGGCTGGCTTCCTCCCAGAAACCGGAAGCGATCTCATTCCAGCGGAATCGCTCCACGATGGCGCGAAGGCCGGGGTCTGCGGGTTCCAGAGCAGGAATATCTATCTCGCCTTGCGATACGTTCCAGGAACGGTGTTCGGAAAGCATCACGGCCGCCGTTTCATCTTTACTCGCTGGCAGTTCCAAAAGGAATCCATGGCGAGCTTCTTCGGGAAAAAAGCCAAGCCCCAGGCAAAGCCTGCCATCCTTATGTACCTGGCTTTTAGCCATGGGAACCGTCCTGCTCTACTTCTTCGGGAACCGGATTCATGCCTGCATCCTTAAGCCAGTCGAGCAAAGCTTGGCCGGAAGGATAGTGGGTGCGGGCACACTTGAAGCGCAGGGTTCCCGCTCCGACGAGATTTTGCAGAGTGTCGCAGAGTTGGCGAAGATCGGCGGATTTATAGCCTAAAGAGCTGCTTCCCAGATACTCAAGAGTCTGGTCGCCAGCAGTGCTCTCGGCTTTTACGATAATGTCGAATGCCGTAACGAGATGCTTTTCTACCGCCTCGATAAACTTCCAGGTAGCGCCAGAGTCATCGAGTTTATGGCGATGCGACCACAGGCAGGGTTTATGGGGATCGATGGTAAAGAGGCTGCCACCGTCTGCTTTAGGAACAATTATTTTTAACTGTTTAGACTTGATGCCTTCCACCTCGGCGACGGCTAAAACGATCTGGCAATCTTCCGGCGGAATAAAAGGCGCATCGTAGCTGGCGCCGTTTTCCGGCCCTCGTCCATCGGTGCTATAGCGTATCTCTCCGGCTGGCATGCTGCGCAGCGTTACTTTTCTGCTTGCCGGATCGATACCGTACTTGAAGTCCGGTTCCCCTACCCACTCGACTGCGGTACCGGTAGGATGCTCGCCGCTCGAGTCGACGCATATAAAATTATAACGCAAACCCTTTGCCTTGAAGCGCTGAAAATCGTCGACCCGGGAACTTGCCTCGGTCGGCGTATTGTTTCCCGCCTCGAAAAAGACGCGGTCGCCATGAAGCGCCTCGATCTTGAGCCAACTGGTACCATGGTCATCGCGCGAAAGGAATAAGGGCTTAACGCTCGTTTCCTGCTTGGGGAAAGGCCCTTTGCGGATATACGCTCCCTCTTCGCGCCAATAATCCCTACGTACCGCCTCGGCCTTGAGCATATCCAACGCATCGGGTCTGTGGAACTGCCAAGTTGTGTTCGTCGCAGCTTGACGCTTGATCTCTGCCCACTGGCTTGGATTGGAATTGAAAAGCCGCTGTTCACATTTCTGCCTAAAGAGATCCGCACTTACATCGGCCGTAAACTTTTGCGACTCTATCAAAGTCTTTCTGAGCACTTCCTCGCCGCGCCAGGTATTTCCCCTAAACTCGAGGATAATGGAAGCCTGCCTTAGTGCACCGTTTGTGCTTGGGTAGACAAGTGTGTCGAAAGCCTGGGTAAGCGCCGATGAAAATTGGAATAAAATCCGGTCTTTAAGCGTATCAAGGGCCTTCCATTGCGAGTCGTGGGCTGGAGTATTCTCCGCAGCCAATTCTTCTTCAATGCTCTGCAATGCACGGAACTGTCGCGCGGCATCCTTTACGTTTCCCATTACCATCTTGGAGCCGGTAAGGAAAAGAACACGGTTTTTAAAAGTCTGTTGCCCCCACCAGTCCTGCCATTCCTTTGAAAGCGCCAGGTTTTCATAAGCGCCAGAGGGTTCGGATACAATCAGGCAGATTCGGTCTTGCTCAAGTTGAACCTCGTCCAATGCGGGAAGAAGGTCTACCTTTTGATAAAGATCCTTGATACTCGGCTCAAAACGCTCCTTGAGGAAGCGGCGAAGCTCTTTGGAAACCGATTCATTGTGCAAGCCTTCCGCCGTACTACGAAGGCGAGCCGCAAGATTTTGCTGATTCTTGAAGAACAATCGGCCATCCTGGGAGCGATGCAAGTACCAGGCCCTGATATCCAATTCGTCTAGCACCTTTGTCTTGAGAGCGGAAAGGTCCCTTCCGGGACGCTGAAGGAAATCGTAAACTTCATATTCACGAAGCCCGTTAACCGCGCCGGCGGTGGCAGAAAGCGAGGAAAGCATAAGCAGTTTCGCCGTCTCGCTAGCGTCGGAAGTGCCGTTTTTCTTGTCCAGCAATTCTGCTTCGGCAGTGCCGTCATGGGAGATATCGTGCGCGACAGCCTCGGATAGGCTTTGATTGATAGACCGTATTTCCGATGCCAGCTCGTTGTCGGATAAATCGATATCGTAAGGATGAATCAATTCGATAGTATCGGAACGTTTGGAGTTCCACAAATTCGACACAACCATCTGCATGAGGCGAATGACGCCGCGGGTCTGCTGGAAACCCTCGTTTTCCTTGAATCGCCCCAGCAGCTCGCGCCAAGCGGGATGGAATGGAAAAGCTTCGAGTACATTCTGGTAAAGCCCATCGGATGAACTGGAAGTCAAGCCCATCTGTACTGCTTCTCCGTGACTGGTGCGATATCGTTCTGCGACTGCTTTTTTGGCGGTATCAGCTGGCAGTGACTCGAAAAGCCTGCATCGCAGGATATGGAATAACTCGTCACCCTGGGGGTTTACGGGAGTAATAGGCAACGCGATACGCCTAGTCTCGTTTTTTAAATTCGCGAGTGATTTATTTATAAGGTTTCCGCCATCTTGATAGATGCTTCCGCCTAAATCACTCAAAACGATTATCACATTTGGCATATCTGACGCAGCTACCATTAGATTTGCCAGAGCGGTCGTTGTGACCACCGAGAGGTCGGTATTGCCTATCGCCACCGATCGTGCATTTTCCATGTATGGAGGCAATTCATCGAGCAATATTATAATCGGCTGGGCTCCTAGAAGCGTTCGCCAAGCTTCAGGGCCAGGAGCGGATAGTGGCGAATAATATGCATTAAATTGGTCTTTCCTGCCAAGCTGTTCGGCTAGGCTCCCCCAGATTCCTAGAGGGACATCCGACTGCCGGCCGTTAAAACCCACGACATGTACCGCCCCAAGCTTTGGTGCGGGATTTTTATCCTGTAAAATAGAGGCCCTCAGAACAGGGTCTCGGGCAAGCAAGCCGAGCGCCATCATGCTATGAGTCTTTCCGCCACCCATCGACTGCGACAAATGAAAAATAGAAGAACCAGTGGATCCATCGGCAAGATGACGAAAGGCCCTATCGACAAGTGTTTCCATACCGTTGGTTAGGTAGTTCTCCTGAAAGAACTCCTTGCCATCAATGCTTCCATTTATAAAGTTATCCAGGTTCAAGACTGTAGCACGTCGGTCCTGCTTAAAAACTGATTCTCTCGGTTTGCATGTACTCGTAAGCGGCTGTGACATTACATCCTCCGATTTTGGAAACACGATCAAGTATTCAAATAATTTACATAATCATGTCGCAGGAATTATCACTTGTCAACCCTAATTTAATGTTTATTGTTTACAGTAAAGAGAAATGAGTTGATTAAGAGGGATATCTTGATAGGGTAAACAATTGCAGATTAGAAACATTTTATTTTCAGTTTATATGCAGAAGAAACACCTTTTTTTGAACATACCAAGATACTGCCCAGGTCTGAAGCAGTATTGGCCGTTTGAGAATAGGATTTATCGCACACTGTTGGCGACCTATTTTGCTCATTTATTTTCTATCGGGGAAGGCTGATCGGCGGCGGCGAGTCTCGCAGCGCATCCCGCGCGGATTTGGCTTCCAGGTCTCGACTTCGTGTCTCGACCTTCCTGCCCGCCTCGTACGCTGGCGCGCGCATCCTTGCGCGCTTGTCCTCCCGTTGGTCGGCGCGTACTCGGTTCAAATCCGTGTGGGGGTTATCGCAAAAGAAAAAGCCGTCCCGAAGGACGGCTTTTTCTTTTGCTCCCCCGCGCGGATTTGAACCACGGACCCAGTGGTTAACAGCCACTTGCTCTGCCAGCTGAGCTACAGGGGAATGTGTTGAAAATCCCCTTGCGGGTATCCTCAGGCAGGAAAAAAATACAGGAAAGCAGTGAAAATGTCAATATGGAAAGAGGGAAAAGCGGGGAATCGTCGAAGATTTGCGATTCTGGGCTTTTTTTCTATAAGATCAGGGGCATGGCATGCATTTCGGGAGGAATACCGAGCCGGGCTGCGCCTTTATTGATTTCCGCGCTTGCCTGAACCGCGCTGGCGATATCCGGGCATACGAGCCAATAGGCACCCCCGCCGCCGCCACCGCTTAATTTTCCACCTAAGGCTCCGTTGGAAAGCCCGGTTGCCAGGACCTTATCAAGCTCTGGCGTAGAAAGTTTCAGGTGGCGCAATTCGCTCATTGCCCGGGTGGCCAGCAGGGCCAGATCCATTATGGGCGGCACGCGGGCGTTTTGCAGTAGAGTACATGCTTTATGGGAAATGTCCCCCAGTGCTTCTATTGCCATCCTGGTGGTATTGTCTCCCCTGGCCATGGCCCCGGCGATGGCGGCTATATTCCCCGCGCAGTCGGCACGGCGAGGTACGGCTCCGTATACCAATGATATGGAATTGGTACGAAAAATTGGTATGATGGAAGGCGGGAATTGATCGTTCGGGTCGAATCGCAGGAGGCCGCCCAAGGCCGCCAGCGCGGTATCGATGCCCGAGGGCGTTCCATGGAACAGCTTTTCGCCTTCGTGAGCCCCTTTCCAGGCTTCGTTCTCTTCGATGTTCTTTGGCGAGACAGCGCTTGGAACACGTCCTGCGGCGGCTCCGCAAAGGCGGGCAAGCGCGACGCACAAGGCGGCGGACGAGCCGAAGCCGCTTGCTAATGGAATATCACTTTTTATGGTCAGCCGTCCGCGCGGCAGCGGAAGGGCCAGTGCGGACGCGATTCGTCCTAGCGCCTTGAAAACGGCATCCCTGAATTTCTCCGGAATATCCAGGGTAAGTTCGGGCTCGCCTGCGTCAAGGAAAATTTCCAGGCCTCGAGGCAGGCCAAGGCCTAGTGCCGGAAATTTATATAACACAGCGTGTTCGCCGAACAGGAGCAGCTTCCCCCCGGCCCGGGCTCTCAACTCCACAACGGACCACCCGAAGGTACGAGCGCCGTCGACTGCTCGAAGAGCATGTCCTTGGGAAGCCCTGGAATGACGATTGCGACCTCGTTTCCCGCACCCAGAGCCTTGATAAAACCATGCGGAGGCGCTCGCTCGGGTAAAGCGCTCACGCCGATGAGGCGACCAAGCTCGATTCCGCAATTACGCGCATCCATCAAGGCTGAGACAAACTCGGGATGCATGGATTCGGCATGGGTGTTTTTGCATAAGTCCTCGATTTTATCGCATGCATAGGACATAGCCCGCAGCAGTTCTTCGATGAGGTGGGGTTTCTGGCTGCGTAATTTCCTGAATGACTCTAAGGCGCCGGAACTGCTTACCGCCTGGGACCCAAAGACCAGCGAGGCCTCCGGCAGGCATGCAAGGAGAAGTGGTTTCCAGGACGGCGTTTCGCCTCCGGTAAAAATACCGAGTCCGCCATGCATGGATGTATAAATATCATAACCTGATCCCAAGCCTCCTTGCATGGCGCGGTGGCCTTTTAAGGCTATGGAAAGCGCAAGCCGGGTAATACTGCCCGGATCAACGCCTGCTTGGCGGCAAATCAGCAGGGCTATGGCTACGGCGCTTGCCGCACTTGAACCCAAGCCCGCCTTGCTGCCCTCCGGCCTGAAGAACGCGCTCGTATCCACACTCACATGGAGTCCCTTTGGCATGCTGCAGGCTTCTGCATCCAGGATGCCTCTTGCCGCCTCAAGCACGCACTGTGCCAGCGGAAGGATGGGCTGCGTGCCTGGGCTCCAGGAAATCCGCTTGTTTCCCATGATTGCCTCGAAAGCCCAGCCCGCGGCCGGTGCCGCACTGGCTATCGCGCGCGGCTGCACCGCCAGGGCCACGCCCCTGCCCCCGGGTATCGTCACCAGATATTCTCCTGTTAAAAGAAGATTACCCGCTACGCTTACGGTCACCGTCCTTCTCCGCGAATGGCGCGAACCTGAGGGTCGCTCGCGGGATATGCCTCCACGAAAGACAAGCCAGGCACCGCCGCCTCGACAAAAGCCTTGATGGCGTCGATTTCCGCCGAGATGCAAATAATCTTTACCTGGGGTCCGGCGTCCATCGTTTCCCACGCTCCGATTCCCTTGGATCGCAAGGCGGCGCAGGCTCTAATGACGGCGACGCTCGCTGGCAGCCAGTACAGAAGGGGCGGATCGGACGCCAAGGCGCTGGCGTGCATGCGCGAATAGGAAAGCCGTAAGGTCGCGCCTAATTTCTCCATATCCCTTTCCCCAAGTGCCAACAAAGCCTCCCTGGCAAGCAGACGAGAGTCTTTGACCCAGGAGGAATAATAGGGCGAGCTCAGCCGGGTCGCTTCCATCGCCCCACGCGAACTGGCTTCCTTGGGAAGTTTACTTGTTATAACAACGAGCACCCGAAACTCCGGCCAGTGACTTGCGGGAAAGACGCGCCTGGCATGGATGGCGCCCGCGGGCAGCGCGGTAAAGCCGCCATAGACGGCTCTGGACGCGGATACGGAGCCATGCCTCGCCGACTCGCTTGCCAGTTTGCGATTGGCCTCGGTCAGGGGCAGAAATCCGCCTGCATCTCCGTCGAATGCCGCACGACGATTCGCCTCAGCAAGTGCGTGGCAGCCCAAAGCCAGCGCCGCGAATCCGGAGGAAGAGCTTGCAAGACCGGATGAGGAAGGAAAATTATTCGAACTGCTGGCGTTAAAAACAAGATCGGGGCTGTCATGCATGGACCTTGCGCCGGCAAAAAAGGAGCGAAAGCGATCAGGGGGCTGGACTACGCCATCGAGCTCCACTCTATCGGTTTCCTCCGTGCCGACGATGCTAATCCTGCTGGTCGTTGCCAAGCCTCCCAGGGATACCGCTACGCTCGTCGTTGCCGGGAGATTATAGCCGAGGCGGCGCTTTCCCCAGTATTTTACAAGGGCAAGGCTCGGATTCGTCTTGACTTCAACGCGCAACTCCGGGGTGCCGTCCGCTTTGGCGGTCGTATTCATCATGCCTTGGCCTCGTCCGCAGGTCTTTGCCGCAGTGCGAGCAGGGCAAGCTGTGCCGCCCTTAAAGTAAAGATTCCTTTACGCGAAAGCTCATCGGCCACCGCCCTTGTCGCGCTTCCGCGCGCGCCAGCCTTGTATGCAAGCCTGGCGGCGTGCAACTTCATATGCCCACCCTGGATGCCTCCGGTAACGAGGGCGAGCAACGCGGCGAAATTCTGCGCAAGGCCCACCGCGGCCGCGATTCTGGCGAGCCGCGCGCTGTCGGGGTTCCCCATGAGCCGCAGGCACGCGCGGGCGGAGGGATGCAAGTCCACGGAACCGCCTACCGTGGCAAAGGCAAGCGGCAGTTCAAGGCTTCCCTCCAGGCATTCCGTGCCGCAGGAAAAAGCGCTGAGCGAAGAAATCGCGCCATTCCTGGCCGCATACGCATGCGCACCGGCCTCGATGGCGCGCGTGTCGTTCATCGTGGCAAGGGCAAGAGAAGCTATGCCGTTCATGATGCCTTTGTTATGGGTAACGGCGCGCCTGGCATCTTCGTTGGCCAGGTCGCAGGCAAGCACGATGCGCTCCGCCGCTTCGCGGCCCCCGTATTTTTTGGAGGCAGCCTGAAGAATTGAAAACGGGAGGGAAAATCTGGCGCCGGCTTTTCTGTCCAGCGATGCGTTGGAGAGTATGCACATCAGCGCATCGCCTCCCGAGAGTTCTTCGGCCAGGGGTCGCAAGGCTTCTGCCGCGGTATTAACTATGTTTGCACCCATGGCGTCGCGCACGTCGATGCTTAATTCCAGCGCGATCAAACGGGTTTTGGGCAATCGGTAGAGTCGAAAGCTGCGCAGCCCTCCTCCCCGCTTTTCCAGGCTTTCCAGCGTCGGGAATAACCGCCCCCGCAAGGCAGGCTCGGAATCGGCCAATCGCTTCTCGCCGGATTCGTCCACTCCGCGCAGGTAAATATATGATTGCATGATATTTTCGCCAGCCCAGGTGCTGAAGCCCCCGCCCTTGGCTATTATGTGGGCGGCGTAGCCCGCGGCCGCGATTACCGAAGGCTCCTCCACCGCAAGGGGTACGGAATAGCCCACTCCGTCGATGAGGAATCCACCGGCGATTCCCAGGGGAATCGGCATGATGCCCACGGCGGTTTCCACCATGAGGTCCGCCAGTTCAAACGCGGCCGGCGATGCGGATCCGGCTGAACGTTCGTCGTCATCCATAAAAAAGCCTGATTCCCACAATGACTTGCGCTCTTCCGCCCCCAGGGAGCGAAATCCGGCGGGCTGTTTTTTCTGGATATTTTTATCACTATCGTCGTTCATGGTTACGATTCCCTCGACAGGCTGTAGTCACTGAGCTCCAGGAACGCATTACGGGCCGCATCCTCCACCGAGTCCGCAAGGGCGAAGTGCTCAAGGGCGAGCCGGGCAAATTCACGCATCTTGAGCGCGACGTCCCGTCTTACCCCCGATTGATCCATGGCGCTGCGCACGAAATCGATATCCTCGGGGCATAGAGCGGATTTACCAAAAATGGATTTAAGCTGCGAGATTTGCTCCAGGGAAGACCGGTCGAACAGAAGGCGGCGATGCAGCGTTTTCTTGTTCTCCTTGATGTCGGAACCAGGCACTTTGCCCAGGGTTGCAGGATCGGCAAACAAGCCCAATTCATCGTCCTTGAGCTGAAAAACCATGCCCAGATATTCGCCGGCGGCATCCAGGGCGCCGATGTTCCCCTTCCCCGCCCCGGCAAGCAAAGCTCCCACGACAAGTGGCAGGCTAAAGGTATAGCGGCCGGTCTTATAGCGATACAGCTTGAGTATGTCTTCCTCGCCCGGATCTGCCTGAGCAGGCGAATCCGCGGCCAGTACATCCTGCATCTGCGCTACGCCCACAAGGCAGAGCTCCGCCGCGGCAAACGAGCTTGCCTCGCCGATGCGGCCGGCCATGACAGGGTTGGCAGCGGGTAGCGAAGACAAGACCCGCATTCCCAGGAAAAACGCGACATCGCCGGCGCAGATGCCCAAAGAAATGCCGGAATGGTTCGCGTCAGCCGAGGCAAAAGCCGTTTTATACTGCTCATGGATAGTAGGCATGCTGCGGCGCAGGGAATCGCGATCCATGATGTCGTCATGGATGAGCAGCCCCGCCTGGAACAACTCCATCGCGGCGCCGGCACGGTCGAGCAGCAAATCCATATCTGCGCATGGCGGGGCGCAGAGTTCATAGCCCAGGCGGACAAGTATCCCCCGGATCATCTTGCCTCCCAGGGCGAAAGACTCGAGCCTAGTTGCCAAATCCTGCCCCAGGGGGGATACTCTACCCAGAATATCCGACTGTTCGGACAGTATCGCGCCGATGGATTGTGCTATGCCCCGGCGAGCGCCACGAAAGTATTCAAGCACTTGCATATCTCCCTTACATTTTGCTGCGACACTAGTTACTACAAGGATGCCTTTTTATTGCGTACCTTTGCAAGAGCCACGAAAAAAAACATGAAAGCACAGGAAAAATACTCCATGATATAGTATATTCATGCTCAATACTTAGTGATTATACCTTATTTTTGCGCTTCGATTGATTTTTTTTAGGCAAGCCTGTAGATTTAAGGCACAAGGAACTATCCGCAAGCGGTATTTAACAGACAAACCAGTAAGGGATTGCAATGGACAGACCTCTCTACGGCATTGGCGACATTCGGATTTATGTGCCTAAAATGCTGCTCAGGCTAACGGATCTCGTTGCCGCAAGAATCGCCGAAGACCAAAACCTGGAACGCTCCTTCGGTAGGGCAATGGCCGTAACCGGTCAGCGCGCCATCCGCTTTCCCGCCCCCGGCGAAGACAGCGCAACCATGGCCGCGGAAGCCGCATACAGCCTACTTTCCGACAATTCGGGAAAAGCGCTTGCCGGCTTGCGCTATATTTCCGTAGGCACGGAAACGGGTCTGGATCACAGCAAGCCATTATCGGCGTATGTTCAGGGTATGCTTCAGCAATCGGGCCTGCCCGTTCCCTCCAGCCTGGCTTCGTTCCAGATCCAGCATGCGTGCGCCGGAGCGACGCTGGGCATGATGTCGGTTGCAGGCATGCTTGCCGCCACCGACCGCGACGAAAGCGGCCTGGTAATTGCCACCGATATTGCCCGCTATACCCTGAAATCCACCGCGGAAGTTACCCAAGGCGCCGGCGCCGTGGCGATACTGCTCGAAAAAAATCCCCGGCTCCTGGAATTGGACCTGGACACCATCGGGCTGTGCTCCAATGATGTCGATGATTTTTTCCGTCCGCTTGGTAGCGTCACGGCCATGGTTAAAGGTTCCTATTCCATGGATTGCTACCACCAAAGCCTCGAGGAAGCTCTGCAGGACCATGCCGCACGATCGGGATCCACCACGGCCGAAGTACTCAATTCCAGCGATTTCGTGGTCTTGCACACGCCATTCCGCAACATGCCGGAGATGGCCATGAAAAAACTGCTGGCAAATCACCTGAACAAAGACGAGGCGGCATCCATCGCGTGGCTCGAGGAGCGCGGATTCTACCGCGGCATAGAACCTATCGCCGATATCGGCAACTCGTATTCGGCCAGCCTATTTATTTTTCTGGCCACCCTGCTCAAGGACCGCTACAACAAGATGGGCGACGATATCGTGGGCAAGAAGGTTCTTCTTGCGTCATACGGCTCTGGTAATATAATGATAATCATGAAGGCGACGGTTTCCAAGGAGGCTCCGCGAATCATCGCCGGGTGGAACATGGAAGAAATGCTGGGCGGGCACATACTTGCCACGATGGCGGAGTATGACCACTGGACGCAGGGAGTGGCGCACGGCTACGGTGACAAAGTGCGATCGTCGGAAGCCACTTCGCAATTCAGGCTTACCGGGGTGCGCGCGGACGGATACAGGGAGTATGAGCATGAGCGGAGCGGAAACGATAGAGCAGCGCAAGAACCGGCACCTGGAACTGTGCGTCAAGGCCGATCAGTATAAGATAGAAGGCGGCGGCGGCGGCTTTGAATCCATAACTTTTCTTCACAAGTCGATGCCGGAAATCGATGCGGGGCTCATAGACTGCTCGGTCGAATTCCTTGGTCGCCATGTCAGGCTGCCGTTTTTCATCTCCTGCATGACAGGCGGCGGCATCAATGGACTTTCCGTCAACCGCGAGCTTGCCCTGGCCGCGCAGGCCTTGGGCATTCCCGTGGGCATGGGATCGATACGCATCCTCGCGACCCACCCCGGGCTCGTCGACCAGTTCAGGCTCAAGCAATGGGCACCCGGCGTTCCCCTGCTCGCCAACATCGGGGCGGTGCAGGTACGCGACATGAAGGCCGACGCCATCCATGGATTGGTGGCCATGACGGAAGCCGACGCGCTTGTAATCCACCTGAATCCCGGGCAGGAGTTGTTCCAACCCGATGGTGACAGAAACTTTACCGGCGTTCGGGCGGCTTTGGCTCGCTTCATGGAAAAGTCGCCTTATCCGGTCATCGTCAAGGAAACCGGATTTGGCATCTCACCCGAGGAAACTAAATTTTTACTGGATTCCGGCGCAGCCTACGTGGATATCGCGGGTGCAGGTGGCACCAACTGGATAAGCGTGGAGTCTTACCAATCCGCGTCCGACCCTCTGGCCGCACAAGAATTCCGCGACTGGGGCCATAAAACGGCGCAGCTGTTGCAGCGCTCCCCGACGGCCTCGGGCAAAATACTCGCCTCGGGGGGAATCCGCACGGGAAGCGACTGCGCCAAGGCTCTTGCCCTTGGGGCAGTGCTCTGCGGCATGGCCACCCCCTTGGTGCGCTGCGCCGCAAACGGGGGATGCGCAACCGTGATAGAATACCTGGAACGGGCAGCCTTCGTGCTAAAAACCATCATGGCGCTTACCGGAAGCCCCACGATAGCCTCTTTGCGGCGCGAAGGCCTTATTTCTTCGGCTTCTTGACGGAGGCTTTATCGAGCAGGCTGCTTCCCGGTTTTCGCGCGGATTTTGGCTCTCCCGCCGGCTTTGCCTTTGTAGCCGATTTTGGATCGGCAGCTGCGGCCGAGCTTTTTTTCGCGGTGCTTTTTTTGGCGGCTGCCCCTGACCCGCCGGCACTCTTGCCGCCGCCACTCTTTGCGCCAGCTTTCCGGGCGGAGGGAAGCTCTTTAGCTCCCGATGCTTTTTTGGCCGGGTTCTTTATCCCCGGGCTTTCGTCGAACAGGTTTCCCGTTTCGAGGGCTTCCACGGACTTGACCTCGCGGGACGCGATTTTAATGCCGTTTGTCTTGAGTCCTTTTACGTCGAAGCCCGACACTTTGTAGGTCTCCTCGGCGATTTTAAGCCTGCCTTTTGGAATATAGCGCACCAAGAATTTCTTGGAGGGTTCCGCGGTAAAAAATAATAACTGGGCGTTCTCGGGAACAAGGTTGTAATCCTTGTTCATGATCCAGCCTTCTATCTGCGCGCGCTTTATGTACGGGTATCCGTTCTTGGGATCCTTGTAAATTACGGTAAAGATAACGTCGGCAAGGGCGTCCTTGTCCGCGACCGCGCAATACGCCATCTCGCGATCCACGAACAGCTTGTCGGGCAGGGGTAATACCGCGTACATTCCGGTGCGCCGGATTACCAATAATTTATCGAACGGGGACACGTCGAAAAGCAATTCCCCCGATGATACCGCGCTGCCCAGATACCCCGTCTGCCTGTCGTAGCGCAGCGCTATGTCCCGCCGTGCCGCTTCCTTTACATCCACCTTGCCGAAAGACAAAAGCCTTGTCTTTCGCTTCCATGAGGACTTCAGGCCCGCTGCAATCCTGGTAAGAAAGGCTATGCCGTAGTCGGTAAGGTGCGCCAGGTTATACCGGGCTTCCTTGAGCTTGCCTTTGAGTATCTCCATTTCCTTCTTGGCCTTCTCGATATCGTACAGCGATATGCGGCGTATTGGAATCTTAAGGAGACGCTCCACGTCATCCTGGCTAAGGTCGCGCTTTATCTCCGAAGCAAACTGCGCAAGCCCTTCAAGTACCGCTTTAAAGACCCCTTCCTGGGTTTTCTTGTTTTCTATCTGCTTGTAGACGCGCTCTTCTATGAATATGCGTTCGAGCGTCCGTGCGTGGATATCGTCCAGGAGCTCCTTTACGCTTACATCGAGTTCGGCCTTCATTATTTTAAGGAGGTGCTTGGCGTGATACCGGACTACTTCGGACACCGTCATGATGGTGGGGGTTCCGTCTTTTATCACGAGCAGATTGCAGGAGATGGACTGCTCGCACTGGGTAAACGCAAAAAGTGCGTCCACGGTATCGCCTGAGTATTCTCCCCGCGCGAGCTTTATCTCTATCTCCACCTTGTCGGTGGTAAAGTCGCTGATGGAGGCTATCTTGATGCGGCCTTTTTTGGCCGCCGCCTCTACGCTCTCGATGAGGCTTTCGGTGGTAACGCCGTAGGGAAGATCCCGGACAACGAGGCGTTTGGGGTCGGAACTGTCCAGGGTGGCGCGCACGCGCACCTTGCCTATGCCGTCTTCATACTCCGCTATGTCTGCCAGGCCGCCGGTGGGAAAATCGGGGTACAGCGCAAAAGGCAGCCCGCTCAAGGCCGCAATCTCCGCTTCGATTACCTCGACGGGGTTATGCGGCAAAATTTTCGTGCTCATTCCCACCGCGATGCCGTCCGCCCCGGTAATGACGACGAGCGGAAGCTTCGCGGGGAAGGCCACGGGCTCGTGGTTTCGCCCGTCGTAGCTCTCCTCGTACTGCGTTATCTTGGAGTTATAAAGAATTTCCTTGGCGAAGGGGGTAACTCGGCACTCGATGTACCTGGCCGCCGACGCTTCGTCGCCGGTGTAGATATTGCCGAAGTTGCCCTGCTTGTCTATGAACAGTTCCTTGTTGGCCAGCACCACCAGTGCGGAGTATATGGACGCGTCGCCGTGCGGGTGGTACTTCATGCAGTGCCCGACGATGTTCGCCACTTTGTGGTATTTTCCGTCGTCCACCTCGAACAGGGTGTGCAAAATGCGCCTCTGAACCGGCTTGAGCCCGTCGTCCAGGTCGGGAATCGCTCGGTCCTTTATGACGTAGCTTGCGTAGTACAGGAAATTCTCGCTGAATATTTTCTTTACGTATGCCATCGTGTCCTTCCTGTCTCAGAGGTCGTTTATGAGGTTGGTCATGATGTAGGCGCGGCGGGTCGGGGTGTTCTTGCCCATGTAGAACTCCAGGACCTCGGGAACGCCTTTCAGGGTTTGCAGGTCTACCGATACAAGCCTCATGTCCTCGGCGATGAATTGCCCGAATTCACTTGGGCTTATTTCGCCCAGGCCCTTGAACCTGGTGGTCTCCGAGCTGGCGCCAAGGCTTTTCTGCGCCTCGTCCCGCTCCCTTGCCGTATAGCAATAACGGGTTTCCTTCTTGTTGCGCACCCGGAACAGCGGCGTTTCCAGGATGAATATCCTGCCCTGGGTAACGAGCTCCTCGAAAAACGTAAGAAAAAAAGTAAGCAAAAGATTACGGATGTGAAAGCCGTCGTAGTCGGCGTCCGTGGCAAGCACGATGCGCGCGTAGCGCAGGCCCGCGATATCGTTCTCGATGCCCAGGGCCATCATCATATTGTACAGTTCTTCATTTTTATAGATTGCCGTACGCTTGCTGCCGTACATGTTCTCGGGCTTGCCCCGCAGGCTGAAGATGGCCTGGGTATACACGTCGCGCGCGCTTACCATGGAACCGGTCGCGGACTGGCCTTCGGTAAGGAATATCGTAGACAGGTCGCCGTTGCCCCCGTCGCCGAGGTGCAGCTTGCAGTCCTTGAGCTTGGGAATTTTGTGCTCTATTTTCCTGGCCGCCTCGCGCGCTTCCTTCTTTACCACGTTGAGCTCGGTGCGGAGCTTTTCGTTGGTTATGATTTTTTCCTGCAGCTTCCTGGCGGAGGCCGGGTTTCGCCGCAGATAATCGTCTATGCCGCGCTTAACCTCCTGCATGATCCAGGGCTTTATGTCGCCGTTTCCCAGCTTGTTCTTGGTCTGGCTCTCGAACATCGGGTTCTTGAGCTTTATGGCCACGGCGGCGGCGATACCCTCGCGAACGTCCTCTCCCTTGTAGGAGCTCTGGTAAAACTCGTTGACCGCCTTGAGGAATCCTTCGCGGAAGGCCGAAAGGTGCGTTCCTCCATCGGAGGTATACTGACCGTTGACGAAGGAAAAATATTCCTCGCCATAGTTATTTGTGTGGGTAAACGAAAATTCCATCTTGTCGCCGCGCCAGTAGCCGGCGTCGTACAAAACATCGGTGCCCGTCTCGTCCTTAAGCAAGTCCAAAAGCCCGTTGTCGCTCGAGAAGTCCTGCCCGTTCAGTTCCAGCGTCAGGCCCGAATTGAGGTAGGCATAGTGCCGCATGCGTTTTTCTACGAATTCCATATTATAGGAATAGTCGCCGAAGATCGTGGCGTCCGGGGTAAACTCCACAAGTGTGCCGTTGAGCTCCCGCTTAGCCTCGCCCTCTTTTTTGGAAACCAGCACGCCCTGCTTGAATATCGCCTCGAAAAACCTGCCTTCCCGGTAGGATGCAACCCTAAACCGACCCGAAAGGGCATTGACCGCCTTGGTGCCTACGCCGTTGAGTCCTACGGAAAACTGGAATACGTCGTCGTTGTATTTCGCGCCGGTGTTGATTACCGAGACGCATTCGATAACCTTGCCAAGAGGTATTCCCCTGCCCCGGTCCCGCACGAGCACCGAACCCTCGCGTATGGTTATGCTGACGCGCTTGCCGTGTCCCATGATGTATTCGTCCACCGCATTGTCCACTACTTCCTTGAGCAGTATATAAATGCCGTCGTCCGGATTGGCACCGACACCCAGTCGCCCGATGTACATGCCGGTGCGCAGGCGGATATGTTCCAGCGATGAGAGAGTTTTTATCTTGGATTCGTCATACTTGTTCGATTGTACAGCCATGAAAACGAGTATAACACAAAACAGCCTGCCGAGAAAAGTTCTCCAAGGAAAAAAATTACGGAACTATGACGACGCGATTGCGTCCCCCTTTTTTTGCCTGATACAAGGCACCGTCCGCCTGCTCCACGAGCAGCTTCATTTCTTCAATGCCGCTGGGGATGAAGGATGAACCGCCGATGCTCAGGGTTACCACCGGGCTCACGTCCGAAGCTTCATGGCTAACGCCCAGATCCTGCACGGCTGCCCGTATCCGCTGCGCCACTTTTGCAAGACCCTCCGTGTTGACGCCGGGCAGCAGGACGATGAATTCCTCGCCGCCGTAGCGGGAGACCGTATCCTGCTGGCGGTCAAGCGATTTTTTTATAACTTCGGCGACCTTCATGAGGCACTCGTCGCCCGCTTGGTGGCCATAGCGGTCGTTGTAGGGCTTGAAGTGGTCTATATCCGCCATGAGCACTCCCAGCGGCTCATGGAGGTTTATGGCTGCGGCGAAGCGCCTGGACAGCTCCAGATTGAGAGCGCGGCGATTGAAGAGGCCGGTAAGACCGTCATGGGAAGCAAGATCCTCAAGCTTCTCGTTTGCGGATTCGAGCTCCAGCTTGAGAACCGACAGTTCGGCGACCTTGCCCGACAGGAGCGCCCTGCTGCGTATCACGAATATAACGGCGATCAAACCGGAAAGAATCAGGATATACAGGATAATAGCCCACCAGCGCAGCCAGGGAGAGGTGGAAACCTCGAGAATGACGCTTGATCCTTCGTTATTCCAGGTTCCGTCGCTATTGGATGCCTTGACGCGGAAACGATACTTGCCGCCGGGCAGATTCGTATACGAGGCGTAATGCCGGGATCCGCTGTACACCCAGTCCTTGTCGAAACCTTCCAGCATGTAGGCATATTGATTCAGGAGCGGGTCCTGGTACGCCAGCGCCGCAAAGGTAAACGCTATGTAATCGTTGTTCCAGGCAAGCTTGATCTTTTTCGTGAACCAGGGAGCGGTAGAAGCATCCACCGGCCCCTCATTCAGGTTTATGCCCGTAAACCGTATGACGGGATTGGTCCTGTTGTTGTTTATCAGCCTGGGGTCGATGCGAAACAATGCGTTAAACGCGCCAAAATACAGCACCCCGTTTTTATTGCGGAAGCGTCCGCCGGAAAACTCGCTGTAACGCAGCTGGCTGTTGGCAGCATAGGGCCTGAAACGGTCGGTGGCCGGGTTCATGACGGCCAATCCGGTTGCCGTAGCCACCCAAATATCGCCGAGGGAATCCGACATTATGGTATTGACGACATTAGACGACAGGCCATCGCGCTTTGTCCAATGCCTGAAGGAATCATCCGATTCCACATAGCGGTTTACGCCGCCGCCATTGGTGGCGATCCACAGGACGCCGTTGGCATCGACATAGAGATCCCTGATTATTTTTGAAGTAAGCGACTCTATGTTTTCCGCGTCGCTTTTATATTGAGTAAAGGTATTGTCGCCATTATAGCGATTAAGTCCGTCATTGGTGCCTATCCAGAGTCGCCCTTTTTGATCATAGGCCAGGGCATAAATCAAATTGGAGCTTAATCCCCCCTTGTCGTCGAGTTTGGCGGGAAAATGAGTGAATTTGCCGCTCTTGCGGTTCCAGTACTCAAGCCCTTTGGTGTAGGTGCCAATCCAGAAATTACCGCTACCAGGCTCTTCGACCATCGCGTATACAATCGGGTCGGCGAGGGAATCGGAGTTTTTCGGGTCGTTGGTATGGCGCTCGAAGGAATCGGAGCTTTCCAGATACCGGGCAAAACCGCCATTGGTAAGAACCCAGACCGCGCCGGAAGAATCCTCGTACAGGAAGGTAACTATATCGTTGGGCAGGCTGGATTCTTTGTTTTTATCGAAGCGATAATGGCGAAAAACCCGGCTGCCCGGATCAAGCCTGTCCAAGCCTCCATTATACGTGCCAACCCATAGCCTTCCTTTGGAATCCTCCAAAACCGCGCTTGTCTTCCCCGAAGACCGGGAAGAGGCGTTTCCCGCTTCGTAGGCATACAGGGTAAAACCGTCGGGATCGCGAAGCATATGGCTGAATCCGCCGCCGTTGGTACCTATCCAGGTTTCGCCTGAGTTATCGATAAGCATCGAATAGACCGTATCATGCGCAATGGCCCATTCGCGGTCCAGGCCTTTTTGATAGCGCCTCATCGCGCCGCTGGCCTTGTCCAATTCAAAAAGACCGCCGCCCCAGGTACCCACGAACACGCGTTTTGAGTCCTGCGCATTAATGAAATACACGCGCTCGTCATCGGTTTTATAGTAGTTGCTCTCTCCCGTAATAGGATTAAAACTGCAAAAACCGGCAAACCAGGCACCAATCCACAGTATTCCGCTGCTGTCTTCCTTGATGCTCATGATGTAGTCCGACGGTAAGGGATTGGCTGTATTTTCGCCGGGACGAACCCGCGCAAAGGTATCGTCATCCAATATATAGCGGTATAAACCGCCACCGGAAGTTCCTACCCATAATTGGCCGCGGGAATCCAGAAAAAGCGAACGGATAATTCCCGATGAGGGCATGTCAGGATTCGTTTTATCGGCGGTATAATGGATAAAGGCAGCTGATTCCTCGTCAAAACGGTCAAGACCTTCCAGGGTTCCCACCCACAGCCGTCCGGCAGCATCGCGGGCTATGGATACCACGACGTCGTTTACAAGGGAATTGGGAAGCGCGGCATCATGGTGCCATGCCTGGAATTTCCCGGTTCTGGTATCGAAACGGGTTAGACCGCCATAGGTGCCAATCCAAATGACTTGTCCATCGGTATCCATGAACATGGTTTGAATAAGGTTATGGGGAAGACTGTTTTTATCAAACGGCTCGTTTTCGTATACCTGGAATGAGTGGCCGTCGTAACGGTGGAGCCCACCCTGCGTACCAAACCACAGGAAGCCTGCGGCATCCTGAACAATAGAAGAAACAGATGCATTTGCCAAACCGTCCCGCAGCGACATGTTTACAAAACGGACTGAAGCGTCCTGAGCCACTAAATAAACTTCCCAATTTGTTATTATAAATATAAATAGTAAAAAAACTCTCTTAAAAGGCCTACAAGCAGAAAAACAATGAACCATATTTGTTGTTCCCTCACCAACTTAGCATTATAATGAATGATAAGCAAATTTGCAAATAAACAGTTAAAAACATCCTGCTTATTCGAATGGGCAAATTCAAGGGTAAATGTATCCCTGCCCTTGCGTCGACGCAGTGCTTACGGTACATTTACATACTGAGGGGAACTGTGGATCAAATATTCGACCGTCTTGGAAATCTGCTTAAGTCCTGGCTTTCGGACGACCAGTCCAACGACAGGCAAAATTCATCGTCCAGTCACAAAACCGGGGACGCCGACCTGGACGATTCCATGGCGGAGCTGGACGCTTTTCTTAACGACGACCGGGAAACCCAGGAAAAACTGCGACTGCAAAAGGAAGAGAGAATTCGGGCGGAAGCAGAATCGCATGCACGAGCGAGGGGTATGCGCCCTCAGCCCGCACTTCCCCAAAAGCTCCTGGACGCATACAAGGTTCTGGGTTTGGCCTACGGTTGCGACTTTGCGCTGGTAAAGAGCAGCTATAAGCGCCTGCTCAAGGAACACCACCCCGACAAGCACGGGAATTCAGCCGAAGCACAGAAAAAAGCCACCGCCACCAGCGCGCGCATCAACGACGCGTACAGGGTTATGGAGGCATGGAACGAGAAAGGCGCTCTGGGCGATGAATAGGCTCAGCCCATAAATCTCCAGCTGTTTCTCGAATGCGGCTAAAGTCCGGTTTTATCCCGGCCGACAATGATACCAGAACTATAGGGGGGATACCCAGGATGATACAGAGTCCATTATCGGCATATAAAGAAACGCGGGTGCGCACAGCAAGCCCGGGGCAAATGATCGTCATGCTGTACAACGAAGCGGTAAAGCAGTGCGACACGGCCACGGACCTAATCGGCAAGGACCTCAAGAAGAACCCGCAGTTCATCGAAAAGGTAAACTCGAGCATCAGCAAGGTTCAGGACATAGTTACCGAGCTTATGGCCAGCCTGGATTTCGAGGCGGGCGGGGACATAGCGCGCGACCTGTTCTCGCTCTATGTATTCTTCAATAGAGAACTCATGGACGCCAATATCAAGAAGGATGCCCAGCGAATAGGCGGGATACGAACGATGCTCGACGAGCTCAGGGGCGCCTGGGTGCATGCGGCGTCCCAGACGCAAGGCTCCGGTGGAGAGGCTCGCACCGGCGTAAATATCGCAGGCTAAGGAACCATGCAGAACAAGAGTCGCCTGACGCAGAAGGAACTGGACGACAGGGTTTCCGTGCTGAAACGCTTTCGGGAACTCCTGGTGCGCCAGCGCGACAAATTCAATGAATACATGAACGTTCTGGACCACCAGAAAACGGATATAGAAAAGGGCGACGTCGATGCCCTGGTTGCCCATGTCGAGATGGAACAGGCCATGGTAGCCGAGATTTTTGCCGTTCAAAAAGTAATCGACCCGCTCCAGGACATGTACCGCGCCGCCTACAAAGGCGCGGAGCCCGAAGGCCTTCCGGAACTCAGGGAAAGTCTTTCGCTGCTCAAGAACGAAGTCGTGGTTCGCAATTCCGAAAACCGAGCGCTCCTCAAACAGCGCATGGAAATGCTTAGGCACGAGATGATGACCATAAACAATCCCTATGCCAAAAGAAAAAGCGTATATTCCGAAGGCCCCGAGCCAAAAGCTCTGGATATCAGCGGCTAAAAAACGCTACACTCTAAGCTATGGAACCATTATTCCTCATCGATGCCTATGGCATCATTTACCGCTCCTATTTTGCGTTTATCTCCAAGCCGCTGCGCAACCCGCGAGGCCAGAACATATCTGCGGCCTTCGGATTTTTCCGCAGCATATTCCAGCTCTGGGACGGCTACAAGCCCACTGCCATGGCCGCCGTCTTCGACTCGCGCACGCCAACCTTCCGCCACCTTATGTACGATGCATACAAGGCCACGCGGCAAAAAACTCCCGAAGACCTGTATACCCAGATTCCGCTCGTCGAGGAACTTCTTGCGGCGCTGGGCATCCCCATGCTCCGCACCGACGGCTACGAGGCGGACGACCTTATCGCGACGCTTGCAAAACAGTGCCGCGCCGAAGGCCGTCCCTGTTACATAATCTCCAGCGACAAGGACTTGCTGCAGCTTGTCGGGGGGTCGGTGCGCGCACTGAGACCCGACCGCGACCAGGGTTTCTTGCTTCTGGGTCCGGCAGAAGTAGCCGAGGAATGGGGAGTAACGCCGGAAGGAATCCTGGATTACCTGTCGCTGACGGGGGACGCGTCGGACAACATACCCGGCGTCGCCGGCGTGGGCGACAAAACCGCACTTAAGCTGCTCAACGAATGGGGCAGCTTCGATGCGATCTGGGAAAACATCGCAAAAGTACAACCGGACAGCCTTAGGGCAAAACTGGAAAAAGGACGTGAAAGCGCAATGCTTTCGCGCACCCTCGTTACCCTTGCCAGCGAGGTGCCCCTTACCATCAAGAGCCTGGACGAGCTGGCGGTTCCCAGCTTGCTCCGCGACGAGGCCAGCCCGATTTTTATGCGCGAAGGCATGAAGAGCCTGGCGACGCGAAAAGTCGCCGACGGTCTGGACAAACTAGAACCCGCGGCAAAACCGCTTGCCGGTGAACTTTTCAGCGACGCTGACGCCAGGCACGGGGCCGAACCTGAAGCGCTGCGCAGCGTGCCCGAGGGCTTTTCCAAGCCCGGCAAGTACGAAACCGTGCTATCGGAAGAAGCGCTGCATCGCTGGATCGATGCGGCCATGAAGGCGGACGCTTTTTCTTTCGACTGCGAAACGGATTCGCTGGACGAAATGCATACCATGCCCGTCGGCTTTTCCCTGGCGCTGGAGCCCGGATCGGCCTGTTATATTCCTATTACGGCCAACGGGGGAAACCCCCTCCCTCCCGAAACCATACAAGCGGCCATACGGAAGCTGCTTGCAAGGACGGACAGCCTGGTAATAGGCCAGAACCTCAAATTCGACATGCATGTAATGGAAAACTGGGCCTGCCCGATCATGGGCCGCTGCTGGGACACCATGATAGCCGCGTGGCTCCTGGAAAGCGATCGCGACTCGCTGAAGCTCGAGAACCTGGGGGAATACTATCTTGGTTTCGGGGGAACCCCTTATGAGGACGTCGCGCCCAAAGGCACGCTGTTCTCGCAGGTATCCCTGGACAAGGCCGGTGCCTATGCGGCCGAGGACGCCGACCTTGCGCTGCGCCTTAAAATAACCCTCGAACCTATGCTTAGGGATAAACAACTCCTGGGTTTGTTCGAGACCGTGGAAATGCCCGTGTTACGGCTGCTTGCACGCATGGAGAGAAACGGCATACTCGTGGACCCCGCCGCTCTTGCGTCTTTTGGCGCAGAGCTGGAAAGAAAACTCGGCGAAACCCAGAAAGAAACCTACGCCATGGCGGGGCGCGAGTTTAACATGAACTCGCCCAAGCAGCTTCAGGAAGTCCTGTTCGTGGAACGCAAGCTTTCCACCGGGAAGAAGACCAAAACCGGATTCAGCACCGACGTCTCCGTGCTCGAGGAATTGGCTCGAGAGGATCCCCTGCCCGCCCTTATCCTCAAGCACCGCGGCATGCAGAGGCTCAAGAGCACCTACGTGGACTCGCTCCTAGAACTGAGCAAAACCGACCCGAGGATACATACGCATTACGTGCAGAGCGGTACGGCAACGGGCAGGCTTTCCAGCCGTGACCCGAATCTGCAAAACATACCAGTACGCGACGAGGACGGCAGGCGCATACGCCAGGCATTCGTCGCCGCCGGGGACATGGTGTTTATCTCCGCGGATTACGCCCAGATAGAGCTCGTCGTATTTGCCCACCTCGCCGCCGACGAGGAGCTTTGCAAGGCGTTTATAAGCGGCGACGACGTGCACAAGCACACGGCAGCGCTTATATTCGGCAAGAGCGAGGCCGAAGTTACGCCTTCTGAACGGCGCGCGGCAAAAACCATCAATTTCGGCGTTATCTACGGCATGGGCGCCTTCCGCCTTGCCCAGGAGCTGGGCATTCCCCGCGCCGAGGCCCAACGCTTCATCGACGCGTATTTCGCGCGCTATAACGGCGTTGCCAGATTTATCCAAAAAACCATAGAGCAGGCCCAGAAAGACGGGGCCGTATACACGATACTCGGCCGGCAGCGGCCTATAGCCGCGATACACAGCCGCAACGCCAACGAGCGACAGGGAGCAGAGCGCATCGCGGTAAACACGCCCATCCAGGGCTCGGCCGCCGATATCATGAAACTGGCCATGCTCAAGGTGGATGCCATGCTTATGGAACGCTATCCGCAAGCCCGCCTGCTCCTGCAGGTGCACGACGAGCTTATAATCGAGGCTCCGGCAGGCGAGGCCGAAATTATCGCGGCGGCCGTAAAGGAAGCCATGGCATCGGCATATAAGCTATCCATACCGCTGCGGGCAAGCGTCGAGATAGCCAAGAGCTGGGGCGGCGTGCATTGATACTCGGACTGACTGGCGCGTACTGCGCCGGGAAAAACCAGGCTGCCCGTATTCTCGAAGGACAGGGCTGGTACTGCATCGATGTGGACAGGCTTGGGCACGCTGCTCTTGCGAGCTGCCTCGATCAAGTGGCTGCGCTGCTTGGTCCGGCCATCCTCAATCCCGACGGAAGCGCGAACCGCAAAGCCATCGGCGCAGCGGTTTTCGCGAACCCCGGTATTTTGGCGCGCTATGAAGAAATCGTGCACCCTGCAATGTTTCGCCTCTGCGATCAGGAGATAAACGCAGCTCTTGCCCGCGGAAAAAAAGTATGCATAAACGCCATGGTCCTGTACAAGATGCCGCAAGCCGGGCGCTGCGACGCGATACTGTTGCTGGCTTCCCCGCTGTGCCAGAGACTATTCCGCGGAATGAAACGCGACCGCCTGAGCATAAGGAAAATCCTGGACAGAATAATCCGCCAGAGATCGATACTTGCCTTGGGCAGCTTGCATGCAGCCGGCACGATACGAATCATGAATTGCGGAAGCCTGGCAGCCCTGGAAAAAAAAGTGCTGGCTTTCCTGGAATCGATGGAGAAAATCCAATGTTATCGCGCTAAACTCCGCCTATAAAAAAACCGATACTAGATTAAGGATTGGCGGAAAGTCTTTAGAGCCGCCAATTGTCCAATGACCATCGTACAAAGAGAAACATGACCGAATAAGAGGTTTTTAATGCCGGTAGAAACAAGAAAAGTATTCTGGGTGCTGTTCAGCGTCGCCGTAGCCATACTGGTAACCTTAGGTTTTGCATTTATTGCCCGCTGGCCGGGCAAGAGTAATCCCAAGGCTCCCGTATCCATCGCGGGCACACTGCCAACACGGACAATAGCACCCGAAGCCTACGCCAATACCCTGGCTCCCGCTCCGATTCCCGGTATGGCGGAAACTTCGCCTGAAGGCTCGCCTTTGGGCTCGCCTTTAGGCGCACCTTCGGGCGATAATATAATCATCTATTATGGCGACAAACCTAACCCCGCGACACTACAGGGAGCTAATTCCGCTACGGGAACTACCGTTCCGGGATTTACCTCAACGACACCGGCCAAGAATTATTCGCCTGCAGGCTCAACACCCCCAGCCGTTTCAAAGACCGCGACCAAACCTGCGCCTGTTGCCAAGTTGGCGCCAAAAGCGCCTGCCAAAGCAGTCGCGGTAACGGAATACTGGATTCAGGCGGCAAGCCTAGCCGCCCGATCCCGTGCCGAGGACATGCAAAGGGATATCGCCGCCAAGGGACTCTCCTCCGTAATAACTGTAAAGGACATCGACGGCAAGACCTGGTACCGGCTTCGCATCGGCCCGTATCGAGCCAAAAACGAGGCTCAGGCCTGGCTGGAAAAAATTAAAGCCGTTGCGGGTTGCGCCGAAGCCTATCTGGCGATGCAGACCGTTGTAAAATAGGGGCGCTTAGGAAAAATTCGCTCGACTACTTAACGTTTATGTAGTATAATCGGCGCATGCTCGATGTTCCAGCAAAAATAGAACTACTTACCGGAGCCGCTAAATTCGACGCATCCTGCTCCAGCGCGGGGAGTTCCCGCAAGAACTCCGGTGGGCTGGGAAGCGGCGCGGTGGGTGGAATATGCCATTCCTGGTCGGCTGACGGCCGCTGCGTGTCCCTGCTCAAGGTTCTTCTCAGTAACGCCTGCTCCTGGAACTGCGCCTATTGCGTAAACCGGCACAGCAACGACGTGCAGCGGGCAAGCCTCGAACCGGAGGAGTTGATACGCACCATCGTCGATTTTTATCGCCGAAATTACATAGAAGGAGCATTTCTGTCCTCAGGGGTCCTTGGCTGCCCGGATGCAACAATGGAGCGGCTTATCAGCGTTGCCAAGATTCTGCGCACGCGGGAACGATTCTTCGGCTACCTTCATATGAAAATCATTCCGGGAACCAGCGAAAAGCTGGTGCTTGAAGCTGCACGCTGGGCAGACCGAGTCTCGGTAAACATAGAATTGCCAAGCGCAAAAAGCCTTTCGCTCATCGCTCCCGATAAATCGCCGGCATCCATATTCCAGCCCATGAAAACCCTCGCCAGGGAGAGCGGCTTCCTTCCCAGCCTCAGCGGCTCAGGAGCAAAAACTATTGCTTCCGCAGCGGGAGCGACAGCCTCGTTCGAAGAAAATCTACCCGAGGGCCAAACTTTGTGCGCGGCGGAACCCAGTCCTCAGTACGGTTCCAAAAGCACTCCGTCGGTGCTGGATGCCAGGAAATCCAGAACACGAAATCCGGATGCAGCGCTGATACCGGCAGGACAGACCACCCAAATGGTTATAGGCGCATCACCTGACACCGATGAGGCAATCCTTCATCTCGCCGAGAATCTGTATCTGGCCTACGATGTGCGCCGCGTCTATTATTCCGCCTACATTCCCGTTAGCACCGATCCCAGAATGCCAAGCTGCAGCAGCCCTCCGCTGCTCCGCGAGCACCGGCTTTACCAGGCCGATTGGCTGTTTCGCTTTTATGGTTTTACGGCCTCGGAGATACTGGATCCTTCACAGCCGTTTCTGCCGGACGACATAGACCCCAAGTGCGCATGGGCCCTGCGGAACATGCATACATTTCCCGTCGAGATAAACAAGGCAGATTACCGCATGCTCCTGCGCGTTCCGGGAATCGGACCAATCTCCGCCGGCAGGATAGTCAAAGCCCGCCGACTGGCCGGCCTCAGCTTTTCGCAGCTTAAAAAACTCGGCGTCGTTCTCAAGCGCGCAGAAGGTTTTATAACATGCAGAGGAAAACTCGCCAGCGGAAGCCCCTGGCTCATGGGCCGGCGCGATTCCCCGGATGCCATTCGACCCTTCCTCAAGGACAAGGCGCCTTCCTGGTGCGCGCCGATTCAGTTTCAGCTGGATTTTCCGGGTTCCCCCGATGCCTAAAACCCAGGACAATACCGTTTTTATGCACGACGGCAGTTTTTGCGGATTCCTGTGCGCCACCGCGGAGGTTCTGAATAGTTTCAAAAGCAGCCAGGTGATACACGAAGTGTGCGGTCCCAATGATGTCAATCTATTCGACGATACCGTAACGGTCAGGAGCGACGCCGGACGCGGGGAAGCCCTCTACAGGAGGCTTGCGGCAAAAACAGGCGAAGACGCGATGCTGCGCCTGCTCGAGGCGTTTTGTTCCGGTTTCGAAAACATCTCGCGCAGCCTGGCCATTATGGCCGTGCGTCTTTGGCACGAAGGCAGACTTGCCTTGGAAAACCTTTCAAACCCCCATGCGCTGGCCGTCGAGAAAGCCGCGCACCGTACGCGTACGGAAGCCCATCTATATACCGGAATTGCTCGTTTCAGCGAATTGTCCGATGGCAGCTGGTATGCCGCCATCGATGCCCAAACCAACATTTTGCCCCTGATCGGCGATCATTTCGCGGCCCGGTATGCTAACATGAGATTCGTCATCCACGACACGGGGCGGGAAACTGCCCTGCTGCACGAACAAGGAGCCTCCTGGTATATTGCCTCGGATTTCAGATTTACTTCCCGCAGCGATACCGGGCTGCCATCCGGCGTCATTTCCAACGATGAGGCGCGGGTGCGTTCAATCTGGAAACGGTATTTCGATGCCGTAGCCATCGAGGAGCGGATCAATCCTGCACTCCAATCGGCTCGGATGCCAAAAAAATACTGGCGATACCTGACTGAAAAACCAGCCGACAGGTAGTGGATTCTTTAGGTTCCCCCCTATCGATCCGACTTTCATTTTTATAGCAATTGCTGTATTCTCCTCGACACAAAGGCTGAATGCCGCCGTAGAACAGAATTTTACGATGAAACAATTCTTTTTTAATGGTCGACCTCGCAAAACTTGAGTTTTTCGAAGTCCCCTTTTGTAAAACTTTGAATTTTCCTGTAAATTCTATATACTTGAACTGGGAGCTATCCGTGGCTATGCAACTTGCCGACCTTGAACGTTACATGAATGAAGAAAGCCTCAAATATTCCGTGCACGACGGATACATGCGCACCAGTTTCGCCACCGATATATACCGGGATCAGGAAGGGGATGCCAGCCTGTTCATGATCGCAAGGCTGGATGAGGATGGCGAATACTTCAAGCTCATCGCTCCGAATCTATACAATTATCCTGAAAGCGGAGAAAACCGCGCAGGCGTTTTCCGCGTTCTTTTAGGTGTCTGCTGGCGTTCAAAACTGATCAAATTCGAATACGACGAACGGGACGGCGAGATTCGCGGAATAATCGAGTTTCCCCTCGAGGACGCGATACTCACCAAGCGGCAGTTTCTCCGCTGCCTCAACGGCCTCGTGCAGATTGTGGACGAGTATCACATAGCCATAGCATCCGCGATGAGCGGAGGTTCCGGATCGCTGGATGAGGCCGAAAAGGTATCCGAAAATATCCGCCGGGCCGAAAACCTGTACAAGATAGCTGGAATCGACCGATCGCGCATGAGCGTCGCGCGGGCCGAACTTAAACTGGAGGAATGATATGTCCCGATACGACCGATACTCGGAAACAGCCCTGGGGGTATTGGTTAAAACCCAGGATATAGCGCTGCGGCAAAGCTCCCCGGAAACAGGATCGCACGAACTGGCCACCGCCCTGCTTCTGTCCGCGCTTCCCGACATAGTCGCGATAGCCCGTTCCAATAACGTCGTCGTGGACGACGAACGCCTCAAATCCCTCAATGCGCGCATAGAATCCGAACCGCCGCTCGTGCACGCCGGCGCCGTTAAGATTTCTTCCGAGTTCCGCACCATACTCGACAAGGCCGAAGCGCTTGCCGGAGAGGCCAAGGTGGAGCCCGCCCACCTCATCCAGGCGGCATGGCCGGTCATCAAGGATGACCTGGCTCCGTATTTCAAGACCGAAATAGCGCCGGACCTGTCCCTCGAGTCCTCCGATATCAGCCTGCCGGAAATAAACACCATGGGGCAAAATCTCGAAGCCCACCAGGTACTTTCTCGATTCGGCCGCGAACTAACCGCACCGGAATCTGACTTCGCCATTTTTGGACGGGAGCAGGAACTGGACTCGCTTACCTCCACCATGCTCAAGTACTGGAAACCCAACCCGCTTATTATAGGCGAGTCCGGCGTCGGAAAAACCGCCTTGGTAGAAGGCCTGGCCATGCGCATTAAATCAGGCAAGGTGCCCGACGCGCTCAAGGCATGCAGGATATTCGAGATTCGCATCGCGGAAGTGCTCGCGGGAACGAACCTGCACGGCGCATTGGAAGAAAACCTCAACCAGCTGCTGCATGCCGCGGCCTCGATGCCCAATGCCATTCTGTTCATCGACGAGATCCATCAAATCGTGCCTGCCTTCGCAAACAACCCGATATCCGAGGTTTTGAAACCCGCCCTTTCGGATGGCCGGATTCGCTGCATCGGCGCCACCACGAATACCGACTATTCACGCTACCTCGAAAAGGACAGCGCTCTATTGAGGCGGTTTCAGACTATACTCCTCAAGGAGCCCGATGAAGAAACGGTGCGCACCATCCTGGGCGGCCTCGCGCCAAAACTTGAAGCGCATTTTTCCATCAGCATTCCGCATTATTTGCTGGAAAAAGCCCTGGACACCTCCCGCCGCTACCTGCCCATGCGAAAATTTCCGGATAAAGCCCTGGATGTCCTGGACCGGGCGCTTTCCCGGGCTGCTTTCCGCGGTGAAAAAACGCTCACCGAGGAGCGCCTTGCGGACGCGGTCCATGATATAGCCAATGTCGTGGCCGATACAAAACTCGATTTGGACCAGGGAATGCCGGGGCTCGAGTCGGCTCTGCGCAGCGACATACTGGGACAGGAACAGGCGATTTCCACGCTTGCGGAGGCGATACGCGTCAGCAAGATGCGGCTGGACAATGACGATGGCAGACCGGACGGCGCTTTTCTGTTTACCGGCCCCACGGGTGTCGGCAAGACAGCCTTGGCCATCAGCCTGGCGCGCGCGCTTTCCGGACGCGAGGATGCGCTGTTCCGAATAGACATGAGCGAGTTTTCGGACGCGCATACCGCGGCCAGGTTGCTGGGTGCCCCACCCGGCTATATCGGCTACGATGACGCACCGCTGCTCGCGCGCGCGGTAGATACCTGCGCCGGCGGAGTGCTGCTGCTCGACGAGATGGAAAAGGCCCATCCCCAGGTGCACCGACTGTTCCTGCAGATCCTGGATGCCGGCCGTGCCACGGATTCCACGGGGCGGGTGCTTTCATTCGCCTCGATTACCATCATAGCCACCTGCAACGTGGGAACGGGCGACGGCCCGCCCCTGGGCTTCGGCTCGGGTACCGCCCTGTCTGACGGAAAAATTCCCTTGGCCGCCCTCAAGAGAGCCTTCCCCATAGAACTGCTCAACCGTTTCGACTCCATCGTGCCCTTCAGAGCCTTGTCCAGGGAAAACTGCGAAGCGATTCTGCGTGACATAATATTTACAAAATCCAACAGGAACCTCGCAAGAACCCACGGGATTAGCCTATCCATAGGACAGTCCGTTTTGGACGATATATTGACGGAAGGATTTTCCCATGAGTTCGGGGCTCGCCATCTGCAGAGAATCTATCGGGAGATGGTGCTTGTTCCCCTTGCCCACGAAATGGCCGCCTTGCGCGGAAAAAACGAAGTTTTACTGGAACGGGTTTCAGGCAAAACCATATTCACTTTATCCAAGGGGAGTATCCAATGAGCAAGCATGTAATCGAAGAAATACCGGGGTTCTACAAAATAATCGCCCTTGAACCCTTTCGCAAGACGGAAGGAGTTTCCTTCGACATTGTACCCATGGAGTTTCTGCCGCGGGTCGACGGCGTAGACCGCGTTATTCACAAGAGCGACGCGATATCGCCGGGAGCGGTGCCAGGAGCGGATCACCCCTGGTACATGCATCCGCACCAGGAAGACAACCTAATCGTGCTGTTCGGCAAGCGAACGGTGAACATCTATACCCTGGAGCACAAACGAATGGAAACTTTCATCGTGGAGCCAGAAAAAATCACGAAAAACGGCACGGTTATTTACGAAGGAGGGGCAATGCTCGTCTGGCCGTGCAATGTCTTCCATAGGATAGCAACGGGCAGCGAAGGCTCGGCGTCCCTCAATTTCGCCGCCCGCTACGAAGGATTCGACATAAGGACGAATTTCAACGTATACTCCCTCGATGTAAATAAAAATAAATTCACGCTTGTCAGGGAGGGGCATCTGGATCAAAACCAGGGATAGGGCAAAGACTAGCCGAGGATGGTGCCAAGAAAAGCGGCAAGGGCCAGCGCCAGCAGGACAAGCGCGCTGACCCACACCCACGGTGGAACGCTGCCGTACTCTATGTTTTTCGATTTCTTGAAATTGCCTTTTTTTACATCGGGCTTTATAGGGTTACTGTAGCCGCACACAGGGCATCCCTGCTTGAACTTATCGGGCCTGGCGGTATACTCGCAACGCGGACATCGAACCGAGCTGAAAATCCTGCCGCACTGACGGCATTGCTTTTCTTCCCGCGCCACTTCCGCTCCGCAGTTTTCGCAGAAGTAGCGCGGCTCCCCAGATTTCAGGCGCTTTCCTTCGAGGCAGCCGCTGCCGGAGCGGCCGGTTTTATAGAAGCATCCGGCTTGGGTTCGCCACCCTGCGATGCGCTGGATTTTGAAGCGGCATTTTTGCCTTTGGAGTCGTTTACATAAAATCCGGAACCTTTAAATATTACCCCGGAGCCTCCGCAGATTATCCGTCGCACATCTTTTCCGCACTTGGGACAGTCTTTTAAAGGTTCGTCAAACATGCTTTGCGTCGCCTCGAAAGTGTGGCTGCAAACCCTGCATTCGTAATCGTAGGTGGGCATAAAAATCCTCGTAAAAGCAAATTGTGTGTTAATAATATACATAAACCAGGCTTGATAGTAAAGACCGGCTCATGTAGACTGTGCCAATGACCGTAGAAACCAGATGGCTCGTCTACCCCGAGGGTGAACGGCAGGAAACAGACAGGCTTATCGCTATGAACGAGCTTGTAGACATGAACGGCAATAAGCTTGCATTGCCCCTGGCCCATTCGCGCATAATCGCATTTCGCCTGTATAAAATTCGAAGAGTGGAAGAACGGGGAGTGCTGGATATTCTCCAGTATCTGGAACTCGTGGCTGCGGCAGAATTATCCAGCCTGACCCGCTGATTTTTTAAGGGCAACCCCAGAAACCAACAAGGCTTTTCGAGAAGCCATAATCCTGTCAGGTATCCTGCTCGTCCTTGCTTTCCGGAAACAGGTATAAATCCGGCAGGTGATGCACATCCTCCAGGGAGAACTGGTCTTGGGCAGTTCCGGCCATGCTCAACCGGAACTCGATAAATCTGTAAAGATCGTCGAACCCTGGTTTTTTTATTACGATCCCGTACGAAAAAAGCTTTTCAGCGACCTCGGGACTCGCTACAATGGGATACGGCCAGAAAATAAAGGTACCTGCTGTATTTTTTACCAGGGTGCATGGATTCTGCCAATTGGGATCCATCATGGCAACCAGAGCTCCGTTTGCGTCGATAAGCGTTACATCGACATCCTGCATCGGGGAAAAATCGAGGCCATGAAACAGCCGTCCCATGATCGGGGGTATATTAAAGACGGGGCCATGCGGAACCTGCACGCCGATTTGCTTGTTGGTATGCTCGAAATGCGGCCGTTTGGCGGCATTGATCTTGGACCAGCCTTCGCGTACCAGGGACACGACATCGGCTATCCGCTGCAGTTTCTCGTTATAATCCTGTTCCGCATGCACCAGGCCTCTACTCGAAAGCACATATTCCGCTTTCATCCTGTTAAGCACGTAACAGGCAACATCCATGCGGCATTGGTAGCAGGTACACCATGAAGACTTACCCTTTTCCTCGGCATCGAAAAGCTCGTTGACTGTCGATTTTACGAGGTCCTCCATCAAATTATGGATCTCCATGTAACCCTCCTCAATAGTGGCCGCGTGAATATTTCCGAATAACAATGTACCATCTCGAAAAAACCGGAATTTGCTATAATAGGAGACCTCTAAATACTTCAGCATTAACAGGCTGTTGAAAAAGCTTGTTGCTTTGTCAACAGCCTTCAACATTCCTCGCATTTGATTACAAATGCTACGGTAATGTTACATTTTGGAAGTGTTGAAAATCCTCATCCGAGGTTTTTCAACACCCTTTTAAGGGGTCAACCACTAAAAAGCCGGATTCCTGTAAGGAATCAAAACGGAACCTCTGCTAAGCAACCGGGTTATTAGGGGTTCCCAATACTCATATTATATGTACTTTTACGGCTAAAGCAAGTCATTGCCCAAAAAACGGGCCGCTAGCGATGGCGCATCTTCGCGGGGAGAATCGGTAAAAACCCGCAGAACGCGCAGGGAACGCTCAAAGGCCGAAACAAGACTGGAACCAAAGGCTACCGAGTATTCAGTAAACGAGCAGCCCGTTCCAATTACCGACAATGCCGACTCGAAGGATATAGGCTCGGGAATATCGATAATCACGCGGGCCTGTTGCCTGCCTTTTGACAATATTGCAGAAAGCTCGGCCTCCAAGCCCGGCCGTCCATTAAGGTTTGCGGCGCGGACATGCTGTTCGTTTGCCGGATTATACGCCATTTCATGGCACAGTGGATAAAGCTGCCCGGTAAAAACCCTGTGAATCAAGGATTGGCTGTCGCGTACCTGCGGTTCCATAAGAGCATAGAAACCGGCGTCATCGAGACCATACAAGGCATCGGGCATGAGGCTCCCCGTTTCCAACGCGGCGACCACGGCTTTTTTTATCATCGCCGTAGCGGCTCTAACATTCCGGTGCCAGTATACGGCTTTGTACATCTGGTATTTAGAAAATAAGACAGCTTCGACCGACATGACGCCCCGCTCATCCACGCCAGGAGAGTTCCGGCCATCCAGGCAAAGATGCTGCACGATAAAATCAACATCCTGAGTGCCGTAGGGCACTCCGCAGGCCCATGCATCGCGGTTAAGGTAATCCAGCTTATCGGGGTCGAGTACGCCGGAGAGCAGAGCACGGTACAGAAGCAATTCTGCCGATACCGACGGTATCGATTTGTCTACAATCGCAGCCGCAAATGCCGGATCCGCACCTGCGTTTCGTATGGCAGCCGCCATTTCAAATTGCATCACGCCCGCTGTCAATGCTTCGTGATCCAAAAGGGGCAGCTCCTTGAGTGAATGTGCATAGGGAAAATGGCCCAGATCATGGCAAAGAGACGCTACCAAAAAACTTCGAACGCCTGTTTCGCTAAGGAACTCAGGCAAAAACCTGCCGGCAAGGGAAGAGAGTATGCGCCGCGCTATTTCAAAAACGCCTAAAGAGTGCGCCCGCCGTGTATGGCTCGCCCCCGGGTACACAAGATGTGCAGGACCCAGCTGCAAGATTCGCCCTAATTTTACGAAAGCCGGATGATTCCATATATCCAGGAACTCCATGGGCAATAGAATATTTTTCCACAATGGATCACGAACCGGCTCTTTTCCGTGTATCCTGAATTTTTCCCATAAAACGCTCATTGCACTCTCCCTTGGCGGCTCCCGTTGTAAATCGACCTAGTCTACTATACTATGCAATGTATATGACAACAAGAAAAAGGCTGCGAATCCAGGCTGATAATCATATTCGGCGATTACACTGCAGCTGCGTTGCAGGCCTGATTCTCCTTGTTTGCCTGATTATTTCCTGCAGTAAAAAACCGGAAGCGCTTCCAGGCTCGAATAGCGACGGCAGCGTTAAATCTGCTTCGGAGAGCCTGAACGCTCCATTGGCAGCAGCTCCCGCCGCAGTAAGCCCCCAACCGATGATTCCCTCCAGGAGCGACAACCCGGCACTCAATGCAAAGGTCGCGGCAAAACGCTCCTTTGGGACTCAAAAATTCGTTGACGCGGCGGCAAGCCTTGCCCAGGCTGACAGACATCTTACGGCGCGTCCGCTTGAGGTACGCACGGCAAGCGACTTCGTTCTTGGACCGCTTTTTTCGGAAGAAATCGAAAGCGCGGAAATTACCATCGTAAAAATCGCTCTGAACAAAGCGATCAGCGATAAAAAATTACCCCTTGATTTTCTAAGCGCAGCCGCAAAGGAAACGCTTCCCGTAGTGCTTGGTTCGACATTGGAGCGATGCCCGGACATTACGGGAGTGCGTTTTGCGTCCACTCAGTTCACCCCGGACCAAAACTTATCCCTGCAATTCAGCGTCTATACCCAAACCGGCCGCGCAGAGGCTTTGGCAATTCTTGCGCAAGTCGAAGGCATCTGGAAAATCGAGCATATCTCGCTGGATTCCGCAGCTCTATTCCTGCCCTATACCCCCTTAAAGGATTTTGACCCTTACGGCATCCTTGTTTCGCCACGCTAGTTATACTATAGTGTAGCGATACATGCCGACACCGATAAAAGGTCTGGAAAAAGAATTCATACTCCGGGAAGCGCTCGCTATCAGGCAGGCATTTACGCTGACAATAGGCAGCAGCTCATGGACCGTCCACGTCAGCGAATTGAGTCCTGACCTTATCCTGTTCAACCACACGATACCCCTTAAGCTGCTTGCAAAAGGTACGAATGTAAATATTTCCTACGACACCAAGGGCAATACAATAACATTTAATTCCACAATAAGCGAGCCTGGAAATAAAATCGCAGGCATTCTGACTCCCGAAGTGCTTTACAAAGACCTATCGCGAAAATTCACCCGGCTGCCTCCTCCCAGCGACCTTGGGGTTTCCTTTGCCCTGGAGGGGGAGCGCTATAAACTCGATTTCCCTTCGATACAAGGCAGCATCGCAAACGGCACCGTGGAAATTTCCAGCGATTTCGACGCAAGGAATCTTCGCGGATTGATGGAAGAATTCGCGCGCAAGGCAGACTCTATATCCAGTCACAAAAGAATCATAATGTTCAGTACCAAAAAACCGGAGACTATCTCGGAGAAAATATGCGCGATTACGGGAAAATCCCTGTTTATTCCCACAACGATGTCCGGGATTCCACAAAGCGATCCATTCGCCGACAAAACCATCGTTACCAATGACGACTGCAAGGCCTGGTACGTGAATTCTGGTTTGGACGCGGAACAAGCGGAGGAACAGGTTAAAATGCTCGTTCGCTCCATACGAAACAAAGGAGTGCTTTCCGCACTTACCGTTCCCATCCTTTTTCAGAATTATACAATCGGCCTCATTGAATTATCCGTCAGCGATAATTCAAAGCCCTGCATCGATTTAAACACCGTGGAAACATTCGTGAGCTTTGCCCGCGTGCTTTCCCACGCGCTCTACATCCACCATTACTTCAAGACTGCCACCACGATAGATACGGACTTTACCGCACTCGTAGTGGATGTTTCCGCAGGCGGGCTGCTATTCTCGAGCCAGGATGCAGCATTGCTGGATAACCTGAAGGATGCAGCCGAAGTAAGCGTTCTGCTTGAAACCAAAAAACGCAGCGTACAGGCTAGTGGCCAAATCAAACGCCACTATGCGGCAAAGTCGGAAGGGTATTTCGGGATAGAATTTACCATTATGGCTCCCGAGGATTTCAGGTTTTTGTTTGAGTACCTGTATGGAAGATCGTTTACCGACGAAGATGCGTCGTCCATCGAAAGCAGCAGGATTCATCAGCCATAAAAAAAAGACGCTGCCGTTTGGCAAGCGCCTTTTTCTGTAAGAATCCTTGGGTACAATCAGCTTAACACATGTTTTTTTTGCGGATACTTTTTAAGCGTTGCTACGGAATTTCTCTTTACGTTAAAGACAAAGCCGCCGTTCCAGTACTCAAGAGCGGCAAACAAGGCATTTCCGCCATCGTTATCGTCGCTTTTGTTGGTCCTGAAGGAAACGAAGTCCGAAAGCTTTTCGAAATCCTGCTCGGACAGGAGCTCAAGCCGTTTGCGGTTAAAATCGTTCCATTTCTCCAAGTCCTTAAACCCGTCACCTTCATCTTGAACGATAAGATGCGCATGGGTAGAATCGAATGAGTACCAGACGCGTACTTTCTTGTCGGGATTGCATTGATTTCCGTGTTTTACCGCGTTTTTGATAACTTCACTTATCTGCTGCTCGAGAAGGTTTATTTCCTTGATCTCAAGCGGGGCGGCCTGCACGATAAGCAAGGTATAATACCGGATTTGCCGGTAATCAGAGGCAAATTCCTTGTACAACATTCCCGTTTTGTCAAACAAGGGGCTATTCTCATCGACTCGAATTTCCTTCATTTCACTCAAGTACGTTTTATCAGACATAGATCGCTGCCCCCCTATTCTTCCATCTGCAAAAAGGCTTCCTCAATACTGTTCGTAATGGGAAAGTAACCCATAAGCTTGGTCAGCTCTATGACTTTCTTGACCGAACCATGGATATTAGTGATGATGAGCTTCAAATTCATCTTTTTAATCGTTGAGCAAATATAAATAAGCGCACCGATTCCGCTTGAATCTATGTAGTCAACATTTTCCAGGTTGATGATAAAACGCGCGACCTTTTTCTCCAGCATTTTCATGACGAGCTCTTTGAGCTTGTATGAGTTGTAGAGATCCATCTCGCCGTTAACGTCGATAATGTAATTCTCGCCGTTTTTTCGGATCTTTAGTTCCATGCCAAGCGCTCCTTCCGCTAAAATTTCATCTTGAACACCAGCACGGTCTGATCGTCATGCTGACGAACCGAGCCTACGAACGTGGAAACATCACTCTTAATTTTAGCCACAATTTCCTTTGGCGCAAGGTCTTTATGCCTGGTAATCACGGATGAAAGCGTTTTTCTGCCGTATTGCCTGCCCTGCTCGTTCATTGCCTCGACGATTCCGTCAGTATACATCACCGCTATATCACCATCGGCAAGTTTTAGTATTTTTCGTGCATATTCCGTATTTTTCTCGACTCCGATGGGAACACTGTCGATTTCGATGGTTTCGAGCGAATCGCTTTTCCTCCGGTAGATGAGAAGCGGCTGATGCCCCGCGTTGGAATACTCGGCCTCCCCGGTAACCATGTCGATTCCTATAACGCTGAGCGTACAGTAATGATCCAGCTCGATTTTGCCGGTAATTCCGCGATTTATCCAATCAAGGACAGTTGCCATGTCCCTACTCGTATTTGTTACCAGATGGAGTATGGATCGTATCATGACCATAACCAGGGCCGCGGCCACGCCTTTGCCTGCAACATCGCCGATTACGCCGATGATGCGGTCTTTCCTGGTCTGGATGACATCGTAATAATCCCCTGATACGCCAAGAGCCGGTGCAGAAAAGGCACCCATCTGCAAGGAGGGGAACTGAGGCAGTTTTTTGGGGAGTATGGTCTTCTGAATCTCCGCAGCCGTATCCGCCGACTGCTTTAAGCCGCTGCGCTCATTGGCTTCGAGAAAGGAGAAAAAATGGCTCAGGGCAAGGGTTCCGAAGTTTCCCAATAATTTGCAGCGATCAAAATCTTTTTCGGTAAACTGCTCGCCTACCCTGGTTTTTACCACGGCAAGCACGCCGATTATCTTGTCCTCAACCATAAGGGGTACCGCGATAAAGGAAGAAATCCGTAAAAAGTCTTCTTCACCGTTTTTAATGATGCGGGTATCGGTTTGTGCGGCGGGTATGAAAACATTCTTGCCCGTTTTTGCGATATCGCCGAAAATCGTTTCCCCGAGGCTGAACTGCAGATGCTTCATGTAGGACTCGATGCGATTTTGCTTTCGGGGAAGGCTTTCGGGCAGGGCGAATGGCGGAGGAAAGGTACCCACATAGGATTTAACCATGATCTGGTCGTCAAACTCGTCTACAAGAAAAATGATTCCGCCGTCCGATTCAGTTTCGGCAACGACGGTCTGATTCATGCTGGACAGGATATCTTCCGTTACGAAGCTCCCCTTGAGCACGATTCCCGTATTAAGGAAAAGGTTATACAGGGAATCGATGGATTCTTCGTAGTACGTCGTCGCCGCCACCATCTGTTCGTCTTGCAGACGCAATGCCACGAGCGCGGCAGGCAGGAACCACCAATACGACAGGGGCACGACCAGGCGAGAATAAATCGGCGTAGAATCCAGGAATATTCCTGCTACGACATAGGCTAGAAGGATACCAAACGTGGGAATCCAGATTTCGGATACGAGCACCTGCGCCTGGGATTCCTTCTCTTTTCGTTTAGCGAGCATCAACAGGACGCCAACAGCGATGTCGAAAAAGAGTATCAGGAGGAAAAGCCAAGAGGGAATCGTCTTCAAGATGCCAAAAAGCGAGCGCAAAGAAAATAGTGCGGCGACGCCGACATTTATCAAGGTGATAAAAACCAGAATCAGCCTGCTTCTCGGATAGGGCAGCAGCAGCGTAAAAAGGACAAATACAAAATAGAATATATCACCTATAAAGTGTATCTCCGTGATCCCGAAAACCGAAAAGAGGACGTCGCGGATCAACAGAAGGAAAATTGTCGCCAAAAAAGAATTCGCGTGGCTTTCAGTGTCTTTTCGCCTTACTAAAATAAACAGAGCGGCCATTCCCACGAGAATAAAAATATTTGAGAGGACGGAAGACTCAAGTATCTGGCTGAAGGTTCGTATACTCATGAGCTTCCTTTGTAAAAGTGATTGGATAAATTGACGATTCTAGAATTAATTGTAGCATGGTACAAAAAATATCGTCAAGCAAAACCTTTAAAATAACACTATCCAGGCTTCCAATATGCGCAAAGCTACTCTATAATTGCCCGACAGGCAGACCGACAGTCGACGAGTCGAGGATTATCATGATTTTTTGTGCGGTATATATAGATTACCTCTCGCAGTTGCAGCGTTGCGGGACCGGCGGAATCGATCAAGTTATTGAGTCGATCAAGGGCATGGCAAAATCATTGGGAGGGTCGATACGGCTCAAGGAGCATGTGCTGATCCTGTCATTTCCCGATACTACGCTTTTTTGCCTGTTTCAGTTTTCCGAAGCCGTGCATCGGATTCATGGTCAACTCGAACAAGCCCGGTCGATATTGCGCGGTTATTGCCTTATAATCGATGCATGCGACGAAAACGCCGATTACTTTTCACTATGCCAATCGCTTCATTTGTCGGGCAATTCGCATAATTCCATTATTTTATCGATACAGGCTCAAACGCTGCTGACTCGCTATATCGACGTATCCGGTTCAGGCAATGGCGAATCCGGAATCCGACATGCCGCTCTATTGCAGGAAACAAATGCCGTGCCCCTGTTGCTGCGACCTACACTATGCCGCGCGCTCAGGAATTTTTTAGCCGGCGAAAAAACCGCTCAAACCGGTCTGATACACATCAAGGCGGATACCGGCATCCGCTCGGTATGCGCACTTGAGCCGGCGTTTGCCGCATCGGCAGATTCTTCCCCCCCCCTTGATTCAACATTACTTTTGAATCTCTACTGCGATGAATCCTCAAAGGGATCCTTCCTGCCCTTTGCCCTGCGTTTAACGGCGGAACACTGCGCTATCGCCAAAGAATCGGCCAGTCAAGCGGAACAAGCGATACTTACAGAATGCGAGCCGGCGTTTCTCTACGCCAAACGCGCGGTCTATTGCGAAAAACTTCCGCACTGGCTTTCCCGCTCCTGCGGCATCTATATAAATCTGGTGCTGGACCTGAGCGCTCGCCGTTGTTTCGAAAAGGGAGAAATCCCATGGATACTCTGCGATGAGCCCGAACATTTCTCGGTGGAAGCGCTCGACCTCATAAGCAGCCGGATAGGCAGGGGAAACAGCAAAATCAAGGATGCCCCGCCAGCCAATGTCGAACATTACCTGACGGTAAGCAATGGAGAGGCTTCTTCGGTGCTGCGCTGCAAGAATTCAATAGTCCTTGACGCAGGCTCAAGCCACAGGGAAGCCCGCGAGCATTCGCTTTCAATGGCGTCGGGAAAGGCTGAAGGGCAGACGATGCGGACTCTGCAGGATTATTTCCGCACGCTAACCGTCTCAGGCAATCCAAAAATCGAAACCATACAAGACCTGCTGTCCCTGATGCCGCTTGAAGCCTCCATATATCTTTACGCCCTTTTTCTTGCGCAAAACACTCTGGACAAAAACGGATTCCTCCTATTTACCTCTGGTATGGGGCTCTACGAAACTGGCGCGCAGGTACTGCAAACCATGCTGATGCAGTGCGGCTTCATCGACCCCCTGGATAGCATGCTTACGCTCAAAAATATTTCAGAACCGGTATTCCGGGGATTACTCCCGGAACAGACGCTCAGCGATATAAAAAATCGCTTCAAAGGTTTTCTCGTTCTTCGTTACCATGGCGGCGCAATCGAACCGAGCCTTGATTTCCTGTCCACCATCGGGGAAATTCCATCCGAGGAAAAGTTGATTTTTTCGTGCCTCATGTCTACGGCGCTGCGGCCGGACAAGATAGAAACCGAAGACGCGGGGTTCCTTTCGCCCTCTTCGCTGTGCCTGCTTCAATTCTACGCTTCCGCATGCGCACAAGACCAAAAGAACAGCTCAAAAGCCCTTGTTTCCAGTACGGAACTCATAATCGGCCCGCGGGCTCAGGCGATACGGGCACTTATGCACAGCGAGTTTGCCTATGCGGAAGGCTCGATGGAACGAGCTGCGAAAAGCGCAAAAGAAGCCCTTCTGGCCATCGGGAAAGGAGCTCCTCCAAAACTAGAGGCAAGGACTCAGCGCATGATGGGCCTTGTTTCGTTGGCGGCAGAACGTTTTTCGGAAGCCATAGACTATTTCGGAAACGCGCAGGAAATCGCGGAATCTTCCCGCGACGAATACGAGCGCTCCAACGCGGCATACGACAAGGCCATAGCCGAATACATGACGGGCAGCCTCGTGAGATCCAACAAATCCCTGGAAATCGTAGTTCGATCCGCATATAAGCAATGCAGGCCAGACATGGTCGCCGCAGCATCCTTCCTGCAGGGCAGGATAGCCATTGAGCTTGGATCGTATGACCAGAGCGCACGGATATTCTCCGCACTGGGTTCCCTGGCAAAAGACTATGGTTTGGATGACGCTGCCGTGAGGGCAGAAATCTGGAGGGGACGTGCCTTGGCCTATGCAGGCGAGTTTTCGGACGCTATCACAATTTACGAAACATACCCCGTCGATGCCGAAGCATTGGTGTTTCGAGGGGAACTGGAAATACTGCATGGAATACCCGAAGAAGCGCTCCCTTTCCTGAGGGAAGCTTTGCCGATAACCCCACGGCATTTTTTACCGCCGGACAGCATCAACTGGGAAAGCTCCTTTGCCGAAATAGAAGGCAGGTGCATAGCGTTTGATCAGGCCGACGCCGTGCTGGCCGACTTCCAGACCGCGCTTCGACTGTTTGCCGGCGGCCTGGTCGACGGAGATCCCGCGCACGCAGGCAATCTTCACGCTTTAACCAGGAACCCCCGCGTTGCGAAGTCAAACCCTTCGCTTTCGATGTATTCGTTCTTCTGTTTTTTGATGGAAGAACGGCTGTCGGAACCGCCCATAGACAAGCAGACCGTGCTGTCGCGAGCCTTCAAGGCATTGCAGCAGCGCGCAGGAAAAATCGAAGACCGCGCGCAAAGGGCTTTGTTCATGGAAAAAAACATTTGGAACCGCAGACTTATCGACGTGGCAAGGACACACAAATTCATATGAGCGACCCACACTTTCTCGACGCGGCCTGCTATCATGCGGCCCCCGGTTTCATGGAGCATCTTGAAGCGGAGTTGCCGCCGGCCTATAGAACCGACGGGGAACTTCTTACCGTCATGGGGGCGGCTAAAACCCCCTACTGGGTCTGCAATATCTGGAAGAAGCCCTTTATCGTCGAGTTTGGTTCGATCAAGGATGCCGCAAAGGCCGGCGAACCGGGCAGCGGC